>NZ_JBIAKV010000009.1:148394-297446 GCF_042872705.1 Micromonospora sp. NPDC005203 | reverse complement strand
GAGCCCCCCGTGGGGCGGGAGGGCCCCGGCCCCCCCGCCCTGTCGACTCGGGGCCGGGGGGGGGGGGCCCCCCCCACCGCCCCCGGGGGGGGGGGGCGGGGGGGGGGGGCCGCGGCCCCGACCCGGCGTTCGTGGGGCGGGTCGGCGGCGCCGACCTCAGGTGCAGCGCCACACCAGCGGCCGGTGCTCCTCTTTCTCGTAGAGGGCACCGACCACGGTCCGGCCGTCGTCGCTGATCCCGCTGGCCGTGTACGTGCCCGCCTCGGTCGACCGGACCTCGGGCCGGCCCGGCAACCGACGGGACGTGCCGTCCACTGCGACGATCATCGGCGCGCCGTCGTCGACCAGCAGGTCGCCGTTGCCGGCGATCCCGCTCGCGGACGGGTACGGCAGCAGGCCCGCCGCCCCGGTCGTCAGGTCCCACCGCACCGGCAGCATCTGCACGGCCCCGCCCCGCGCGGGACCGGGGACCCTGCCGACCGCCCAGTTGCCGTGCGCCGACTCGACCGAGGCGTGCGGGTAGCCGTCCGGCACCGCCAACTCGGCCCCGGTGCCCTGGGGCGTCCACCGGTAGGGCAGGTCGCCCATCGTGCCGACGACAGTGCCGTCCTCGGTGATCCCGGTCGCCGCGGACCCCGCTCCGCCGAGGAACCGGTACTGCTGCGGGCGGTGCACGGACCACAGCACGGCACGGGATGTGTCGTCGGCCTTCCGGGCGGTGCCGGCGATGTCACCCCGACCGTTGACCGCGTAGATCAGGACCGCGTCGTAGCCGGGCGGGGTGGTCAGGGAACGCAGGGTCCCACCCCGGTAGACCCAGCCGGTGCCGTCGCCGTTGGTGCCGACCACGTACCCGCCGGCGTTGACCGCGGCGCCGTGCCGGGCGGCGGCCGGCAGGACCGTCGCCCGGCCGTCGGTCCACAGCACGACCCGCCCGTCCTCGTTCCCGGTGCCGATGTCACCGACGATGTGCCGCCCGGTGGGATCGACACCGGTCGCCACCGCGACCGAACCACGGGTCGGCTGCGGCAGCAGGACCACCGCACAGGTGAGCGATCTGACCGGCGCGGTCGACACGGACGCGGTCGGCGACGCCGCGATGGCCGGTGGGACCGGGGCGGGTTCGTCGGCGACCCCGCCGACCTGGACGGCGCCCACCGCGCCGAGCCCCGCCAGCACCGTCACCGTGGCGATACCGCCGACCCGGCGGCGCCGGCGTCGACGCCGGCCGTCGCGGATCGCGCGGTCCACGTCCACGTGCGGCTCGGGGACCGGCGCCGATCGCAGCAGTGCGGCGATCCGCTGGTCGTCCAGCGTGGTCATGTCGAATTCCTTCCGGCCATCTCGGTGACGTCGAGCACCTGGCGGATCGCCGCCAGCGCCCGAGCCGTCTGCGACTTCACGTTGCCATCGGAGCAGCCCATCGCGGCGGCCGTGTCGGCGAGCGACAGGTCGCACAGGAACCGCAGGACCAGCACGGTGCGCTGGCCGCGGGGCAGGCGGGCGAGCGCGGCGACCAGGCTGTCCCGCTCGGCCACCTCGTCGTGCGGCAGGACCGGGCGCGCCGGCTCGGGCGTCGACCCCGACAACCGGACCTTCGACCAGCTCAACCGCTTCTCGTCGACGAGCTTGTGGACGAGCATCCGGTGCACGTACGCGTCGACGTTGTCGGCTCGGCTGACCTTGCGCCAGTGCACGTACAACGCCGTGATCGTCTGCTGCACCACGTCGTCGGCCAAATGGGCGTCGCCGCACATCAGGAACGCGGTCCGATGCAGGCTCGGCAGTCGCGCGGAGACGTACTCCACGAACTCCCGCTCGGCATCCATCATTGAGGCTCCCTCCTCTGCCCACTCGACGGGTCCGGACGACCGTCGGGTTGCGTCCGGGCCGAGGTTGAGCGGAGTGCCAGGTCAGCGCCGGTGACCGTAGCAGCGCGCGCGACCGTCGGTGTCCGGATCAGCTCCCTCCGGCGAGGGAGCACGCCTCCCCTGTCGGCGGGTCCGCCCGAGCCGGGGCAGCGGGAGGATCGGACGCATGACGACATCGATCGCCCGCGGGGCGGGCAACGGCCTGACGTACGCGGTGCTCGGCTGGGCCGTGGCATACGGGGGCGTGCGTCTGGCGTGGACCGTCGGCGAGGCCCCGGAGTTCCGGCAGTTCGGGTCGGACCTGGTGGGTTTCACCGGTTGGTGGTCGGTGGCGCTGTGTCTGGCCGCGGCTGTCCTGGCCGTTGCGCTGGACCGGGTGTCGACGTGGCGGCCGGTGCTCGCGGGGGTCGCCTGGGCGGTCACCGGGGCGCTGGTCGCGGCCGCCGCGATCCTGCTGCCGGAGCTCGTGGGTTTCCTGCTGTTCACGGTCAGCCCGCACTTCGACCCGACGGCGTTCGCCAGCCGGCTGGGTTGTGTGACCGGAGCGGCCCTGCTCGGCCTGGCCACCGCCCGCTATCAGCGGCGCACCCGTGGTGACTGCCCGCAGTGCTGTCGAACCGGGCGACCCGGTGCCCACCGCGTGGTCCCCGCGCGGTGGGCACGCTGGGCGGCGTACGTCGCGGTGGCCGGCCTCGTGACGCGCTTCGCGGCACAGGGCGCGGTGGGGTTCGACAGCCTCATCCAGAACCCCTCCGTGATCGGGCTGGAGGTCGGCCTGTTGCTGGCGGGAGTGCTGTTGCCGTTGGCGCTGGTCCACCACTGGGGTGAGGTCTGGCCGGGGTGGGTGCCGCTGCTCGCCGGCCGCCCGATCCCCCGTCTGGTGCTGCTGGTGCCCGGCTTCGGGCTCGGGGCGGGCATCGTGGCGTACTTCGGCATGGGGCTTGTGCAGTTGGTGTCCGGCTCGGTCAGCGAGTTCTCCGACACGTTCCTCTGGGTGGCGATGTCGGCGTACTGGGTCCTGGGGCTCGGGCTCCTCGCGGCGTCAAGCGACTACCACCTGCGTACCCGCCGGGCGTGCGGGGCCTGCGGGCGGTGACGGGAGCCCCAGCCACGCTGAGGCTCCCGCTCCGCGACCGGCCCGTGGTGGAGTTCGCGGGCGGTCAGTGCGAGTGCCGGGGTACGGCGCTGCCGCTGCCACCGACCAGAAAGTCGAGGTCCGCGCCCTGGTCGGCCTGGAGAACGTGCTCGCTGTACAGGCGGGTCCACCCCCGGTCGGCCGTCCGCGGTGGCGGTTGCCAGGCGGCGCGGCGTTGGGTGAGTGCCGCGTCGTCGACCAGCAGGTCCAGGCGCCGCGTCGGGACGTCGACGCGGACCAGGTCACCGGTGCGCACAAGCGCGAGCGGGCCACCCACGGCGGCCTCCGGGGCCACGTGCAGGACACAGGTGCCGTACCCGGTGCCGCTCATCCGGGCGTCGGAGATCCGCACCATGTCGGTGATGCCGGCGGCGAGCAGCCGTCGTGGCATGGGCACGTTGCCCACCTCCGGGAAGCCGGGATAGCCCCGGGGGCCGGCGTTGCGCACCACGATCACCGTGTCCGGGGTGACGTCGAGGTCCGGATCGTCGGCGGCGACGACGTAGTCCTCGATCCGGTCGAAGACGAGCGCCGGCCCGGTGTGTCGCAGGAGGTGCGCGGAGGCGGCGGAGACCTTCAGCACGGCCCCGGACGGCGCGAGCGACCCGCGCAGGACCACGGTGCCCGAGCCGGCGGGTTGGAACGGCTCGGCAAGGGTGCCGATGACCTGCCGGTTCCAGCACTGCACGCCGCTGATGTTGTCGGCGACGCTCTTGCCGCTGACGGTGACGTGCTCCATGTTGAGCAGGGCGGCGATCTCGTTCATCACCGCCGGCACGCCGCCCGCGTAGGCGAAGTCCTCCATCAGGTACGCCCCGGACGGCATCAGGTTGACGAGCATGGGCACCTCGGCGGTGAGGGTGTCGAAGTCCTCCAGGGACAGCGCGACGCCGAGGCGTCCGGCGATCGCCAGCAGGTGGACGACGGCGTTCGTGGAACCGCCGATCGCCGCGTTGACCCGGATGGCGTTCTCGAACGCCTCCCGGGTCAGCACCGTGGAAAGCCGCTGGTCCTGCGCGACCATGGCGACGATCCGGCGGCCGGCGGCCTGCGCGAGCGCGTACCTGCGCGAGTCGACCGCCGGGACGGCGGCCGCTCCCGGCAGTTGCACGCCCAGTGCCTCGGTCACGCAGGCCATCGTGGAGGCGGTGCCCATGGTCATGCAGTGGCCCCGGCTGCGGGACATGCCGACCTCGGCCTCGGAGCAGTCGGCCGCGGTCATCCGGCCGGCACGCTGCTCCTCGGTGAAGCGCCAGACGACGGTGCCCGACCCGATGTCCTGGCCCCGGAACTTGCCGTTCAGCATCGGTCCACCGGTGATCATCAGGGTGGGCAGGTCGACGCTCGCCGCGCCCATCAGCAGGCCGGGGGTGGTCTTGTCACAGCCGGAGAGCAGCACCACCCCGTCGAGCGGGTTGGCGCGGACCGACTCCTCCAACTCCATGGCCAGCAGATTGCGGTAGAGCATGGTCGTGGGTCGCATCAGGGGCTCGCCCAGGCTCATGGCGGGGAACTCCAGCGGCAGGCCGCCGCTCTCCCACACGCCTCGCTTCACCGATTCGGCCAGGTCGCGCAGGTGGGCGTTGCAGGGTGTCAGCTCCGACCAGGTGGTGGCGATGCCGATCACCGGGCGACCGTCGAAGACGTCGTCCGCGAAACCCTGGTTGCGCATCCAGGATCGGTGGATGAACCCGTTGCGGCCCTCCGCGCCGAACCACTGCCCGCTGCGCAGCGGACGATCCGTCGTCGACATCAGCACACCTCTCTGTCATCCGGCGATCAAGGGGGTGGCACCTACCGGAGGCCACCGACGGACAGCCCGCCACGCCAGTGCCGTTGCAGGCTGAAGAACGCGATGACCAGTGGGATCACCGACACGAGCGAGCCCAGGATGATGAGGCTCCACAGCGAGGTGCCCCCCGCGTTGTTCGCCGAGGCGATGCCCTGCCAGAGGCCGAGGCCGACGGTCACCGGAAAGAGCCGGTTGTCGGAGAGCATGGCCAGTGGCAGGAAGTAGTTGTTCCAGGACGCCACGGCGGACAGTAGGAGCACGGTGACCACCGCGGGGCGCATCAGCGGAAGGGCGATCTGGAGGAAGGTACGCACCTCGCCCGCGCCGTCGACACGTGCCGCGTCCAGCAGTTCGTCGGGCACGGCGTCGCGCGCGTAGACGTGCATCAGGTAGACGCCGAACGGATTGAGCAGCGACGGGAGGATCACCGCCCAGACCGTGTTGGTCAGGCCAAGCCGGGAGAACATGATGAAGGTCGGGATGACCAGGGCGGTGGCGGGCACCATCAGCGCGCCGAGCACGACGGCGAAGCTGAAGCGCCGAGCGGCGAACCGGTACTTGGCGAAGCCGTAGCCGGCCATCACCGACAGGACCGTGGCGCCGATTCCGCCGGCTATCGCGTACAACGTGGAGTTGAGGATCCACCGCAGGTAGATGCCACCGTCGTAGGTGAACAGCTGCCGGAGGTTGCCGACGTAGTCGATCTGGTCGGAGAACCACAGCGTGTTGCCCCCGCCGAACAACCCCGGTGCGTCCTTGGAGCTGTTGACGACGACCCACCAGAACGGTACGAGGAAGTAGATCACCATGAAGCCGAGAAGGATCTGCAGCGGCAGATAGCGTTGCGGCCGGCGGGGGCCTGCGCTGACGCTTGTGCGATTGGCCATCAGAGGAAGCTCCTCCGCTTGCGGGTGAAGAACAGGAATGCGTACACGCAGATGAACACGATGCCGCCGAGGGCGAACGAGATCGCCGACCCGTAGTTGAAGTTGGCGAGGGCGAACGCCTGCTGGTATGCGTACATGTTGGGGGTGAAGTCCGTCCCGATCGTGCCGGCGGCGAGATACCGCAGGATCTGCGGTTCGTTGAAGAACTGCAGGGTGCCGATGAGTGCGAAGACCAGGATGAGGATCAGCGCGGGCGCGATCAGTGGGATCTTGATCCGCAGCGCGACCTGCCACCGTCCGGCGCCGTCCATCCGGGCGGCCTCGTAGAGCGTCGGGTCGACTCCCTGCAACGCCGCGTACAGGATGATCATGTAGTAGCCGACCCACTGCCAGGTGACCACGTTCAGCAGGCCGTAGAAGATCAGGTTGCTGCCCAGGAAGTCGGGTGCCGTCGCCCCGAACAACCCGAAGATGTCGGTGAGCGGGCCGAAGCCCTTGCTGTAGAGGAACCCCCACATCACCGCGCCGATCACCGTGGGGATCGCGTACGGCAGGAAGATCATGAGGCGGGAGAAGCGCGCGAACAGGGACGTCACCGCGTCCAGGATGAGCGCCATCGCCAGTGCGATGACGATCTGCAGCGGGATGGCGACGAGGGAGAACCGGATGACGAACCACGCCCCGGACAGGAAGCTCGGGTCGGTGAACGCCTTCACGTAGTTGTCGAAGAGGACGAAGCTGGTGCCGCCGATCAGCTTCTTCTGGAAGAGACTGAGGTACAACGCGTAGCCCAGCGGCGCGATGAGGAACGCCAGGAAGACGACCGCGAACGGCCCGACGAAGAGCCACCCCATCAGGTGCTCGCGGAGGTGCACCTTGCCACGGGTCTTGCGCTTGTCGGTGCGGGTACGCGGTGTGCGCTGCTCGGTCAGGAGTGTCATCTGTGGTCTCCGGGACGTGGACGCTGCGGGATCGTGGGTGGGCCGGCCGTCGAGCGGCGGCGCGGCCCACCCATCGAAGTCACTGGACGGTGAAGCCCTGCTCCTTGGCGTACTTCGCCACGTCCTCCTGGATCCGGTCGGCGGCCTGCGCGCCGGTGGCGGAGCCCTTGATGATCTCGCTGATCTGCTTGGTCATCGCGTCGAGGTAGAACTGGCCGAACGGGGCGTAGGCGACGCCCTTGTAGGCGTTGGCGGCGGGGACGTAGACCTCCTTGTTCGCCTGCTGGCCGTCGAAGAACGCCACCTTCAGGTCGATGAACGCGGGATCGTTGAGCGCCGTCAGGTTGAGCGGGAAGATGATCTGGTTGGTCCAGCCGTCGGTCAGCGACTCCTTGTCGGCGTAGAGCCCGTAGGCGACCTTCGCCGCCAGCTCCGGCTTCTTCGCCTGCTTGGTCACCGAGAAGGCCGACCCGCCCCAGTTGACCTGCACCGGGTTGTTCGCATCCCACTGCGGCAGCGGCGCCACCGCGAACTTGCCGGTGTCCTGGCCCTTGCCGACACCCGCGCCGGTGAGATAGCCGGGTGCCCAGGCCGCCGAGATGTACGTCGCGTAGTTGCCGTTGATCACGCCGGAGATGTACTCCGGGGTGAACTGGTCCTGCGTCCCGACCAGGCCCTTCCTGGCGAGGCCACCCCAGTAGTCGAGCACGTCCTTGGACGGCTGGTCGTTGAGCTTCACGCCGATGGACTTCGGCTGCGCCGGGTCGAAGGTGAAGGGTGAGGCGCCCTTCTGGATCTGGAGCGCCATCAGGACCGCCGGAACGTTCGCGCCGAGGTCCCCGAACAGCGGGCCACCCGCGTCCTTCACCTTCTGCGCGGCCTGCTCGTACTCGGCCCAGGTCTTCGGTGGGGTGATCTTGTACTTGTCGAAGATGTCCTTGCGGTAGATCATGCCCATCGGGCCGCCGTCGACCGGGACCCCGTAGACCGCGTCGCCGACCGACACGTCCTTCCAGGCGCCCTCGCTGTAGTTGGCCTTGACCGCGTCGTAGCCGTACTTCTTGATGTCGACGAGCGCGCCCTGGATCTGGAAGGTCGGGATCCGGTCCGCCTCGACCATGATTACGTCGGGCGCGCCGGTGCCCGCCGAGATGGCCGTCTGGAACTTGTCGTACTCGTCGCCGCCCTGCCCGACGTTGGTCCAGCAGACCTGCACGTCGTCGTGCTGCTTGTTGAAGTTGTCGACGACGAGTTGGGTGTTGGGGTACCAGCCCCACATCGTCACGACCGGCACGTCCTTCTTGGTGATGGTGTTCGTGCAGTTGCTCGCGTCGCTTCCCCCCTCGTCGGAGGAACAGCCGACGAGCCCGGCCCCGGCCGCGAGCATGGTCACCGTGGCGAGTATTCGTATCGTCTTCATTGACGGTCTTCCTTTCGGGGATCGCGGTGCGACAGTTTCCTGCTCGGCGGGCGCCACCAGGGCAGGAAGGCCTGCCCCGGTGTCGCCGCCGTGGACGTGCTCCTAGCGCTTGAACAGGCGCGGCGCCAGGTCGACGAGGTTCTTCTGCCACACGTCCCAACCGTGCGGCCCGGGGGTCACCCCGTCGAACTCGTAGCGGATACCGAGGGTGTCCAGCGTGGTCAGCGACGCCATGAAGCTCGGGTACACGAAGTCGGTCCGGTCGCCGACGTACAGGCGCAGCATCTTCGTCCCGCTGTTGATCGCCTCGACGTCGACGCCGGTGCCGCTGCCGAACCCGGCCGAGAGCGCCGCGACGTAGGCGAACTCGCCCGGGTAGGCCCGCAGCACCCCCAGCGCCTGCCCCCCGCCCATCGACAGGCCGGCGAGGGCCTGCTGGGACGACTCGCTGGAGATGTGGTAGCGGGCGCGGGCCGTCGGCACGATGTTCTCCAACAACTCCCGGTTGAAGTTCGACGAGTTGCCGTTGCCCATCACGACGACCATGGGCGTGAGGTCACCGTCGAGGAACTGGTGGTCGAGGATCTGCTTGGCGCGTCCCATCTCGACCCAGTCGGTGTAGTTCTGGCCGCCGCCGTGCTGGAGGTAGAGGACGGGGTACGGCTGCGCCCGGCCCGGGTCGTACCCGGGTGGCGTCCACACCAGAGCCGTGCGGTCCTGGCCGGCCACCGTGCTGGGATAGGTCATGCTCTCGACCGTGCCGCCCCGCCCGGCGGGGACGTCCGTCAGCAGGCGGGCGCCCGGTCCGGGGATGAGGAAGGTGCTCCACGTCGGTTCCGTGGTCACCGCCGTCGGGTTCGAGGTGTCCTTGACCGCGACCCGGTCCACGATCAGCCGGTAGTAGTAGAACCAGGGCTTCAGCGGACCCACGGTCGCCCGCCACCGGTCACCGTCGCGGGTCAGCGGCACGCGCAACCAACTGCCGCCCGGCGCGATGTTCGCCCATACCGTGACGTGCTGAGCGTCTGTGAAGTCCGTGGTCGTCTCGAACGTGACGAAACCGTCCTCGGTGACGAACGGCGTCGGGGTGGTGCCGGCCGGCGGCGGAGCGAACTCCCCCCGCAGCGGCCGGTGACCGGGGCTCGGACCGTGGTCCGACACGTGCCGAAACAGTCGCGGCGCGAAGTCGACGAGGTTCTCCTGCCAGGTGGTCCAGTTCGCGCCGCCGGCCGGGTTGACCCCGTCGACCTCGAACCTGACATCGGCCCGGTCCAACGCCTTCATCAGTCGATAGGTGGGGTTGTGCGCGGGATCCGTCTGGTTTCCCGTGTAGAGCCGCAGCACCTTCACGGTGCGGTTGACCGTTCTGGCGTCCTTCCGGTCGACCTGCGGGACCGACCGACCCGAGAACCAGCCCACGTAGCCGAACTGACCCGGCTTGGCCAACGCGGTCTCGACCGCCGCCGTCGCGCCGTCGGACACACCCGCGATCGCCTGGTGCGCCGGATCACGCAGGACCCGGTAGCTGTCGGCGACCGCCTTCCGGAGGTCCTTCAGCTCCCTGCCGTCCGCGCCGTTGGCGTCGTTTATCACGACCACCATCGGCCTGATGGCGCCGGCCGCCGAGAGGTTGTCGAGGATCTGCTTGGATCGGCCGAGGTCGAGCCAGTCGCTGGCCTTCGCGGCATCGCCGGACTGCAGGTAGAGCACCGGGTAATCCTTCGGGCCCTTGGCCGCGTACCCCGGTGGTGTCCACACCAGGGCCGACCGCTGCCCGCTCCTGGTGCGGTAGTTAAGGGTCTCGACCGTGCCGCCGGTGCCCGTCGGTGCGTCTGCCAACCAGCGCGCCGAGTCACCGGGGACGAGGAAGGTGCTCAGGAGCGGATTGGACGCCACAGTCGTGCTGTTCGTCGGATCCTTGAGGCTCAAGGTGTCGTCGGCGGTGACCTGGTAGTGGTAGAGCCCCGGCGTGAGCGGGCCGATAATGCCCGACCACACGTCGCCGCGCCGGGTCAGCCCGAACTCCGCCCAGGCCGCGGAGGGGCCGAGGTTGCCCTCGACGACGACCTGCGAGACCGAGCCCAGGTGCTCCTGGACGTACGCGGCCGCGACGGTGAACGAGGCGTAGCGATCCGGGGAGACATCCAGCCACGGTGTCTCCGCCGCCGCGGCCGGTTGCGGCGCGAACAGGACGGCCGCGGCCGCCATGACTCCGGCGGTGAACACCGCCGAGAGTCGACGCACGCCCGACCGGCGTACGCGCCAGTGCTTCGTTGCGGTTGTCACGCTCCACTCCTCTCCTGCGCCGGCAGCGGACGCGACCCGCCGGGCCGGCTCAACTCATCGGCGAAGCTCGCCGTGGGTCTGCGCGTGCACACCTCCTTCGCGGTTCTGCCCGGGCGTACCTGACGGATCGCCCGCGGCGGCGGACACGGGTCACGGTCGTGTCGCACCTCGTGGTGGCGCGCTCGAACCGCGGACGACGAGGTCTGTCGGCAGCACTACCTGGCGCGGCCCCTCCCACTCGCCGGTCACCAGCGACTTCAACATGCGCGCGGCCTCGTAGCCGAGTTGGTACATCGACTGGTCCACAGTGGTCAGACCCGGCAGTGTCAACGCCGACTCCGGGATGTTGTCGAACCCGACGACGGACAGGTCCCCGGGGACCGCGAGCCCCAGCTCCGCGGCGGCCTCCAGCACCTTCAGGGCCATCCCGTCGCTCGCCGCGAAGATCGCCGTCGGCGGGTCCGCCCGTTGCAACAGCGCGCGTGCCAACGGCGTCGCCGACTCGGGGTTGAAGTCTCCTTCGCCGATCAGCGTCGGGTCGACCGGGATGCCGGCGTCGGCGAGCGCCGCCCGGTAGCCCTCCTCCCGCGACCACGCCGCCGCCAGGCTGGCGCGGCCCGCGATGAACCCGATGCGCCGGTGGCCCAGGCCCAGCAGGTGCTCGACCGCCGTGGTGGCGCCCGCGAGGTTGTCGGCCGTCACCGAATGCGCCGTCGAGCCGCGCACCGGGTCGATGGCCACGATCGGTGTCCGGCTCTGCACCTCACCCCAGGGTGTGACGACGATGCACCCGTCGGTGAGGGTGCCCGACAGGCGGGCGACGTGCCGCTTCTCCCAGCCCTCCGAATACGACCCGTAGAGGTCGCTGTTGGCGTAGATGATCAGATCGAAGCCCGAGCGGCTCAGCGCCTTCATCGCTCCCTTGAGCACCTCGGCCGTGTACGACTGGAAGCTGTGTGTCACGAGGCCCAGGACGTTGGTGCGGCTGCGCCGGAGGCTCGTGGCCACCAGACTCGACTCGTAGCCGAGCTGGTCGATGGCCGAGCGGACCTGAGCAATGGTGCGGGCACTGACGCCGTAGTGTCCGTTGACCACGCGCGAGACGGTGGCGGTGGAAACGCCGGCAACCCGCGCGACATCACTCATTGTGGCCGGCGCATTGACCTCAATCATGCCGCTCCCTCTGGACTGCAATCGTTATCGGTTACGTTTCCAGGGTGTTGCCAACGTAACCGACAGGGGTTACGAGCACAAGACCTGCGCGCCTCCCGAGACGCCTGGCAGATCGTCCTGCCAGGACAGTCGGGCAGCCTTGGCGAGTCAGCGGGACGGCCACGGAATTGTGAACGGAGGCCGCTCTCGGCGCGGACGGGAAGTGCGAGTTTCCGCGGTTGCGCAGACCGAAAGAACGGGGCGCAAGGCCGCCAACATTCCATTCCCCACCGGAGCAGGGAATTGCGGTCGCCAATAACGGGTCCGGTGCGACGCACCCGCGCGCCACGTTCGGCCGGGCGGCGTCCGCCCGGCTCGCCCACATTGACCGCAGGCAACTGTTCCCTACCGTAAACGTAATCGGTAACGTTTACATAGATCGAGAACGTAGTCCACCGCCTTCGCGGTGTCCAGACCGCACACGGACCCCACCACCCTCGGTCCCGCGCCCCGGCAGCGCTCTCGGCGTCGGGACCTCGCACGAAGGGAGCCCGTCCTGAACCCCCACCTCGACATGGCGCCGATGCACCTGACCGGCGCCGGATGCCCACTCCCCCACCGCTGCCGGATGCCCGCCCGACCCCAGCCGGACCGGCTGGCCGGGATCGGGCCGGCGGTCACCGGGGAGGCGTCGTGAACACCGCCCGCCTGAGCCTGGACCCGCGTCGGCGCGTGGCGCCGGTGCCGCGCCGGCTCTTCGGCTCGTTCGTGGAACACCTGGGTCGCTGTGTCTACACCGGCATCTACGAGCCGGGGCACCCGACGGCCGACGCCGACGGCTTCCGGCGCGACGTGCTGGCGCTCGTCCGGGAGCTGGGCGTCACGGCGATCCGCTACCCGGGTGGCAACTTCGTCTCCTCCTACCGGTGGGAGGACGGGGTCGGGCCGGTCGACAGTCGACCGGTCCGACTCGACCTCGCCTGGCACAGCCTGGAGACCAACGCCTTCGGGCTCGACGAGTTCATGCGCTGGCTCGGCCAGGCCGACCTCGAACCGATCCTGGCGGTCAACCTCGGCACCCGCGGCACCGCCGAGGCGGTCGACCTACTCGAGTACGCCAATCACCGCGGCGGCAGCCACCTCGCCAACCAGCGGCGCGCCAACGGCACGGCCGACCCGTACCGCATCCGGCTGTGGTGCCTGGGCAACGAAATGGACGGCCCGTGGCAGGTGGGCCAGCGCAGCGCAACCGAGTACGGCCGCCTCGCGGCGCAGACCGCGAAGGCCATGCGCCGCTTCGACCCCGAACTCGAACTCGTGGCCTGCGGCTCGTCGCACCTCGGCATGCCCACGTTCGGCAGCTGGGAACGCGACGTGCTCACCGAGGCGTACGACGACGTCGACCTGATCTCGCTGCACGCCTACTACCAGCCGGTCGACGACGACCTGCCCAGCTTCCTCGCCTCCGGCGAGGAGATGGACAGATACATCGACGCCGTCACCGCCATCGCCGACTCGGTCGGGGCGATCCGCCGGTCGACCAAGAAGATCATGATCGCGTTCGACGAGTGGAACGTCTGGTACCAGTCCGCCACCCCGTCGACCCCGCCGAGCGGTGACGACTGGCCGGTCGCGCCGCGGCTGTTGGAGGATCACTACAGCGTGGCCGATGCCGTCGTCGTCGGTGGCCTGCTGATCAGCCTGCTCCGCCACAGCGACCGGGTGACGGCGGCGTGCCAGGCCCAACTGGTGAACGTCATCGCACCGATCATGACCGAGCCCGGCGGCTCGGCCTGGCGGCAGACCATCTTCCACCCCTTCGCCCGAACCGCCCGGCACGCCCGGGGAGCGGTGCTCGACGTGCTCCGCGACGGCAGCACGACGACCACCGACCGCTACGGTGAGGTGGCCGCGGTCGACGCGGTCTCCACCTGGGACGACGACAGCGGCGAGATCAGCGTGTTCCTCGTCAACCGCGTCACCGACACCCCGGCCGAGGTGACCGTCGACGTCAGCGGCGCCCACCTGACCGGGATCATCGAGTGCGTCACCGTCGGCGGCACCGACCTGGCCGCCAAGAACACCGCCGACGGTCCGGACCACGGCGCACCGCGACCCAACGACACCGCGCGACAGGCCGATGCCGCCGTTCGGCTGACGCTTCCGCCCGCGTCCTGGACCATGCTGCGGATGCGGGCCACGCAAGCGACCCCGTGACCGGTTGAGCGGGAAACACCCCGGCCGCCGCTCCTGTCACCAGGGGCCGCGGCCGGGCTTCTCGGTATGTCTACCGGCGCGCCTCCACCGCGGGCTCCAACCTCCCGTCGACCCGCCGGGGAATGGTGGTGCAACCGTCCTGTAGTTCCTCGGGAAGGATCCAGGCCGGGGCGTCCTGCCAGGCCAGCGGGCGCAGGAAGCGCCGGATCGAGGTGGCGCCGACGGAGGTGTGCACGGTGTTTGTCGAGGGCCAGGGTCCACCGTGGTGCTGGCCCCACGAGACCCGGACGCCGGTGGGGTAGCCGTCGAAGACGATGCGGCCGGACCGGCCGGCGAACAGCTCAACCAGCCGGCGTACCACACCGGCGTCGTCGTCCGGCGCACTGTGGAGCGAGCCGGTCAGCGACGGTGGGACGGTCGCCAGCGCCGCGTCCAACTCGGAAACGTCGTCGTAGCGCACCACGACCAGGAGCGGGCCGAAGCACTCGTCGGTGATCTCGGCGGTGAGGCCCGGCAGATCGACCTCCAGGAGCGTCGGCGCGACGCGGAAACCCGCGTCGGCGTCGATCCGCGGCCGCGCCGCGACCCGAGCGCCGGCCCGCTCGAACGTCGACGCCTGCTGCTCGTACGCGGCCCGGATGCGGTCGTTCAGCAGGACCGCACCACCGGTGGCGGCGACCCTCTCCCGCAGCGCGTCGACCAGGCGCGCACCGCCCGGATCGGACGGGACGAACGCCAGCCCCGGCTTCGTGCACAGCTGACCGCCGGAGTTGGTGAAGGAGGCGAACAGTCCCTCGGCGATCTGCTCGCCCCGGTCGGCGGCCGCGCCGGGCAGGACGACGATCGGGTTCACGCTGCTCAGCTCGGCGTAGAGGGGAATGGGGTCGGGTCGCTCGTCGATGGCCGCCTGGATGGCACGGGCGGCGCCGATTGAGCCCGTCAACGCGGCCGCGCGGATCGCGGGGTGGCGTACCAGCGAGCGGCCGGCCTGCTCGCCGTACACGGTCGTGATCACGCCGTCGGGTCTGCCCAGGTCGCGGGCGGCCGCCGCGATGGCCTCGGCCGAGGCGTGTGAGGTCAACGGGTGCGACGGGTGGGCCTTCAGGACGGTGGGACAGCCGGCGGCGAGCGCTGCGGCGGTGTCACCTCCCGCGACCGAGAAGGCGAACGGGAAGTTGCTGGCGCCGAAGACGGCCACCGGACCGAGGGGTACGAGCATCCGCCGCAGGTCCGGGCCGCGTCCGAGCGGTGTGTCGGCGGCGTGGTCGATGGCGGCCTCGACGTAGCCTCCGTCGCGCAGCACGTCACCGAACATCTGGAACTGGATCGCCGCCCGGGTGAGCTCCTGGTCGAGTCGCGCGTGACTCAGACCGGTCTCCGCCTCCGCCGTCGCGACCAGTTCCCCGCGACGGGCCTCCAGAGCTGCGGCGATCGCGTCCAGCAGGTCCGCTCGGCCGAGTCTGCCCAGGCCGGACAGCCACTGCGTCGCCTCAGACGCCTGGCTGGCGATCGCCGCCAGCCGCGGCTCGTCGGTCTCGCTGAGATCCGTCCCGCGAGTTCGGCCGTCGCGTGGGTCGACGGTGCTGACCATGTTCACAGCAGTCCTCTCCTTACCAGATTTCCCATCAGATCCCGGACGCCGAACTGCCAGGGCGCACACTCCTGGGCGTGCCGCACCCGGTTGACCAGGGTGCCCAGAGCCGGGCAGCCGATCCGTACCACATCGTCGATCTTGTGGGTGAAGCCCCCGCCGGGGCGGTCCCGGTCCTGGGTGGGCGCGAACATCGTGCCGAGCATCAGGGCGGCGCCGTCGGGGTAGCGGTGGTGCGGGCCGATCAACTGCCGCACCAACTCCGCCGGGTCGCGCGACATCCGCGTCATCTCCGACACCGCCTCCAGGTGGAAGCCGTCCACGCCCTCGATGTCCAGGCTCACCTCGAGCTCGCGCACCCGTTTCAGGTCGAACTGATCGTCGAACAGGCGGATCAGCGGGCCGAGGGCGCACGAGGCGTTGTTGTCCTTCGCCAGGGGAAGCAGCAGCGCCGAGCGGCCCTCGACGTCCCGCAGGTTGACGTCGTTGCCGAGGGTGGCGCCCACGACCCGACCGCTGGACTGGATAATCAGGGTGACCTCGGGTTCCGGGTTGTTCCAAGTCGACCTGGCGAGCACCCCCACCGGGACGGCGGTGCCGACGGCGGAGAGGACCTGCCCCTTGGTGAAGATCTCGGCGTCCGGCCCGATCCCCACCTCCAGGTACTGACTCCAGATGCCCTCGGCGACCAGCAGGCTCTTGAGCCGGTCGGCCTCGGCCGAGCCCGGGGTCAGGCTGTGCAGGTCGGCACCGATGTCGGCGAGCATCCGCTGCCGGATGTCTGCCGCGAGCGCCAGGTCTCCGCGGGCTCGTTCCTCGATGACGCGTTCGACAAGCGAGACGGCGAAGGTCACGCCGGCGGCCTTGAGCGCCTGAAGGTCGACCGGGGCGAGCAACCAGGGCCGGGTGTGGTCGCGGGTCACGGCCGCCGTGTTGGCGAGTATCTCGCCGAACTCACCCAGCCGCGGCCCGTCGAGCCCGGCCACCGTCGCGGCGGGGTCGGGCAGCTCGCAGATGTCCCGGACGGTGGGGAACCGCTGACTGAGGTCCACGACCTCACCGCCCCGGACGGTCACGGGTGACGGGCCGTCGCCGGCCGGATCCCAGACCCGGCCGATGAGGACGGCGCTGTCGACGTCGTCCGGCAGCGCCTCGGCGGCGGTCCCGAACCAGTCCGCGCCGTCGGGCTGTCGTCGGGGCTGGGGCACCGTCATGAGTCGCTCTCCAGTGGTACGAGTAGGAGACTTCGAGATCGAATTGCAACGATCGTAGCGCCATGTGCAACGGCATCCAATGACGATTGCGCATGGCACCGTCTACATTGCACATGACGCAACGCCCACGACGGCTCGTCGGCCATCGAAGGGAGGCACCGCCTTGGCGCAATCGATTCGCCGTGCGATCGACCTCATCCGTCGATCGGCGGAGCACCCGCTGTCGCTCACCGAGGCGGCGGACGTGCTCGGCGTGCACAAGTCCACGGCCCTGCGGATCCTGCAGACACTGGAATCCGCACGCTTCGTCCGCCGGACCGGCGCGGGCACCTACGTGCTCGGTAGCGGACTGATCGAGCTGTCCGAGCTTGCGCTCGGCTCGATGGACCTGCGTCAGTTCGCGGCCGCACATCTACGCGCACTCCAGCGCGAGACCAGCCACACCGTGCACCTGGCACAGCTGACCGGCGATGAGATCATCTACATCGACAAGGTCGACAGTCCGGCGTTCGATGCCGTCAAGCTGCCATCACGGGTGGGGCGGGCCGTGTCGATCTACGCGAGCGCCGTCGGCAAGACGATCCTGGCGTACCTGCCGGCCGAGGAACGCGACCGCCTGCTCTCCCCCGTCGTCTTCGAGAGATTCACCGACACCACCTTCGCCCACCACGAGTCTCTCGAAGCCGAACTCGTGCGGATTCGCGAAAACGGCTGGGCCACGGACAACGGCGAGCACGACGCCTACGTGATGTGCGTCGCCGCGCCGATCAGGGATTCCCGGGGCCAGGTCATCGCCGCCGTCTCGATCACGGCGATCGAGGTCATCGCCAACCTCGACCAACTCAAGAGCAATCTGCCGCGCCTGCTGGAGACCGCGAGCCAGATCTCGTGCGAACTCGGCTACACACCTGAACCGCGCCGATCTTGCACTTCCTGTCGCCGATTTTAGCGGAAACGCACCCTGATGTCGGGGCAGAAAGTGCAAGATCGCGATGCGCGATCGGTTGTGGGCACTGCAGTACGGCCGCCGGGCCACCGACCTTTCGCTGGTGCGGTGGCTGGCCAGGCAGGAGGCCCAGTGTCGACGCGAGGCGCCGTTTCAGGGCCTGACTGACGAGACCGGACTGGCTGGCTTTCTGCTCGCAGAGCATCACCAGGTGGAGGACGTGTGGCTGCACTGGAAACTCAAGCGGGCCAACTTCGACACCTGGTGCGGCTACGACGGTGAGCACCTGTTCGCCGCCGGCGTGCCGGCCACCGTTACCTACGTGCGGGACAGCGGGCACGCCGAGCGGGACGACGTGCTGGCGTACCTGTTGGACCAGGACGGCCAGCCGCGCGTCTCCGAGGAGGGCCTGGCCGAGTGGTGGCGCGGGGAGCGATCGCGCTTCCCGGATGACCCGATCGCCGAGGACCCGCTCACCTGGATCGCACGCGCCAAACTGGTCGGTGATCAGGTGCTGGCACGCGAGTGGTTGGACCGGTGGGCGGCGGACCGGGTCAATGACCAGGATGCGGCGAGGCGCTACCGGCAACTCCGCGATGCCGAACAACGGCGCATCACCGTCGACCTGGGGCCGGCCTGACGCCTCGCGCTCTCGGGCGGGAGCCGGTGACACCGCCGTGGATCGTCACGCGGGGCCTCTTTCCCGCTGGCGCGCCCGGCCGAGGTCTGGTGACCGCTTGAGCAGGACGGCACCGCCGACGATGAAGATGATGCTGAGGACAATCCCGACGAGGTTGCCCTGGCTCAGGGTCGCAAAGATGCCCAGCAGGCCCAGGATGACCGCCACCCCGCCGACAAGTCGCATGAAGTAGCCGCCGACGGACTTGACTCGTTCATTCGCCATGGTGATTCTGTGCCCGACGGGCCGGCGCCACAAACACTGGTCGGCGTTGCCTGCACCAACCGTGCGGCCGGAGAGCTCAGTCGCCGCTGAGCCGATGGTGTTCGTCGGTCTCCATGTCGATGAAGGCCTGGATCATGCCGCGGTAGATCCGCTCGACCAGGTCCGGGTCCGCGCCGGCGTCGTCCGCCAGCGTGCGGACCCGGGCCACCACCTGTGCCACCCGGTCCGGTGCACGGACCGCCTGCTTGTCGCTCTTGAGCGGGGCCGCCCGCCGGACCAGGGCCTCCCGGCGGGCGAGCAGCCCGACGAGCACGGCGTCCAACTCGTCGATCTGGGCGCGGATGTCGGTGAGCGCCGACGCGGTGTCTGTCATGCCGGAGATCGTCGCACGATGGGGCCGGCTGCTCGGACCGTCGACATCCGAGCCCGCTCGCCGACGAGCGGGCTCGGATAGCTCCGGCGATGCGGAGCGAGACGGTCCGGCAGGCGTACGGGTCCATCGCAGGTCTCTACATCGACCTGTTCGGCACGACCCGAAAGATCAATCCCGAGGACCCGGCCTTCATCGGTCGACACCTGGCCGGTCAGCCCGGCCCGGTGCTCGACCTGGGCTGCGGCCCCGGCCACCTCAGCGGTCACCTTCGTTCGCTGGGCGTCGACGTCAGGGGGATCGACCTGGTCCCCGAGTTCATCGCCCACGCGCGGGCCGCCCACCCGGACGTGGAGTTCCACCTCGGGTCGTTCGAACGCCTCGACGTCGCCACCGGCTCCGTCGACGGCATCCTGGCCTGGTACTCGCTGATCCACCTGCCGCCGGAGGAGTTCGACGGCGTACTCGCTGAGTTCCGCCGGGCAATGGCCCCGGGCGCAAGGCTGGTGCTGGGGTTCTTCGACGCCGACGAGATCGGTCCCTTCGAGCACAAGGTGGTGACCGCCTACCGTTGGCCACCCGACGAGGTCTCCGAGCGACTCAGCCGGGCCGGCTTCCGGGAGGTCGAACGCGTACAGCGGCCCAGCGAAGGCGGTCAGCGGCCACACGCCGCCATCGCGGCGGTCGCGGAGTAGCGGCGGGCCGGGGCCGTCCGCACCGAGGTGTCGATCGCGTCAGTCGGCGTCCTCCACGAATGCCGCACGCGGCTCGAGATGCTGGCCCCGCGCGTACTCCGCGGCGAAGCCGGTCGCGCCGAGCGCCTCGACCGCAGCCGCCCGCACGGCGGCCAGGTCGGCCGCGTCATCGGGATCGGGCACCTGGCCCAGCGCCACGAACGCGGCGTCCGTGACGGCGACCAGTCGACCGGCCCGCGCGTGGTCGCCGTTGGCCGACGCGAGCGCGGCGCCCGCCAGGCAGACGTACGGGACGAACTCCGCCCAGCCCTCGCGGAAGACCCTCTCCCGACTCGCGGCGAACAACGCCCGCGCGGCGTCGAGGTTGCCGAGACCCAGCTCGCAGAACCCGAGGTTGTGGGTCTCCGAGTTGACGAGCTTGGGCTGGCTCAGAGCCTCGTTCAGCGCGATGCTCTCCCGGTAGAGCTGCCGAGCCCGGGTCAGGTCGCCGGACATCCGGGCCACCGCGGCCAGCACGTGGCGGGGCCGCTCCTCCAGACTCCGGTCGCCGGAGCGGAGGGCGACCGCGAGGGCTTCTTGGGCGCGCACCTCCCCGCCCGGGAGGTCACCTCCACGGATGGCGACCCGGGCGAGGCTGTACCGGGCCTCCACCTCGCCCGACGGATCGCCGGCCGCCCGTGCCCTGTCGATCTCGGCCTCGCTCATGCGCACCACCGCGTCGGTCTCGCCCCGGCGGAAAGCCGCGCGAACGTCGTCGCTGAAACCCACCTCTGTCGTCCCTCCCGCTCCCCCACGAATGATCACGTGGAGGGCCGCAGCCATCGCCCCCGTGGCGGTCGAGCAGGCCTGGGCCGGTTCCCACAGCCGGGAAACCGGCCCCAGGTCTGTCGCTCGTGTTCGCTCGGCCCGGTCGAGGCCTCGCGCGCGGTCAGGCGGCGAGCTTGCCGGCGATCCTGACCACCCGCTGAGCCAGGTGGTCGAGGGCGTTGAGCTGCGCGTCACCCAGCGGCGCGTCGTTGCTTGCGCCGGTGACGTGCGAGACGCCGTACGGGTTGCCGTCGGCGAACTTCACCGGGTCGGTGTAGCCGGGGGCGGCGACCAGGCCGCCGAAGTGGTGGATCGTGTTGTAGAGCGCCAGGAGCGTCGACTCCTGCCCACCGTGGGCGGTCATGGTTGCGGTGAAGCCGGCATACACCTTGTCGGCGAGCAGGCCCTGCCCCCACTGCGGGCCGAGGGTGTCGATGAACTGCTTGAGCTGGCTGGCGACGTTGCCGAACCGGGTGGGGGTGCCGAACAGCACCGCGTCGGCCCAGACCACGTCGTCGGCGGTCGCCTTCGCCTCGTTCTTGGTGGCGTCGAAGTGCTGGCTCCAGGCGGCGTTGGAGGCGATGGCCTCTTGCGGGGCAAGCTCCGGAACCTGGCGCAGCCGCACCTCGGCGCCGGCCTTCTCGCCGGCCTCGGCGAGCCGCTGGGCCATGGCGTGGATGGTGCCGGTCGAGGAGTAGTAGATGACGGCGAGCTTGGTCATCGGAGGGGTCCTTTCGTCGAAGTAGTTGCTGGCGATAAATTTGCGGTAGCAACAATCTGACTCTAGCAACAGCGGCGAGCGGCTGCCACCGGGGCCGTGAGCGCGGCTCGGAAACCGACAAACGGTGCTGCGGGGCGGAGAATCACCGAGCGACTACTGATGCCGGACCGGGACAGCTCACACCGGACCGGACGTTCCATCGCCGATACGATCGGCCGCGTGGATCTGGACGCCATCGCCGACCGGCTCGGGGTGCCCCTAGAGGACATCGACCGCGTACACCGCCTGGCGGACGGCAGGCCGTCGACTCCGCTGCCCGCCAAGGCTGACGCGCCCGCGATCCTCGACCGGCTCGCGGTACGACCGGACGACGCCGCCGAGATCATGGCGGGCTGGCCCGACCCCGACTCACAGTCGTGGACCACCGAGCTGCGTTGGCTGCTCGACCGCTCGACCGCTCTGGTCCTCGCCGACCTCGGGGGCCACGGCTGGCTGCCGCCCGGTCCGGAGCTGCCGCGCGACCGAAGTCCCGCCTGGCGGCACCTCTACGTGTACACGTACCTGGCCCTGGTCGACGTGGTCCGGGGTTACCACCGCGACCACGGCATCACCGACGAGGTGTCCTGGGCAACCCTCGTGGACCTGGGCCGCAACCTCGCGATCGACAGGCGGATGCACCGCGAGGGTTGGCCGGTCATGCAGAGTTGGCTGACGCTGCACGCGCGCGGCGGCCTCTACGAGTTGGGCCGGTTGCAGTACCAGCGCGGCGGCACCGCCATCGACCTGCACATCCCCGAGGCGGGGCCGCTGACCCCGGAGGCCGTCGAGGCATCGCTCGACGAGGCCCGCGCGTTCTTCCCGCACCACTTTCCCGACGAGCACCACACCGCGTTCGCCTGCGGCTCCTGGCTGCTGGATCCGCAGTTGCGGGAGTACCTGCCCGAGGATTCCAACATCATCAAGTTCCAGCAGCGGTTCGAGTTGGACCCCTACGAGGAACCGGAAGGGGTGGACGCCGATGTCGAGGTGCGGCGATTCGCGTTCCGCACCCTGACCACACCGCTCGACGAGTTGCCACGTGGCACCGTGCTCCAGCGTGCGATCGTCGACCACCTGAAGGCCGGCCGGCACTGGCGCTGGCGCCGAGGCCGATTCCCGACCTAGCCACACCCCCCGGCGGATCCCCCATGGCTGCTCGCGGCTCCTCAGTCGAGACAGAACTCGTTGCCCTCGACGTCCTGCATCACCAGGCAGGACTCGTTGTCCTCGTCGGCGGTCAGCAGCCGTACGCGCGTCGCACCGAGCGCGACCAGTCGCGCGCATTCGGCCTCCAGCGCGGCCAGGCGGTCATCGCCCACCAGCCCGGTGCCGACCCGTACGTCGAGGTGCAGCCGATTCTTGACGACCTTGCCTTCGGGCACGCGCTGGAAGAACAGGCGTGGACCCACCCCGGCGGGATCGGCGCAGGCGAACGCCGAACCCCGTTTCTCGGGCGGTCGGGACGACTCGAAATCGTCCCAGGTGGCGAAGCCCTTCGGCGCCGGGGGTACGACGTATCCCAACACGGCGCACCAGAACCGAGCGACACGCTCCGGTGCGGCGCAGTCGAAGGTGATCTGGACCTGCTTGACCGGCGACATCGCTCCACCCTAGAGAGGCTCTCTCGTCGTCGGCACCGAATTTGTCGGCGCGACCCCACCCGCCGGCGGGCGACCGGTCAGTCAGCGCAGTATCTCGACGTAGCCGTCGCTGCCGTGCACGCGGATCCGCTGCCCGTCGGGGATCAGCCGGGTGGCGTCCACCACGCTGACGACGGCCGGCAGGCCGTACTCCCGGGCGATCACCGCGCCGTGTGTCATCGATCCGCCGACCTCCGTCACCAGGCCTGCGATGCCGACGAAGAGCGGCGTCCAGCTCGGATCCGTGTGCGCGGTGACGAGGATGTCACCCGGTTCGAGGTGAGCCTGTGCCAGGTCGAGGATGAGGCGGGCGCGCCCTTCGACGGTCCCGGCGGAGACCGGGAGGCCGACCAGAGCGCCGGCCGGCACGTCGTCGCGTCGGTACGCCCCGTTGATGGCGTCGCCCTCGGAGGTCAACACCCGGGGCGGCGTGAGCCCCTGGTACGACCGGAACGCGTCCTTGCGTCGCTGGATCAGCGTGTCGTCCACCCGGTGCCAGCGCACGACCTCGTGCAACTCCTGGAACGTCAGGTAGAAGGCGTCCTCCAGTTCGCGGAGCACGTTGGCCCGCACGAGGCGCTCGGCCTCTCCGAGCAGGGCCTGCTTGTAGAGAAAGTAGCGGCTGATGATGCCGTACTTCGGGTACTCCCGGTAGCCGATGAAGGTCCGGACCCGGTCGATCATGCGCTCGGTCTCGTCGGCCTTCTGCTCCCCGTCCGGCAGTGCCCGCAGGCGCGTCAACACCTCGTGCGCCTTGCGCTGCGCCTCCTGCTGCCCCTGCTCGAAGCGCCGCCGGGCGGCGTCCGGCGCGAAGTTCGCGACGTTGTCGAGGAGCACGGGCAGGAGCGTGGCGGGTCGCTCGCGCCACCGCGGTCTCGTGATGTCGATCTCGCCGACGCAGCGCATGCCGTACCGGTCGAGGTAGGCCTCGATGGCGTCGCGCGCCTCGGCCCCACCCGCGAGCTTCGGCAGGTCGTCCAGGAAGCCGTCGTCCTCGACGCCCCGCAGGAACGCCACCACCTCCGGATGCGGACGGATCACGTCCGCGACGTCGAGCAGCGCGAGCCCCATCTCCGACGTGACGTTGCCGGGGGCGGACAGCGTGAGGGTGTCGGCGGCGTTCGTCTCGCCGAGCCACTCCCCCAGTCGGTCGTTGAGCCACCAGGTGGCCTGCATCCCCGCCATGATCGCCTGCATGCTCAACGGATCACCGAGATCCCGCTTGTGCTGCGCGAATGCCTCCAGCAGGAAGTCGAACAGCGCTGGTCCGGCCAACGGGGCGATGTCGCGCCGCAGGGCGGCGATGGACGCCTCGCTGCGCTCGACCAGTTGGGTGACGATGGCCGGATCGGTCTCGATCGGGGTGGGCGCGACACCGCCCGGCGGCCCTACGGGGCCGCTGTCCGGCAGTGTCGGAACGAAGCCGGGGCGGTCGAGGACGGTCTGCAGCGCGTCCCTGGTCAGCGGATCGGTCCGGCCGGTCATCTCCAGGAAGCGGGCGCGGCTCGCCGGCGCGGCCAGCATCCCGGTCGCGTCGACGAAGAGCCTGCCGCCGGCCTCGTGCATCGGTGCCATGGCCGTCAGCTGCCACATGGAGAGACCCAGCGGCCGCATGGCATCGGTCATCATCTGCTGGTGGCCGACGGAGAGATAGACGTGGTTCTCCGGGTCGTGGGCCGTGGGGATGGGGAAGAGCGTGGTGATGGGCCGGCTCTGCACGATCTGGAAGTCATCGTCGACCAGGCACCACTCGATGTCCTGCGGGCAGCCGAACCGCGCCTCGATCTGTCGCCCGAGTCGCACCAGCCGGACGACCTGCGCGTCCGTCAGCGCCGGCTGCTCCCGCCGCGGCGAGTCGATCGCCACCTCCTGCGTTCCCCCACCGGGCAGGGCGTGCACGGCTACCTGCTTGGCGGCGACCGCCCGGCCGACGACCACACCGTCACGCACCGTGAAGACGTCCGGGTTCACCCGGCCGGAGACCAGGGCCTCGCCGAGGCCGAAGCTGGCGTCCACGGTGGCGACCTTCCGGTTGCCGGTGACGGGGTCCGCCGTGAACAGGACGCCCGCCGACCGCGGGAAGACCATCTGCTGTACGACCACGGCCATGCCGACCTTCCGGTGGTCGACACCGTTGCGGAGGCGATAGGTCACGGCCCGCTCGGTGAACAGCGACGCCCAGCACCGGCTGACGTGTGCCAGGACCGCCGCCGGACCCACGACGTTCAGGTAGGTGTCCTGCTGGCCCGCGAAGGAGGCCGTCGGCAGGTCCTCCGCTGTCGCGCTGGAACGCACCGCATTGGCGGACTGCTCGCCGCGCAGAAGGAGCGCACGGGTGATCGCCGCAGCGAGATCGCCAGGGATGGCGGTCCCCTCGATGCGCAGGCGGATCTCGGCGCTGAGCGCGCGGCTCGCCTCCCGGTCCTCCGGACCCAGGCGCGACAGCCGGTCGAGCAGATCGCCGACCGCCGGCCCTTCCGTCACCACCCGCCGGAAGGCGGCAGTCGTGACGCAGAAGCCGGCCGGCACGCGGAGACCGTCGATCCGGGACAGCCCGCCCAGGTTCGCGCCCTTGCCGCCGACGAGTGCGACAAGGCTCTGGTCGACCTCTCGAAGATCTACGACGTACTGCTCGATCATTGCCACACCTCTCCGGCAGCCGCGCTCCGGCGCACCGCTGAGCCCATCCGCGGATCGCGGTGGCCGGGCCCCCCGTCCAACGACCACACACCCACGTGGTGCCCCCGCTTTCTCGTCGGTGCCGCGTCCGGCCGCCGATTCTGCGGCACGACCCGGGTCTTGCCGCAAGCCCCCCGGTACGGTATAAGTTAGAGGTGGCAGGGAGTCTGATCTCCCTGCCTTTGTTGTACTCGCCCGCCGAGGGTCCCGGGCCACGCCGGCCCAGCCATCGACGCCGGGCGGTCGACCGCGAATGCACAACACCTCGTCGTCCACGAAGAGTCCGAAGCGGACAACAGCAAACGCAAGATTGCATTGACTGCAACGTCCAGGTTGTAAGATGCAGCGATGACGGGCAACATGGGCCTTCGCGAGCGGAAGAAGGCGCGCACCAGACAGTCGCTCGTCGACGCGGCGATCACCCTGTTCGCCAGCAAGGGATACGACGAGACCACCATCGCCGACGTGACGGCCGCCGCCGACGTCTCGCCCCGCACCTTCTTCGTCCACTTCGCCAGCAAAGAGGACGTACTGCTCGACGATTCCCCGCTCAAGCCGGAGCTTTTCACCGCCGTGCTGGCGCACCCCGCGCCGGACGAGACCCCCGCGCACCTGCTGCTCCGGGCGGTCCACTCGGTGCTCCACTCCGACACCGACCTCATGGGGCAGTCCGACCGGGTTCGCGCCGACCTGATCCTCCAGACACCGGCACTGCGGGCCGGTGCCGTACGTAAGGTGTTGGAGGGTCAACACGAGATCGTCCGGGCGCTGCTCGATGCCTATCCCGACACACTGGACCCGGTGGCCGCCTCGGCGCTTGTCGGCGCCATGGTGGGCACCCTGATCGGCGCGATCACCATGCTCTACTCCGATGCCACGGTCGCGGCCCGGCTGGCCGCCGATCCGCAGCAGATGCGCGCCGAGCTGGAAACCGCCATCACGTCGACCTGGCGACAGATCGGCGCCACCGGCTGACCCGCGAGGTACGACGAGAAGGGTCCATGCTTGTGCTGCTGCGGTGGCTGCTCTCGTCCGGCGACGAGCGTCCGGATGCGATCCGGATCGACGACCAGGCGACGTCGTGGGTCCAGTTGCGGCGGCTCGCCGCCGCGGTGGCCGACGACCTGCGCGGGGTGGACCGTGTCGCCATCGACGCGACCGCCAGCCTGCACACCGTGGTCGGCGTCGTCGGCGCGCTGCTGGCCGGGTCGGCGGTGATACCGGTGCCACCGGACGCCGGCCCGATGGAACGTGAGCACATTCTGCGTGACTCGGCGCCCGGAGCGATCCTCGTGCCGGCTCGCGCTGAGCGCCGGGAGCCACCCGGCAGGCTACCGACCATTCCGATCGACCTGGGACGAGGCTCGGACACCAACCATCCGGAGCCGGATCCGGCCGGCATCGCGCTGATTCTCTACACCAGCGGCACCACCGGCGCACCGAAGGGCGTGACGCTCTCCCGCCGCGCCATCGCCGCCTGCCTCGACGGGCTCGCCGCGGCCTGGCAGTGGACACCCGACGACCTGCTCGTGCACGGCCTGCCGCTGTTCCACGTACACGGTCTGGTGCTCGGGGTACTCGGCCCCCTGCGGGTGGGCAGCCGACTGCACCATGTGGGCCAACCCCGCCCCCAGCGGTACGCGGCGGCGGGCGGCTCCCTCTTCTTCGGCGTCCCCACCATCTGGTCCCGGATCGCCGCCGACGAGACCTCGGCCCGGGCCCTACGCGCCGCGCGGCTGCTGGTGTCGGGCAGCGCCGCCCTGCCCGCGACCGTCTTCGCCGACCTGAGCAGGCTCAGCGGCCACCAGATCGTCGAGCGCTACGGGATGACCGAAACGTTGATCACGGTGAGCGCCACCGCCGACGGCCCCCGTCGCCCCGGCGCCGTCGGTCTGCCGTTGCCGGGAGTACGCACCCGGATCGTGGACGAGCAGGGCCGCTCCCTGCCCAGCGACGGGCTGGCGATGGGCGAGCTGGAGGTGTCCGGCCCGACCCTCTTCGACGGGTACCTGAACCGGCCCGACGCGGACGCCGCCACCCGTACCGCGGACGGCTGGTTCCGCACCGGCGACGTGGCCACGATCGGTCCGGACGACTGGCATCGCATCGTCGGCCGGGCAGCCACCGACCTGATCAAGAGCGGCGGCTACCGGATCGGCGCCGGGGAGGTAGAGGACGCGCTGCTGGCGCATCCGGGGGTCCGGGAGGCCGCGGTGGTGGGCACTCCGCACCCCGACCTCGGCCAACAGGTGACGGCGTACGTCGTGGGTGACGGGATCGACGAGGCGCAACTGATCGAGTTCGTGGCCCGACAGCTGTCGACACACAAGCGTCCCCGGCAGGTGCGGCTGGTCGAGGCCCTGCCCCGCAACGCGCTCGGCAAGGTGCAGAAGAGCCGGCTCCAGGCGGACTGATTCCCCCACCGGCCGCCGGCGCCCTTGCTGACCGGCCACCGCGAGATCGGGGCGTTCCCGGCCGAAAAGTGGGAACGCCGACTCGCGCACCTCGCGCACCTCGCGCGGACGACCGCGGGTGCCACCGGAGACCAGGGAGAGCACCATGAACGAGCTGACCGTACGCGCCATTGGCGGGCCGACGGCCGTCCTCGACTACGCGGGCTCGCGCGTCGTGGTGGATCCGACCTTCGACGATCCGCAGACGTACCACTACGGAACGGTCACCGCGACCAAGCTGGTCGGCCCGAGTGTCTCGCCCGCGGACCTCGGCCAGGCCGACCTGGTGCTCGTGTCGCACGAGCACCACCTCGACAACCTCGACATCTCCGGCCGGGAGTACGCGCGGCAGGCCCGGCGGGTGCTCACCACGGCCGCGGGGGCGCCGAAGCTCGGCCCCGACGCGGTCGGTCTTCGGCCGTTCGAGCACGCCGACATCGGCGACCTGCGTGTCACGGCGGTTCCGGCGCTGCACGGCACGCCGGAGATCGGTGTGGTCAACGGCCCGGTGATCGGCTTCGTGCTGGAGGCGAGTGGCTGGCCGACGGTCTACGTCAGCGGTGACAACGCCTCGGTGGATGTCGTGGCGGTGATCGCGGAGCGGTTCCCGGCGATCGAGGTCGCGATCCTCAACCTGGGTGCGGCCTACATCGCGGCGCGCGGCGAGGGGTTCCTCACCCTGACCGCGGAACTGGCGGCCCGGGCGGCTGCCCTGCTCGGTGTGCGGGCGGTGGTCCCGGTCCACCAGCACGGCTGGGCGCACTACACCCAGGGCGCCGACGACGTCGTGGGTGCCTTCGAGGAGGCGGGGTGTCGCCAACTGCTCGTCGACCTGCGACCCGGCGACACGGCGACCATCTGAGGTACCGGTGTAGGCGGGTGACCGCCGCTCACGGACGGTTCCGTGAGCGGCGGCATCTTTCCGTCACTCGGTCCGCAGTGCCACCGCGACCCGGGTCCTCGCCGCCCAGCGAACCGGCAGCAGGGCACCGACCACGGCGATGACCAGCCCGCTGACCACGACCGAGGCGCACGACCGAGGCGATCGTCGTCGCGTACCGGACCGGCCTGGTCGCCCCCTGACCGTGCCCGCCCGGTCGACCCTCGATCGACCCGGTGGGGGCGGACACCGTCCGACTCTCGGCGGGACGCTGGGCAGGTCAACGGCACGGTTTCCTTGACACTCATCAATGTTAGCGCCAACATTATGACGCTGACGCAACACCGCCGTTACGCCGCCGACACACGGGTCGCTCACGAATCGCACGGAGGACAGATGCCGCTGCCACTCCCCCGCACCGAGCCAGCGACCCGCCGCGCCATCGGTCCGGGGCGCGCCGACCGCCGGGGCCGCCGACGCCTACGGTCGGTCGTGGCCGCCGTGCTGGTGCTGCTCGCCGTCTCCGCCGGACTGCCGGCGGCGGGGCCGGCGCAGGCCGCGCCGGCCGTCAACTACACCAACCCGCTGGTGAACCAGCGGGCCGACCCGCACATCTTCCGGCACACCGACGGCTACTACTACCTGACCGCCACGGTGCCGCAGTACGACCGGATCGTGCTGCGACGTGCGACCACCCTGCAGGGGCTGGCGACGGCGGCGGAGTCCACGATCTGGAGCCGCCACACCAGCGGAGAGATGGGCGCCCACATCTGGGCACCGGAGATCCACTTCATCAACAACAGGTGGTACGTCTACTTCGCCGCGGGCCGCACCGACGACGTGTGGCGGATCCGGATGTACGCGCTGGAGAACGCCGACGCCAATCCGCTCAGCGGCTCGTGGACCGAACGTGGACGGATCACGACCCCCTGGGACACCTTCAGCCTGGACGCGTCGACATTCGTCGCGAACGGGGTGCGGTATCTGACCTGGGCCCAGCAGGAGCCGGCGATTGGAAACAACTCCAACGTGTACCTGGCCCGGATGGGTGCCAACCCCTGGCAGATCACGGGCACCGTGACCCGGCTGGTCGTGCCGACGTACGACTGGGAGACCCGCGGCTACCGGGTCGCCGAGGGTCCGGCGGTGGTCCAGCGCAACGGCCGGATCTTCCTGACCTACTCGGCCAGCGCCACGGACGCCAACTACTGCCTGGGAATGTTGAGCGCCTCCGCCACCGCGAACCTGCTCGACGCCGCCTCCTGGAGCAAGAGTCCCAACCCGGTGTTCGTCAGCAACGCGGCCACCGGCCAGTACGGACCCGGCCACAACTCGTTCACCGTCTCCGAGGATGGGCAGAGCGACATCCTGGTCTACCACGACCGCAACTACCGCGACATCAGCGGAGATCCGCTCAACGACCCGAACCGGCGGACCCGGCTCCAGAAGGTGTACTGGAACGCCGACGGCACCCCGAACTTCGGCATTCCGGTGCCCGACGGAGCCACCCCGGTCCGGCTGCGTTCCCACGACCTGGCCACCAGCTACATCCGGCACTACGACTACCGGGCCCGGATCGAGCCGAACGTGACGAATCTGGCCGACTCACAGTTCCGGATCGTCACCGGGCTCGCCGGCGGCGGATCGGTGTCGCTGGAGTCGACGAACTTCCCCGGGTACTACCTGCGCCACCGGGGCTACGCCCTGTACGTCGAGAAGAACGACGGCTCGGCCCTCTTCGGCGGCGACGCGAGCTTCCGTCGCCAGTCCGGCCTCGCCGACAGCGCCGGGATCTCCCTGGAGTCCCACAACTTCCCGGGCCGACACGTGCGCCACCGCGGCGGGTTGCTCTACGTCGAGCCGGTGAGTTCGAGTGCCGACCGCGCCTCGGCCACCTTCCACCTCGAATAGCCGCCCCACCGGCTGCGGCGCCCGCGGCCGTCGACACCCGTCCCGGCCCGCCCGGAGCCGATCCAGCCCAGGAGGAGCGATGCGCTTCACTCTCAGGACAAGACCGTCCGGCGGCGGATCGATCCGTCAGGGCCGGCGTACGGGCCTGGTCCTCGCCATGATCACCACGCTGGTCGGCGCGGCCGCCGCCGTCCTGGTCGGCGCACCGCCGGCAGCGGCGGCGAGCATCGACACCAACGCCTACTACGTCCTGGTCAACCGATACAGCGGCAAGGTGCTCGACGTCCGGGACACCTCGACGGCGGACGGCGCGGTGCTCCAGCAGTGGTCCCGTAACGACGGCGCGTGGCAGCAGTTCCAGTTCGTCTCCTCCGGCGGCGGCTACTACCGTCTCAAGGTTCGGCACAGCGGCAAGGTCGTCGACCTCTGGGAGTGGAACGCCGCCGACGGCGCGGAGTACCGCCAGTGGTCCGATGTCAACGGCACCAACCAGCAGTTCCAGGTGCTCGACTCCGACGGCGGCCACGTCCGGCTGATCAACCGTCACTCCGCCAAGGCCCTTGAGGTCTGGGAGCGGTCCACCGCCGACGGCGGCCGGATCAGTCAGTACGCCGACGTCAACGGCCCCAACCAGCAGTGGCAGTTGGTGCAGATGGGCGGCGGGGGTACCGGGTGTGGCAGCGGGTCGAGCAACGCCGAGGCCGTGCTGAGCGGGAGCACCTGGACATCCCGTAACGGCTCGTCGACCGTCTACTCGGGTGCTGACATGCTCTCGGCGATGCAGGCGGCGGTCAACTCGCTCTCGGCGGGTCGGACGTCGAAGCAGCGGGTGGTGGTTCGCGGCTCCGGCTCGATGAGCGCGGGGTCCCGGTTGTCGCTGCCGTCGTACACGACCCTGGCCGTCTGCGGGACGGTGAACGTGACCGGGTCGGGCTCGGGTGACCAGGCGCCGGTGTACTCGCGGGGAACCACTGACGTCGAGGTGCAGAACCTCACGCTCACCGGTTCGCCGTTGTACGGGATCTTCATGCGCAACGTGAACAACCTGACCCTCGGGCAGATCGACATGCGACTCTCCGCCGGTCTGGGCGTCCGCATCGACAACCACGGTGGAGATCGGGCGGTCAAGGTGCGCAACGTCCGCATCGACACCGTGTACGTGTCCGGGACCGGCACCCACGGGGTGGAGACCTACGGCGTGGACGGTCTGACGATCGGCACGGTCACGGCGCGGAACACCCGCGACTCCGGCCTGCTGCTCAACGACACGATCAACGCCACGGTGGGCACCGTCGACGCGCAGGGTGCCGGGGCCGGCACCGGGTACGCGGCGTTCCGGATGGCCAACCGCAACGGCCGGGTGGGCAACGCGTACCCGACGAACATCCGGGTCGGCACCGTGCTCGCGTCCGGGGGTGGTCGGGGGATCTTCTGCGTGTCCGAGTCCGGCGGCGCGGTCATCGACCGGGTCACGATCTCGAACACCGGCAACAACGCGATCCTGGTGGAGAACTGCTACAACGTCGTCATCGCCGGGGTCTCCGGGACGGTGACGGGCGGCGGCGAGATACGGATCGCGGCGCGGAGCGAGTTTCCGATCTCGTCCGGCATCCGGTTCCAGAATCTGACCGTCAGCGGCACCAACATCACCCAGAGCCCCTGCGGTGGAGCGAACAACACGATCAGCAACGTCACACGGGTCAACTCGACACTCACCTGGTGTTGAGCCGAGGGAGTGCGGCCGCCCGGGTTCGGACGGCCGCACTCGCCGCGCTCACCGGCGGCGGCGGGCCATCCACTGCCAGATGTGGGTGCCGTTGAGGCTCGGGTCGTTGCGGGCCACGTAGATCCAGGACCAGTGGCCGGGAAACCGGTAACCGTTCCAGACGACCTGGTCGTACAGGGTGATCAGCGATCCCGGGATGAGGTCGTGGGCGTGGATCGTGTTGGTCTCCGGTGGCACGGTGTCGTCGTCACGCGAGGTGACCAGCCAGGTCGGGGTCCGAATCGTCGCCAGTTCCGCATCGGTGATCAGCGGCGGGCCGTCCCCGCCGAGCGGCTCGACGACGCCGCAGATCGGCACCGACGCGGCGAACAGGTCGGGATAGGTGACTGTCATCTCCAGGGACAGATAACCGCCGTTGCTGCAACCGACCACGTAGATCCGGTCGGGGTCGACGCGCTTGCGGCGTACGAGGTCCTGGACGATCTCGCGGATCAGCGGGGCGAACCGGGGGCCGTCCTCCATCCAGTAGGAGGTGCTCTGCGGAGCCACGACGTACGCGCCGGAGAAGATCCGCTGTGCCTGCGAAGTGGCGAAGCCGAGCGCCCCGCGGTTGGCGCGCAGGATGGTCTCGTTGTCGTAGTAGTCGTCCGGCAACGAGGCACCCTCGCCGGCGCCGTGCAGCCAGACGATCAGCGGCCGCCGACCGTGCCGGGCCGAGTGGTCGGGAGAATAGAGCCGGTACTTCATACCCGAGCCCGAGACGTGGTAGCTGAAGGCGTCCACCTCGGGATTCGACAGCCGTCCCTGCACGAAGCGCGTGATGGTGACCGGCGAGCCGTGGCGCCGGGCGATCGGGGCGTTCTGCGTGATGGTGTAGACGAGGTCCAGCCGCACGTTGCGGCCCTTGCTCAGGATGTAGCCCAGGGTGCCACCGCCGGGTTGACCTTCGGCGTGGCTCAGCTCCAGCACGATGTTGCCGTGGCGGTCGAGGCGGGCCGCGGTGACCGTGCGGTCCAGGTCGTACTCGCTGAAGATCTGGTCGCCAGGAGCGATCGGGAGCGGACTCGTGGCCTTGGCGTGCACGCTGAACGTGCCGGGGGTCAGCCCGGCCGGGTCGATCGGCCCGAGCCGGCCGGTGTCGAGGGTGACCGAGGTGACCTGCTCACCACCGTCGAGCGTTGTCGCGTCGAGGGTGAAGCGCACGGTCGTGGGATGGTGGCCGCCGGCGTGGGCGGCGAGGCCGGGCACGGCCAGACCGATGGCGGCACCGGCCCCACCGGCCAGAACAGTGCGACGAGTGACAGGCGTGGACATGCGACCCCCGTACGTTAAGACGTCGATGTGCGTCGATGAGGTTTCAACGTAACGCCGCCGAGATCCGCCGGCAACCGGCACCGGCGAACAGGGCGCTCCACGTCCTGGGACCGGACTGTTGCGGGGGCTGCGGAGGTGAAGTTCGAGCGATGGCCTCAGCGTGCGGGTCCGGTGCGTAGGGGGTAGATCACGCCTGTCGCCTCCTCGGACATCGTCCACAGCTGACGTCGCGCGGCCGGGTCACCGGCGCGTCGTGGGGCCTGTTGCCGCTTCGGGGCGCCCTTGAACCGGCCGGGACCGCCTGGCCCGTAGTACTCGCCGCCGGTCGCCTGCGGGTCGGTGGCGGCCCGTAGCACCGGCAACGCGCCCGCCTGAGCCGACTGGGTGAACAGCCGTCCGATCGTCGCGTTGGCCGCCCGGAAGCCCGGCGACGCGTCGCGAAACAGGTCGGTACGCGCCCCGCCGGGGTGGGCCGCCAGGCTGATCGTCGAGGAGCCGGCCGCGGCGAGCCGATGGTGCAGCTCGAACGCGAAGAGCAGATTCGCAAGCTTCGAGGCGTTGTAGGCGGTGGTTGGCCGATATCCGTCGAGGCTTCTCGGGTCGAGACGAGTGATGGAGCCTGCGCCTGCTGCCTTGCTGCTGACGGTGACGACCCGCCCGGCCGGCGATCGCTCGACCAGGCCGAGGAGCAGTCCGGTCAACGCGAAGTGGCCAAGGTGGTTGACGCCGATCTGGGACTCGAAGCCGTCCTTGGTGCGCCGGGCCGGCTGCCACCACAGACCGGCGTTGTTGATCAGGAGGTCGAGTTGTTCGACGCGTTCGTGGAGGTCGGTTGCCGCCTGCCGCACCGATGCGAGGCAGGCCAGGTCGAGTGAGAGCACACTGCCTCCGCCGGGCAACTGACGTACGGCGTCAGCGCCGCGCTCCGCGTCGCGTGCGCCGATCACGACGTGGACTCCGTGCGCGCTCAGGGCCTTCGCTGTTTCCAGGCCGATGCCGGCGGTAGCTCCGGTCACCAACGCGGTGGCGCCATCGAGGCGGGACATGTCGCGCGTACTCCACATGACGTCTCCTATAATCGGAACGGTCGCCCCGTTTAACTATACGGAACGGCCGCCCCGCTTGTCGACATGGAGGGTCTCGTGCGCGCCGACGCTCGCCGCAATCGCCAACGCATCCTGGACACCGCCTACGTGGTCCTGGCCACCGAAGGGGCGGGCGTACCCGTCGACGACATCGCCCGGCGCGCAGGCGTGGGCGCGGGCACCATGTATCGACACTTTCCGACAAAGGAATCGCTGATCGAGGCCGTGGTGCTCGACCGCGTCCAGGCGCTGACCGCCAAGGCCCGATCCGGTATCGACTTCACCGAGTTCTTCACCGTCATGGTTGACGCCGGCCTCGCCAACCGCGCCGTTGCCGACGCACTGTCCAACGGCGGCTACCAGATTCCCGCCGACGCCGACGCCGCCCTCAACACCGCCTTCGCCGAACTCCTCCACGAAGCGCAGCAACGCGGATCCGTACGCCCAGACATCACACCCGATGACGTCCAGTCCCTCGTCGTCGGCTGCGTCGCGACCGCACGACACCGCGGCGACGCCGACCTCGTTCGGATCGTCGTCACCGGCCTACGACCCTGACACCACCGCCAGACGGTTCGGCAGTAAGCGGGCTCGGGCGTCCGACTCGCCCGCGACGGTGCCGTCGCGGGCAGGGGCCTGCGGGGTCGACCATCCACACTCCCATCCCTATAGTGAGTTCCATCATGGAACTTACTGCTTTCTGGCGTTGGTGGTTGGCCAGCACGACCAGCCACCTCGGCTCGGCCGTCGGCGGGCTGGCCCTGCCGATGACCGCGCTGGTCGTGCTGCACGCGTCAGCCTTCGACATGGGTCTGATCACGGCGGCCGGCTATCTGGCGTATCTTTTGATCAGCCTGCCGGCGGGGGTGATCGTGCAGCGCCTGCCGCTGCGCGGCATGCAGGTCGCCCTGGACCTGATCCGGGCCCTCGCCATCGCGTCCGTCCCCCTGACCTGGTGGTACGACACCCTCACGGTGGCCCAACTGGTCGCGGTCGCCCTGGTCGTGAGCTTCGCCAATGTGCTGTTCGACGTGGCGAACCAGACCTTCCTGCCCGAGATCGTGCCGGCCGCCCAGCTGCAGGCGCGCAACAGTCTCAACTCCGGCACCCTCGCCGCCACCCAGTTGGGCGGGCCGTCCCTGGGCGGGCTCGTGGTGCAACTGCTGGGTGCGGTGCCGACGCTCCTCGTGGACGCCGTCAGTTATCTGGTCTCCGCCGTGCTGCTGCGCACCCTGCCGGCCCGGCGGGTACAGCGACCGGACCAGCGGCCACCGATGGTCACGATGATCCGCGAGGGCTGGCACTACGTGCTGCGACACCCGATCATCGGACCGGCCATGTGGGACGCCACCGCGACGAACTTCGTCAACGGCGCGATGCTGGCTCTCTTTCCGTTCTATCTGCTGCGCGAGCTGCACGCATCGCCGCTCCTGGTCGGGCTGCTGATCGCCGCCGACGGGCTCGGCACGCTCATCGGCGCCGCGCTGACCACCCGCTTCACCGGCCGATTCGGCACCGCACGTGGTCTGATCATCTCGGCCTCCGTCGGCGTGGTCGGCGCGCTCATCATCCCGCTGGGCACCGGCACCGCGGGCTACCTCGCCTTCGCCGTCGGGAATCTCATCTTCGCCGGGTCCACGGTGGTACTCAGCGTGACCACCCGCACGTACCGGATGCTCGCCAGCCCGCCGGAGCTGCTGTCGCGGGTGATCGCCACGGTCAAGTTCGTCTCCTGGGGTGCCATCCCGCTCGGCGGTCTGCTCGCCGGCATCCTGGCCGGGCCGCTCGGCGCCCGCACCACCCTGCTGATCTTCGGGGCACTCACCGTGCTCTCCCCGATCATCTACCTGTCGACGCCGATCCGCCGGATGCGTGACCTGCCGCTCCACCCCGTCCCGGCACCCGCGGAAGCGCGGGTCTGATCCGCCCACTCGATCATTGACGTCGATCGCCCGGGGTAAGGTCGTTCGCGCGAGCCAGCCACCCGGACATCGACGGAAGGTGTAGCCCGGGGATTCCCGGGGCAAGAACCCGCACATGGAGGGAACGGCAGGACGCGACGGGCATCCGCTCGGGCAGCGGCAGCGCACCGGTGAATCGCACCCGGGCCGGGCTCGCGGCGCACCTGTCGACGGCCTCCGTCTGATGCGGTGGAGGCACAGCCTTCCAGCGGCGGCGTTCGGGGCCGCGGCGCTCGGGGCGACCCTGGGCGCCAACCCTGCCCACGCCGACACACCGCTACCGTTGCCGACGAGTCTCCAACCGGTGGAGGTCAACTCCTCGCCAGGCACCATCACGGTACGGGTGCCCGACCTCGTCGAGGTGCAGGTGTCCGTCCCCCTGCCGTTGCCGACCGCACTCCCCCTGCCCCTGCCGTCGGCGATTCCCCTGCCCCTGCCGTCGGCAATTCCCCTGCCCCTGCCGTCGGCCGTCCCGCTGCCGACCCAGCCGGCCGATCCGCTGCCGACGCGGTCGGGCGATCCCTCTGCCGTCGTACCGACGCGGCCGGCCCGTACGTCGCCGTCGTCTTCGCCGCAGGCCACGCCCCCACCCCCGAACTCGGCCTCCAGCGAGGCCCGCGCCGCCGCGCGGTCGGCGCCGGCACCGTCGACGCCCGTGCCGGCGACGGTGTCCCGCGTCGGGCACGACACCTCCGACGGCCGAACACCGGATCGGGCGCGGGTGGCGATGGCCGCGGTCCTCGACGACCCGTCCCGACCACCCGTCCGTCCCGCGTCGGGGCCACCGGCGCTCGTGCTGGCACTCGCGTCGGCGCCCGCCGGTGCCAGCACCGGCGGCACCGATCCACCCACGTCGGCGGCTGAGGCTGTGCCGCCCAGCGCGCCGCTGGGTCCAGGGCTCACCGTCACCGCGGTCGACAGGCGCGCTGCCAGCCGACCGGTGGAGCGGGGTCCTCCGCCACCACGGCAACTCCTGATCACCCACTCGCGTCCGCGACGTTGATCAGGAGAAGACCATGGAGATAGCCGTCATCTGGATTCCCGCCCACATCGAGCCGGCGGAGCACGCCGTCGCGACGTGTCTTGCGCACCTTCGCCGACACTCGTACCGATTCACGGGAATCATGCGGGGATCGTGGGAGACCATCGAGCAGGCCATGATCGACGGAGAGGTGGACGTCGTCGTCATCGCCGACCGTGCCCACCTCCCGCCGGACCGGTCCCCCCGGATCGAGCTGGCCACCGCGACCGACGCCGACGGGGACCGCACGGTTTCCTACCCACCGCTCGGCTGACACCACGAGGCGCCCCGTCCGACGCGGATGGGGCGCTTCGTCGACTCTCGACCGAGCCGGAGGAGCGCTCACCGGCCACGATGGAGAGCTACCGCTGGGCATCGTGGGGCCATCGGCGGGTGCCGGGCGCGTCGGCGGCACGCGGACGCGCGGCGAGGTCCGGCAGGGTGCGGCCGGGGAAGGCGATGGCGCCAGCCAGGCCCAGGGTCCGGTCGGCGTCGGGCGAGGCCACCGGCACACGAAGTACATGCGGCGAACCTCAGGTGAGCGGCCCGACAGAAAGTCCGTGCCCGGATCTGTCCCCGTGCCATGGCGGGACGGTCAGGCCGCGACGGCCGCCCGCACGTCGTCGTCGGCGGCGCGCAGCCGCGCCGCGGCCTCCTCGGCGGTGCAGTTCGCGAGCAGCAGCACAATTGCCGTCTTGGCGTGCCCGTGCGCCGCCACGAGTGCCCGCGCGGCGCTGTCGAGGTCCGTGTCGGCGGCCTCGGCGACGATCCGCCGCGCCCGGTCGACGAGCTTCTCGTTCGTGGCGTTCATGTCCACCATCAGATTGCCGTAGACCTTGCCGAGCCGGGCCATCGTGGCGGTCGAGAGCATGTTGCAGACGAGCTTCTCGGCGGTGCCGGCCTTGAGCCGGGTGGAGCCGGTGAGCACCTCGGGACCGGTGGGCACCTCGATGGCGACGTCGGCGTACCTGCTGGTCACCGCGTCGGAGTTGCAGGCCACCGAGACTGTCGACGCGCCGAGCGCGCGGGCGTGCTCCAGCCCGCCCACCACGTATGGCGTGCGGCCGCTGGCGGCGAGCCCGACCACCGTGTCGCGGGCGGTCAGGCCGACCGCGTCGAGATCGGCGACGGCACGTTTCGGGTCGTCCTCCGCGCCCTCGACGGCGACACCGAAGGCTCGCGCTCCCCCGGCGAGCAGGCCGAGAACCCGGTCGGGCGACGTACCGAAGGTGGGCGGGATCTCGACGGCGTCGAGCATGCCGATCCGGCCGCTGGTGCCGGCACCGAGGTAGATGAGTCGCCCGCCCTGGCGCAGCGATGCCACGACGACGTCGACGGCGGCCGCGATGTCCGGCACGGCCCGCCGGACCGCCTGGGCCACCGTCTGGTCCTCGTCGTTCATCGCGAGGAGCAGCTCGGTGGGGGACATCAGGTCGAGGTCGCTGGTCTTGTCGTTGCGGGTCTCGGTGCCGAGGGTGCTGAGGTCCACGGGGTTACTCGTTCCTCTCACTGTGTTCAGTCGCCGGTCGAACGACGGGCTGCGGCTCGTCGAGCGCCGCGTCCGCGATGTGCCGTTCCGGCCGTGCCAGCCTGGTCGGCACGGTGGGAGGTGGGCACTCCGCTGGACCCCCCGCCTCCCCGTATCCGCAGGCCGGGACCACAGCGTAGCCAGCCCGGACGCGGACTGGCAAAAAGTTTCGGGATACGCTAGACATGCGTCACTTATTGACAACTCCTGGTTGGGAGCGAGCTGTGCGTCAACTCGACCTTGTCGTGATCGTGCTGTACCTCGTGGTGATCGCCTACGTCGGACTACGCCTGTCCGGCAAGCAGAAGTCCGCCAAGGACTACTTCGTGGGCGAGGGTCGGCTGCCGTGGTGGACCGTCTCGTTCTCCGTGGTCGCCACCGAAACCAGCGTCCTGACCGTGATCAGCGTGCCCGGTGGCGCCTACAGCGGGCAGGGGTTCGGCAACGTCGAACTGGCCCTCGGCTACGTGATCGGTCGCGTCGTCGTGGCAGCGGTGCTCATCCCGCTCTACAAGCGGGGCGGCTTCGTCAGCGCCTACCAGTACCTCGGTGAGCGGTTCGGCCTGAAACTCCAGGGCCTGGCATCGGTCACGTTCGTCTTCACCCGCCTGCTCGCCGAGGGCGTACGGCTGTTCGCCTCGGCCATCCCCATCAAGCTGCTCCTCGACGAAATCGGCCTTAACGTCGGTTATCAGGTCATCATCGTGGTCCTGACCCTGATCACGGTCGTCTACACCTACCTCGGTGGCATCAAGGCGGTCATCTGGACCGACGCCATCCAGATGGGGCTCTACCTGGGTGGGGCGATCCTGGCCATCGCGGTGCTCAGCCACGCCGTGGGCTTCGACGGCTACTCGCAGGCGCTGGACGCCGGCAAGTTCCAGCTCTTCGACACCAACCTGTCGCTCGCGCACGTGCTCACCAGCCCGTTCGCCCTGCCGACCGCGATCATCGGCGGTGCGATCTTCGCGATGGCCAGCCACGGGTCGGACCAGCTGATCGTCCAGCGCATCCTGTCCACCCGGACGCTGCGCGACGGCCAGAAGGCAATGATCTCCTCGGGCATCTTCGTGGTCATCCAGTTCGCGGCGTTCTCCCTGGTCGGCGCGCTGCTGTGGTCGTACAACAAGGGTCAGACCTTCAAGGAACTGGGCCTGAACAGCAGCGACAACCTCTACCCGAACTTCATCCTGCACGCCCTGCCGGTGGGCATCTCCGGTCTGCTGGTGGCCGGCATCCTCGGCGCCGCGATGGGGTCGCTGTCGTCGGCGCTGAACTCGATGTCGAACTCCACGGTCGCCGACTTCATCCACAGCTTCTTCCGGAAGGTCCCGTCCGACGACGCGATGCTGCGGCTCGCCCGGGTGATGACCCTGGTCTGGGCGGTGTTGATGGCAGTCTTCGCCTGCGCGTTCAGCTCCAGCACCGGAAACGTCTACCTGACCGGTCTGACCATCGCTGGCTACACCTACGGAGCGCTGCTCGGTGCCTTCCTGCTCGGCCGCCTGGTCAGCCGGGCCAACCAGGTCGACGCGTTCGTCGCCTTCCTCGTCACCGTGGCGGTGATGACCTACATCGTCCGCTACGTCAAGATCGACGTCACGGCGGCCGGGCACACCGTCCCCACCGCCATCGCCGCGCAGTGGCTGGTGCCGATCGGCGTCCTGATCACTCTGCTGGTCGGCGCGGTGTCGAGCCGGTTCCACGCGGCCCCGGCGACGCCCTACGACCATGGACGCGCCGACGAGATCGACGACGCGGCAGAGCCCGCCGCCCGGGCATGAAGGAGGACGTGATGCGTGTCATCGGCCTGATGTCCGGCACCTCCTACGACGGCATCGAAGCCGCCGCCGCCGAGTTCGAGATGAGCGGCGACACCCTGCGGATGCGGCCACTGGGCCGGCTCAGCCACCCGTACCCCGAGGAGCTGCGCACCCGGATCGCCGCCGCCCTACCGCCCGCGCCGACCACCACCGAGGCGATCACGGTGTTGGACACCGGCATCGGCCAGGCCTTCGCCGAGGCCGGCGCGCGGGCGCTCGCCCAGCTGTGCGGCGCAGACGCCGACCTGGTCGTCTCGCACGGGCAGACCATGCACCACTGGGTCGACGGCGGTGTGGTCCGGGGCACCCTGCAACTGGGTCAGCCGGCCTGGATCGCGGAGGCCACCGGCCTCCCGGTCGTGGCCGACCTGCGCTCCCGCGACGTCGCCGCGGGCGGCCAGGGCGCTCCCCTGGTCGCTCTCTTCGACACGCTGCTGCTGCGGGGCCTGCCCGGCGTCCCCGCCGCGCTCAACCTGGGCGGCATCGCCAACATCACCGTCGTCGCGCCGGACGCGGACCCGCTCGCGTACGACACCGGCCCGGCCAACGCGCTCCTCGACGCCGCCGCGCGGCACTTCAGCGGCGGCACCGAGGAGTACGACCGGGACGGGCGCGGGGCGGCGGCCGGGCAGGTGGACCAGGCCCTGCTGCGGCGACTGCTCGACGAGCCGTACTACCGGCAGCCCGGCCCGAAGAGCACCGGCAAGGAGCTGTTCCACCTGCCGTACCTGCTCGCCGCACTCGCCGACGTGCCCACGCCGGATCCGCAGGACGTCCTGGCCACCCTCACCCGGTTGACGGCGGTCACGGTGGCCGGCGCCTGCCGCGACCACGGCGTCACCCGGCTCGTCGTCTCCGGCGGCGGCGCACACAACCCGACGCTGCTGCGCATGATCGCCGAGGAGCTGCCGGGCGTCGACCTGTCGTCAAGCGACGACCTGGGTGTCGCGTCGGACGCCAAGGAGGCACTGGCCTTCGCGCTGCTGGGCTACCTGACCGTGCACGGGCTGCCCGGCACCCTGCCCTCGGGCACCGGCGCGCGGCACGCCTCGGTGCTGGGCAGCATCACCCCCGGCCGCCAGCCGCTGCGGCTGCCGACGCCTGTCGACACCGCGCCGGACCGGTTGATCGTCGCCTTCTGACCGCCCCTTTCGGGAGGACCCGCCCATGAGACCCGTCGTAGGAGTACCCGCGCCGACCACGGCCGGCGTCCGCGCCCGCGAGGTCGCCGAGCTGCTGCGCTCGCGTCTCGACGACCCGGCCCGGGCCAGCACCGAGCTGCCCCGCAGGCTGGCGGCGGCGCACGACGCCTCGCCGTACCTGTTCGAGCCGCAGGCCGTGGTGCGCGCCGCCTCGGCGGCCGAGGTGGGGGCGCTGATGGCGGGCGCCCGGGAGGCCGGTGTCCCGCTGACCCTGCGCGGCGGCGGCACCAGCCTCGCCGGGCAGGCCGGCGGCGCGGGCGTGCTCGTCGACGTCCGGACCGACTGGCGGCACGCCGAGGTGCTCGACGACGGCCGCCGCATCCGGCTCCAGCCGGGCCTCACGATCCGGCAGGCCAATGCCAGACTGGCCCGCTACGGCCGCCGGCTCGGCCCGGACCCGGCCAGCGAGGCCGCCTGCACGGTGGGCGGCATGGTGGCCAACAACTCCAGCGGGATGACCTGCGGCACCACCGACAACGCGTACCGCACCATGGAGTCGCTGCGCGTCGTCCTGCCGTCCGGCACCGTCGTCGACTCCGCCGCGCGCGACGCCGACGACCGGCTGCGGGCCGACGAGCCGGAGCTGTACGCCGGGCTGCTGCGCCTGCGCGACCGGGTGCGCTCGACACCGGGCTCACGCGCCACGATCGAGCGGCTGTTCGCCATGAAGAACACCATGGGGTACGGGCTGAACTCCCTGCTCGACCACGACAGCCCGGCCGACATGCTCGCCCACCTGATGATCGGCAGCGAGGGCACCCTCGGGTTCGTGGCCGAGGCCGTCTTCCGGACCGTCGAGATCCACAAACACGCCGCCACCGGACTGCTGATCCTGCCCGGTCTCAGCGCCGCCACCGACGCGCTACCCGCCCTGCTCGCCGCGGGCGCGCGTACCGCCGAACTGCTCGACGCGGCCGCGTTGCGGGTCAGCCAGCGCGACCCCGACGCGAGCGCGACCCTTCGCGGGCTGACTGTCACCGGGCACGCCGCGCTGCTCGTGGAGTTCGCCGAGGACAGCGCGGAACGGCTGGCCGCGACGCTTGCCGACGCCCAGCCCGTGCTCGACCGGCTGCCCGCCGTCACCGGCACCGCACTGACCCGCGACCCCCGCGAACGGGCCAAACTCTGGCACCTGCGCAAGGGCCTCTACACGGCGGTCGCCGGTGCCCGCGCGCCCGGCACCACGGCCCTGCTGGAGGACATCGCGGTGCCGATGCCGCGCCTGACCGGCACCTGCGACGGGCTGATCGACCTGTTCGACAGGCACGGCTACCCGGACGCGGTGATCTTCGGACACGCCCGCGACGGCAACCTGCACTTCATGCTGACCCAGTCCTTCGACACACCTGCCGAGATCGACCGCTACGCCCGGTTCACCGACGACATGGTCGACCTCGTGCTCGGCGAGGGGGGCACCCTCAAGGCCGAGCACGGCACCGGCCGGGCCATGGCCCCCTTCGTCCGCCGCCAGTACGGCGACGAGCTGTACGACGTGATGCGCGACCTCAAGCGGTTGTGCGACCCCAGCGGCCTGCTCAACCCCGGTGTGCTGCTCAACGACGACCCGACCGTGCACCTGCGGCAGCTCAAGGCCGTCCCGACGGTCGACCCCGAGCTGGACGCCTGCGTCGAGTGCGGCTACTGCGAGCCGGTCTGCCCCACCGCCGACGTCACCACCACCCCCCGGCAGCGCATCGTCCTGCAACGGCAGATCGCCCTCGCCACCGCCGCCGGCGACGAGGAGCGCCGCCGGGAGCTGACGGCCGACTACGCGTACGCGGCGGTGGACAGTTGCGCCGCGGACAGCCTCTGCGTCACCGCCTGCCCGGTCGGCATCGACACCGGCGCGGCGATGAAGCGGCTGCGCGCCGAACGGCACCGCCCTGCCGCCCAGCGCACCGCCCGCGGCGTCGCCCGGCACTGGAAGGGCGCCGTGACCGGTGTCCGCCTGGGGCTGAGGGCCGCACACGCCGTACCGACACCGTTGACCCGCGCCGCCACCGGGGTGATCCGTGGGCTCGGCGCCACCGAACTGGTGCCACAGTGGAGCGACGACATGCCGCGCGCCGGCGCTCCCCGCCCCCGACCCCGCAGCGCACCGGACGCCCAGGCGGTGTTCTTCGCGGCCTGCGTGGGCAGCCTCTTCGCACCGGAGGACGGTCCGGCCGGCGGCGCGGCGGCGGCGTTCCTGCGCCTGTGCGAGCTGGCCGGCGTGTCGGTCGTCGTGCCGGCTGGCACGGCCGGCCTGTGCTGCGGGACGCCGTGGCAGTCCAAGGGCTATCCGGCCGGCCACCGCGAGATGGCCGAGCGGACCCTCGCCGTGCTGTGGGAGGCCAGCGACCAGGGCCGCCTGCCCGTCGTGTGCGACGCGTCGTCCTGCACCCACGGGCTGACGCAGCTGACCGCCGCCCTGGCCGAGGAGGACCGGGCGCGGTACGACGCGCTGCGCTTCGTCGACAGCGTCACGTTCACCGCCGAGCACCTGCTGCCGGCGCTGCCGGAGCCCCGGCGGCTGGGTTCGCTGGCCCTGCACCCCACCTGCTCCACGGTGCACCTCGACGGCATCGACGAGCTGCGCGCGGTCGCCCAGGCCGTCGCCGACACGGTGACCGTGCCGGACAGCTGGGGATGCTGCGCCTTCGCCGGCGACCGGGGAATGCTGCATCCCGAGGTGACCGCGAGCGCCACCGCCGCCCAGGCCGCCGAGGTCAACGAGCGCGACCACGACGCGTACGCCTCCTGCAACCGCACCTGCGAGATGGGCATGAGCCGGGCCACCGGGCAGCCGTACCGGCACGTGCTCCAGGTCCTCGTCGAGGCGGTCGAGCCGCCCGCGTAGCCGCGTCACCGGAGCAGGCCCTGGTCGCGGTACCACGCCACCGCGCTGGCCAGGCCCTCCGGCAGGAGGTACGCGGGCGTGAAGTCGAGGTCCGTCCGGGCCCGATCGGTGGCGCACGTCCACGCCAACTGCCGGATCTCGTGCGCGCGGTCCCGGTTCATCGTCAGCGCCGCGCCCCGGCGAACCGGGCTCAGGTCGCACAGCCAACCGGTCGCGTGCACGAGCGGGCCCGGCACCGCGATGAAGCGCGGGTGGGGGCGGCCGACCGCGATGGCGAGTTCGCGGCAGAAGTCGCTCCAGCCGTACACCGCGCCGTCGCTGATGAGGTACACCCCCTCGGCACCGCCGTCGGGTGGCAGCGTCCCGCCCCGGACGACGGCCGCGATCAGAGCCGAGCACAGGTCGTCCACGTGCACGAATGAGTACTCGCGTTCCGGGCGGGTGGGACGCAGGTGGGTGCCCATCCGGGCCATCGGCAGGAAGGACGGCAGGAAGTCGTGGTCGCCTGGGCCGTAGACGATGGTCGGGCGGAGCACGACGGTCGGCACGCCAGCGGCGCGGGCGATCTCCTCGGCGGCGAGTTTGCTGCGTCCGTACGCGGAGACCGGCGCGGCCGGCGTGGACTCGTCCCGTGGCCGGCCGGGACGCGACGGCCCGGCGGCGGCCAGGGACGAGCACAGCACCAGCCGAGGGGTCGGTTCGGCGGCGGCGATGGCGGCGACCAGCCGGCCGGTGGACTCGGTGTTTCCGCGCCGGAACGCCCCTGGGCGGCGGGCCTTCACCTGGCCGGCCAGGTGCACGACGGCGTCGACGCCGGCGACGGCCGCCGCCACACCCGCGCCGGTGTCGAGGTCGGCGACCGCGTAGCGCAGCCCGGGGATGCCGGCCAGGACCGCGCGGTCGGACGTGGGGCGGACCATCGCGGCGGGGGCGCACCCCAGGTCCGCCAACCGTCGCACGAGCCGGGCGCCGATGAAACCGGTCGCCCCGGTGACCAGGATGGTGCGGGATGCGATGCCGGGCCAGCGGTGCCGCTCGGGGCTCGTCATCGCCGCTCGGCGCGTTGCAGGGCGCTGGCGAGCGCCGCCGGGAGCGCGTCCGGGGCGGGGGTGGCCGCCGCGTCGCGGAACACCTCCAGCAGCAGGTGGGTGGTGAGGACGGCCATGCTGGCCCACTCGGCGACCGTACCCTCCCAGGTGCGGCCGGCCCCCCGCAGCGCGGCCCGGTGCAACGCGGTCACCTGCGCCGGGTCGAAGAGCCCGCTGGCGCGTACCGCCGCCGGCCCGAGATAGGTCGCCGCGAGTTCCTCCCCGGGGCCGGTGAGATACCACGGCGTGATGGGCGTGAAGAACGGTTTCTTCCGGCGGCGTCGGATCGGTGCCGGGACCACGTCGCGAAGGGCCTGCCTGAGGATGTGTTTCTCGCTGGTGCCGCGCATGAGCACCCGAGGATCCAGTCGTGCCGACAGGTCCAGCAGCGCCCGGTCCATGAACGGCACGCGCACCTCGACGCCGTTGGCCATGGACAGCCGGTCGCTGAGCATGAGGACCCAACTGGGCAGGCGGGTCTGGTACTCGTAGTGCAACGAGCGGTGCAGCGCCGTGTGTGTCGGCGGGGCCGGCAGCGGCGACGGGGTGAGCGCGCCGCTGGACGGGCGCAGCAGCGCGGGCGCGACCGCGTCCATCGCCGACCACAGGTAGAACCAGGCGGGCGCGCCACCGCCGAAGCGGTCCGCGGTGGCCGTGAGTCGCCTCGGCACGGCGGCCAGGTGGGTGGCCGCGCCGGCGGGGGCGCCGTTGCGGGCCAGCACCCCGGCCAGGATCAGCCGGCGCAGCGGGTCCAGGCCCACCCGGGTCAGCCGGCCGAGCCGCTGCTCCAGCCGCTGGAGGACGTACCAGGAGTAGCCGCCGAGCAGCTCGTCGGCGCCGTCGCCGGTCAGCGCGACCTTGGCGCCCCGCTCGGCGGCGATCCGGGTCACCTTCAGAAACGGCGTGGCGACGCCGAACCACTGCGGCGCCTCCAGGTGCCACAGTGTCTTCGCCAGGTGCTCGCACGCCTCGGCGCCGTCGAACTCGATCTCGACGTTGTCGACCCCCAGGGCCTTCGCGGCGAGCCGCGAGTAGTGACCCTCGTCGAGGTCCGAGCCGGGCAGTCGGATGCTGGCGGTCTGTACCGGTGTGCCGAGGATGGCGGAGATCGTCGCGACGACGGCGGTGCTGTCCAGGCCGCCGCTGAGCGTCGCGCCGAAGCCGACCTCGTCCGGCAGCCGTTTGCGGACCGCCTCGACCAGCGCCGAACGGAACTGCTCGACGGCCGCCCGCCCGCTCAGCAGATCGTCCGGGTCCCCGTCCAGCGGGGTGAAGTACCGGCGCAGGGCGACCGCCTGCCCGTCGGCCACCAGCAGGTGCCCGGGCGGCAGGTCGTGGACACCGGCCCAGAAGGTGCCCGGCGCGGTCGGTTGGCCGTAGCCGAAGACGTCGCGGAGCCCCTGCGGGTCGACGCGCGCCTCGCACAACCCCGACGCGAACAGGGCCTTCACCTCGCTGGCGAACTGAAGCCGGCCCCCGGCGACGTGGTAGTACAGGGGTTTGACCCCGACCGGGTCCCGGGCGAGCGTGAGCCGACGAAGCCGACCGTCCCACAACGCGATGGCGAAGTCCCCGTCGAGGTGGTCGACGAAGCCGAGGCCGTGCTCCTCGTAGAGGTGGGCGATCACGGCACCGTCACTGCCGCTGGTGAGGGTGTGGCCGCGCTCGACGAGCCGGGCCCGCAGTGCCCGGTGGTTGTAGATCTCGCCGTTGAAGATGACCTGGATGTCACCGCGCTCGTCGCTCAGTGGTTGCTGACCACCGGCCACGTCGACGATCGCGAGCCGCCGGTACGCCAGCCCGATCCCCGGGGCCACGAAGTACCCCTCGCCGTCCGGGCCGCGATGGGCCAGCGCGTGTGCCATCCGGGCCAGCCGGTGCGGCTCGACAGCGGCGTCGAGATCGAGGATGCCGGCGACACCACACATACGCGTTCCCTTCAGATGCGGTACAGCGCGGCGCCGACCTCCATGCCGGTGCTCGCGCCCACGACCACCACCAGATCGCCTGGCGACACCTCGCCGCCGGCGGACACGGCGCGCAGGCCGACCGGCAGGGCCGAGGTGAACAGGTCGGTGCCGTTCGACGCGGACGGCAGCGTGACCAGCCGCGGACCGAGCACCGGCCAGGTGTCGCGCAGCCGGCGCTCGACCGACGGTGGCAGCCAGGGCGGTACGACCGCGCGGATCGCGTCGGGTCGCACCCGCAGGCGCTCCAGCAGCTCGGCGACGACCACGGGCAGGTGCTCGGCGTACGCGGCGGCGGGCTCGCTGCGGTCGGTGGCGCGGATGAAGCTGTGCCCGCCGTCCTGCATCACCCAGGCGCCCCGGTCGGAATCGGGCGTCGCGACGGAGCGGCTGTGGAAACCCAGGAAGCCGCTCACCCGGTCGGGGTCGAGGCGCAGCAGCACCGCCGAGGCGTACCTGGCCACCGCGGGCCCGGCGGCACCGGGTTCACGCTGCTCGACCTCGGAGGCGACCACGACGGCGGTGTCGGCCTTGCCGGCCCGGATGAGTTCGGCGGCGATCCGCCAGCCGTCGAGCGTGCCCAGCGCGCCGTTGGTGACGTCGAAGGCGAGGAGTTCGCCGGCGGCGGCGGTGCTGCCGTCGAAGCCCAGCTCGCCCGCGGCGATCGCCGCGATCGCCGGTTCGGCGATCATGCCGGTGCGGTACACGCCGACGTGGATGAGTAGGTCGACGCCGGAGGCGCGGACGCCCGCCCGGCGCAGGCAGTCGTCGGTGGCGGCGCGGATGAGCTGGAACGTCGTCACGGGCTCGGCTGCGGCCGCGGGTTCGGGTCCGGCCGCGGGTTCGGGTCCCGCGAGGCCGATCGCGACGGCGCGCACCGGGTCCGGCCATGGTGCCGGGCGGCGGCGCGGGGGCGCGGCCCGCAAGGACCGGGTCCCCCGGGCGAGCCGGTCGGGCAGCCCGTCCAGCCGGTACGCGGCGGTGCCGACGTTGACGCCGGACGCGGCGACCTCGAACAGCACCCGGTCGCCGGTCCGGATCCGCCCGTCGAGGCTCGCGTCGCGCAGCGCGACCGGGTGCGTCGTGGTCGCGGTGTTGCCGCGCCTCGACAGGTTGTTGATGACGTCCCGCTCGTCCACCACCACACCGCCGAAGACCTTGTTCGTACGGCGGACGGCGGCCTGGATCGCCAGCGTGGACGTCTGGTGCGGGATGAACCGGTCGAAGTCCCTCGGCGACAGGCCCATCGCGCCGAGGGCCTGCTGAGTGTGCGCCACCATCTCCCGGATGCCGGCGGCCGCCAGACCCATCATGTCGGTCTTCATGATGACGCCACCGTGCGGCTGATCGGTGGGCCCGGCCACGCACAGGTTGTGGTAACGCCCGACGGTGCGAAGGCCGATGTACTCGAAGCCGCCCGGCCCGTCGTCGGCCCTGGTCAGCAGGACCGCCGCACCCGCGTCACCCAACGTCAGGCAGGCGATGCGGGCATCGAGCTCGTCGACGATCTCCAGCTGCGCGGTACGCATCAGGTGGGAGATGTACTCCCCGCTGACGATCAGCGCCGACCCGATCTCACCGGCCCGGATGAGCGCGTCGGCGACGTAGATGCCGGTGAACTGGCCGGCACACGCGTTCGTCACGTCGAACGCCCAGGCCCGATCGCAACCCAGCCGGTGGCGCAGCTGCGTGGCCGCCGACGGCTCGTAGGTCGACCGCTCCGGGCTGTCGACCCGCGAGATGCTGGCGCTGATGAGCAGATCGACGTCGGCGAGCCCGATCGACGAGCGGGAGACGCAGTCCTGCGCGGCCCGGGTGGCCAGGTCGAGGGCGTACTCCACGTCGCCGGCGACGCGCCGCGACGCGATGCCGGTGGTCTGTTCCAGCGGCAGGGCCAACCGGCTCCGGCAACCGTCGAGCACCTCGCGGGTGGTCATGACCCGGTCGGGCAGTGCCACGCCGATGCTGTCGATGACGCTGCCCGTCCCCGCCGGGGCGACCTGGATGTTCACCCTCGACCACCTTGTCTGTCTTGGACGGTGCGGATGCTTCAGTTGGAGTGGACGATGGCGCCGGTGTCGTCGACGGAGGCGAGCACCAGCGAGGCGTTGTGCCCGCCGAAACCGAACGAGTTCGTCAGGATCGGGCCGGGACGCCCGGTGCGCGGGGCATCGGCGACGACGTCGATGGGAATGTCGGACCCGCGGGTGCGCAGGTTGGCCGTTGGCGGGATCTCGCCGTGGCGCAGGGCGAGCAGTGATGCGACGACCTCGACCGCGCCGGCCGCCCCGATCAGGTGTCCCAGCGCGCCCTTCGCCGAGGTGGTCGGCGGCGCGGCCCCACCGAAGACGGTGTGGATGGCCTGCGCCTCGGCGGCGTCGTTGAGCGTCGTCGAGGTGCCGTGCGCGTTGATGTGACCGACGTCGGCCGGGTCGACGCCGGCGTCGCGCAGCGCCAGGCGCATGCAGTGCACGGCGCCGCGCCCTTCCGGATGCGGCATCGTGGAGTGGTAGGCGTCGCTGTTGAACCCGTAGCCGGCGACCTCACCATGGATGCGGGCGCCCCGGGCCAAGGCCCGGTCGAGGCGCTCCAGGAGCACGAAGGCCGAGCCCTCGGCGAGCACGAAGCCGTCCCGTGCGCCGTCGAACGGACGCGAGGCGCTCTCGGGCTCGGCATTGCGGGTGCTCAGCGCGTGCATCCGGGCGAACCCGGCGACGACGATGGGGTTGACCGCCGCCTCCGAACCGCCGGCCAGGACGACGTCGGCGCTGCCGTCACGAATGAGTCGGACGCCTTCGCCGATCGCGTTGGCGCCGGCCGTGCAGGCGGTCGAGATGCAGAAGTTCGGACCGCGCCAGCGAAGCTGCCGGGCGATGAGTGACGCCGCCGCGTTCGGCATGATCATCGGAATGGCCCATGGACTGATCCGGTCCGGACCATTCTCGATGAAGGCGCGGACCTGCCGGTAGAAGCTGTCCGATCCGCCCATTCCGGTGCCGACCACCACCGCGCAGCGGTCCGGGTCGAACTGCCGGGGATCGGCGTCGGCAAACGCGTCGAGCGCCGCCGCGAAGGCGAGTTGGCTGACCCGGTCGGTCTGCCGGACCATTTTCGGAGTGAGGTAGGCGGTCGGATCGAAGCCCTGGATCTCGCCCGCGATGCGGGTCGCGAGCCCGGAGGCGTCGAAGCTGCGGATCGGGCCGATGACCGAACGCCCGGACCGCAGTACCGACCACAGGGCGCCAGAGGTGTCACCGGCAGGCGTCCTGGCGCTCAGCCCGGTGACGGCAACCCGCTGACGGACGGGGCTGTCGCCCGCCATCAGGCCGGCGTCTTCCGCTCGACCTCCCCCACCACCTCGGCGCCCTCGGCGACATCGCCGGCCCCACCGTCGAGCACCATGTCGAGCGCCTGCCCGACAGTGTTGATCTCACGCAGCCCGTCCTGCGGCAGCCGGATCCCGAGCCGGTCCTCCAGCGCCATCATCAGCTCCACCAGATCGAGACTCTCCGCGTCGAGATCCTTACGGAAGTCGGCGTCCTCGGTCACTGACTCTGGCTCGACCACCAGCACCTCGACCGCAATCTCACGTAAAACCGCAAGAGCCTGCAGTCTGTCCATGTGACCTCCAACAATCACCCGAGACAATCGGTGCCGAATTGGGCTTGACCGGCGAGATTTGAGGCAGGCTAGCACGCAGGGTCGTTGACCAGTAAGGCCTCGAATACGCCTGCGTCATGGATCCGACTCGGATATGCCGATCGCCAATACGACGCGCTCATTTCGTCCGCATCGATAACGGATCAAGAACGGCAATTCCGCCGGCGGACGCACGACAGCGGCCCCGCGTCGTGTCGCGGGGCCGCGGAGCAGCAGACGTGTGAGACCCCGGCCCAACCGCGCCAAGGGTCCCCGGCGTGCCCACCGAGATCGGGGCCTCAGCCGCCCACGCCCCGGACCGCCTCGATGATCGTCTCGGTGACCTCGCTCGGCCGGGCCACCACCATGGCGTGCGAACCGCCGGCGACCTCACGCTGGCCGCGCGGTTGGGCGCGCTCGGCCATGAACCGGTGCGCGGCGACCGGGATGTTGTTGTCGGAGTCCCCGAACACGAACCAGCTGGGCAGCGAGCGCCACGCCGGGTCGCCGGTGAGTCCGTCACCCAGCGCCTTCTCCGTGATCGGCCGCTGCGTCCGGGCCATCTGCGCGGCGACGTCGGCCGACACGTCCGCGACGAACTGCTGGTGGTAGGCGTCCTGGCCGATCGCCACCTCGTTGCCGCCGGACGAGAGCGGGTACTTCACCAGCGTGTCCGCGAGCGTGCTGCCGGGGAACTGCCCGGACAGCGACAGCCCCGACTCGCCGGTGTCCGGGGCGAACGCGTTGACGTACACGAGGGCTCGCACCAGTGGTTCGCCGGCAGCGGCCTGCGTGATCACCATGCCACCGTAGGAGTGTCCGACGAGGATGACCGGGCCGCCGATCCCGCGTACCACGTCCCGTAGGTATGCGGCGTCGCCGGCGACCTCCCGCAGGGGGACGGCGGCAGCCACCACGTCGTACGCGGCGCCGAGCCGCTCGATCACGCCGTTCCAGCTCGCCGACTCGGCGAACGCCCCGTGGGCGAGAACGATTGTGGGCTGCGGATCAGACATAACACGCACTCCCTTACTCCGTGACGCTGTTCCACCCACGGCCGCGCCGGTGCGCCTGAATACCCGTCCCGCGAGGCCGAAACATCCGGCCCCCTCCGCTCCTTCGTCAGGTGCAGCAGGCACCCCTCGGCCGTCGCCGACCACCCCGCTCTCGGTGCCGGGATCTATCCGGCGACGGCGGTCGCCATCCGGCGTACCGCCTCGGTGATCAGCTCCGGTGCGGTGGCCAGGTTCAGCCGGACGTGCCCGTCGCCGCCGGTGCCGAAGGCCGGACCCGAGTTGAGCGCCACCCGGCCACGGTCGAGGAACACGGCGGCGGGATCGTCGCCGAGGCCGAGGGCGCGGCAGTCCAGCCAGGCGAGGTACGTGGCCTGCCCGGGTCGGTAACGGATGGCCGGCAGGTGCTCGCTGAGCAGCGCGGCGAGAAGCCGGCGGTTGTCGTCCAGGCCGGCCAGCAGGGCGTCGAGCCACTCGCCGCCGTCGCGGAAGGCGGCGGTGTGCGCGATCACGCCGAGGTGGCTGGTGCTGACGCTGGCATCGAACGGGACGCGGACGAGGTCGGTGGCCGCGGCCGGGCCGGCAATGAGCAGCGCACCGCGCAGGCCGGCCAGGTTCCATCCCTTGGAGGCCGACATGAGCGACAGGCCGTTCTCCGCGCCAGGCACCGAGAGGTACGGCACGAACCGCGCTCCCCCACCCACCACCGGAGCGTGGATCTCGTCGGCGACCACCCGCACCCCGTGTCGCTCGGCCACGTCGGTGACAGCGGCCAGCTCGTCGGCGGTGTGCAGGACGCCGGTCGGGTTGTGCGGGCTGCACAGCAGGTACGCGGCCGCTCGCCCACCGGCCCGGGCCTGGCGGAACGCGTCCTCCAGCGTGCCGAGGTCGAGCCGCAGGTCCGCGCCGAGCGGCGCCTCCACGATCCGACGGTCGGCGTGCGCCACGAACTCGTAGAACGGCGGGTAGACCGGGCAGTTGACGACCACCGCGTCGCCCGGCTCGGTGACCAGCCGCAGCGCCTCCACGACACCGTGCATCACGTCGGGCACCAGCGCGGTGCGCTCCACCGCCAGCCCGTCCCACCCCCACCGCCGCCGGGCGAACTCCGCCAACGCCTGCGGATATGCCGTCCCGGCGGGGTAGCCGGTGTCGCCGCGCGCGACCGCGTCGGTGATCGCCGCCGCGACCGGCTCGGCCAGTGGCACGTCCATCTCCGCGACCCAGAGCGGCAGCACGTCGTCGGGGTACTCCCGCCACTTGAGGCTCGTCCGTTCGCGGAGCTGATCGATCGTGAGCTGGCGAAGGGGGTTCATCGAGTCTCGGGTACCGCTCATCGCTGAAGCCTATTCCGCTCCCCGCGTGCCGGCGGGCCGCGGACCCTCCTGGTAGGGCGGAGCGACCCCCCAGCCCCAGCGTGGTACCGGCGCCTGCCGGATCGGGTCCGCCCCCGGTTGGGAGTTGCGTACCGCCAACCGGGTTCCCCACTCGAGGTAGCCCGTGAAGGCGGCGCGGAACTCCGGATCGTCGGGCAGGCCGACCTCGTCGGCGGCATCCATCATGAGGTTGACCCACCGCCGACGCTGCGCCTCGCTGATCGCCAGGCCCAGGTGCTGGCCGAGCATGTGGCGGTAGCCGCCGCGCTCGGCGGTGTAGGTGGCCGGGCCGCCGAAGACCTCGGCCAGCCACATCGCCACATGGTGGGCGTGCGCCGGATCCATGTGCGCGAAGATCGGTGCGAGCAGGTCGTCGGAGCGGACCAGGCGGTAGAAGGCAGCGCAGAGCCGCCCGAACGCGTCGACACCACCGGCCCACTGGTAAAGACTCGGCGGTGCGGCGCCACCAGACCCGGAAATCCCGGTCGGACGGTAGTGCCGCATCTCCTCGATGTCCTCGACGTACGGCCTGATCGCGGCGAAGAACCGCCCGAACACCGGGCCACCCCGAAACCCCCTGAGGTGCTCGTCCACCGACGTCCAGGTGATGCGCAGCAGGTAGGCGGCGGGCTCGTCCAGGCAGCGGCTCAACTCGTAGTCCACGCACTGCGGTGCGGCGCGGAGCGCGTCGGCGGCCCGCTCGTACGCCGCCTCGAAGCCGTCCAGCCGCTCCTGCGGCACGCGGTACCTGATGTACTCGATGACCATGGGCACAGCCCAACACCCGCAGCGACGCCGATCAAGTACGCACCATCTGGTGCGTGCCCCGAGGGAGGCCACGATGCCCAAGCGTTACCACTGCCCGGTGGAGTTCGCCGTCGACGTCATCGGCGGTAAGTGGCGGCCGGTGATCCTGGCCCACCTCAAGGAGGGCGTACACCGCTATGGCGAACTGCGCCGCCGGATGCCGGGGGTCAGCGAGAAGATGCTGACCCAGCGTCTGCGCGAGTTGGAGGCCGACGGGCTCATCCTGCGGCACGACCGCGAGAGCAACCCACCGCACGTCGAGTACCGGCTCACCGAGGAAGGACTCAGCCTCGCCCCGGTGTTGCAGGCCCTCTACGACTGGGGCACCGCACGGGCCGCCCGTACCGGCACCGCCATCGACGAACCCGCTGCCGGTGCCGTCAGTCGCTGAGACCGAGGTGCAGCAGCCACACCCGGTCGTCGCGGCGGACGACAAGGTCGACGTAGACACCTTCGTACCACTGTCTGGTGTCGACGGTGAGCTCCCAGGACTGCACGGAACCCGGCCAGAGTCGCCGCAGCAGCGCCACGACCCAGCCGGCGACCGCCTCGGCCAACTGCCGGGCCGGCATCTTCTCGGCCCACACGTACGCCGGATCCCCGGGGAGGAACAGTCCGGGTAGCGCCGCGTCGACAAGCGCGGGCCAGGAGCTGACCGGCGCCAGCCGGGATACCGCGCAGTCCTTCGGCAACAGCGCGTTCACCCCGGTGGTCACGTCGCCCAGCAGCGGTCCGCTGGTGAGGCTGAACGTGCCGACGTGGTTGGTCCCGACCAGCAGATCCTCCAGAAACCGCAACGCGCGGTCGATCATCTCCGGGATCTCGTCCGCTGTCGCGTCCCTCGCCGCCTGCAGCGTGGTCCAGTCGAATGCCGTCACGTCGGCCAGGTTAGTGAATCCGACACCGGTCCTCGATCCGGAGCGGCCGAGCCTCTGCACGTGCCACGGATCCGCCCGTCGGAGCGGGTACCCGCGCGGCGTCGTCAGCTCAGCGCCTGACCGGGATGGTTCAACCCACGGGGAGGGTCAATGACACGGCACGCGGTCCGGGCGGCGCGGATGTTCGACGGTGAGCGGCTCGTGGACGGAGGGGTGCTCGTCCTGCTGGTCGTGGACGGCGATCCGACGGACGACATCACCGTGCTGCGCCGCCCGCTGGCCGTGTACCGCGCCGGCGTTGCGCTGAGCGGCTGAGCGACTCCGTCGATGGGTCGGCGTCGCACCCCACGTGTCCCAGCGCGTGAAATCCTAGTTGACACATAGGAATTGTGGGTTAGCGTCGTATCCATGACCAGCCAGCACACCCTGCTTCGGGGCACCGCCATCGCGGTGTCGCGGGGATGCTGCCGTGGCTGGACCGCCGCCTGCGGCTGCTGCCGCTGAGCGAGCGTTACCCACTTCTTCCATCCGCGGCGCCGCCGGCTCGACGACGACCGGCAGCCGTTCCCTCCACCCGATCAACGGATGCGCGCCGAGCCGGTCACCTGGCTTCTGTCGCGTCACCCAGCGCTGCCCGCTGGTGGCCACGCGATCGTGCGCGCCGAGCCACCGATCGGCAGTCCCGGCGACGACGCCGCCCCTCGACCACGTGGGGTGCTGCCCCCGTCCCGCAACCAGCCACGAAGGAGTCGTACGTGAGATCACCATCCCTCCTGGATCGACGGGCGTTCCTGTCTGCCACCCTCGGCGCGGTCACGCTGGGCCTGACCGCCTGCGCCGGCGACGAGACACCCGCCGTGGCCCTGGCCGCCGGCGAGCCACTGCCGGAGGTGGTGCCGAAGGGCACCAAGCTCGTCATCGGGGACAAGGAGCACCAGAAGGCGATCGAGTTCTCCGGGGAGGCGGAGAAGCTGTCCTTCACCGTGGAGTGGGCGAACATCAGCGGCGGCCCACAGACCCTGGAGGCGTTCCGCGCGAAGGCGGTGGATCTCGGCTCGGTGGCGGACATCCCCCCGATCCACTCGCACTGGACCGGCATCCCCACGAAGATCGTCGCCTCCAAGTACCGCCAGGACCCGCTCAACCACGCCATCTACCGGCTCGGCATCGCACCCGGCGTCACGGTCGCGACCCTCGCCGACCTCCGCGGGAAGAAGATCGCGTACAGCCCGGGGCAGGCGCAGGGAGCGCTGGTGCTGCGGGTACTGCACAAGGCCGGCCTCAGCAAGAAGGACGTCACGCTGGTCGAGCTGCCGAGCACCGGCGACGTCTACGGGACGGCGCTCGCCAGCCGCCAGGTCGAGGTGGCCCCGATCGGGGGCGTACAGATCAAACGCTACGAGACAAAGTACGGCCGGGACGGCGCGACACTGATCTCGCACGGACTGCGGGACGACCCCGGTCACCTGTATGCCCCGGTCACCGTGCTCGGCGATCCGGCCAAGGCGGCGGCGATCCGCGAGTACGTGCAGGCGTGGGCGCGGGCCTGGCGGTGGCGCGAGGCCAACCCGGACGAGTGGATCGAGCGGTACTACGTCAAGGACCAGGGCCTGACCGCCGACGACGGCAGGTGGCTGGTCGAGAACGGCGGCGTCGCCGACATCCCGTCCAGCTGGACGGAGGCCATCGGCCGGCACCAGGAGACCATCGATCTGCTGGCCAAGGAGACGGGCAACAAGCCCCTCAGGGCCGAGGACCTCTACGACCGACGGTACGAGTCCGTGGGCGCGCAGGCGCTGACCGTGGGAGGTGCCAAGTGACAGTCCTGACACTGATCCGACCCCGGCCGCCCGCCACCGTTGCCGCCCGGCGCCCGCGGCGTCGGCTGAAGCCGGGACGCCCCATCCCGTACGGGGCGGCGATCGGTCCGTTCCTGCTCCTGGCGGTGTGGGCGGCTGGTTCGGCAGGCGGGTGGATCGATCCCCGTACCCTGTCGGCGCCCTGGACCGTGGTGACGACGGCGGGTGACCTCATCGCCGACGGCCGACTGCAGGACAACCTGGCCATCTCGGCCCAACGGGCCGGCCTGGGCCTCGCCATCGGCACCGTCGTCGGCATCGTGCTGGCCCTGCTCGCGGGCCTGAGCCGGTGGGGTGAGGCCATCCTCGACGGCCCGATCCAGATCAAGCGGGCCATCCCGGCCCTCGCGCTGATCCCGCTGCTCGTCCTCTGGTTCGGCATCGGCGAGCAGATGAAGGTCATCACCATCACGCTCGGCGTGTTCGTTCCCGTCTACATCCATACCCACAACGGGCTGCGCACCATCGACAGCCGGTACGTCGAGCTGGGCGAGTCGCTGCGACTGCGGCGGACCGCCTTCATCCGCCGGATCGTGCTGCCCGGCGCACTGCCCGGCTTCCTGCTGGGCATGCGGTTCGCGGTAGTCGGGGCGTGGCTGTCCCTGGTGGTCGTCGAGCAGATCAACTCGACGAGCGGCATCGGCTACATGATGGACCTGGCCCGCGAGTACGGCCAGACCGACGTGATCATCGTCGGACTCGTGCTGTACGGACTGCTCGGACTGCTGTCCGACGGTGCCGTCCGACTCGTGCAGAGGAGGGCCCTGTCATGGCGACGCACCATGGCGGACTGACCGCCACCCGTACCGTCCGGGTCGAGGGGTTGATCCGCCGCTTCGGGGATCGGGCCGTCCTGGACGGGTTCGACCTGGAGATCGGCGAGGGCGAGTTCGTCGCGCTGCTGGGCCGCAGCGGCTCGGGCAAGAGCACCCTGCTGCGGGCACTCGCCGGCCTGGACGGCGACGCCACCGGCACGGGCCTGGTCGACGTACCGGAGAACTCCTCGGTCGTCTTCCAGGACGCCCGGCTGCTGCCCTGGCAGCGGGTGCTGGACAACGTCGTTCTCGGCCTACGCGGGCCGGACGCCCACCAGCGCGGCCAGGCCGCACTCGCCGAGGTCGGCCTGGCCGGGCGGGAGCGGGCCTGGCCCAACGAGCTGTCCGGTGGCGAGCAGCAACGGGTGGCGCTGGCCCGGGCGCTGGTGTCCGAGCCGGACCTGCTGCTCGCCGACGAGCCGTTCGGCGCGCTGGACGCGCTGACCCGCCTGCGCATGCACGGCCTGCTGCGTGAACTGTGCGCCCGGCACCGGCCCACGGTGCTGCTCGTCACCCACGACGTCGACGAGGCGATCACGCTGGCCGACCGGGTGCTGCTGCTCGACGCCGGCCGGATCGCCGTCGACCTCGCCATCGATCTGCCGGCGCCGCGCTCGTACCGGCAGCCGCAATTCCTCGCGTACCGCGAGACCCTGCTCCGCGCACTCGGCGTCGACCCGACGGAGGGATGACCATGCTGCACCTCAACGCGTTCCTGATGGGCGTCGGCCACCACGAGGCGGCCTGGCGGCTGCCGGAGAGCGATCCGTTCGCGCAGACCGACGTCGAGCACTTCACCCGCCTGGCGCGCATCGCCGAGCGGGGCAAGCTCGACTCGCTCTTCCTCGCCGACAGCCCGGTGCTCTGGAACAGCATCGGCCGACGGCCGGCGGGCACGCTCGAACCGACGGTGCTGCTCACCGCGCTGGCCGGCGCGACACGCCACATCGGGCTCATCGCGACCGCCTCGACGACGTACAACGAGCCGTTCAACCTGGCCCGCCGGTTCGCGTCGCTGGACCACATCAGCGGCGGCCGCGCGGGGTGGAACATCGTCACCACCGCCGGCGTGGACGCCGCCCGCAACTTCAACCTGGACGAGCTGCCCGCCCACCGGGACCGGTACGAGCGAGCCGCCGAGTTCCTGGAGGTCTCGCTGAAACTCTGGGACAGCTGGGACGACGACGCCCCACTCGGTGACAAGGACGCCGGCCGGTGGGGCGACGACGACCTGCTCTACCCGCCCCGCCACGTCGGACGGCACTTCCGGGTGGCCGGCCCGCTCAACGTGCCCCGCTCACCGCAGGGCTACCCGCTGCTGGTTCAGGCCGGCTCGTCCGAGGACGGCAAGGAGTTGGCCGCCCGGTACGCCGAGGCCGTCTTCACCGCCCAGCAGACACTCGCCGAGGCGCAGGATTTCTACCGCGACCTCAAGCGACGTGCCGCGCAGGTCGGCCGCGACCCGGACGGCGTCAAGATCCTGCCCGGCATCGTGCCGGCGGTCGCCCCCACCGAGACGGAGGCCCGCGCGCTGGAGGAGGAGCTGGATCGGCTGATCAGACCCGAGTACGCGAGGGCCCAGCTCGCCACCACGCTGCGGGTCGCCCCGGAGGACCTCGACCTGGACAAGGAACTGCCCGCCGACCTGCCCAGCGAGGACGAGATCCAGGGTGCCAAGAGTAGGTACACGCTGATCGTCACCCTGGCCCGGCGGGAGCGCCTGACCGTACGCCAGCTCATCGGTCGGCTCGGCGGCGGTCGCGGGCACCGCACCTTCGCCGGCACGCCGGAGCAGGTCGCCGACGCCATCGAGGAGTGGTACCGCAGCGGTGCCGCCGACGGCTTCAACATCATGCCGCCGGTGCTGCCGTCCGGGCTGGAGACGTTCGTCGACCACGTCGTGCCGATCCTCCAGCGCCGGGGCCTGTTCCGCACCGAGTACACCGGGACCACCCTGCGCGACCACTACGGGCTGCCCCGCCCGGTCAACCAGTCCGCACGGCGGCTCGCCGCCGCTTCCCACTGATCACCTGGAGAGGACGAACGATGGTGGAGCACCGACCCTTCGGGCGCACCGGCGTACGAATCAGCTCACTGACGCTGGGCGCGATGAACTTCGGCCAACGGGGTAACCCCGACCACGAGGACGGCATCCGGATCATCCATCGAGCCCTCGACGCGGGCATCAACGCCATCGACACCGCCGACGTCTACTCGCACGGCGAGTCGGAGGAGATCGTCGGCAAGGCACTCGCCGGTGGGCGTCGCGACGAGGTCTTCCTCGCCACCAAGTTCCACGGCCAGGTGGGCGACAACCCGCAGCACCGGGGCAACTCCCGCCGCTGGATCTTCCAGGCGGTGGAGCACAGCCTGCGCCGGCTGGGCACCGACTGGATCGACCTGTACCAGGTGCACCGGCCGGAGCCGGACACCGACTTCGACGAGACCCTGGGCGCGCTCACCGACCTGGTCCGCCAGGGCAAGATCCGCTACCTCGGCACCTCCACGTTCGAGCCGTCGGCCATCGTGGAGGGTCAGTGGGTCGCGCAGCGGCGCGGCCGGGAGCGGGTGGTCAGCGAGCAGCCGCCGTACTCGATCCTGGCCCGCGGGATCGAACGCGAGGTGCTGCCGGTGGCGCAGCGCTACGAGCTGGCGGTGCTCCCGTGGAGCCCACTGGCCGGCGGATGGCTCTCCGGGCGCTACCACGGCAAGCTCGACACGCCGATCTCCCGCCGGGCCGACCGGTTACCCGCCCGGTTCGACCCGTCGTGGCCGGCCAACGCCGCCAAGCTCGCCGTCGTCGACGAGCTGGCCGCCCTCGCCCACGACGCCGGCTTGTCCCTGATCCACCTGGCCATCGCGTTCGTCCTGGAACACCCGGCCGTCACGTCGGCGATCATCGGCCCACGCACGTTGACCCACCTGGAGTCACAGCTCGGCGCCGCCAAGGTGACCCTGTCCCGCGACGTGCTGGACCGCATCGACGCCATCGTCCCGCCGGGCACCACGCTGAACCCCGCCGACGCCGGATACCAACCGCCGTCGTTGACCGACCCGGCACACCGGCGTCGCGACGGGAGGAACGGCCGATGAGTTCGGAGTTTCTCTGGTACATCCCCAACCAGGTCGAACCGGGCCACCGCGGCGACGACGTCGTCCAGCAGCACAACAGTCTCGACACGCTCACCGGCCACGCCCAGGCGCTCGAGCGGCACGGGTGGTCCGGCGCCCTCATCGGCACCGGCTGGGGACGCCCCGACACCTTCACGGTCGCCGCCGCGCTCGCCGCCCGTACTACGACATTCCAGCCGCTGATCGCGATCCGGCCCGGCTACTGGCGTCCGGCCAACTTCGCCTCGGCCGCCGCGACGCTGGACCACCTCACCCAGGGGCGGGTGCTCGTCAACATCGTGTCCGGCAAGGACAACCTGGCGGCGTACGGCGACACCGACGGCGACCAGGCCGCCCGCTACGCCCGGACCAGGGAGTTCATCCAGCTCGTGCGCCGGCTGTGGACCGAGGACGCCGTCACCTACCATGGCGAGCACTTCGGCGTCACCGACTCCACCCTGGCGCTCCGACCGGTCGTTCGCGGCGAGCGCACGCACCCGCGCCTGTACTTCGGTGGCGCCTCGGCCGCCGCCGAGGAGGTGGCCGCCACCGAGGCCGACGTCCAGCTCTTCTGGGGCGAGCCACTCGACGGCGTGGCGGAGCGGATCGAGCGCCTGCGGCAGCTCAGCGAGAAGCTGGGGCGCGAGCACGCCCCACTGGAGTTCGGGCTGCGGGTCACCACCCTGGTCCGGGACACCACCGACCAGGCGTGGGCCGACGCCGAGGCGAAGGTCGCCCAACTGGCGAACCGCACCGGCGGTATCGAACGCAACAGACACTGGCAGGCCGCCGTCGGCCAGCGGCGGTTGCTCGACCTCGCCGCACGCGGCGACGTGCTCGACGACAACCTCTACACCGCACCCGGCAGGTACGGCGGCGGTGGGGCCGGCACCACCTGGTTGGTGGGCTCGGCCGAGGACGTGGCGCGAGCACTGCGCAGGTACGAGAGTCTGGGTGTCACACACTTCGTGCTCTCCGACACGCCCTACCTACCGGAGATCGACCGCCAGGGCACGCAGCTCCTGCCCCTGCTGCGGGAAGGGGCGACCGACGCCCGCCGGACCAGCACGCGGGACCGGGGCACGGTGCCGGCGGTCAGCTGAGCCCGATCACCCGCGGTGCGGCGCGGTCAGCTCGGCAAGCAGCGTGTAGAGCCGAGCGGCCGTCGACCGGTCGAACTCCGGCCGGGCCAGAGACACCGGCGCTCCTCGACGCAGCGCTGTCAGTCGGGCGGTCGGCGGTTGGGCCAGCAGGGCGGCCAGGTGGGCGGCTGCGGTGTCGGTGGATCGTCCGAACAGGGCGGCTGACGCGCCGACGATGGCACGTGCCGGCTGGCGGAGGTAGCGGTGCATGCCGCTGTTGACGAACAGGGGGTTGTAGAGCACGTAGCGGATCTGGCTCTGGGGATGCGCGGTCGCGAAGCCCGCTCCCAGGAGGTCGTTGGCGCGTGCGCCCTGCATGGTGGCCTTGAACAGGCTGTATCCATCGGCGAGCTGGAGGTCGTTCCAGTTGATTCCGCCGGCCCGGATTCCACCGGTGCCGCTGAGGTTGAGGATGAGCGGCGCCTCCGCACGCTCCAGCGCGGGGCGAAGCCGTTCGGCGAGTAGATAACGACTGAGGACGTAGATCGCGAAAGTCTGCTCGAAACCCTCGTCGGTGACGACCCGCCGCTGGCCGAAACGTCCCGCGGCCAGCACCAACACGTCAATCTTGTCGGGGAGCCGGTGTGTCAGTGCTGCGGTCTGCCGGACCGAGGTGAGGTCCGCGTCGGCGCTGCCGATCGCGATGACCCGGTCGCCGGCTTGCCGGAGACGGTGAGCGAGTGCTCCGCCGATGCCTCGTGTCCCGCCCGTGATTACCACTGTGCGCATACTTTCATCGTGGGTCTCGCCCGAGTTCGCGGAAAGAAGGCACATCGATGTCACCGGTACTACCGCTACCCGTGACCCTGGCCGACCGTGCGGCGTGCACGGCGACCGACGTCCTGCGGCGGGTGGGTGAGAAGTGGACAGTTCTCATTCTCGCCGTACTCCACGAGCGTCCGTACGGTTTCAACGAACTCGATCGCACCGTCCATGGGCTGAGCCGGCGCATTCTCACCCGCACGCTGCGAACGTTGGAGGCCGATGGGCTGATCAGTCGCCAACAGATGTCGGATCGCGTCGAGTACGCGCTCACCGGCCTGGGCCACTCACTTCTGCCGTTGGTCATCGCCCTCGGTGAGTGGGCGGTCGATCACGCGTCCGAGATCGAACAGGCACGAGCGCGGGCTGCGCCCACCGCCGCAGCCAGGGTGGAAAATTACTCGTCTAGCGCTTGAGGTACGCGGCCAGGCCGCCGAGCTCCTCGCTGGCGATGAACACCGACCGTACGTTGAGGATGGCCTCCTCGACGTGGGCGGAGCAGCCCCACGCCGCGTCGCCCCACGAATCGGCGATCTTGATCTCGGCCGGGGCGGTGCATCCCGGAGCGCCACCGAGCTCGCAGTGCTCCGGGTGCGGCATGGCCGCCTGCGTGGCCGCCGCCGCGCGCATCCGGGCGGCGAGTTCCGCGGCGGCGCTCGCGCGCTGCTCGGCCTCGGCGCGCAGCTCCCGTTCCACGCGTACCACCTTGGCCAGCTCGTCATGAGCGGACCTGGCACGTGCTTCGGCGGCTCGGCGCGCCTGCTCGCTGTGGTGACACTCGATCGCCAGGGCGGCGGTGCCGGCGAAGACCCGGGCAAGGGCGAGGTCGGAGTCCTGCGGGGCGCGCGGGGTGCGGTGGTACATGGCGAAGGTGCCCAGGAGGCCGCCGTCGCGGGCCAGGATCGGCGTGGACCAGCAGGCCGACAGACCAGCCCGCTCGGCCAGTGCCCGGAAGTCGTCCCAGAACGGGTCGGTGCCGATGTCGGTGACGATCACCGGCTCCCGCCGGTGGGCGGCCGTGCCGCAAGACCCGACGCCCTCGCCGGTGGCGATCCCGTCGATGGCCTCGTTGTAGAAGTCGGGAAGGCTGGGTGCGGCACCGTGGCGCAGGTGCCGGCCGTCGGGGTCGGCGAGGAGGACGGAGACGAGCACCTCCTGCGGTGCGAGATTCTCGATACAGCGGGCCATCCCGTCGAGCACCTCGGTCAGGGGTGCCTGCCGGGCGATCTGCTCCACCAGGGCGCGGTGTTCGGCCATCAACCGCTGGGCCTGCTTGACCTGGGTGGTCTCCACACCGAGCACCCGGATCCCGGAGACCTGACCGGAGACGTCCCGGCGCGGCTCGTAGGTGAAGTCGAAGAACGCCTCCCGCGCCTGCGGGCCGGTGCCCAGCATGATCCGGGCGTCACTGCCGGTGTAGGGCTCACCCGTGCGGTAGACCTGGTCCAGCAGCCCGATGAAGCCCTGACCGGCCAGTTCGGGCATCAGGTCCACAAGCGCGACCCCGGTGCGAGCCCGTTGCTCGCCGATGGTGGCGAAGAACGCCGGGTTCGCCGTCTCCACCAGATGCGCCGGCCCCGCCAGCGAGGCGAAGACGGCGCTGGACTGCCCGAACAACGCCCGCAGATCCTCCTCCGCCCCACCTTGCCCGGAGCCCGCCGGATCCGCAGCCCTGGGCAGTTGGCCTGGTACCGCCGTCACGTCGTGGTCCGCCTCTCGTCCGGGTTACCGCCGATGCAGCCTACCGGCGGGACGGACCGACGGCGAACGCACGCAGGTTCAGGACCTCCGACGGCCGTAGGAGACGGTCGTCCCCACCAGCAGCACCGCCCCCAGGAAGAAGTAGGTGTTGATGCCGAGGCCGGCCCAGAACTCGCCCGTGGAGATGTCGTCGGCGCCGACAAAGCCGCCGCGGCGGACACCGGTGACCATCAGCAGGTTCTCGGCCATCCCGGGAACACCCCGGATCACGAGCAGGATGCTGCCACCCAGAAGCGGCGGCAGAAGGAGCCACCGGGGAAGGTGCCGAGCCCAGGGACGGACGGTGGCGTGGACGACGACCGCCCCGACGGCCGACACCGAGATGAGTACGACGTTGAAGATCACGTAGACCCGCATACTCCACGGTCCGCCACCGGTCGGATCGTCACCGGGAAAGAACACCAGGAACACATGGGACACCACGAAGAAGATCAACCAGGCGAGGGCGCCGTACGCCCAACGCGGATCTCTGCTGGCAGGCATACGAGCACCATCGTCGCGCCGGTCCGATGACGCCTCCCTCGTTCGGGGGGCTCTCCTCCCGCGACTGGGCGAGGCGCGGCACGACGACGTGACCGGCTGAGGCCGCCGGCAAGCGAGAGTACGCACCGCCGCGCCACCACCCGCCGAACCCGAGGATGCCCGCCAAAATCGTCGGCACCGGTGGCGCGGCGGCACTGCTCGATGCGACACGCAGAGTGCCCATCCGCTCACTGAGCTGCTCGTTCTTGACCCCTGGCGACGGCAGAACTTAGACTCCCGTGATTGTTAACGTTAACAGTTACGTCACTCGATCGTAATCGACAGGTCATCGCCACCGGGGTCCCCGTCAACCCCGATGGCGACGCGACAGACCGGTGCCGACCGGGCCGATGGGACCGCGAAGGCGCGTACCACCACCAGCCAGGAGGACGAGACATGACGCACGAGCAGAACGAGCCGGTGAGCGGCGAGCGGAAGTTGCTGAGCCGGAGAACCGTCCTGACGACGATGGGGGCCGTACCGGTCGCGGCGGTCGCCGCGGTCGCGGTGCCCACGGCGGCCTTCGCCGCACCGGCGAGCATCAATCCGTCCGCCACCCGGCAGACGATCCGGGGCTTCGGCGCCATGGCCCACGCCGCCTGGATCGGCGACCTGACGGCCGCCCAGCGGGACACGGCCTTCGGCACCGGCCAGGGTCAGTTGGGGTTCTCCCTGCTGCGGATCCCCGTCAACGAGAACCAGGCGGACTGGAGCGCCGACCTGGCGACGGCGCAACGCGCGGTCGCGCTCGGAGCGACGGTCTTCGCATCCCCGTGGAACCCCCCGGCCAGCATGATCGAGACGTTCACCCGCGGCAGCCAGACCAACGCCCGGCGCCTGCGGTACAGCTCGTACGCCGCCTACGCCACGCACCTGAACAACTTCACCACACACCTGCGCAACAACGGGGTGAACCTGCACGCCATCTCCGTCCAGAACGAGCCCGACTACGCGGCCGAGTGGACGTGGTGGACCAGCACCGAGATGCTCCGGTTCCTGCGGGAGAACGCCGGCTCGATCAGCACCAGGGTCATCGCGCCGGAGTCCTTCCAGTACGTGAAATCCGTGTCGGACCCGATCCTCAACGACTCCACGGCACTGGCCAATGTGGACATCATTGGGGCACACCTGTACGGCACCTCGTACTCGAACTTCGCGTACCCCCTGTTCAAGCAGAAGGGGGCGGGCAAAGAACTCTGGATGACCGAGGTCTACTACCCGAACAGCAACACGAACTCGGGCGACGCCTGGCCCGAGGCACTCGACGTGGGCGAGCACATCCACCGCGCCATGGTCGACGCCGAGTTCCAGGCGTACGTCTGGTGGTACCTCCGGCGCAGCTACGGCCCCATGCGCGAGGACGGTCAGATCAGCAAGCGCGGGGCCATGATGGCGCACTTCGCCAGGTTCGTCCGTCCCGGATACCAGCGGATCGACGCGACGGCGAACCCGACGTCGAACGTCTACGTCTCGGCGTACCGGGGCGGTGACACCGTCGTGATCGTCGCCGTCAACAAGAACACCTCGGCGGTGAGCCAGCAGTTCACCCTGTCCAACACCACCGCCACCGGCAGCGTCTCGAACTGGCTGACCGACGGGAGCAGGACGGTCGCGCCCCAGGGTGCGCTCACCATGTCGAACGGCTCGCTCACCGTCACGCTCCCCGCCCGCAGCGTGATGACCTTCGTGACCACCGTGAGCGGCGGCACGAACCCGGTGGGAGACACCTACAAGCTGGTGAACGTCGACACCGGTGTCGTCCTCGGCGTACAGAACATGTCCACCGCCGACGGCGGCCTGGCCGTGGTGTGGGGCGACACCGGCACCGCCGACCACAACTGGGTCCGGGTCACCGACGGCAACGCGTTCCGGTTCCGCAACGTCAACAGCGGCAAGGTCCTCGGCGTCGAGAACATGTCCACCGCCGACAACGCCCGTGTCATGCAGTGGAGCGACAACGGCACCGCCGACCACCGCTGGACCCTGGTGGCCAACAGCGACGGCTCCTACCGGATCCGCAACGTCAACAGCGGCAAGGTGCTCGCCATCCTCAACGGCTCCAGCACCTGGGGCGCCCAGGCCGTCCAGTACACCGACAACGGCAGCACCAGGAACAACTGGCGGCTGGTCCAGGTCGGCTGACGGTCCACCGGTGCGGCTCCGGTGGGGATCACCTGATCCCCACCGGGCCGCCCCCCTCGGTCAGCCCAGGTACTTCTCCCACGGGCCGGTGATGGCCAGGGTGAGGCCCGGGTCCTGCATGTTGACGAAGAGCACCCGGCCGTCGGCCGTGAAGGTCGGCCCGCAGAACTCCGAATCGTTGAGCTGGTTGCGGGCGATCGCGTACGTCGGCCCACCCGGGGTCGTGCTGAGCACGTGGGAGGCCCCGGTGCCGTCCTCGGCGAGGACCAGACTGCCCCACGGCGTGACGGACACGTTGTCCGGTCCGTCGAAGGTGAGGTCGTTGTACCTGACCGGAGTGCCCTCCTCCGACGCCGTCTGGTGCGGGAAGTACGTCACCAACTGGATGGTCTGGGCCTTGAAGTTGTAGAACCAGACCATGCCGTCGTGCGGCGCGGCGTCGGCCGGCAGGTCACCCTCGTCCCAGGCGTAGGAGTTGACCACGTACACACCCTCGTCGGTGCTCCACACACCCTCGAACTTGCGTCCCCGGGTGACCTGACCGTCGGCGAACTGCTCGCGCACGGACGTGTGCCGCGCGTCGCGGTCCGGCACCTCGATCCACCGTACGGGGAAGGGGCGGCCCAACTGGGCGGAGGTCAGGTAGGCGACGTCCGGCAGCACCGAGCCGTCGTCCAGGATGATCTGCATGGCGGCGAGGACGCCCGCGTTCGGTGCGAGGCGGGTGAGCACGCCGGGGCCGAGCTTGACGCCGCGGGGCGCCGACCAGCGGTAGAAGAGGCCGTTGGGCTCGTCGGCGTCCTCGGATAGGTAGATGGCGCTGCGGTCCTTGTCGACAGCCAGGGCCTCGTGCGAGTAGCGACCCAGGCACTTGATCGGCTTCGGGTCCGCGCTGCCGTCGGCCCAGACCTCGAAGACGTACCCGTGGTCCTTCTGGTAGACGCCGGACCGGTCGCCCTCTTCCCACTCGTCGCCGGCCCGGTCCTCGGTCTCCTCGCAGGTGAGCCAGGTGCCCCAGGGGGTCGGCCCGCCGGCGCAGTTGGAGATGGTGCCGGAGAGGGCGACGAACTCACCCAGGTTGCGGCCCGCACGGTCCGTTCTGATCACGGTGCAGCCGCCGGCGTCGACGGCGCCCGCGTCGTACACCGTGCCCTTGACGTGCGGTACGCCGAACTCGGCGCCCGGGTCGATCTCGTGGTTCTGGATCAGGGTGTACCGGCCCTGGCCGGCGTCGTAGACGGCCATGCCGTCATGGTCCGACGGCGTCACGCCCTGACCCCGGTCGAGCCGGGTGACGCCGGTCCGGGTCACCACGGTGTAGCTGAAGCCCTCGGGCAGGGCCAGGATCCCCTTGGGGTCGTCCACGAGCGGCGGGAAGGGCACGTGGCCGCCCTGGACCGGCGAGTGCGGCCGGCCGGGGCTGGCCTGGGCCAGGGACGGCAGGCCGCCGGCGACGGCAAGGCCCACGCCGGCGGCGGCGCCGCCCGCGAGGAAGGTACGACGGGAGGAAGGCACGCGGATCAGCTCCTGGTCCAGGGATGTACGACGGCTGACAGCCAACTCCTGTGGACGGACACCGACACGTCACCCGAGGGTTCCCACGGTGACATCGAGGTGAAGAATCAGTGCCGCGCACCCGTCGCGAAGCTGGTCACAGGTCGTCCCGGACCTCGATCCGGCGGCGCGATAGCCTGACCGCGGTGCCCAGCGGAGCCGGACCGGAGGAGTCGACGCGGGAATGACGGCAGAGCGACAGATGCCCTCCCAGGACGAGTGCTCGGCTATTTCGACACGCTGTCGAACTGGGGACGGTGGGGCGACGACGACGAACGCGGCACACTGAACCACATCACCGACGACGTCCGGCTGTCGGCGGCGCGGGCCGTGCGCCACGGCAGGAGCGTGTCCTGCGCGTGGGAGGTCGCCGCACCGGCGGACATGGAGCGGTCCACGACGACGTGCCCGTGCGCCGCCGACATGCCGGGCGCCGAGCACATGCCGCCCCACTTCCACGGCGACCGGAGCTGGGGTTTCTCGTCCGAGCGGCTCGGTATCACGTTTCACGGCAACACCCTCACCCACGTCGACTCGCCGTGCCACCTGTTCTGGGACGGCACGATGTACAACGGGCGGTCGCACTCGTTGGTCCACGCCGAGACGGGATCGGCGTGGGCCGCCGTGACGGCGGCAGCCAACGGGATCATCACCCGGGGTGTCCTGCTGGACGTCGCCCGAGCCCGCGATGTGCCCTGGCTGGAGCCGGGGCAGGGTGTCTTCCCCGAGGATCTCGAGGAGGCCGAACGTCGCCAGGGCGTACGGGTGCTCCCCGGCGACGCGGTGCTCCTGCGCACCGGCTGTGGCCGCTTCCGGCACGAGGTCGGTGTGGCCAGCGGTTTCACGCAGGCCGGCTGGCACGCGTCCTGCCTGCCGTGGCTCCAGGAACGGCAGGTCGCGCTGATCGGCGCGGACAGCCCCCAGGACGTGCAACCGTCGGGGTACGAGGCGGTGTTGATGCCGGTCCACGCCGTCGGTCTCGTCGCGATGGGTCTGTGGCTTCTCGACAACTGCGACCTGGAGGCGTGCGCGACGACGGCTGCCGAGCTGGACCAATGGGACTTCCAGCTCGCGGTCGCGCCGGTCCGCTTCGCCGGCACGTCCGGCAGCCTGGTCAACCCGATCGCCACCTTCTGACCACGCGTCGCGCGGTGGCCCGCCCGATCTCGCGCTACACACCCAGGCGTCGCAGGCGGATCGTCACCGACTCCGCGTCGGCAGCGCACCTCCGAATGGCGAGCCACGGTGAACGAACCGCTGGCTCAGCGGATGCGCACGCCCTGCCCGCAACGAACCGGTACCGCTGCGCGCATGGACGTCTGTCTACGAGGCTGTGTGGTGCCCCTTCCACTCCTCGGCCGGGGTGAGCGGGACCGGCGTGGGCCGCCGCACCCCGGTCGTCAGCTCGATCCGACGGCCTTCGGCTGCCGACTGGAGCAGGGTGGTCATCGTTTCGAGTACGTGCAGCGCGATGTCCCCGCCGGCACGCGGCGGGCGCTGGGCGTCGGCCCTGACGAAGTCGAGCAGACCGATGCCTCGGGCACCTGCGGCGTAACCGGCCCGTGGTTCGAGGACGCGCCATTCGGTGCCGCCGAGCGCGAAGAGGCGGACCTCGCCGTCGAAGTAGTTCGGGTCGGGTACGGCGAGCGTGCCGGTCTCCCCTCGTACCTCGATCGGTGCGGCGGCCGTCGCGACCCCGTCGAAGCTTGTGGTGATGGTGGAGAGAGCGCCGTTGGCGTGTTCGAGCACGCCTGTGACGTGGGTGTCCACCTCCACCGGGATTCGCTGACCGGTCCGTGGACCCGAGCCGATGACGCGCTCGGCGCGTAGGCGGCTGGCGGCTCCGACCACCGCGCGCACCGGTCCGAGCAGGTGGATGAGCGCCGAGAGGTAGTACGGACCCATGTCCAGCAACGGTCCGCCGCCCGGGGCGTAGTAGAAGTCGGGGTGGGGATGCCAGCGCTCGTGCCCCGCGGTGACCATGACGGCCGACGCGGACATCGGGCGTCCGATGAGTCCGTCGTCGATCGCCGCCCGCGCCGTCTGCGTGCCCGTGCCCAGGACGGTGTCCGGCGCGCACCCGACCCGCACGCCGGCCGACGCGGCCCGGTCGATGATCGTGCGGCCGTCCGGGAACGTCACGGCGAGCGGCTTCTCGACGTAGACGTTCTTGCCGGCGTCGATCGCGCCCAGCGAGATGTCGGCGTGCGCCGCGGGGATCGTCAGGTTGAGCACCGTTCGCACGTCCGGGCGGGCGAGCAGTTGTTCGACGCTCATCGCCTCGGCCCCGGGGATCGTGGCGGCCACCGCGGCCGACCGGGAGGCGTCGAGGTCGGCGAGCGCGGCGATCCGCACCGCGGGGTGGTGGGCGAGGGTGTCCAGGTAGGCGCGGGAGATGACCCCGAGACCTACGATGCCGACGCCGTGCGGGTCGCCCACACCATCCCCCTCTCGATGACGGTACGCACGCTCGCGTGCTTCAACACGTCCAGGCTGTGTCCCGGGGTCGTCACGACAATGCGCCCGGCACCCCAGCGCCGGGTCCAGATCGCCGGGGAGGTGACCGGTCGGTGCCACGGATGCCATGCCTGCGTGGGGTGGGTCGTGACGGCCAGGACGTCGATCAGGTCGTCGTGCAGCACCCAGTACTGTTCGGTGAACAGGTCGAAGTCCTCGACACCCGCGGTGATCGGATGCTCCCGGCCGAGGTCGGTGACGCGCACCGTGTGCGGCAGAAAGTTGTCCTCCGCGCCACCCTGCCGTTCGCACGGCTCCTTGCCCGGATGCGTCGCGAACTGGCCGCCCACCAGGTGCAGGTATTCCGAGGACGCGCGGAACGAGTCCACGATGCCGCCGTGCCAGCCGGTGAGACCCGTACCGGCGCTGACCGCCGCGCTCAGGCCCGTCGCTTCGGCCGAGGTGAGCTGCGACATCGTCATGCACTGTACGACGAGGTCGGTGTCGGCCATCTCGGCGGCATCGGCGTAGATCTCCGTCGACTCCTCGACCCGTACGGCATAGCCGCTGCGGTCGAGGAACGGGATGAACAGGTCGGTCGCCTCGACCGGCTGGTGCCCCTCCCAACCGCCCCGAACCACAAGTGCTCTGCGCTGCGCCACCCTCGCTCCCTCCCACGGTCCGCCGCCACCGGGCTGGCCGGTCCCGACCCCGGCGACGTACCGCCGATACCCGTGCTTGTCGGGCACCGAAACCGTACTCCTGGTGGAGTGTACGGATCGACAGGTGACGAACCGTCCTACCGCGACGGTGCAGGCGAGGGCCTGCCGTGGTCAGCCCAGGGCGGCGGCCGGCCTGGTCGCGACGTAGTGGATGCCCGTGGCCCGGATCCCGTCGGCGTTGATGGCCGCCTGTTCGTCGGCTTCGCTGACGGGGTGCAGGTCGGGGAAGAAGTACGGTGCGTGGGTGAGCAGCGTGGTGTGGAAGCGGGCCTGGAGCGCCTGGCAGATCGCGTCGCCGCGGTGCAGGCCCTCTCGCCCGGCCCAGCCTTCCAGGTAGTCGTCCCAGGGTTGCCCGGAGGCGAGCCACTGCTCGTGGTGGCTGTGCAGCCAGCCGCGCTCGCCGCTGTCGGGCAGCCGGTCGAAGCTCCAGCGCGCGGTCGCCTCGTCGAACCTCTCGTAGGCCCACTCGACGACGATGAGTACGCCGCCCGGCGTGAGCGCCGCGGCGGCCCGACCCAGGACCTCGTCCATGTCGGTGACGTGGTGCAGCGAGGTGCAGGCGACGATCACGTCGACCGGCTCGCTCGGCTGGTGCCTCTCGAATTCCGTCTGGTGGTATCCGGGTCCGGTCGGTGCCACCGGGTCCACGCCCGCGGCGTCGAAACCGTGCTCCCGCATCGCGGGGACGAAGCCACCTTCCGGGCCGCATCCGATCTCCAGCACACGGGCTGGTGTCGGTGGCAGGTGGGCGCGGACGAACGCCCAGCGGGCATCGAGCCACCGCTGCTTGGCGGTCACCGGGTCAGCCGTCCTCGGCGACCAGCTCGCCCTGTTCCGCGGTGACATCGCGGGCGACGGCGAAGGCGGCGGCGGCCTCGGGCAGGTGCGGCGCGCCGGCCAGGGCCGCGCTCAGGATCTCCGGCGAGTCCCACCGCCACATGTCCACCCAGGTCTGCTCATCGACGCGGATCAGCCTGGTCTCGGTCGGGCCGCCGTACTGCGATCTGATCGCCGCGATGAGTTGGCCGCGCCGTTCCAGCACGAGGTCGGCGTCCGCGGCGTCGGCGGTGAACCGGGTGGTCCGGATGAGAGACATTGCTGCACCCCTTCGATAGAGCTTGTTATTAGAGTTAAACTCTAGTGATACAGTGCAGTCATGCCACTGGTCAAGAGTTCCGGCAAGAAGGGCGAGAAGTCCCGGCAGACCCGGCGACGCATCCTGCAGGCTGCGTACGAGATGTTCGTCGATCAGGGCTACGGGGCCACCACGCTCCAGGGCATCGCGGAGCGGGCCGGTGTCGCCGTGCAGACCATCTACTTCGCGTTCGGCAACAAGCCGTCGCTGCTCAAGGAGCTGGTCGACGTCACCATCGCCGGTGACGACGAGCCGATTCCCACGATGCAACGGGCCTGGTTCCGCGACGCTCTGGCGGCTGACACCGCCGAGGCGCAGTTGCGGGCACATGTGAGCGGCACCTGCGAGGTGCTTCAGCGGGTGGCACCGATCATGGATGTGCTGCGCGCTGCCGGAGCACAGGACCCAAGCCTGGCCGGGATGTGGCAGCAGGACACCGATCCGCGCCTCGAAGTCCAAACCGCAGCCGCGCGCAGCCTCATCGCCAAGCCCGGCGCCACGGCAGACCTGACCGTCGAACACGCCGCCGACCTGCTCTACGGCCTGCTAAGCCCACAGCTGTACCTGCTGTTCATCCGCGACCGAGGCTGGACCCCAGACCGCTGGGAGCAGTGGGTGTACGACACCCTGCACATGCAGCTCTGCCGTTAGCGCGGCAGCGGAGGCACCACGCGGCGCCTACTCCCGCCAGCCGGTCAGCTCCACGCCCTTGGCCAGCTCCACCCGGAAGCCGATGGTGATCTCAGCACTGTCGCCCGGCGCGAGCGACAGCCGCCAGGCCAACTCCCCCAGCTCCGTACGCTCCGCCGGCGGCGGCACCAGGTTCGTCTCCCGCACCACCACCGCCTCGTCGCGGGACACCGGCAACTGGTCGCGCACCTCGACCGTCGCCGTCCGCGGTGTGTGGTTGGCGACGGTGATCCGGTAGTCCACCTCCCGCCGCCGCGTCGACCCGAGCGTGGCCTTGGTCTCCGAGCGCCGGTGCAGCTTGCGCTCCACCCGCAGCCGGTCGTCGACCCCGAGCCCCAGCTCGATCTCCTCGCCCGGCGCCCAAATCGGCAGCGGGGTGGCCGAGACGAAATCGGCGCCGTGGAACACCGCCGCCGCACCGGGCAGCATCGTGTGCTCGGAGGTGTTGCGTACCGTGGCCCGCAGGTGCGCCTCGGCGACGCGGACCGGCACGGTCACGTGGTCCAGCCGGGCGGGCATGTCCAGCACGGCGATGGTGGCCCGGTGCGCGCTGCCGTCGGCCGGCACCGCTGCCGGCCGGGCCGGCCGATAGGTGGCCGCGCTGACGCCCTGCTCGACCTGGGCGACGCTCTCCTTGATGCGGGGCGGGAGCGCCCCGGGCCGGCCCGGCGCCCCGCCCGGAGCGGAGGCCGGCGCCCCGCCCGGTGCCGGGGGCGGCATCCCGACCGGCATGGCCGCCGCCACGGGCCGGACTGGCGCCGGCCGGAGCCGGTCGAGATACCAGGGCGACAGCTCGGGTACGACTGTCGTCGCGGCCGGCCGGGCGGTCGAGAGCTGCAGCTCGCACTCCGGCCAGTCCTCTCCGGTGTTCTGGCTGACCAGCCCGAACCAGGTGACGGTCACGGTGTCCTCGACCAGCCGCAGGTCATAGGAGGGCCGCCACACCGCACCGTCGACCAGGTAGGTCAGCTCCAACTCCACCTCCGCGTCGTCGGCCGTCACCAGGACCGTCACCTCGGCGGCCAACCGGTCCGGCCTCCGCTTGCCGCGCGCGCCGTTCAGGTCGCGCTCGACCGCGGCCACCTCCGCGGCCAGGTCGGTGCGCCGCCGGGACAGCCCGCGCCGCCGGCCGCGTGACTCGGCGAGCTGACCGGCCACCGAGTCGGTGAAGGCCGCCACGTCGGTCGGCGCCGCGTCGCCGGAGGCCAACGCCCGGGCGTACGTGCCACCGGCGCGCTCGGCCAACCGGACGAGGAACTCCCCGCGCTGCTCCTCGATGCCGGCCGCGTCCTCGACCTCGGCCAACTCCTCGCTCAGCTCGCGGTGTCGCTGTTCGAGGGCGACGATCTGCGCGTCGGCGCTGCGCGCCTGCCGCCAGGTGGTCAGATCCACACCGAGCACCGTGGCCGCGCCCCGACCACCGACCCGAATGGAGTCGCGCCGCAGGCCGAGTGGGAGTGGCGCGACGCGTACACGGTGCTCTCCGGCGGTCAGCCGATGGCTGCCCCGACGGGTGACCCGGGCCCGGTCGGGGTAGACGGTGACGCCGACGATGGGTGCGTCGATCTCGGTGCTTTCCACGTCGCGAGGGTAGTCCACGCGTACCGCGCCGGCGCTCCCTCGCAGCACCGACAGCGCTAGCGGCCGACCTCTAGGCTGCCGTTGTACTCAAGGACGATCGGATGGCGGCGGCCCGCATCGATCGGCCGGTGACCGACCCGGGCGCTGCCGGCGACCCGGCGGTGTGTCGGGCGGTGCGGGCCACCGACACGGGCCTGAATGGACGTGCCGCGCGGCTGCTGAGCAGTGCGCCGACCGACGACGCGGGATGGCCGGCCGACCTGCCAGCCGGTGTGACGGAAGTGGTCATCGTCGAGGACACTCCGAGCCCGACAGCCACCCTGAAGGTGCAGACCAGCGGGGACGCCACGCCGAATTACGCGCGGATCAGGTTCGACCAGCTCGCCGTACGCGCCGCACCCGTGAAACGGTGACCGCGACGTCGGTGCGGCCCGTACACCTCGTGTCCCGGGGTGTACGGGCCGCACCGTGGGTTCGTGACTACGTCGGGCCGACCATCAGACGGCCGTGCGTGACCACTGCTGGTTGGCGCCGGTGTTGCACGTGTACTGCTTGAGGACCACGCCGTCGGCGGTCGACGCGGCCGGTACGTCCACGCACTTGTTGCTGTGTCGGGCCCGGAGCTGGAAGTAGCTGCCGTTGGTGACCATCTGGAACTGCTGGTTCGTGCCGCTGCCGCAGGTGTACTGGACGAGTTCGGCGCCGTCGGCGGTCGACGCGCTCACCACATCGAGGCACTTCCCGCTGTTACGGCTGACGATGCGCCAGTAGCCGCTGCCGGCGTCCTGGAACTGCCACTGCTGCCAGGCGTTGCCGCCGTACGTGTTCTGGGCGACCCGCGCGCCGTTGTCGGTGTTCGGTGCCTGGACGTTCATGGCCTTGCCGCTGTGCCGCACGTCGAGCCGGTAGAACGTGCCGGTCGACGGCGGAGGCGTCGTCGGGTCGCCGCCGCCGATGGTGTCGCCCCACGAGTACCGGATCCGATCCGCGCCGGAGGTGTTGCGGACGGTCAGGTTCAGGTCGGTGCCGCTGCCGGTGAGGGCGAACATCGAGTACCAGTCGTAGCCGATGGTGCCGGTCTTGCCGCCGAGGGCGGGCCAGTAGGTGCCGCCCATCTGGTTGTCCCGCATGACCTGGGCCATGGCCCGGATGTAACGCACGAAGTTGTCGGTGCTGCCCGCGTCGGCGTAGTTGCGACCGTCGTTCATGGGTCCGCCGAACTCGGTCGCGACCGCGCGGGAGGCGCAGTTGCCGAGGCGGGCCTGGATGTGGCTACGGAAGGCGTCGTAGGTCATCGCGCCGTAGAAGAAGGCGTAGTAGTGGAAGGACAGCAGCGTCGAGTTGAAGCGGCTGTCGTTGCAGATGTCGCGCAGGTCCTGGCTGAAGCCGGTGCCGCCGATCAGCACCCGGCCGGGCACCGCCGAGGTGTGGTAGCTGAGCCAGTTCGCGGCGACGTTGCGCCACTCCGTCGAGCTGTAACCGTGCGGCTCGTTCATCGGCTCGAAGTAGACGTTGGTGTTCGAGCCGTACGTGTTGGTCACCGTGGACCACATGGTGTTCCACGCGGCGAGATTCGTGATTCTGCCGCCGGAGGCGGCGCCGTCCTCCCAATAGGCGAGGATGACCTTGAACCCGCGGGCGGTGGCGGCGTCGATGGCGCCCCGGTAGGCCTCCCACCAGGCAGTACCCACCGTGTGGGTGTTGATGGGCAGCCGGATGGTGTTGACCCCCATGGTGGACGCCATGTCGTCGTAGAGGGCGTTGGCCTTCGCCCGTACGGTCGCGTTGCTGTCGGACATGCTCAGACCCTGCACGACGAGCGGGCTGGTCTTGAAGTTGTCACCCAACATGGCCCAGTTCATGCCGCGGAACTGGTTGGTGGCGGCGGCAGCGGGTGACGACGCGACGACGACCACGCCGCCGACCATCGCCGTCACGGCGGCCACCAGGGCGATCATCGTCCGGCGCAACGACCGGCTGATCCGTTCCATGCGATGTCCAATCACTAGATCCTGCCGTTCCGGGTTCGAAGGTGCAGAGAGTTCAGCTGGTCACGCGGAAGGTCGCGTCGGCACGGCCCTGCGCATCGGTGACCGGATCGAGCCGGAGCAGGTAGCTGTAGTGCCGGAGGTAGCGGTCCGGGTGGCTGTAGGACTGGAACGACGACCAGGAGGAGTTGGCCAGACCGGCGACCTGCCGGAAGGTGGCGTCGGCGGCGAAGGTGGCGGTGCCGTCGTTGGCTTCCAGTCGGAAGTCGAACCCGTAGTGGCGCAGGTAGTGGCCCGGGTAGTTGACCGACTGGATGGAGACCGTGCCGGAGCCGGCCAGGCCGGGCACCAGTCGCCACTGGCCGTCCTGGGCCGGGCTGACGTTCGGGTCGATGCGGACGTCGTAGTCGTAGTGCCGCACGTACCGGTCCTGGAAGTTGTACGACTGGATCCGGTTGACGGCGCTGACGGGCCAGCGGGCGAGCACCCGGTTCTGTTCGGCGGCGGTCAGGTTGAGGATCGTGCCGTGCCGCTTCTTGGTGCCACCCATGGCGTACGAGCCGGACGCGGGCAGCCGGTAACTGCTCGGGCTCGACGGGTTGGTGGTCAGGACGGGCAGGTAGCCGCGCCCGGAGGAGTACTGGTCGAGGTAGAGCACCCACTCGTCGCGGTTGTTGTACTTCAGCCACATCGGGCCCTCGACCTGGGCGCCGGTCAACCCGATGCCGGACAGGTTCCCGAGGTTCGTCCAGGTGCCGAGGATGGAGTTGCTGCCCTCGATGGCGATCTGGCCGTCCCGGGAGGCCCGCACGTACCGGTAGGCGCCGATGCCGGCCGGCACCTCGACGATCTGGGTGTCGATGATCTCCTGGTTGCCGGGTCGGTTGATGTAGACCTGCGGCGTGGTGATGCTGCGGAAGTTCGTCGTGCGCGCGGCGTAGATGCGGTGCTTGGTCGCCCCGTTGAGTGGGACGTTCGTCGCCCAGTAGAGGACGTAGTCGCCGGTGTCCGGGTTCCAGATCGCCTCCGGCGCCCAGGCGTTGCGTCCGTCCGGGATCGCGCCGGCGACGTTCAGCAACCACGGCGCGGACCAGTTGACCAGATCGGTGGACTCCCACACGACGAGGTTGCGGCTGCCGTTGTTGATCGCGGCCGACCAGTCCTGACCACAGCCGATGCACAGGTCGGTTGCGATGATCCAGTACCTGTCGCCAGCGGGCGAGCGAACCAGGGCGGGGTCGCGGACGCCGCGGGTGCCGACTGTGGAACGCAGGACGAGCCCGCCGTTGTTGAGGTCGGTCCAGCGCAGGCCGTCGGTGCTGTGGGCGAGGTAGATCTGCTGGGCGGTCGACGACTCGCCGGTGAAGTGCGCCATCAGGTAACCAACGGTCGGGTCGAGTGCGGACGCCTCCTTCGGTGTCGCCGCCGACCAGGTGGTGAACAGCAGGCACGCGGCCACCGCGACCGCGCCGAGCCGCGCGAGGACTCTCGACATCTGTCTATCTCCTTCGCGGAGGGGCATCCGGATCGGCTAGAGGGTCGGTACGACGGGACGGATGGTGCCGTCGGCGTTGAATTCCATCCGGTCGATGGCGGTTTCCCGGTTGGTGCCGTTGCCGGCCGGCACGGCGAACCGGTGGTAGGCGATGTACCAGGTGTCGCCGCCGGGCGCCCGGACCACTGAGTGGTGGCCGGTGCCCTTGATGCCGACGTCGAGCCGCTTCTGCAACACCACGCCGCGCCTGGTCCACGGCCCGAGGGGCGACGGGCCGGTGGCGTACGCGACCCGGTAGTCCTCACTGCGCGTGTCGTTCTCCGACCACATGAAGTAGTACTGGCCGTTGCGCTTGAACACGAACGGCGCCTCGTTGTAGCCGGCGGGCGTGTTGACCCGTACCTGCGCGGCGTCGAAGGAGGTCATGTCGGTGTTCAGCCGCACGGCCCGCGCGACGCCCTGACCCCAGTACAGGTAGGACTGCCCGTCGTCGTCGGTGAACACCATCGGGTCGATCGCCTGCCCACCGGAGAACTGGTCGCTGCGGACGAGGGGCCGACCCAGCGCGTCGCGGAACGGCCCGGTGGGGCTGTCAGCCACGGCCACACCGAGGTGTTTGGCGGTGTTGCCGGTGGCCGCGCCGCCGCTGAAGTACAGGTAGTAGCGGCCGTTGGCGCTGGCCACCGCCGGCGCCCAGGCCGAGTTGTCCGCCCAGGACACGTCCGGGCCGTGGTCGAGGATCACGCCGTGGTCGGTCCAGTTGACCAGGTCGGTGGAGGAGAACGCCTTGTAGTAGGTGCCGGCCCAGCCCGCGTAGCCGTCGGTGGTCGGGTAGAGGTAGTAGCGACCGTTGAGGACGGCGAGGTGCGGGTCGGCGAAGAGGCCCGGGAGCACCGGTCCCCTGGTGGTCCTGGGCGCCCACGGCGCGACGAGACGGAAGGAACTGTCCGCCCGGAACGCGGCCGTGTCCTGGTAGGCGTCGAGCCAGAGTGCGAAGTCACGGTGCCGGATCCGCCGGGTCGGATAGTTGTACGAGGCGAGCGCCACCGAGCCGGAGACCGAGCCGTCGACCGCGCAGAAGGTGGCGTCGGCCCGGAACCCCGCGTCACCGGCGTTGCTGTCGATTCGCAGCCGGTAGTCGCGATGCCGCAGGAACATGCCCGTCTTGGTCTGGAACGAGTAGCAGGCGGGCGATGCCAGACCGTTGACCACGGTGAAGGTGGCATCGAGCTTGACCTGGTTGGCGCTGCTGGAGGTCACCGGATCGAGCTGCCCGAGGTAGTCGATGTGCCGTACGTACCGTCCGGTCTGGTTGACCGCCTCCAGCGAGACGGCGCCGGTCGGCAGCGTGGCGGCCTGCGCCGGCCCGTCGGCGACCACCACGAGAGCGGCGGCGGCCACAGCGGAGAGGGCCAGGAACCGGAGGCGGACGTAGCCGTCGGCCCCGTAGCACAGCCGCCACCGGTGGTCGACCCTGCCGGCGTCGGCCCAGCGCGGGGTGGCCGCGCCGTCCGGTGCCGACGCAGGCCCGCTAATCGATGCCGCTGACGTTCGCCTGGGAATCACGGTGACGACTCCTCCTCCGGGCGGCCATCGATGTTAGCGTTAACAAGATCAAACCGTGCGTGGCGCGGGGTCTTCGTGGTTGTGCGCGGCAGGCGTCCAGCCGCACGGGACAACTCTGGTGCGCCACGCGGTACAGGCACAATGTTTTCTGCTCGTTAAGTTCGCGTTGCGGACCAGTGTTAGCGATCGCATCAACGGGTGTCAAGGATCGAAGATGCTCGCTCACCTTGATCGCGCCGCCAGGGCCGGCGCTATCGTTCTGGCATGGTGCTCACGTCAGCCGCTGCCATCGGCACCGCATTCCTCGCTGACGGGCCGGCCCACGGCGTCGACCTCAGCCTGTTCGGACAGTTCACCGGCTCCTGGGCGTTGGACTGCACGGAGTACGACCGCGACGGCCCCCCGACCGTTCGACGAGGCGAGTGGCACTTCGGGTACGCGCTGGGCGGCCGGGCCACCACCGATGTCTGGATCCTGCCCGGCGTCGAACACGGCGTCAGCGTGCGATTCCCCGATCCCGCCGCCGGCGCGGGGGTCTGGCGCTCGACGTGGGTGGGGCCGGGACGGCGGCGGACGCACACCTTCCTGGCCGCCCGCGTCGGCGAGCAGATCGTGCTCGACGGCGGCGATCTGCGCTGGACCTTCTCCGACATCGAGGCAGACGAGTTCCGCTGGCGCAACGAGGCACGACAGCCCGACGGTACGTGGCGAACCGAGCAGACGTTCCGGGTGTGGCGGCAGTCCTGACCCTCCGCACTCGGGGTCCGTCCCGCCGCAGGCTGGGGTCGCTGCACCGCCGCGCGCAGATTGGCGCGCGTTCGTAGACTGACCAGCAGCGACCAGCGACACTTATCGTTATGAGTGGAGGCAGGGTGCCTCGTGGGCGTAGGGGGCTGTGGGCGGGGCGCGTCACATTCGGCGTGATCGTTGCCGGGTTGGCGGCGTACCTGATCGTGGTGGGTCTGGACGAGGCGGACAAGCTGGCCAGTGCCGTGAGCGTGGTGGTGGCGCTCGTCGCACTGGCCGTGCCGTACCTGCTGCCTGCTGCCGGATCAGGGGGTGTGTCGATGGTGGAGCCGGACCGGGTCGAGGACACGGGAGTGGCCCGCGCGACCGGCGGCGGCCAGGCGAACACGGGAGCGGACGTGGTCGGTCCGGACCGTCCGACACAGGTCACGCGGTCAGGGGAAGCGACAGCTGATGGTCCCGGTTCCTCGGCCAACACCGGTGTTCAGCGCCGGTCACGACCGTGACCTCACCGCTCGATCCGGCGGCCACGGTCACCGAATCCGGTGCCGCGACGGCCAACCTGGCTGGTGTCGCCAACACCGGCGTCATCCACGGAGATGTCCGGCCTCAGTTCCACCAGCATCGCCACTATCCGCCCATGGCGGTGACGTGGCCGGTCCAGGTGGGCCAGCCGCCGGCGTTGGCCTCGGCGTTCCAACCCCGCCGGGGGGTACGGGAGAGGATCCAGGACGCGCGTGACCACGGGGCCGACGTGGTGTTGACCCAACACGACGTCCGGCCGGCCCGGACGCGTACGCGGGTCCTCGCCGGTGAGGGTGGGGTCGGCAAGTCGCAGCTTGCGGCGTGGTTCGCCCATCAGGCCCAGGAAGAGCGGACCGCGGATCTGGTGGTGTGGGTGCCCGCGGGCAGCCCCGAGCAGATCATCACCGGGTACGCGCGGGCCGCGTTGCGCGTCGGCGCACCGGGAGCCGACGGCACGGAACCGGCCGCCGACGCCACCGCCTTCTGCGAGTGGCTGCACACGACCGACCGGACCTGGCTGATCGTCCTGGACGACATCACGGACCCGGCCGACCTGGTCGGCTGGTGGCCGCCGCACCGACCGACCGGGTGGACGCTCGCAACGACCCGCCGCCGCGACGCGGCCCTGGCCACCGGCGGCCGGCAGAGCATCGACATCGACGTGTACAGCCCGAGCGAGTCGCTGGCGTACCTGACCGACCGGCTCACCGAAGCCGGCTGTCCCGGCCTGCTCGACGCGAGCGCTCGCGACCTGGCCGCCGCCGTCGGGCAGCTACCCCTGGCGCTGTCCCACGCCAGCGCCTACCTGATCGACCAGGCGGTCGGGTGCGCGGACTATCTGGCCCGCTACACCGCCGCCGCCCGGCTGGCCGAGGTGATGCCCGCCGGTAGCGACCCCGACGGCTACGGCCGGCCGGTGACGGTCACGCTCCTGCTCGCCCTGGACGCCGCCGACCGGGCCGACCCGGTCGGGCTGGCCCGCCCCACCCTGGCGCTGGCAGCGGTGCTAAGCCCCGACGGTCACCCCGACGAACTGTGGGCGACCGCCACCGTCACTCGCTACCTGTCCGACCAGGTCGACCGGCCCGTCACCGCCGAACAGGCCGGGATGGCCCTGCGGACGCTGCACCGTTACGGCCTGCTGACCCACACCCCCACCGACGGTCCCCGCGCGGTGCGGGTCCACGCGCTGACCGCCCGGGCCAGCCGGGAGGTCAGCACGGTCGACCCGGCAACGGTTGCCCACAGTGCTGCCGACGCGCTGCTGCACCTGTGGCCGGAACACGACCACGTCAGCACCGACCTGGCCGGTGCGCTACGAACCAACACCAGCATCCTGGCCGGCCTCACCGGTGACCTGTTGTGGCAGCCCGGCGGGCATCCGCTGTTGTGGCGGGCCGGCGAGAGCTTCCTGCGCCTAGGGCTGTACGCGCTCGCCGTCGACCACTGGCACCGCATGGTCGACGATGCGGTGCGGGTGCTGGGGGACGAACACCCGCACACCATCACCGTCCGCTCCAACCTGGCCACCTCCTACCGCCAGGCGGGCCGCACCGACGAGGCCATCACCATCGAGGAGAAGGTGCTCAACGACGCGGCGCGGGTACTCGGCGCCGAACACCCGGACGCGATCCTCGCCCGGGCCAACCTGGCCGCCTCCTACCGCCAGGCAGGCCGCACCGACGAGGCCATCACCATCGAGGAAGAGGTACTCAACGACGCCATGCGGGTGCTGGGCAACGAACACCCCCGCGGGATCCTCGCCCGGGCCAACCTGGCCGCCTCCTACCGCCAGGCAGGCCGCACCGACGAGGCCATCACCATCGAGGAAGAGCTGGTAGTCGACGCGGTGCGGGTGCTGGGCGACGAACACCCGGACACGATCGCCTCCCGCGTCAACCTGTCCGCCTCCTACTACCAGGCAGGCCGCACCGACGAGGCCACCACCATCATGGAAAGGGTGGTAGACGACGCCGCGCGGGTCCTGGGCAACGAACACCCGTATACGTTCGTCGCCCGGGCCAACCTGGCCGCCTGCTACCGCCAGGCAGGCCGCACCGACGAGGCCATCACGATCATGGAGAAGGTGGTAGCCGACTCGGCACGGGTACTGGGCGACCACCCGGACACCGTGACAGCGGTTCACGCGCTGCGGGCCTGGCGGGACGAGGCGTAGTTAGACAGCGCACGTGCGCCCGATGTCGGGGAGGTGTCCGCCCGAGCAGTCGTGGCGTCAGGCGGGTGTACGAGAAGGTCGGTTGCGTCGCTCGGCCGAAGCCGGACGCGTCAGTTCTGGATGGAGAACGTGGCGACGACACCGTTGTGGTCGGACCTGGTGGCACCGACGATGTCGTAACCCGTCATCCACATCAGCTGGTGCTCGGGTAGCCGCTTCCAGAAGTAGACGTAGTCGATGTGCCGACTGCCGTGTGTCCCGGTGCCCCTCTCGCCGTAGAGGTTGTAGATGGAGCGCAGATTCGGCAGCTCGTTGGCCTCGAAGACCTGCCACGGGAACTTCGCGTACCCGTAGCTCCGGTCGGCGCTGAAGTCGACGTTGAAGTCACCGCTCACGATGACCTGACCCTCGTCCTGCTTGTCCACCGCCAGGTCCTTGAGGCCTTGGAACTGCGCCTCGGCACACCTGGTGCGCGGCAGGTCCTCCGGTCGGCCAGCGCTCTCGATGCTGGCCACCGCGTGGGCGTTGATGTGGGTCACGGTGCGGCCACTGGCCGGGTGCCGGTATTTGACCCAGTTGTTGTATCGCGCGGGCGGCACCTCGCCCGGGCCGTTGGTGTCACAGACGAAGATCGACCCCTTGTCGAGTACGTCGAACATGCTCTTCCTGGCAATCAACGCCTCGCCAGCCTGGTTGGTCCCGCCCGGCGCGTACAACCACCAGCCGTTGTCGGCGGCCCAGCTCTCCAGGAACGCCTTGCGGGCACCGACCTCGTTGAGACCGACGAGGTCCGCCTCGGACGCGATCAGGTTCAGGTCGTGCACGAAGTCGGCCTGGCTCAGCCCGTAGTAGATGTTCAGCGTCGCCGCCCTGAAGCCCGCGCTCGCGGCGACCGCTGGGGTTGCCGGCAGCAGGACCGCCACCAGCGCGACCGCAACCGCGAGGGCGCCCAGTGCGCGGGCCTGCCAGTCCGTTGTCCTGCGCATCGATGTCCCCTCCGCACAAGCCGCCGTCGGTGGCGGCCAACGAACCCTATCGACCCAGGTCGACGCAGTACCGAACGTCCGGTAACGAAGGATCGACAGACCTGGGTCGATCGATGACCATGCTCCGCAGCGACGTCGAGTCGACCCGGCCGAGCGGGAAGTAGATCACCTCGTGCCGCGGTCAGTCATCCATGTCCTCGTTCTCGTCGTCGCCGGGCGTGGTCAGGCCCTGCTCGTCGAGGAAGCCCCACCACTCGTCGTTGTCGGAGCCGACCTCGCCGTACCCGGCCCCGAAGACGTAGTAGGCGAGGAACGAGTCGAGGTCCGGCGCGACATCGAGGAACGCCTCACGCATGAACCACTCGTCGGTGGTCTCCGCCGGCAGGTACCAGACCGCGCCGGTGTCGCGTCGGATCAGCAGCGGCTCGTCGCTCAGCGTGCCGAATACCAGCCACTCGCCCGGCTCGTCCGCGACGCCGGTGAACTCGGGCATCAGCTCGATGTAGTACTGGACGTCGCCGAGCAGGTCAGTTCCGCGAAGGTCGAACGAGCCGGCCCGGAGGCCGTTGGTGGTCTCCAACAGCTCCCGGACCGACTGCGGCAGATCTCTGGGAATCTGGTCGGCCGGAGCGCCGTCGTAGATCTCGGCCCACACCAGCGTCGCCGGCTGGTCCGCCTCCAGGTCGGTGCGCAGCTCCGCGATGAGCTCCCGCAGGTCGGGGTTCACGCCACTACCTCTGTTCGGATCGGCGCACCAGCGGGCAGCTTCTTGATCTGTTGCCAGCGGCGCCGGCCGACATCCCGGGTGTTCCACCGAGAGGGTAGTCAGATCCGGCGTCCGGCGTCCGGTCCGTCAGCGGGTTTCCTCAAACCAGGCGGCGACCAACTCCAGCGGGCGGCGGCGACCGGTGAACATGGTGACCGTGTTACGGAGGTCGTAGGTCTGGCGGGCATCCGTGGGCGTGGTTATGAGGCGGTTGAGCATCAGGGGGGCTAACCAGAAGTACTTCGCGGCGCCGGTGAGTTGGATGGCGCGGCGGACGGTGGCCGCGTCCACCGCGCCAGCGAGGCCGCGAAGGTAGCCGGTGGTGACCAGTTCGACGACCTCGTCGATCAGGACCAGGTCGACCAGGCCGTCGAAGAACGTGTCGAGGATGAGATTGGCGGCGTCCTCGCCGAGTGGACCGGGGCCGACGAAGCTCCAGTCCAGCAGCACCGGCCCCGAGTCGTCGACGATCAGGTTCGTCGGCCAGACGTCGTGGTGGCAGAGGGTGCGGGGCAGCTCATCCGTGGCCCGCAGCACGTCGTACCGGCGTAGCCAAAGCTCTCGAAGGCTGGTCCGGAGGTCGTGCGGCCAGGCGGAGGCCGCGGTGGGGTGGTCCCAGGGAATCGGTTCGGTGACGGGGCGGGTCGTGGTGTAGTCGCGCAGCCAGTCGCGGGACAACCATGGCTCGGTGGGGCGCCGGCCCAGCCAGAACGCGTGCCCAGCGCCGAGCCGCTCGGCGAAGTCGCCCAGCGCCGCGGGCGTTGCCGCAGTGCCGGGCACGCCGTCGACGTGCTCCAACCACAGCGCGACCGACCCGTCGGGCCGGTCCGTCCACTCCAGCAGGGCCGGAGCGCGGATGCCCGCTACCGAATAGGCAGTCTTCGCCAGTTGATCGCGGTAGGCCAGGGCTTCTCGCTGCCAGTAGTTCCAGTGGCCCTGGTCGGCGCTCGCCGCCCAGTGCGCGGGCACCCCGTTGCGGCCAGGCGGTGCCGCGATCTTCAAGATTGTTCTCCGGCCATCGCGGTTCACCCGCCAGATTCCACCGGTCGCCCCGTTCAGTGAGTTATGGGTCAGCAGCTCGGCCTCCGACTGCCGCCCTATGAGATCACCAGGCGGGTTCATCGGCCCATTCTAGGTACCGCTCTCAGTTGGACGCTGGGTTACCTGCAACGTCCGTGATTCTGGGGCAGGGCCGGGAACGCGGCCTGCTCGACTCCCCGATCGTCCGCGGTGAGCGCGGACGGCTACGGTGCTGCCGTGCCTTCGTGGGAGCTGTGGCGGCAGGACGACAACGGTAACCGGGTCCAGATAAGGGCTTTCGCTGATCGGATTGAGGCGCTGGCCAACGCCCTGGCGTTGGAGTCTGGGGTGGTGCACAAGCAGACCTATTGGGTCCACGGGTCGCCCGAGCCGGTCTGCCGCACGAACCGCGACCTCTACCGACGGCTTGTCCGAGAAGGCGAGGAGATGAACGCCGCCGGACACAGTTTGGAGAGGTTCCTGCGCGGCTGGTGGCAGGTTGCCCGGCTGCTGTCAGGTCAGGTACGGCTGGACCTGGACACGGTTGCCGCGATGGTCACGGCGGCGGGCATTGTCGAGCCGGCTCCGTTGCGGGCCTCCTGGCGATCCGCTTCGTTCCGCCACACGCACGAGCCGACCACGTATGCCCACTGGGAAGCCATCGTCCTGTCGCAGATCGCGGACCTGGCCGACTTCGCCGACCAGGGACCGCTCGACAAGTACGCCTACTTCGGCATCGCTGCGCCCCGTCCCGCCGGATGTGAGCGAGCCATGAGCACCACCTGGTACAACTTCGATCCGAAGACGTACCTGGAGTGCGGGATGGCCGGGGCGCTGGGCGGCTGGAGCGAGGACGACGGCATACGACAGCCGCTTCCTGGCCCAGACGCGGAGTTGGTGGACGAACGGGAGCCAGGCGATCAGCCCATCGATTTCCTCGGCTGGGACGATCTGGCGGACCTGGCCCGGTGTGGGCAGCTGTACGAATAGCGGACCACGTCAGGCGGTGGCCAGCCGGACCATGAACTGGCAGCCCTCCGGGGTGTTGCGCACCTCGACCCGGCCCCCGTGCGCCTCCACCAGGCCGTGCACGATGGCCAGGCCGAGCCCCCCGGACGCCCCACCGTCGCCGGGGCCGGGCGTGCGGGCCGGCTCGCCACGGAACGCGATGTCGAACAGTCGGGGGAGGTCGGCCGGGGGGATGCCGCCGCAGGTGTCGGCGACCGACAGCCAGGCGTGGTCCTCGTCGTGGCCGGCCTCGATGCGTACGGTGCCGTCCTCAGGGGTGTAGCGGACGGCGTTGAGCAGCAGGTTGGCGACGACCCGGGCCAACTCCGGCTCGCTCGCGGCCACCGTCGGCCAGCCCGACTCGCTGGCGATCAGCTTGATCCGACGGGCGTCGGCCAACGGGATGGTGCTGGCCAGCGCGTCCGACACCACCTCACCGAGCGGCACCGCGGTCAGCGACAACCGCAACGCTCCGGCGTTGATCCGGGACAGCTCGAACAGGTCGTCGACGAGTCGGGTCATCCGGTCGGTCTCCAGGCGGATCCTTCGGTGGTACTCGTCGACGGTGTCCGGATCGCGGACCACCCGGTCCTCCAGCGCCTCTGCCATGGCCCGCAGCCCGGCGAGCGGGGTACGCAGGTCGTGGGAGACCCAGGCGACCAGGTCGCGTCGACCCTTCTCCAGTTGCCGTTCCCGTTCCCGGGCCTGGTCGCGCCAGACCGCCGCGCGGGCCAGTCGACGGCCGAAGTGCCCGCCGACGGCGAGGCTGACCACCCCTGCCGCCGAGACGGTGATCAGCACCACCTCGAGGTCGTGTGCGGAGAGGAACATCGCCTCCGCGACCGCCAGCACCCCCACGGCGACAGCGACCACCGTGGTGGCGAGCAGCACGCTCAGGTGCACGGTGATCGAGCTGCGCCGAAGCGCGCGCAGCAGCAGCGCGCCGGCGAGCCCGATGCCCAGTGCCGCGCCGAGGGCGATCGCGAAGATCAGCAGTAGGTCACGCATCGGCTGGCTCGTACCGGTATCCGACGCCCCAGACGGTCACGATCCGTCGCGGATCGGCGGGGTTGTCCTCGATCTTCTCGCGCAGCCGGCGTACGTGCACGGTCACGGTGGAGTGGTCCCCGAAGTTCCAGCCCCAGACCTGCTCCAGGAGTTCGGCCCGGCTGAACACCCGGGACGGGTGCCGCATGAGGTGGACGAGCAGGTCGAATTCGCGCAACGTCAGCACCAGGTCGGCATCGGCGAGGCGGGCGGTCCGGGAGGTGGTCTGCACCACCAGGCTGCCGTCGAGAAGCGCCTCCGGCCGCTCGGGTGGCGGCCCGCTGGCGGCGCGACGGAGCACCGAACGGACCCGGAGCACCAGCTCCCGGGGCGAGAAGGGCTTGGTCAGGTAGTCGTCCGCGCCGAGTTGCAGACCGAGGATCCGGTCGGACTCGTCCCCCCGCGCGGTCAACATGATGATCGGAATGCCATCCGGCCGGGCGCGCAGCTCCCGGCACACCTGCAGGCCGTTGATCCGGGGCAGCATCAGGTCGAGCACGACCAGGTGCGGCGCCTGGCGGGCCACCGCCGCCAGCGCCGCCGCCCCGTCCCCGGCGTGGCTGACCTGGAAGCCGTCGTGTTCGAGGTATCGACAGATGACGTCACTGACGGTCTGGTCGTCGTCGACCACCAGCACCCGCTGCGTCACGAACGTCCCCCGCTCCGGCCCGTCGACCTGTCCATCCGCCCAGCGTAGCCAGCCGGTGGGCGCCGACCGCACCGGCGAAACCTAACGAGGTTCTTACGGCTGCGCGCAGCAGCCGGTGTGCGCGTACGCGGGGTCCTACGGTGACCGGAATGCGGATACTTGTCACCGGTGCTGCCGGGTTCATCGGCTCCCACGTCGCCGACCTGCTCGGCGAGGAGGGGCACCAGGTGGTGGCCGTCGACGCGCTCCTGCCGGAGGCGCACGGTGCGACGGCACCGCCCTGGGCGCAGCGACACGACCTCGTGCTCGGCGACGTGCGCGACCACGAGCTGCTGACCCGGCTGCTCGCCGGAGTCGACGCGGTCTGCCATCAGGCGGCCATGGTCGGCCACGGCGTCGACCCGGCCGACGCCCCCCGCTACGCCGCCCACAACGACCTCGGCACGGCCACCCTCCTCGCCGCGATGCACACCACCGGCGTACGCCGCCTCGTGCTGGCCAGCTCGATGGTGGTCTACGGCGAGGGCCGCTACCACTGCCCGGTCCACGGAATCGTCCGGCCGGCCGGACGTCGCGCCGCCGACCTGGCCGAGGGCCGGTACGAGCCGACCTGCCCCCGCTGCGACCTGACGCTCTCCCCCGATCTCGTGCCCGAGGACGCGCCACTGGAACCACACAGCACGTACGCCGCCACCAAGCTGGCCCAGGAACACCTCGCCGGCGCGTGGGCCCGGCAGACCGGCGGCTCGGTCTGGGCGCTGCGGTACCACAACGTCTACGGGCCGCGGATGCCCCGCGACACCCCGTACGCCGGGGTGGCGTCGATCTTCCGGTCGGCCCTGGCCGCCGGGCAGGCGCCCCGGGTCCTGGAGGACGGTCGGCAGCGGCGCGACTTCGTGCACGTGAACGACATCGCCGCGGCCAACCTGCTGGCCCTGACGACACCGGCCCCGGAGCCCCTGGTCCCGGTCAACGTCTGCTCCGGTGAACCACACACCGTCGGCGAGTTGGCCCACGAGCTGGCATCGGCGATGGGCGGACCCCTGCCGGTCATCGTCGGCGGCGGGCGGGTGGCCGACGTCCGGCACGTCGTGGCCGATCCGGCCCGCGCCGCCCGGCTGCTGGGTTTCACCGCCCGGGTCGGCTTCACCGCCGGCGTCGCCGACTTCACCACCGCGGTGATGCGGGAGCCGGCGTCGGTCAGGACACCGTCCACAGTAGGTGGTTGACGGCGAGAGCCGTGCCGGCCTGGGCCGCCAGCCACCACCGTCGGTGTCCGGCGGGCAGGTGCGCGGTGGCGACCAGCAGCCAGACGGCGAACGGTAACCAGATCCGCTCCACCTCGGCCTTGCTGAGCCCGGACAGGTCCGCCGCGAGCACGGCCACCGCCGCCGCGACGGGCAACCACACGGTGGGTCCGGCGCTGACGATCCGCTGCCGCAGGGTCGTCGGGAGTGGTGGTCGGATCGACACGGCGGCCACCACCCGGCGCAGCGCCGGCCCGAGCACCGGCCCGGTCAAGAGCAGCAGGGCGGCGAGGTTCGCCCAGATCCAGTAGCCGTACGGGCGATCCGCCGCCCAGCCCTGGTAGTAACGACGCGCCACCAGGTGGTAGCCGTCCAGCCACCAGAAACCGGCGATGCTGAACCCGGCGACAACGACCGCGACCGCCGTCGCCGCGACCAGGAGCACGCCGAGGCGGTCCCGTGCCCGCAGCAGCACCACGGTCACCACGAGGACCCCGACCAGGACGAACCCATACGACAGATAGAGCGCGAAGCCGAGCAGCAGCCCGCCGAGTACGGCCCCGGGTCGGCCACCCACCACCAGCAGCGCCAGTCCGGCGGCGATCACCGCCGCGAAGATCCCGTCGGCGGACGCGCCCACCCAGACCGCCCCCGGGAAGAGGACCAGGAACGGCCACACCGCCCGAGCGGCGCCCTCGGCCCCGAGCGCCCGCAGCGTCACCGGCACCGACACGGCGACCGTGGCGCCGAGCAGCACACACGCGAGGCCGGCGGCGGTACCGCCGCCCAGGCCGATCCGCTCCAGGACGACGAAGAACAGCAACGCTCCCGGTGGATGACCGGCGGCGTGGGTGGACCACGAGTCGGGCTGGAAGTCGAGGATCCGATCGGCGTAGCCGGCCACCATCGCACCGACATCCGTCACCCGGGGTACCTCGTGCAGGTACTCGGCCTGCACGGTGAGCCGCTCGGTCAACCCGGCGGACCAACCGTCCACCAGGGCCAGCGACAGCGTCCAGAGCACCGCGCCGAGGTAGCCGACGACCAGCAGCAGTGGCCACCGCGCGGTGGCTCCCCAGCGCGTGCCCCGCCAGACGAACAGCGCCGCGACGAGGAGCGCGGCGGGAGTGCCGGGACCCAGATGCGGTTGCCACGCGGCGTAGAGCGGGGCGGCGTCCGCATGGAGCCGCACGCCCCGATGGTTGAGCAGTGCGCCGACGGCGACGGCGGCGACGAGCAGAGCCACCTCGGCGCCGAGGACGATCAGGTCGGCGGACCGGGGTCGTCCCGGCCGGGTCATCATGGTCATGGTGACGGCCGACGATACGACCTCCGACCAGGGATCCGACATCGCGACGGCGCGACGTCAGGGACTCGTAAGATCCCCTGCCGCGTAAGCGATTCGTAAGGAGCGACGGCGGTCCGGACGGCCCGTGGCGGGCCTAGCGTCGCCGGTATGCACACAACGATCGACGTGGTGCTGCCCTGCCTGGACGAGGCGGCCGCACTGCCTGCCGTCCTGAGCGGGCTGCCACCCGGCTACCGGGCCATCGTGGTCGACAACGGCTCCACCGACGGTTCGCCGGCCGTCGCGGCCGAGTACGGGGCGCGTGTCGTCCACGAGCCGAGACGCGGGTACGGCGCGGCGGTGCACACCGGCCTGCTGGCGGCGGACGCGGAGCTGGTCTGCGTCCTCGACGCGGACGGCTCGTTCGACCCGGCCGAGTTGCCCAGGCTCGTCGCGGCGGTGCTCGACGGTCGGGCGGATCTCGCCGTCGGGAGGCGTCGGCCGATCTCGGCGCAGGCCTGGCCGTGGCACGCCCGGATGGGAAACGCGCTGGTGGCCGCGCTCCTGCGGCGTCGCGGCGTGCCGGTGTACGACATCAGCCCGATCCGGGTGGCCCGGCACGCGGCGCTCCTGGGACTCGGCGTTGAGGACCGCGCGTTCGGTTACCCCCTGGAGTTGCTGCTCCGCGCGGCCGAGGCGGGCTGGCGGATCGTCGAGCTGGACGTCGCGTACGCGCCCCGGGCCGCGGGCACCAGGTCGAAGGTCTCCGGGTCGGTCCGGGGCACGGCGCGGGCGACCCGGGACTTCGCCGGAGTCCTGCGCGCCGGCGTCGGCGGTGGCCGGTGAACGTCCTGCTCCTGGTCGCGAAGGCACCGGTCGCGGGCCTGGCCAAGACGCGCCTGTGTCCTCCGGCGAGTCCCGCCCAGGCGGCCCGGGTCGCGGCGGCGGCGCTGTTGGACACCCTCGCGGCGGTACGCGCCACCGCCGCGACGATTCCCGTGCTGGCCCACACCGGTCGGTTCGCCGATGCCGAGCGCAGCGCGGAACTGGCCGCCGCGCTGGCGGGCTGGCACCTCGTCGCACAGCGGGGCGCCACGTTCGCCGACCGCCTCGCGAACGCGCACGCCGACACCGCCGCGGCCTTCCCCGGCCGACCGGTGCTGCAGATCGGCATGGACACACCGCAGGTCCGGCCGGCCCTGCTCACCACCGCCCTGGGCCTGCTCGCCGCGCACGGGGCCGTGTTCGGGCCGGCGCTGGACGGCGGCTGGTGGGCACTCGGGTTGCGCGACCCGGCGTACGCGGGGGTGTTGCGCGACGTGCCCATGTCCACCGACGACACCGGTCGCCGTACCCTCGCCGCTCTCCGGGAGCACGGCGTACGCCCGGCGATCCTGCCCGGGCAACAGGATGTCGACGACTGGCCCAGCGCGCTGGCGGTCGCGGCCGACCTGCCCGGCACGCGGTTCGCGGCTGCCGTCGCGTCGGTGGGCGGGCACCTGGTGAACGGACGCCTCCGGTGAGTTCGACGATGATCCTCGACGGTTTCGCCGTGGCGCTGGGCGGGCTCGACGGGTGGTCCGCCGACCAGGACGCCCGCGGCACGCCGGTCGCCCCGATGCCTCCGGCTCGGTCCGAGCACTGGCTGGTGCACACCGACGGGCGACGTGACCTGTTGCCGGTACGGCGCTGGCACGGCCCTCCCGAACCGGCGATCGAGTCGCTCGCCGCGCGCTGTGACGGGCCGACGATCGATCTCGGCTGTGGCCCCGGCCGACTGACCAGGGCACTCGCCCAGCGCGGTCTCGTCGCCCTGGGGGTGGACATCTCCGCCGAGGCGGTCCGGCTGACCCAGGGGCGGGGTGTGGTCGCCCTGCGACGCGACGTCTTCGACCCCCTGCCCGGCGAGGGACGGTGGGCCCACGCCCTGCTCGTCGACGGCAACATCGGCATCGGCGGTGACCCGGTCCGGCTGCTACGTCGGTGCGCCGCCCTGCTCGCGGCCGACGGGACGCTGCTGGTCGAGGTGGAACCCCCGGGAGCCGGGCTGTGGCAGGGACAGGCGTACGTGCTGTCCGGGGCGTCCGACGCCGGGGTACGCCAGGGGCCGACGTTTGCCTGGGCGCGGGTCGGTGCGGACGTGCTGGCCGGTACCGCCGCCGCTGCCGGACTACGGGTGGCGGACCGTCTCCGGTTCGGCACACGCTGGTTCGCCGAGTTGGTCCGCCAGTGATCCGCCGGCCCCGCATCCCCGCCCCCGAGGACTTCACCGCGCCGTCGCACGCACCGCTGGTCGCCGCCCGGCTGGGCCTCTGGCTCGGGGTGGCGTTCGGGCTGTGTTTCGGCACCGGGCTGCTCAGCCACTACCTCCAGCACCCGCCGGGCTGGTTCACCTGGCCGACCCGACCGGTCAACCTCTACCGGATCAGCCAGGGCGTCCACGTGCTCGCCGGCGTCGCGGCGATCCCGTTGCTGCTGGCGAAGCTGTGGAGCGTCTACCCGCGGCTGTTCGTCCGGCCGCCCCTGCGCCAGCCGATCCGGTTGTCCGCCCACGCCCTCGAACGGATCTCCGTCCTCGTCCTGGTCTGCGCCGCGTTCTTCGAACTGGTCACCGGCCTGTTCAACGTCGCCCAGTCGTACCCGTGGGGGTTCTTCTTTCCGACCGCGCACTACGCGGTGGCCTGGCTGGTGGTGGGCGCGTTGCTGCTGCACGTCGCGGTGAAGCTCCCGGTGGCCCGCGCGGCACTGGGCACGCCGCTGCGGCCCAGCGCCGGTGGGCGAGACGATCGCGACTCGTCCGGGCGGCGGGCGTTCCTGCGTACCTCGGCGGGCGTCGCCGGAATCGCCGTGCTGGCCACCGCCGGCGTCACCGTCGGGTGGTTGCGTCGGGTGTCCCCGCTGGCGTGGCGGTCCGCGTCCGGACCACAGGGCGTGCCGATCAACCGGACGGCCGCCGCCGCGCGCATCGCCGTTCCACCCGACTGGCGGCTGGAGATCGTCTGGCCGGGCGGGCGGTACGCCCTGTCCCTGGCCGACCTGACGGCCCTGCCGCAGCGCACGGCCGAACTGCCGATCGCCTGCGTCGAGGGCTGGAGCGCCTCCGCCCACTGGACCGGCGTGCCCGTCGTCCACCTGCTTCACCGGGCCGGCGCACCCACCGGCCGACCGGTTCGCGTCACCTCCCTGGAGACCGACGGCCTGTACGCCGCGAGCACCCTCCCCGCGGCCCACGCGAGCGACCCGCTGACCCTGCTCGCGCTGCGGATCAACGGCGAGGAGCTGTCTGCGGACCACGGGTACCCGTGCCGCCTCATCGCGCCGAGCCGACCGGGTGTGCTCCAGACCAAGTGGGTGGCCCGGCTGGAGGTGTTGCGGTGAGAGCCGTCCGACTGCTGCTGCTCGTGCTCGGCGCCGTCGCGACGGCGTACGGCGGGTGGCTGCTCATCCCCCAGCTCAGCGCCACCCTGCCGTGGCTGCTCGGCGGTCCGCTACTGCACGACGTCCTGGTGGCACCGCTCGTCGGACTGGTCGGGCTGGCGCTGGGCCGACTGGTGACCGACCGGTTCCGCCGAGCCTGGATCGGCGCGGGCCTACTGGCCAGCGCCACGTTGCTGCTGATCGCGGTGCCCCTGCTGTGGCGACCGTCCTCGGCGCCTCCGAATCCCGGCCTGCCGGACCGTGACTACCCGCTGGGGCTCGTGGCCGGGCTGGCCGTCGTCTGGGCCGTCATCGTGCTCGTGCTGGTCGTCACCACGATCGTCGGCCGGCGCGGCGCTAACCGTTCCTGAGTCGCCCCCACCCGCCTCCGAGGAGAAGTGCACATGTCAGAAGGCAACGCCCGCCCGCCGATCGGCGTGATCGGCGGGTCGGGTTTCTACGAGTTCCTCGACGACGTCAGCGAGGTCGCGGTCGACACACCGTACGGACCGCCGAGCGACTCGCTGTCCGTCGGGAGCGTCGCCGGGCGACCCGTGGTGTTCCTGCCCCGCCACGGACACCGGCACACCCTGCCCCCGCACCGCATCAACTACCGGGCCAACCTGTGGGCACTGCGGGCAGCGGGCGTCCGGCAGGTGCTCGCGCCGGGGGCCGTGGGCGGTCTGCGACCAGATCTGGGTGCCGGCGCCCTCGTCGTGCCGGACCAGCTGGTCGACCGGACCGCCGGCCGCGAGCAGACCTACTACGACGGGCGGCCCCGCGCAGACGGGCAACTCCCCGGGGTCGTCCACGTGCCGTTCGCCGACCCCTACTGCCCGGTGGGGCGCGCCACGGTCCTCGACGCCGCCCGTAGCGCCGACTGGCGGCCGGTCGACGGCGGCACCATGGTCGTCATCGAGGGGCCGCGCTTCTCCACCCGCGCCGAATCACAGTGGTACGGCCGGCAGGGCTGGTCGGTCGTCGGCATGACCGGTCACCCCGAAGCGGTGCTGGCCCGCGAACTGGCCCTGTGTTACACCGCGCTGTCGCTGGTGACCGACCTCGACTCGGGCGTCGAGGTCGGTCACGGCGTCACCCAACAGGAGGTGTTCACGGTCTTCGCGCGAAACGTCGAACGCCTGCGCGTCCTGCTCGGCGACGCGGTCCAGGCGTTGCCACCGGACCAGGAGGGCTGCCCGTGCGCACAGGCCCTGATCGGCACGGACACCGGCATCGCGCTCCCCTGACGTCCGGGCGCGGTGTCGACGGTGGCCGGTCGTAAGGGTTCCGCAAGGGTTTGCGACCGACGGCTGCCGCGACCGTACGCTGCGGAGGTGGGAAAATCGATCTTCCGGTGGCCGGTGGCCTGGGCCGCTCTCGCCTCAGTTGTCGTCGCGGCGGCCCTGGGCCTCTCCTGGTTCCAGCCGTGGAAGCTGTTCACCGACACCTACGTCGACGAGGCGCTCCCCGGCGCGGGGACGACGTCGGCCGTCCCGGCGCCGACCACCGCGACCCCGGCAAGCGCGACCCCGGCCCCCACGACCCTGGCCCCCGCCCCCGCGTCGAAGGCCACACCGGCGGCTAACGAGATCCTGGCTGCCGGGACGTTCGTCACCCACGAGCACCAGACGACCGGCAGTGCCGAGATCCACCGGCTCGCCAACGGGCGCCACCAACTCGTCCTTCGCGACCTGAAGACGTCGAACGGTCCAGATCTGCGGGTGTGGCTGACCGATCAGCAGGTCATCCGGGGCACGGCCGGCTGGCGCGTGTTCGATGACGGCGAATGGGTCGAGCTGGCCCGACTCAAGGGCAACAGGGGCAACCAGGTGTACGACCTACCGGCCTCGGTGGACCCCGGTGACTTCCGGAGCGTCTCCATCTGGTGCAAGCGATTCTCGGTCTCCTTCGGCGCGGCCGAGCTGAAGAGCACCTGACCGGGCCGGCCCGCACGGGCGTACGGCCGAGCGGAACCCCGTCCAACGCAGGTCAGCCGACAGGTGGCTCTGGTCGTTGAACATGACGAGCGTGGGCGACAGACCGGACCGGTATTCGAGCACGGTGAGACCGGTGTTCGCGCTGTCCAGGCCGAGCCACCGGGTGGGCGGGGCCGCCAGCGCGTGCCGCACCAGCCACGCGATCGGGTACGCGTGCGTGACAAGCACCTCGTGCGAGTCGGGCGCGGTGCGCTCCGGGGCGGTGGTGAACCGTGCCACCAGGGCCTGCGCGGTGCGCTTGCCGGCTGCCGCCTCGGCCTCGTCGTAGCCGTCGAAGAAGCCGGCCCAGGAGCGGGGCATCTCGTCGGCGTTCGGCACGTACGGCACGTGGTCGACGAGTTCGGCCGCCTCGGCGACCGGCACGTCCGGCAGGTGCTTGGCGATCTCCCGCGCGCTCGCGGCGGCACGCGGCACCATCGAGTGCCACACCGCGTCGATCGGCAGGCGGGCGAGCCGTCGACCGAGCAGGTCGGCCTGCTGGTATCCCAGGTCGGTGAGTTCACCGAACGCGTCCGCCGCGCCGTGTCGGGCCAGGTAGAGGTATCGGACCGCCACGGCGGGACCCTAACGGCTTTCCGGTGCGGCGCCACGGGCGATCCCGAGCGTCGACAGCAGATCCTCGTGCAACTCCATCCACACGGCGTGGCACGACGCGACCCCGACCCCGGTCACCCACCGCCTGTCCCCCGCGCGAGCACGGGTGAGCGCCGCGTCGAACCGGTCGGCGTAGCCGTCGAACCGACCCAGCACGCTGACGAGAGCGCCGATCAGCCGGGTCAGGTCGGCGCCGATCGTGGTGAGCTCGTCCAGCACCCGGCCGTCCCACTGCGGGTCGCTGTGGTCGTTTGACGTCAACCGGTCGCCCTCGGCGGGCCGTAGTTGCCAGTCGGTGCAGGCCCGGACCAGTCGTCCGTTGAGCGTCTCGAACTCCTTGTGGGCCTGCTCGACCGTGGTCCGTGCGCCCGTCTGGTCCAACTCCTCGCCCAACTTCCGGGAGTCCTGCTCGCGGCCTCGCTCGGTGAGCGTCCACCCGCCGCTGCCAGCGAAGTCGACGTGTGTCACCCACCCGTACGCCTCGAAGTCACCCAGAAGCTCGGCGGCCGTGTCCAGGTCGATGCCGGTGCGGCCGGCGACGGCCGCGTCGTCGGCCACCCCGGCGACCCGCACGGCGTGCAGAACCGACAGGTCCGGTGCGGAGGCATGCGTCATGGCCGTCAGCATCCAGACTCCCGCGTCGGACGTCAACGTCGCACACCCGGCGCGGGTAGGCTGCCCCGGCAGTTGAAGGGGGCCCGTTGCTGATCGACCTGACCGACGCCGAACCCGCGACGTCCGGCGGCAAGGCCGCCGCGCTCGCCCGGCTCCTGCGCGCGGGTATGCCGGTGCCACCGGGGTTCGTGGTGCCGACCACCGCGTACCAGTGGAACGACGGTCTCCCGGCGCAACTGATCGACGAGATCGCTCAGGCGCTGCCGCGGCTCGGGGACGGCTACCTCGCCGTGCGGTCGTCGGCGACAGACGAGGACACCGCCCACGCCACCGCCGCGGGGCAGCACGACACGTTCCTGGGCGTGCGCGGCACCGATCAGGTGGCCGACGCCGTCGGCAGGTGCTGGTCGTCGCTGTGGTCCGAGCGCGCCGTGGCATATCGGCGTCGGCAGGGCGACGCACAGCCGCCGGCGATGGCCGTGCTGGTGCAACGCCTGGTGGACGCGGACGTCGCCGGGGTGCTGTTCACCGGCGACGACATCCGCATCGAGGCGTCCTGGGGGTTGGGGGAAAGCGTGGTCAGCGGCCACGTCACCCCGGACTCGTGGACGCTCTCCGGCGGCGACATCACCCACCGGTCGCTCGGCACGAAGGAGACCCGGGTCGACCGCACGGTCACCCGCGAGGTGGCACCGGCCGACCGGGAGCACTTCTGTCTCACCGACGACGAGCTTGTCCGGCTCGCGCGGCTCGGTCGGCAGGCCGCCGACCTGCTGGGCGGCCCGCAGGACGTCGAGTGGGCGATCGCCGACTCTCGGATCTGGATCCTCCAGTCGCGCCCGGTCACCAGCGCCCTCCCTTGCGCGCCCACGGCCGGCGGCGACGGAAGCCAGGCCCGCACCGGGACGCCGGGCAGCCCCGGCCACGCCACCGGGCCGGTGCGCGTCGTGCGTGGCCCCGCCGACTTCGCTCGGGTACGCCCCGGTGACGTCCTGGTCTGCCGCACCACGGATCCGGCCTGGACCCCACTGTTCGGGATGGTCGCCGCGGTCGTCACCGAGATCGGCGGCCTCCTCTCGCACGCCGCGATCGTGGCCCGCGAGCTGGGCCTCCCGGCCGTCCTGGCAGTCCGGGACGCGACGACAGCCCTGCCCGACGGCGCGCCGGTGCAGGTGGACGGGAGCACCGGCCGGGTCGCACTCCTGAACGCCTGATCCGAACCTTCTCGGCCGACCGGTCGACGACCCCCTGTTGATCAAGAGGTTTGGGTCAGCAGGACGGCGTCTGGTGACGCAAACCTCTTGATCACCGGCGCAGGAGCGCGGCCGGCGATGTCAGCGTGCCGGCTCGGGCGGGGCCGGAAGCTGATGCCGACGGATCAACCGCTGCCCGATGAAGGTCCGCCAGACCCGGTCGGCGACCGTCGGTTCGACGATCCAGAGGCGGCGCTGCGCCTCGGCGAGGGTGAGCGGAGCGTTGAAGAGATCCAGGAACAGCCGGCTGCTGCGGTTGAGGGCGAACACCTGACCGTCGATCCGACGGAACAGGTGCCGGTCCACCGGCAGGGCGCCGGGGACGCCGTCCTGCTCGTCGGAGCGGATCCGACGGTACGCCTCCCAGACCTGCTCGTCGTCGCGGTCCACGAAGGAGCCGTTGGCGAGGAACTGGGTCTGGTCGTCGGTGTCGTGGCGTACCCGGTCGTGGGCGAGGACGCCGCGCACCGCTGTGCCGTACCGGTCGTGGTAGAAGAACGTGTGCGGGGTGTCGGTGGCGCCCAACCACGGCCGGTGGTAGTGCCCGGGGTTCAGGCCGGCCTTGGCCTGGGCGACCTCGGCCTGCGCCGCCCCGGTGACCGGCTCGTCGTACTTGAGCATCCGGACGATGTCCGAGCCCTCCACCGGCCGCACGTTCGTGAGGCCGAACCGGTCCGGTTCCTTGGCCACGATGGCGCCCGGCGTCAGCATGAAGTCGCCCAGCCCACCGAGGGTCCACAGGTCCGGGTTGTCCCGCAGGAAGTTGACGCTGTCCAGCGCCTCCTCGCGGGTTTCGGTGGGAAAACCGGTGAAGCCCATCATCTGCACACCGATGTTCGCCTTGGTCATCGCCATCATGGTGCGTCGTGCCTGCTCCGGTTTCGTGCCCTTGTCGATCAGGTCCAGGATGCGCTGGTTGCCGGACTCGAAGCCGACCGAGATGGCCACGCAGCCGCTGCGCCGCAGCAGCTCGCAGCGCTCGTCGGACCAGTACTTCTCCAACCGGATCTCGGCACCCCAGCGGAAGTCAAGCCCACGCTCGACGACCCGTTCGGCGAAGCGCAGGATTGTCGCCGGAGCGAGCACGTCGACCGAGAAGTAGATGAACTTGGCGAACTTCGACAGCTCGGTGACGTCCGCGACCATGGTGTCGACGGTGTCCTGCCGCCAGGGGCTGGTGGGACCGTCGGTGTTCAGCCCGTAGTCGCAGAACGTGCACTTGTTCCAGTAGCAGCCTCGGGACGGCGAGTAGTAGACGAACCGCTCCGGGCTGAGATAGAGATCCCATGGCAGGCCGGAGAAGTCCGGCACCGGCACCTGCGCCAGGCGCGCGTAGCGCAGGGGCAGCTGACGCTGGCGACCGTACTTCGGGTGCAGCCGGACGTTGGGGTGCCCGGCCGGCAGGGTGCCGCTCTGCACCGCGTCCAGGATGTCGGTGTACGCGCTCTCGCCCTCCCCGACCACTATCGCGTCGAAGTCGGCAAGCACCTGGAAGACGTACTCGGGTTTGCTGGCGCACTTCCAGACGTCGGAGATCTCGGTGCCGCCCGCGATGAGGAAGACGTCCGGGCAGGCCCGCCGGACGAGCCGGGCGATCCAGAGCGCGAACGGCAACTGCCACTGGTAGGTGACGCTGATGCCGATCACCTGGTTGCCGCCCGCGGCCAGTCGCGGGATCAGCACGTCCTCGTAGTACGGCTGGAAGGGCCGGTTGAGCCGGGCGAGCACCGCCTCGTCGGTGAGCGCGGCCACCGAGCCGATCGAGACCATCGGTGGCGGGTGGAGCCGGAAACCGGCGTGGAACTGCCCGGGGAACCCGACCGTGCCGAGCGCGTCCATCCAGGAGATCACACCCTCGACGGCGTCCTGGTAGTGCCGGTAGTCGTAGAACAGGGTCGGATCCTGCAACACCCCGATCGACCGGCGCAGCCGCTCCGGATCGGGGTCGGGCAGGCCGAGCTGGTTGGCCCGGGCCATCAGCGCGTCCGGGCCGCTGAGGTCGTCGGTGGAAACCCGGGACAGCTCCCGCCGTAGCCAGTCGTACGCCGACGGCGTGTACGAGTGGTGGAACGCCTCGATGTTGGCGTCGATGATCTCCGCCGGCCGGTGTCCCTGCGCCCGGGCGTACGAGTCGAGGTAGTTCAGGGAGTGGTATCCCGAGGTGGGATCGGTAAGCGGGGGGTAGATCAGTGCCGCCTTCACCGTGCCGCTCATCGACGCCTCCTCAGCCGACCCGGGCCGCTGAACCGGCCAGGGTGTCCTCCCGCGCGTAGGTGGCCACCGCGGGCAGTCGCGGGGCACCGAACGCCTTGACGTACGCGACGAGCGGTTCCGCGCCGTACCGGAACGCCGACAGGTCGACGAATCCCCGGTCCCACGCCGCCGCTTCCAGCCCGTCGACGGCAGAGCCCCACAGCCTCGCGAAGCACGTGTCGATGACCTCGGTGCGGAAGTGCAGCCGACCACCCGGGCGGCGGTGCCCCGTCGTCCTCGGGACGAGCGTTTCGTTGAGCGACGCCGCGGTCGCCGCGACCTGCCGCGCCGCGGCGAGCATCGCGGGGGTACGCAGCGGCTCCGCGACCATCCACAGCGCCAGGCTGCGGTACGGGGTGGTGCCGAACGCCCGCACCAACACCCGCAGCACCGCCTCGCCGTCGCCGAGATCCCGCTCCCGGTCGGTGAGCCAGTCCCACCCGGTCGGCAGCCCGGCGGTCAGCCCTCGACCGCGGGCCACCTCGCGGGCGCGCTGTTCGACCATCGGGTCGGCGATGTCGACCTCGGCCAGCCCGGCCAGCACCCCCCGCCGGTGCCAGACCGCAGCCTCAGGGTGCAGCAGCATCAGCACCGCGGCGGCCTCCCGGTCGCTGACCCAGTGCCCGCCGACCGCCTCGCCGGCGAACCGCGACCGCCAGCTGTCCAGGAATCGGGTGTGCAGGTTGTCGATCGGCTTGTCCCCGGCGTGCGCGGGGCACAGCTCGGGCGCGTTGTCCGCCGCCATCGACAGCAGCAGCCGCGCGTCGGCGCCCTTGGCGTCGGAGGGCTCCCGCCGGTGCCACGTCAGGAACCGCTGCACGACGGCCGCCGCCTCGGGTGGCGCGCCGCGCTCCAACGCCCGGTACGACCGCCGCCGGAAGGGCAGGTCCCGGCCGATGTCGAGCAGCAGCTCGGCCTCGGCGTCATCGAGGACGCCGGCCGTGACGGCGCGGCGCAGCGCGACCCGGATGTTCACCAGCGGGACGCTCAACGCGCGGTGGCCCTCCTCGGCCGGGCCGTGCACGACGGCCACCTCGTCGTCGCCCGTCACGACCCCGTCGCGGTAGAGCTGGAACACCTCGCCCACGCCACGCATCCCGAACGGCCATAGCTCGGCGGCGCGCAGCGCACCCATGCTGGCGGCACCGGCCACTGTCACGCCGCGGTCGAGCAGATGCAGGATCTCCCGATGGCGGACCGGCGGATGTTGCAGAAAGAAGCCGTCGATGACGAGGACCCGGTCGCCGGGGGCGACGTCCAGGCGGAGTAGGTCGCCGTGTGCGACGGGCGGCAGCACCACCGCGTCGGGCAGCAGCCGACCGACCTCGTCGGCCGGCAGGCTCGGACCGATGAAGACGACGTCAGTCACGGGGCACTCCTGGTCGGATACTCAGGGCCCGCTCGTCGAACATCCGCAGGCCGGGGGCGAACACCTTGCTCACCGGAATGCCGATGTCGTCGTGCGTCAGGTCGACGCTGAACGGCTCGACGCCGGTGACCCGCTGCACCCGCGACGCCAGCTCGCGCAGCACCTGGGTCACGTCGCCCACGGGTGGCGAATCCCGCCGGACCGGCCGGACCGGCCGGTCGACGGTGGGAGGTGGCACCGGCGGTGCGCCGACGTCGTGGTACGCGGTGGCGTCGATGTCGTCCCGGGCACCGGAGACCATCACCAGCCGCGACTGCGCCGCCTCCGACATGGCCCGACCGACGGCGATCTCCGGGTCCACGTGGCAGCCGAAGCCGCCGAAGGTGACCGGCAGGTCCTCCGACCAGATCGACGCCGCGTAGCAGGGCACGCCGACCGCGTTGGTGATGTCGCAGATCTCCACCCAGCAACCCGCCCGCAGCAGTGCCTCGTGCACGGTGCGGGTCATCGCGTTGGTGGCGGTGCCCGGGTCGGCGTAGGTGCGCTCGGCCAACGGCGAGGTGCAGTACGGGGCGATGCAGTCACGTTCGATGACTTCCAGCAGGGCGTGCAGGCTGGCCTCGCCGAAGGTGTTCCCGGTGGCCAGCCCGTTGCTGCTGGGGGTGAACAGGGCGCGGTCCCAGCCCCGCCGGATGGTGAAGTCGAGTTCGATTGTGGCGCGGGGCACCAGGCACCGCGCCCCGGTCACCAGCCCACGGCCGGCCACCCAGTCGAGTGCGACGGCAGGGGTCAGGGGTGACCGTTCCGCCAGGTGCAGCCACCGGACGTCGTACGGCAGGTCGAGCGCCTCGGCCGGGGACCGGACGACGGTCCCCGGCCGGAGGTTCTCGGCATGCCAGGACTCGATGCTCTCCATGACCGCGCTGACCCGGGCCTGCGTCGCCGTGGCGCCGGTGCCGACGCTCACCGCCATGGTGGCTCCGACCGGACGGTAGGCGACGTGCACCGGTAGGCCGATCTCGTCGAGCCGGGTGATGTCGGCGACCCGGGTGATCCGGAACCGGTCGAGCAGGCCCCCGATCCGTTCCCAGGTCTGCTCCACGGTGGCCGTCCGGTAGGTGCCGGATCGGAAGGCGATGGTCTCGGTCGTGTCAGTCATCGAGGCTCCCGGCGGGGGTGGGGAAACTCAGAGGATGAGGACGGCGATGATGTTGACGTTGTTGTCGGCGATCGCCGCGACGCCGCCGGCGACGGACTCCAACTCGGCCTCGGTCAGCTCGTTGAGGTCGACCAGCGGCACCTCGGGCACGTGCAGCACGTGCACCCCGGGCGTGCCGGCCCAGTCGGCGACGATCTGGTCCTTGGTGTAGAGCGTGGCGGGCTGGGCACGGTCGACCTCGACCCGGGAGCCGGCGGCGACCGGCAGGCCGGCCGCCGTCGCGTAGCCGGTCGGGTCGGCGAGCAGGCGCTGCAGTTCGTCGTCGCTGCGCCACACCGCGGTCACCAGTTCCGAGTACTTGGTCACGAACCTCGCGCCATATTCCTGTTCGTCGTTGCTCATCGTTCGGTCCTTTCCTCGGAGATCACTGTGGGACGGGGGTCGATCGCTGTGGCGAGAACGCTACGAAGATCGAGGTTCGACAATCAATGATTTCGGCTTACTGCCATCAGAATCTGCCGTGCCGACCGGTGGGCGGCAGACATCGGTGTCAGGTGCAGCAGCACGGGCAGCAGCAGGCGCAGCTGGGGTCCAGGCCGGCGACGACGCTGTCCAGCTCGTCCTCGGCAAGCTCCGCCTGGGCCACCGGCAGCAGCGACGGCACGAAGAGCACGAAGACGCCGGTGGTCCCCGCCAGCTGCCACGACTCGATCTGCACCTCCAGGTCCGGATCGGCGTCGGCAACGTCCCGGACCACCCGGACCTGCACCTCCTCGGACAGCTGCAACCCGTAGCCGGCGAGGAACCCGCGCGGGTCCCGATCGAGCGCCTGCTCCTTGACCGGGTCGGCCCAGACGTCGGCGACCAGCCGGCTGTACGCGGCCACGAAGACCGCTCGATCGACAGGCGTCACACCCTGCTCCCTTCGACGGTCGCCGCCGGCGGCGGCGACAGGCAGCGCGGGAGGGTCCGGGCCGCCGCTTTCGCCTCATCGTGGGTCACCGGCGGATCCGGTCCGCGCACGGAGCGGGGATTTCATCGAATGTGGCCGCGAAAGGGTCGCGCTGCGGCGAAAGCCGGGTAATTGATAATCGGCGACTTGCGGCGGGCGAACGATTCTAATCAGTGACAACACTGTGGACAAGTAGTAATTCCTCGCCTGTCCCGCGCCCGGTGCCCGCACCTAGGCTGCGATCGGCGGACCGCCAGGAGTGACAGCGGTTCGACGGGGTGCCGTGTTCCGTCACCGAGTGCTGCCGGAGGCCATCGTGAGCATCGACGAGGTGACGACGACGCCCGGCGGTCCGGCCGGGTACAGCGTGGAGGAGCTCGCCCGCAAGGTCGGGATGTCGCCGCGCAACATCCGCGCCCACCAGGCCCGGCGACTGCTGCCCCCGCCGGTGCGGCACGGTCGTGCCGCGCTCTACGACGACTCCCACGTCCGCCGGCTGGACGCGATCCTCGCCCTGCAGCGGCAGGGCTTCAACCTGGTGTCCATCGAGGCGATGCTGGGGGTCCGGGCCAGTGACGAGGCGCCCGACGGGCTGACCGCCATGCTGCAACGCCTGACCGCCGACCGTCCGGCGCTGGCCCACGCGCTGACCCGGCACGGGGTGATCGGCCGGACCACCGACGGCACCGTCCGCACGGTCCGACCCCGCCCGCTACGCGCCGCCCTGGACCTGCATCGGGTACGCGTCCGGCCCTGCAGACCCTCAGCGAGGTGTTGGACAGCCTCCGGCCGGTGGCCGACGAGCTGGTCGCCGCCGTCACCGCCCGGCTGCTGGCCCTCGCGCCGGAACTGGTCCGCGGCGGTGCCCGCGCGTCCTGGGCCGACCTCGACCGGGAAACCCTGCTGCTGACCCAGGGCGTGGTCAACGTGCTCACCGAGGCGTTCCGGCTCGCCGTGGAAAACCAGTCGGAGGCACACGTCGCCGAGCTGCTGGAGAACCACCTCGACACGGACGTGTGCCTGCAGGACAGCACCGTCATCGACAACGGCTGACCGACCCGTCAGCCCGTCGCGGGCTGCCCGTCCACCTGCCGGCTCTCCACCTCGGCGTCGGCCCGTTCCGGCTCGGTCAGCAGTTGCCGCCGCGCCAGCCTGTGGAACAGCCCCTCCTGGTCGCTCATCAACTCGTCGAAGGTGCCCCGCTGGACGATCCGCCCCGCTTCGAGGACCACGATGGTGTCCGCCGCACGAACCGTGGACAACCGATGCGCGATCACCACCCGCGTCGCGGCCAGGGCCGCGGTGCTCCGACTGACCACCTCCTGGGTCCGGTTGTCCAGCGCGCTCGTCGCCTCGTCGAGGAAGATGATCCGGGGCAGGGGAGCCAGCGCGCGGGCGATCAGCACCCGTTGACGCTGCCCGACCGAGAGCGTGCCGCCACCGAACGGCACCATCGTGCTCATCCCCATCGGCAATGCCTCCAGGTCGTCGGCGAGGCCGGCCATCCGGGCCGCCTCCCAGACCTGGTCCAGGGGAAAGCTGCCGGCGCCACAGATGTTGTCCCGTACCGAGCCGGCAAAGAGCTGGCCATCCTGCAGGACCACCCCGCACTGCCGGCGGACCGCGTGTACGTCGAGTTCGGAGAGGTCCTGGCCGTCGTAGAGCACCGCGCCCTGCTGCTGGCGTTCGAAGCCGAGCAGCAACCGGAGCAGCGTGGACTTCCCGCAGCCACTCGGCCCGACGATGGCGACGAACTCACCCGGGCGGACGTGCAGGTCAATGTCGACGAGCACCGGCGGCTCGTCCGGCTGGTAGGCGAAGGTGAGCCGGTGCAGCGCCACCTCGCCGCGCAGCTCGCCCGGGTCCACCCGGTCCGGCCGCGCCTCGGGATCGGCGCGCAGGATCTCCCGCAGGCTGCCCAGCCGGGGCACCGCCGCGATCACCTCGACCCCGGCCGACACCAGCACCAGCAGCGCGCCGAGCAGCATCGCGAAGCCGACGTTGAGGATGAAGAAGTCAGCCGGCGCGACCCGGCCGGCGAGCGGCCCCATCAGCACGGCGAACAGGACCAGTTGACCGGCGACTGGCAGCACGGTGCCGAAGGCGACCAGGCCCGCCTGACTCTGCCGGACCCGTTGCAGCGACGCGCGGGCCGTGGCTGCCACCTCCGACCAGCGCGCGTGGGCCCGGGTCTCGGCGGCGGCCAGTTTGATCTTCACGATGCCGCCGAGCAGCTGATTGGTCATCGCCGCCGCCCGGTGCTCGGCCGGCAACGCGGACCGCTGCTGACGGACGATCAGGACGGCGAACGCGCCGAAGGTCAGCATGGTGACGGCGACGATCCCCGCTCCCCACAGCCCGAGCACGGGCTCGACCACCAGGAGCATGCCGAGGGTCACCGCGACCGTCGCGGCCGCCGAGACGAGTTGCGGCAGCAGCGCGCTCAGCGCCTCACCGACGTACGAGATCCCCAACATCGAGTTGGCGATCTCACCGCTGCTGCGACCGGTGAAGAACCGGGCCGGCAGCCGCATGAGCCGGTCCCAGATCGCCAACTGCGCGCCGGACTGCAACCGGCCGTCCAGCCGCAGCAGACGCAGGTTCTGCACCACGCCGACCAATCCCGCGACCACCGCCGCGCTGAGCATCAGCGCGACGAAGCCGACGAGGCCGTTCACCTCGCCCTGCCGGGCCAGCTGCCCGAGCACCTCACCGGTGGCCAGCGGCACGCCCAGGCTCAGCAGCGCCACGCAGGCGGCGGCGAACAGCAGACCCCGCACGTCACGGGACGCGCCGACCAGCCCGGCCCGCAGCAGGTGGCGCATCCGCGCGGTCGGCGGCAGCGGCGCCTGCACCTCGGTCGCCTCGGCGGCGAACGTCGCGGCCACCGTCGCGTCGATCGGCGCGTACGCCCGGGTGTCCGGGTCGACGTGGTGGTAGCGACCGCGGCGGAACAGCAGCGGCACCGCCACGGGGTGCTCCGGGTCACCGCCGGCCCGCCACCCCACCAGCGGACCCAGGTCGCGCCGCCACCAGCGGTCCGGCAGCCGCACCGCACGGAGGAACAGGCTGGACGCCCGGGTCACCGCGTGTACGGCCGCCCGATCGTCAAGCGGCGCGCGGCTGCGGTCGGCCGGCTCGTTGATCGGGGTGCCCATCCCGGCGGTGACAACCCGGAGCAGCGAGGCCGCCCGCCCGTACCTGTCGAAGCCGGCCTCGGTGTCCGGGACCGGCACCGCGCCGCCCGCGCGGATCACCCCGATCGAGCGGCGGGCCGCCGCGGCGAGCACCGCCGCGTCGGTCTGCCGGCGCCGCCGTACGGCGCTCAGCAGGGCCGCGTCGGCCTCCTCGATCCGGGTCTCCACCATTCGCAGCAGCCGGGCCACGTGCTGGTCGACGGCCGAGCGGAGCTGACCGTTGACCAGCAGGTCCCAGCTACCGTGGCTCTCCACCGCGCACGGCGACTCGGCCACCACCCAGTCCCGCTCGGTGACCAGCAGCAGCTCCCGCTCGCCCGACATCTCCGCCGGGCCACCGTCGTTGCGGCGCAGCTGACCGCCGGCGCTGCGCAGCCACCAGGCACCACCGGTGGCGGTGAGGGCGCTACCCGGCGCCAGCGAGATGATCTCGCGTCCACACAGGGTGGACGCCTCCCGGGGCGCCTGCCCCCGACGCAACGCGTCGGCGACGGTGACCAGCACCAGATCCACCGCCTCGACCAGTTCCGTCGCGGCCACCCGCGCCCGCGGTGACGCCCTCTCGTCCGCCACCCGGCCGAGCCGGACGTGGCGCTCCAGCAGGGACTGGTGCCGCCGGGACAGCCCGCGTAGCTCCGTGCCGGGCAGCGGCACCAGGATCAACTGCCACGCACCGATCGCGGTGGACGTCGGCACCAGGCCACCGGCGGGCAGCCGAGCCACATGGTGGCGACGCGAGGGGCTCATCCCGGCCCGGCGCACCGCGAACAGATCGGCCTCACCCCCGGTCACCAGCCAGCCGGCCACCGGACCGTCCAGGCGGCAGACCTCGCGTACGCCCTCCGCGCAGAAGCCGATCAGGCCGCCGGCCGGGGAATCCTCCACCGCGCCACTCATCAGCGTCTCCTCGGATCGTCGTGGTCAGTGGTCCCGGACCAGGCGCGCGTACGCCCCGTCCTGGGCGACCAGGTGCTCATGGGTGCCGCGTTCGACCTCCCGACCGCCGTCCAGCACGACGATCAGGTCGCAGTCGCGGACCGTGGACAGCCGGTGGGCCACGATCAGGCAGGTCGCCCCCCGACGGCGCAGGTGCATGTCGATCCGGCGTTCGGTCTCGGCGTCCAGCGCACTCGTGGCCTCGTCCAGCACCAGCACCCGGGGGTTGCGCACGAGCGCGCGGGCGATCTCCAGCCGCTGCCGCTGGCCGCCGGAGAAGTTGCGGGCGTTCTCCCGTACCGGGCTGCCCAGGCCACCCGGACGGGCGGCGACCTCGTCGTAGAGGCAGGCGTCGGTGAGCGCGGTGACGACGTCCTCGTCGGCGACCGTGAGGTCCCACATGGTGACGTTGTCCCGGACCGTACCCTCGAACAGCCGTTGGTCCTGGTCCACCATCGCGACGGTGGCCGCCCACAGACCGTCGTCGGCCGCAGCCCGCTCCAGGCCGTCCACGGTGACCCGTCCGGTCCACGGCCGGTAGAGCCCGGCGACCAGCCGACCCACCGTCGACTTGCCGCTGCCCGAGCGCCCGACCAGCGCCACCCGCGCCCCCGGCGGCAGGTCCAGGCTGAAGTTCTCCAGCAGGGGACGGCCCAACGGGTTGTAGCCGAAGGTGATCTCCTCGATGCGCAGGTGCCCCTCCACCGGCGTCAACGGGCGGGCGGGTTGGTCCTCGGCCGACGGCAGCGGATAGCGCTCCACGTCGCGCAGCCGGTTGAGGTCGGCGCTCATGTCCTGCAGGCGCGAGCCCAGCGCGGTCAGGTTGCCCAGCGGACGGTTCATCGCGGCGGCCAGACTCTGCATGCCGACGAGCACGCCGACGCTCATCGCCTCCGCCACGACCTGCCGGCTGCCCAAGCCGAGCAGCACCGCGGTGGTCGCCGAGGCGAGGAGCGCCGGCAGGACGGACAGCACCGCGGTGGGCACCCCCAGCCGCTGCTGACGGCTGGCGACGGTGGCATGGCGGGCCGCGAACCGGGCCACCGCGCGTTCCTCCTCGCCGCCGGCCTTCACCGTCTCGATCATCTGAACCGTGGTGTACACGGTGGTCACCAGCTTGCTGCGATCCGCCTGCAGTCCGGCGACGGCCGTCGACCGCGTCGAGGCGACATAGCGCAGCACGCTGACGTTCAGCCCCGCGAGGACCACCGCGCACAGTCCGAGCAGCAGGTCGTACTGGCAGAGCAGTGCCCCGTACGCCAGCACCAGGCCGGTGTCCACCACGGTGGTGGCCGTCCGACGGGTCAACACCTCGGCGACCACCTCGTTGCCGCGGACCCGCTGGCTGAGGTCGGCGGCCTGCCGCTGGTCGAAGAAGGCCGGCGGCAGCCGCAGCAGATGTCGGAAGAACCGGGCGGCGCTGGCGAGGGCGAGCGCCGTCTCCGCGCGTACGGTCAGGCGTTGCTGGAGCAGGCCGGCCAGGAAGGTCAGCACGGTGGCCACCGCCACCGCCGCCACCAGCCCGGCGAACGCGGCCCGGTCCTCCTGCAGCAGCACCCGGTCGACGAAGACCTTCGCCATCACCGGGATGGTCAGACCGACAACGGCGATCAGCAGGCCGAGCAGCAGCATCTGCGCGATCGCCGAGCCCGGGCCGCGCCACCGCTCGGCCAGCGCACGCACCAGCCGGTAGCGGCTGCCGCCGGGCCGGAACTCCGGGCCGGGCTCCATGGTGAGCACGATGCCGGTGAAGGCACCGTCGAACTCCTCCCAGCTCACCGCACGGGGACCGGTGGCCGGATCGTTGATGAAGACCTTGCGACCCAGCCCCTCCAACACCACGAAGTGCTCGAAGCGCCAGAACAGCACCGCCGGCAGCGCCACCGTGGCCAGGCCGGCCAGATCCATCTGGAAACCCTTGGCCACCATGCCGTACCGGCGGGCACCCTTGAGCACGGTGGCCGCGGTCGAGCCGTCCCGACTGACGCCGCACACCCGGCGCAACTCCTCCAGGGGCACGTGCCGGCCGTGGTGCGCGAGCAGGATCCCCAGCGCGGCGGCACCGCACTCCACCGCCTCCATCTGGATCAGGGTGGGCGTACGGACCCGTCGCCGCCGGATCCTGGGCAGCGCCGGCGTGCCGCTGGCGGCGCTCGTCGGCGCGCTCATCGCCGCAGCAACCAGTCGATCGGGTGTTCCCGGTCCATGGTGAACCAGGCGGTGACCTCGCTCGCCGAGTTGAGCTGGAACGGCGGCGGAGACTTGGTCCAACGTAGGCCGCCCGGGGCGGCCGGGTCGGGCTCCAGGGCGACAGTCACCCGGACCACGCTGCCGCGGGCGAGCAGCCGCCGGACGTCCGGCCCGGTGCCCAGGAAGGCGCGCAGCGAGGCCTCGGTCTCCGGAAACGCGCCGACAGTGGTCACCTGGCCGGCCAGGGTGCCGAACACGTTGCGTGGCGCGGCCGCGGCGGCCACCTCGACGGACACCCCGGGTTGCAGCAGCGGCGCGGCGACGGCCGGGGCGTAGACGACGGCCTGCAACGCGTCTCCGGCGGTGTCGAGCCGTTCCAGGTCGGCCAGGTGTGTGCCCGGGGTGACGATCTCACCCTCGGAGACCAGCCAGGCCACGACGTACGCGTCGCCCGGCGCGGTCTCCACCCGCACCTGGCCGTCGGTTGTGCGCAGGCTGTAGAGCGGGGTGCCCTTCGGCACCCGCTGGTGCGGCGCCGCCCACACCTTGGTGACCTGGCCGCTCTCCAGCGCGTCGAGGGCCGAGATCCCGTTCGAGTGGATCAGCACCCCGGCCGCCTCGACGGTCCGGGGCACCACCGTGCGCACCGACCAGACACCCGCCGCGACCACCACGATGACAAGCGCGGTCGTGGCCAGCCAGTTCGGCACCGTGGTCAGCCGGACCGCCCGGTCCAGTTGCTCGGGCGCCTCCAACTGGCGCAACGCCTGCCGCCGGAACTTCATGGCCGGCCTCCCGCTCCGGCCGGGCCCGCGGGTCGGCGGGAGCCGAGCAGGAAGTCGGCGACGCTCGGCTCGACAAGCGGGTCGAGCCCGGACAACTCGGCGAAGGACTGGGAGTCGCCGGCGCCGAGAGCGCAGGGCGCCAGCCCCATGGCGGTGGCGACGAGATACATCTGCTGGGTCAGCACACCCGCGTCCTTGAGAATCATGGCGTAGCTCATCCCTTCGTACTTCCACATGAGCCGCTGGACCCGGGCGGTGACCACCAGGACCGTCTGCGGTGGCCGAGGCAGGGCGCCGGCCGCCCGGGCGTACGCCAGCAGCCGGTCCGCGGCCGGTCCCCACCCGGCGACCGGCTCCAGCCGGTGCCCGACCGCGTCGTAGTGGTAGAGCCCGGGGTCGAGCCCGGCGCACCGCGCGACAAGTGGATAGATCTCCAGCTCGTACACGCCGCCACCGCCCGGGTAGGGCCGGTGGCCGACCTCCTGCCCGCCGGTCTCGCCGAGGGCGCTGGTGCGCTGCGACCGGTACAGGAATTCGGCAAGCCTCTCCAGGGGCAGCGGTGCCGCGTCGTCGTGGTCGCGCACGCTGCGGCGGTCCCTGACGACCTGGCTGAACGCGGGGTCGGCCTTGGTGATCGTCGCCAGGTCCGGCAGCGGCAACTCGACCGCGCGACCCCCGTCGTACGGGCGGCGTAGCGGAAGCGGCGCGAAGCGTCCCCTCATCCGGTAGGTGCCACCCACCGGCAGCGCGTGCCGGCCGGCCCGGGATCGGTGGTGCAGCCGCAACTCCTCAGGCGACCAGTAGGCGAGCGGCGCGTCGTCGCACTCCGCCGTGAACTCGGCGTCGGTGACCAGGATCCGGGCGGTGGCCAACTCGTCGAGCACCCGTCCGGCGGCTTCCGGCGCCACGCCGAGCGTGCGGGCCACCGCATCGGACCCGACGCCCGGCACGGCGGCGGCCAGCACCGCGCCGAGGGCGGCGTCGGCGCAGCCGACCGCGATCGTGCTCAGCGGCGACGCGGCCATCAGCATGCCGTGTTCGTGCTGGAGGGCGGCGAAGCGGGAGAGCCGGTAGCGGACCCCGGGGGTGTGCAGGCGGCTCTCCGGCAGACTGCCCCGACCCAGGCCGGTGGGCACCAGGTCGAGCAGCGCCCGGTCGTCGACCTGGACGCGTCGCTCCAGCCAGGAGTGGGCGAGTAGCCGGCGCAGCAGCAGCTGCGCGGGCAGCACCCGGTTCTCCCCCTCCAACCCGCTGACCAGCCGGCCGACCTCGACGTCGTTGACCCAGTCGGCGGCGAGCCGCAGCAGCAGCGCCCGCCGGCCCATGCCCGGTTGGTCCAGGGTGAGCTGGAAGCGGGTCTGCCGCAGGGTCAGCGAGCCGTCCTCACCGAGTCGCAGCTCCGCGTCCCGGCGCAGCCGGTACGACTCCTGCACCGGCGGACCGCCGACGGTGCCGCTCACGCCGGCCGCCCACCGACCGGATCCACCATGCTGATCATCTGCGTGTCCCTCGCTAGAAGAAGACGTTCAGCGGGTTGGCCGACGTCTCGCTGACGGCCAGCGGGCTCCGGCCGAGGCGGGCCGGCACGTCCCACAGCCGGCCCGGCCCGAGCCGGCGCCAGAAGTGCCGCAGGCCCGGCACGACGACCTTCACGACCGCCAGGTCGACGTCCGGACGGGACTGGTCGACGACGATCACCTCCAGGCCGGCCCGCTCGGCCCGGCGTACGCACCGCCGCACGTCGTCCCCGACGTCGCCGGTGGTCAGCGACGGGTGGTCGGCCGCGGTGCGCGGCGCCCGGGTGGGATCCGGGGCCAGCCAGGGCTGGTCGGCCACCCGCACGGTGCCGAACCAGCGTGCGGTGTCCGGGTCGTCGGCGCCGTACCGGTTGCCGCCGGAGGCCGGCCCGGCCACGGCGGGCAGGAACTGGTTCACCTCGGTGAGCGCCCGGGTCAGCGCGACCCGCGCGTCCAGGTGCGCGCCGAACCCGACGAGCACGTCCTCCGGCCCCGCACCGAGCCGCCGGGACACCGCGGCGAACGTGGGTACGCCAAGGTCGGCGGTCAGGTCCAGGGCCCACAGCTCACGGCCGAGGGCGGTGGCGTGGTGGTCGACGCAGGCGGCGGTCCACGGGTCGGCGAACGAGGCGAGGTCCACCCCCGGCATCCGGGACCTGTGGTACCACCACAGGGCCACGCCGTCGCGCTCCACGAGTTCGCAGAAGCCCTGCACGATCGCCTCGGACAGGGTTCCGCCGGCCGCGCAGCCGTTCGAGTCGGCCGAGCACACCCCCAGCCCGGTCAGCTCCGGATGCCCGTACCAGCAGTGCGCGGCGGGCAGCTCGCGCGGAGTCTGGCGGGTCAGCGACCAGCCCGTGGTCCAGTCCAGCTCCACGTCGTCGGGCAGCCGGCGGGGAACGCGGTGCAGGTGGCCCAGGTCGCGGTTGAGCCGGTCCCGGTCGACGTACTGGCGTTCCGAGAACAGCAGCAACTCCCGCAGGTGCACCGCCCGGTCCGGGCCGAGCTGCCGGTAGGTGGCCCGGTGCACCGGGCGGTCGCCGCGCCACACCCCGCAGTAGCGCTCCACCGCCTCCCCGACCGCGCTCATCCGGGCCTGCAGGTCGGTCCGGCCCTTGCCGCCGCTCTGCCCGCGCAGGTTGCGGCGCAACGCGGCGAGCTGGCGGGGCTGGGCGAAGTTGTGCCCGGCCGAGTAGGTGTGGGTGACGCCGTTGTCGGTCGCCTCCAGCGGGGTCAGCCGACTCACCACGCCCAGATACCTGCTGACGTGCTGGGCGAGCGCGGCGTACGCCTCGGCGGGTTCCCGGGTGCGGGACTCCCCGCCCCGACTGGGCTGGGTGCCGCTCGGGGGCAGGTCGATCCGGGGCTCGGCCTTGCCGACCAGGTCCGGGTCACCGCAGGCGGGACACTGCGGCTGGCGTACCAGCTGGTGGCTCTCCGTGCCCAGGTCCCGGGTGTCCAGGGCGACCATCCGGCCGGTGAGACGGGGTGACGTGCCCCGGACGGCGAGCACGGCGAGTTCGGCGGCGAGCAGCCCGGCGGCCATGGTGGCAAGTCCGGGCAGGACCGCGCGGCCGGGCTGCGGCAGTGCAGCGGCCAACTCCTGCCCGTCGAGGAAGGCGTTCACCTGTTCGTTCTCCTGCCACCGCTGCCGCAGGCAGGCCCAGCAGCCGGTGCGGCCCGGCACCAGGTGCGGGCCGAGGAAGACGACGTTGCCGTGTGGCCGGGCCAGCGTCCACGCTCGACCACTGGCCAGGTAACGGTCGTTGATCAGCGCCAGCCGGGGGTCGAGCATCGACGACGGCAGCACCAGCACCTGGGCGGCGCCCGGGTCGGGGCCGTCCGGACCGACCACTGTCACGCGGAGCCCGAGGGCGCGCAGCGCGTCGGCGGTCTCGGGCACCCCTGGCGCGCCGAGGTCCACGATGGTGACCGCTCCGCCGGCCATCCACCGCTGGCCGGCCTCGGGCGGGACACCCCGGGCGTCCCAGCCGGCGGCCTCGGCCGGCGAGGTGTGCGCCGGACCGGACACCAGCAGCCCGTGGTCGCGCAACCGGGCGAGGGCGGCGGCCACGGCGGCGACGGGGTGTCGGGTGGCCAGCCGAGCCACCACGTCGGCAAGCGGCACGACGCCGTCGAGCTGGTCGGCCAGGTCCGCGGCGACCGGGTCGTCGATGAGCAGGCTGCGGGTCTCCCCCAGCACCACGAGCGGACCGTCGGGCAGCCGCACCGGCACATAGTCCGATCGGAAGCGCGGACGCCACATGGTTCCTCCCGAGCCTGGTGGCCGGAGGGCCGGCCCCGCCGGCGATCACGGCTGCTGTCATCGTCGCGGTCGCGGGCGTCCGATCCGAGGGATGCCACCGGTTTCTGCCGCCGGGGGCGTCGTCGACACTCGGTGGCCGGTCAGCCGGCGGTGACGGTCAGCGCGGTGTCGTTGAGCCCCAGCACCGACGTGCCAGCGGCCTGCGCCGGCACGAGCAGCACGAACGTCTCCACCCGGGTGACCCGGATCGACTGTCCGCGGACCGCCTTGAGGTGACCGGTGGCGATCAGGTCCGGGCTCTGCGGCACCATCTGGACGGTGGCCGGGCCGCCGGGCGCGGGACTCAGCGTGTCGGTGGCGTGCAGCGTCAGGAAGGTGAGGGTGCCGGTCGGCACCGCCACCGCGCAGTCGGACCACTCCGCCCGGTCCATCGTCCGCCGCACCGCCGCACCGGCACCGGCGAGCTGCTGCCCGTAGACCTCCCAACCACCGGCGAACTGGCCGTCGAGCAGCGGGCTCGACGCGACGAGGGACCGGTTGCCCGTCGTGGACCCGATGCTGCGGGCGAACACCTCGGCGGCGAGGGCCCGACGGCTGGTCTCGTCGAGTGCGGTCCCGCCCGCCGTGGCCGGCCGGCCGTCGATGCTCCGCGCGGCCACGAGCGACGGTTGGCTGACCTGGACGTTGTGGCTGAGCTTCCACTGGCCGTCGGCGCCGCGCACGAACTGGCTGACGTCGGTCGGCGCCAGCTCCGAACCGGTCAGCCGGAGAGTGGCGGTGACGAGGAAGCAGGCCGGGTCGCCGGGCGGCAGCGCGAAGGCCGGGTTGATGTGCTGGAAGGACGGTTGCGTCCGTTGGTGGTAGGTGGCCCGGCGTACCGCGGCGATACTCAGGTCCAGTGCGGGCGGGACCTCCTGGGCCCGCAGCGCCTCGACGTCACCGGCCACCGAGGCCGCCGAGTCGGCCTGGTCAAAGGCGGTGAGGACGAGCGCGGCCCGGTCCCGGCCGAAGGTCGCCGAACCCTCAGGTGCCGGGGTGGCCGCGTCCACCGGCTCGCCACCGCAGCCGGTCAGCACGAGCAGCGCCACCGTGGCGGCGGCGAACGGCATCGCCGGCACCGGCGCGGTGAGGGTACGCGGGCTCCTGACGGATCTACTGCCCATCATCTCGTCCTCCATCCACCACCGGTGCACGGGATTCGCGCCCGATGCAGTCGAGTATGTGAGCGGCGCTCGGGCCACGACGGTGGCGGCGCGGCCTCGTGCTGCCCGGCCTGTGGACGTTGCACGAAACGATGTCATCCGGCCCCGGTCGCGGTCATCGATCGGTGCCGTCGAGGCGTGCGACCCAGGCGACCAGAGCCGACCGGGAGGCGACGCCCGCCTTGCGGTAGATGCGGGTCAGGTGCGCCTCCACGGTGCGGGGGCTGATGTTCAGTTGCCGCCCGATCAGTCGGCTGGTGGCCCCGGTCGCCGCCAGCCGCGCGATGTGCCACTCCCGGTCGGTCAGCGCGGCGACCTCACGCGGGCCGACCGGACGGGCCAGCCGCAGACCGACCCGTTCCGTCCCGCACCACCCGGCCAGTTCCAGCGCGCGGCGGCGGGCCCGCGCCGCCAGGCCGGTCTGGTCCGCGGCTTCGGCCGCCCGGGCCAGCGACGCCAGCGCGAGGCTGCGCCGGAGCACCATCCCGCCGGAGCGGAACAGGTCGGCCGCGGTCTCCAGGTGCGGCAGCGCCGCGGACGCCTCGCCGCGGGCGAGCAGCACCTCGCCGTACGCCGACTCGGCGAAGCCCCGTTGCCCGGGGAGACCCACCTGATTCGCCTCGGCCTGCGCCAGCCGTGCCTGCCGCTCGGCGTCGGCCACATCACCGGCGGCGAGAGCGGCGGCACAGAGCAGCTCGAACCACCTGGGCCGGAGGGTGCTCTGCAGGCGGCTCAGCCGGCTGTCGCCGCCGGCCGACCGCACCAGGTCGGCACAGGTCGCCGGGTCACCGGACAACAGCGCCGCGGTCGCCAGCGCCGTCGCGGCGGTACGACCGCACCAGGTGGCGAGGTCGGTGGCGATACCGGCGGCGCTGCGGGCCAGCGCCACCGCCCGGTCGTCGTCGCGCAGGCCACCACGCCACGCTGTCGCCTCCGCCTCGAACGCCAGGGCGAAGCCCAGCAGGTGGTGACTGCCGATCCGGCGGGCGACGATGCCCGCCTCGGTGGCCAGTCCGATGGCGACGGTCAGCTGGCCGCCGTGGTAGGCCACCTGACTGCGACCGAGCAGCAGCTGGCACAGCCCGTCGTCGCGGTGCGAGGCGCGGACGAGCGTCAGCCCACGGTCGAGGTGCCGTCGCGCGTCGGCCTGCCGTTCGAGGTACAACTCGGTGAGGCCGAGCGCGGTGAGACAGTCGGGGTGGTCTCGCACGTCCCCATCCGGCAGCGAGTCGACGATCCGGGCGCCGGCGTCGAGCAGGGCCCTGGCGTCGTCGAGCGCACCGTCGTGGACGGCGGCCAGACTGCGGACGGCCAGCAGGCCGGCCCGGTCCGCGCCGGAGCCGCCGAGGTCTGCGCCGAGCATGTCGGGCAGCCCGGCCACCGGGCGGCCGGCCAGGATGCCGGCGGCGCCGATCTCGGTGGCGAGCCGGTAGCCTCCGGTGGGTCCGGCACCGGCCGGCAGGGCGGCCAGCTCGCGCCGGCTGATCGCCACCGCTTCGGCGTAGTTGCCGAGCAGTCGCTCCACGCGCGCCAACAGAGCTACCGCCTGCGCCCGTCGTCCCAGGGAATCGGCTGGGAACAGCGGCACGATCTCCTGCAGCAGTGCCCGGCTCTCGGCCAGGTCACCCGCCTCCCCGATGATCTGGGCCAGCACGAGTGACACCTCGTGACGACGCTGCGTCCGGCCGGCCGTCGCACGCAGCGCCAACCGCAGCCAGCGGATGGCCAGGTCCGGCGTCTCGCACCGGACCTCCTGCGCGGCACGGTAGAGCACTGTGACGCAGCCCTCGACCCAGCGGCCGTTCGGGAGGGCGAGCAGGCGTTCCGCGTAACGGGCCCGGTCCGCGGGCGGTGCGCCCAGCTCGACGAGCGCGCTGAGCGCCCGCCCGCACGCCTCCGCCTGCCACGCCGGGTCGGTGTCCTGCGCGACAGCCAGTCGCAGCACCGGGTGCCGGAAGGCGAACCGTCCGGTGCCGGGGACACGGCGGATCAGGTCGAGCCGGGCCAACCGCCAGCCGACCTCGGCAGCCAGGGCGGCCGGGACCTGCGCGACCTCGGCGAGCAGGTCCGCGGCGAAGGGCGCGTCGACGATCGCCCCGGCCCGTAGGCAGGCCAGGTCGACGGAGGGCAGGTCGGTCCACTCGCGACGCAGCTCGGCCACCGCCGCGTCGGACAACCGGGCACCCGGTGCCGCACGGGTCGGGTCGGCGCCTGTCGAGACGGGGTCGACCGGCAGCGCCGCCAGGTAACCGGGGTTGCCGCCGGTCAGGTCGTACCGGGCGCGCACCTCCGCCTGGCTGACGCAGGGGTGCAGCAGTGCGACCTCGGCGAGGCTGAGCGGTCGCAGTTCGATCCGATCGTGTGACGTCGTCGCCGCATCGGCGTGTTCGTCGGGGTCTGGTGGGCCGAACGGCATCGGGGTCGCCATCTGCCGCGGGCGGTGGACGAGCACGAGCAGCAGCGGGGCTGGTACCGGATACCGCAGCAGGTGGGCGATCAGCCCGGTGGAGGAGGCGTCCGCCCAGTGCAGGTCGTCGAGGACCAGCACCAGACCGTCCCGGGCGGCCAGGCCGATCAGTCGACGGGCCAGCTGGTAGGTCCGGAACCGCCGGACGTCCGAGGCCCGCGCCGGCGCCGGCGGCACCTCGGCGGCGGACTCGGCCCAGGTCTGCCCGGGGGAACGTCCGGCGCGCAGCCCACATCGGGGTGCCTGCCCCGCCGTGAAGGCGTGCCGGAACACGTGGAAGGGAACGCCCCGCTCGTCCGGCGAGCAGGTCCCCACAGCCCAGGGGACGGCGGGGACGCTCCGCTGCAGTGCCTCGTGGACGAACCGCGTCTTGCCGATGCCCGGCTCCCCGACCACCTCGCAGACCATTTGCCAGCCACGGTTGAGCACGGCGGCCTGGGCTCTCCTGATGTGCGCCAACTGTGGTTGCCGCCCGACGAAGCGCGGGCTTGTTGACGCGCTTTCCAGCCCAGATTCCATCACGCAGACCAGACGCCTTCCGGCACGCTCCAGGGAAATTGGAGGCACTATACCGGAGCACCGCCAATTGTCGAAAGATACCGATGCGAACGGCTCCTATTCGGCAAGTTGCAGGTCCGGGCACGGTTCTTTCCCGAGGTCGCGCCACACCCACCGAAACGGACCGGTCACCCAAACGGTGCAACGATGCCCCTGAAACGGACTAAATGGCCTCCCCTGTCGCGCCCCGACGCCCGGGGAGCGGTTCCCCAGACGGCATGGCCCTCTGCACGGCTCCGACCAGGACAATCGGGTAATCAGCGGAGAGCTGCACCCGCCCGGCATACCCCAATGTTTATCGCCGCCTATGTCAATCCCGGGGTCAGCGGGGCTTGCGAACTGCGCCGCCGCACGGGTGTCGACGGCGACAAATGGCTGGACCCGCTCGCATAATTGACCACCCTCTGCCGACCGTCAAGAAGTGAACACAGCAGGAAGCGGTGGATGCAAGCACACGAAGGGACAAAAAATAGAAGCCGTAGGCGTCGCGCGGACGGAAACGGGCGGAGCACCCTCTCGGTCGATCGATGCTCGGACCACACGCGGCAACCGGGGTGTGGCCCGCCGAGCCGTCGGCCCCAGCGCGGGACGCTTGTCCACCGGCATGGACGCCGCCCGACGATAATGCTCGGGTGCTGACACCCGACGACTGGTGGGACGCGGTAGAGCCTCGGTTGCTGACGCGGATAGACGAGGCTCTGCGCACGGATCGACTGATCCAGGCGATCCTCCTGCTGCGGGGGGAAGGCGGACCGCAACCGCAACCCGGCCTGTACGAGGCACAGGATCTGCTGGTCGAGCGACGCGCCGAACTGGACCGACAGGGCCTGCTGCCGCCCGAGCCACCGCCGCCGACGACCTCGCAGCTCATCGCGAGGGCCGACGCCATCGCCGCACCGATCAGCGCGGTCGAAGCCTGTTGGGACGGCGACTCCCAGGGCTGGTGCGTCGACCTCGTGGCGATCGTCAGCCGACCGGGCCGAGACCACGATCACTTCGACGAGGTGCGGTTGGCGACGCTCCGAGAGGGCAGCGACACCCGCCTGTTCACCGGGCAGGTGCCGCCGTGGCCGGAGGCGCAACAGGCGGTCGAGCACGGCCAGGCAGTCGTGCGGCATGCCGGCGTGCCGTTCCACTTCACCAGCCCGGACGCCCCGGACGTGGACCTGCCACGCTGGTGGGACACCCAACCCGCCGACCGGGCCGAGCACCCGACAGAGCAGCGTGGCAGCGCCCCGGATGCCTAGGGCGTAACGGAGACGTGAGCGGTGACGATCCGCCAGCCGACGGGCAGGCGTACCCAGGTCTGGGTCTGCCGCCCGGTGGCGTCGGCGCCGGCGTACCCGAATCGGGTCGTCACGACCGCCAGGTCCGGGCCGAACGTGGTGACCACCGGGTCGACCAGCCGGCGGCCGGCCGGCAGTGGTGGCTGCGCCGCCCGCCACTTGCGCTGCTCGTCCAACCCGTACTGGTGGTCGGCGAGGCCGAACCGCACGGTCCGGTCGGAGTCCCAGAAGTACCCGCAGATCTCCTCGGCGTCGCCGTCGGCCAGCGCCCGTTCGTAGGCGGCGAAGGCCGCCGTCACCTCGGCGATCACGTCCGTCCGGTCGATCTCCATGCGGTACGTCCCTTCGATCCGGTGGGTCGGGAACCGGCCGGCCCGGTCGGTGGCAGTGCCGCCCCCGGCCGGGCCCGCTGGCTCAGCCGCTCAGCGCCGACGTCCGCCGCTCGCCGTCGGCCCGATCGGTGCTGACGTCGGCCGGACCGTGCTCCCGCTCCAGTGCGGCCTCCTCCGGGTCGGGCACGCGGGGCGTGGGGCGACCCAGCGCGAAGACCCCGCAGATCACCGCGACGAAGAGGTAGCCGAGTGCCACCTGGCCGTTGGCGTTCCACTCGACGCGCTCGCCGTGGATCAGCCCGATGAACGACAGCACCGCGCCGGTGCCGGCGAAGATCGCGGCCCGGACGAACCGCTTGTCGATGATGAAGACCACCACCGCGCCGAGCACCAGGCCGGCGAGGATCGCGCCCTGACCGAGCACCAGCAGCCCGTCGTAGACCACGCCCGCACCGTTGAGCGCATCGTCGCCGACCGCCGCGGCGGTGGTGCCGGCCGCCGCCAACGCGTTGTCGATCTGCCCGGTCGCCCAGGCCGCGATGTTCGGGATGAGCGCGGCGACCACGGCTGCGGCGTGCGCCCGGGGGGTCGCCTGGAACGCCTGTGCGCCGATCAGCAGTCCGATGTAGAGCAGGATCGGCACGATGGCCGCCGTCGGGAAGATCGCGCCGAGCAGCCCGAACATGCCGAGGAAGCAGAGCACCGCGATCACCACGCCGGTCGCCATCGAGTAGCCGCTGCGCCCGCCGGCCGCCTTCCACCCCGGGTGTCCGACATAGACGGCCGGCGGGAAGGGCGAGCCGAGCGCGGCCCCGATCACCGCGCCCGCGCCGTCGGCCAGCAGCACGCTGCGCAGGTTGTAGTTGTCCCCCGCGGTGGCGGCGCTCTCCACGTTCGTCATGCCCTCGGTGAAGTTGTAGACGCCGAGCGGAATCGCCGTCGCCAGCAGCGGCGCCATGTCCGCCAGCCCGGTGAGAAGCAGGTCCAGCTTGAACGAGGGTACGGCGATCGCGATGTCCCGGGCGGCGGCCGTGAGGTCCGGCACCGACATCGCCCCGCCGGCCCAGCCGATCGCGGTGCCGAGCAGCAGGGCGGCGAGCCCGATCGGAAAGTTGAACGGCAGCTTGACGTCGGTGAGCAGACCGATCAGCAGCAGCGCGAGGACCGGTAGGGCCACCCAGGCCATCCGCCACATCTGCCCGGCCGGGTTCATCGAGATGAACGTGATGGAGATCCCCGCGAGGGTGCCGAGCAGCGCGGCCCGGGGCGCGTACCGGCGGATGTAGGGCCCGACGAACGCGCCGATCAGCACGATCACGCCGATGATGAAGGCCCACGCCAGCCCGGCCTCCCAGGCCCGTACGGGATCCTGGGTACGCAGGTAGATCGGCAACATGATGACGAAGATGACGATGAACATGTGCGGCACGCTCGGCCCGTACGGCAGGGCCGTCACGTCGGCGCGCTGCTCCCGTCGGGCCAGTCGGCGGGCCAGCCAGGTGTAGTAGATGTTGCCGGCGACCAGGGCGATGCCCAACGCCGGCAGGATGGTGCCGAACACCTCCCCCTCGGGAAGGTTCACCACGGCCAGGCAGAGCCCGGTCAGGGTGAGCACGTTGACCAGTACGTTGACGCCGAAGCCGAAGAAGGCGTTGGTGTCGCCGCGTACCCAGTACGGGAGCGGGGCGACGGTGGGCTTTGTCGAGACCATGGCTGCTCCCGGTCAGGAAGAGGGTTGCAACACTCCGGTGGTGGGCAGCGCGGCGCGTACCTGCGCCGACTCGGCGACCCACCCGAAGATCCCGCCCTGGGCGGCGATCATGTCGAGCCCGACCCGCTGGAACTCGGGGAAGTAGGACCCGACGCAGTCCGCGAGTACGAGACACTCGTACCCGCGGTCGTTGGCCTCCCGGATGGTCGTGTGCACGCACACCTCGGTGGTGACCCCGGTGACCAGGAGACTGCGGATGCCCCGCTTCACGAGCAGGCCGTCCAGTTCGGTGGCGTAGAAGGCGCCCTTGCCGGGCTTGTCGATGACCGGCTCGTCGGGCAGCGGGGCCAGTTCGTCGATGATGTCGTGGCCGTACTCGCCGCGGACCAGGATCCGGCCCTTGGGTCCGAGGTCACCGATCCGCTTGCTGGGCGCTCCGCGGCTGAGCTTTGCCGGTGGGCAGTCGGACAGGTCGGGCAGGTGCCCCTCGCGGGTGTGCACGATTGCCAGGCCGACGGCGCGGGCGTCGGCCAGCAGCGCCGCCAGCGGCGCGATGGTACGACGCAGTTGGCCGACGTCGTTGCCCAGGCTGGCACCGAACCCGCCGGGTTCCAGGAAGTCGCGCTGCATGTCGATGACGAGCAGCGCCGTGGTTGAGAGGTCGAAGGCGTACGGGCCGGGCCGTGCGGCGGGGATGGTCAACATGGGCGCACCTCACTGGGCCGTGGCGGCGATGACGTCGTCGGATGTGGTGACGCAACCGAAGACGCCGCCCTGCATGGTGACCATGTGCAGTGCCGCGTCGTGGTTGGCCTTGTCGGTGGCACCGGTGCAGTCGGAGAGGATCAGGCACTCGTAACCCCGGTCGTTCGCCTCGCGCATCGTGGTGTGCACGCAGACGTCGGTGGTGATGCCGGTGAGGATCAGGTGGGTGATGCCCCGGGTACGGAGCACCAGGTCGAGGTTCGTGGCGTAGAACGCGCCCTTGCCCGGCTTGTCGATGATCACCTCGCCGGCCACCGGGGCGACCTCGGGCACGATCTCCCAGCCCGGCTCGCCCCTGATCAGGATCCGACCGGCCGGGCCGGCGGTGCCGATCTCGGCGCCGATGCGCGCCGACCGCCACCGCTTGTTCGCCGGCAGGTCCGACAGCTGCGGGTCGTGCCCCTCCCGGGTGTGCACGACGAGCATTCCGAGCGATCGGGCGTGCTCCAGCAACCGGGCGGTGGCCGGCAGACCGGCCCGGGTGAGGCCGATGTCGTAACCCATCGCGTCGACGTAGCCGCCCGGCCCGCAGAAGTCGGTCTGCCAGTCGATACAGAGCAGCGCGGTATGCGCGGTGTCCGCCGCGCCGTCGTACGGCCACGGGTAGGGGTTGGCCGGTACCGGCCCGATGGTGCCCATCCTCTCGCCTCCTGTCGTGATCGCTGGTGCTGGTGCTGGTGCGTCAGCGCCGGGTGGCGGCGCGCCGGTAGGCCCGCCACCCACCGGTGGCGCTGATGTCCTCGGCCGGTGGGCCGACGGCGTACGCCTCGCAGAGGAAACCGAGCACGTCGCGCCCGTCGTCGAGCCGGATCCAGCCGAGCGAGAGTGGGGTTGGGACCCCGGCCAGCAAACCGCCGACCGCGGAACCGGGCAGTCGCCACAGCTCGACCTCGATCGAATGGCCCGCCGGTCCGTCCGGCGCCACCCGGACCAGGCCGGGCAGTCCCTCGCCGTCGGGCGTGTCCATCCGGAAGAGCCGGTAGAGCGGCGCGGTGCGGGCGGTGTCGACGAGGGCGCCGCCGTGCCCGACCAGTTCACCGTTGCGGGACTCGCCCGTCAGGTGCCGACCCACCACGGCGATCAGCAGTTCCGCCGGGCGCTGTGCCGGTGGTGGGTTGACCTCGACCGTGCGGGTCGGTGCGCCGCCGTCGGTGAGGGTGGCGGCCAGCCGGGCCAGGGTGGTGTCGCTGAACGCCGGGCCGATGAGGGTCAGGCTCGCCGGGCGGCCGGTGCTGGTGAACCCATTGGGTACGGTCACCGCGGCCAGGTCGAGCAGGTTCGCGAACTGGGTGTAGCGGCCGAGCATGGCGTTGCGCCCGATCGGGTCCTCGGCGATCTCGTCGAGCGTGAACGTGGTGCCGACGGTGGGCACGACCAGCACGTCGATGTCCTGCCAGAGCGTGTCGACCTGTGCGCGCAGCTCGCGCAGACGGTGCTGGCCCCGGAAGGCGTCGATCGCGTCGTAGCGCCGCCCGGTCTCCAGCACGGCCCGGGTGACCGCGAGGACCGACTCTGGATGTGACCGCAGGAAGCCGTCCAGCGCCACCAGCCGTTCGGCCACCCAGGGTCCCCGATAGAGCAGGTCGCCGGCCTCGAAGAAGTCGCCGAGCGGCACGAACCGTCGGGTCCCGACGAAGGTGCGCAGCCGTTGCACCCCGGCGACGAACCGGGCCTCCTGCCCGGCGTCGCCGAAGAACTCAAGGTCTTCTGCCCGGGGCACCCCGAGGCGTAGCGTCCCCGGCACGCGGGCAACCACCCGCTCCTGCGGCAACGGACGCCCCCACGGGTCGGCCGCCGTGACGCCACGGGCCGCGTGCAACACCTCGACGGCGCCGGCGACGTCGGCGGCGAAGACCGACACGCAGTCCAGCGAGCGGCAGGCCGGGACCACGCCGGCCGCGCTGAGCAGGCCCCGGGTGGGTTTGAGGCCGACGATCCCGTTGAGCGCCGCCGGCACCCGACCGGAGCCGGCGGTGTCCGTACCCAGGGCGAAGCTGACCTGGCCGGCGGCGACCGCGACGGCCGAGCCGGAGCTGGAGCCACCGGAGATCAGCCCGCCGCCGAAGATGCTCTCGCAGCTGCCGTACGGCGAGCGGGCGCCGGTCAGACCGGTGGCGAACTGGTCGAGGTTCGTCTTGCCGACGAGCATCGCACCGGCGTCGAGCAGCCGGCGCACCACCGGCGCGTCCTCGGCGGCCCGGTACCCGAAGTCGCGGCAGCCGGCGGTGGTGATCATGCCGGCCACGTCGATGTTGTCCTTGACCGCGAACGGAATCCCGTACAGCGGCAGCGCGGGATCACCGTGGCGGGTCAGCGACTCAGCGCGTGCGCGCAGGCGATCGGCAGGAACGGTGCTGATCCAGACCGGTCCGCCGTCGTGCCCGGCCAGTCCATCCAGGACACGCTCGGCCTGGGCCGCCGGGGTCAGGCCACCGTGGCGGTACGCCGCCCGAAGCTCCGAGATGGACTCCGCTCGATCTGGCATACAGTCGATTGTCGACTGAACTGTTACGAGAACCAGCGCGCTGTGTAACGACGACATGACGGCAGTCCGGCCGCCCCGCGGGCCTAACCGAGGTACGAGCGCGCTCCGTGCCCGGCGAGCACGGTGAGCACCTCCTCCGGATCTCCCCCGGCGACCGCCTCGAACAGCCGCTCGTGCCGGTGCACCCCATCCAGCGGCTGCGCCAGCTCCGCCTCCCGGCGCAGATTGATCGCCATGTAGAGCTGCAACTTCACCAGGATCGACCCGTACACGGCGGAGAGCTGCCGGTTACCGGCGAGCGCCACCAGCGCGACGTGGAACTCCCGGTGCGACTCGGCGACCGCCATCCGGTCGCCGGCCCGGGTCGCCTCCCGCATCTGGTCCAGGGTCGCCCGCAAGCCCGCCAGGTCGCTCTCCCGACCGACCGGGATCCCGGCCCGTACCGAGACCTGCTCCAGGACGTCCCGCAGCTCGTACAGCTCCCGCACGTCGCGGTCCGAGAGGGTGGCAACCCGGACGCCCCGCCGCGGCACGTGCTCGACCAACCCCTGCTGGGCCAGCAACCGCAACGCCTCCCGCAACGGAGCCCGGCTGATGCCCAGCCGCCGAGTCAACTGCTCCTCCACCAGGCGTTCGCCCGGGTCGCTCTTGCCGCTGAGGATCTCCCGGGTCAGCCGAGAGACGGCGAGGTCCACCAGACTGACACTCTCCAGCTCACCATCCACCGACGATGCGGCCACGTCGTTCACACCGATGAGTCTGCCACCTGACCCCGGGCCGACCGGTGCTCGGCCGCGCTCGGCACCAGCGTCCAGATGCGAGCCGCGTCCACCCGAGCCCTGCGGACCGGATCTCACTCTCTGGTGCGTAACCGTCAACACATAGTGACAGCCGTCAATCGGTCAGTCTGGGTCAGGGTGGCCGGAGGGCGACCTCGCCCTGACGCCCTGACCTGCGGATCGCTACCGAACAGGACGCCCTGAATCACCCCACCGGGCCGCTGGGCAACACCACGTTTCGTAGCGACGTCATACGTCAGACGATGATGCTAGTCTATTTCGGCGCGGTAAACGGATCTCGACTGCGGAAGGATCACGATGCCCTCGGATCGGCCGACAGTCAGCTCCGCCTTCACGCGTCATACCCGTGCACGGGCGGCCGGCAACATCCCCACGGCCGCGGCAGGACGCACAGTCGTCCTGCCCAGACGACGGGCGAGCGCCGCCGCGACGCCCGTCCCTGCCCGTGCGGACTCCGGCATCGCCGCGTCCAGCCACGCCGTCCCCGCTGGTCGTTGTCCCGCCAACCCGGACGGGACGTCCGCCCAGCTGCGTGTCGCCGACGCGGGTCGAATGCCGCACGTCGTCAGCAACGCTTACCCAAGGAGGTTTGACTGTGCCACTTCGAAGACTCACCACCCCCTGGATAGGGGCGGCCATGGCCGCCATGATGATGGTCGCCGTCGGGGCGTACGTCATCATGACCGGCGCATCGGCGTCCGCCGCCACCACCGCCGGCTGTGGCAAGGCACCCGGGTTGAACAGCGGCACCCACACCATCCAGAGCAGCGGAAAGACCCGCAGCTTCATCCTTCGGCTGCCCGACAACTACAACAACACCTATGCCCACCGGCTGGCCTTCGGGTTCCACTGGCTGGGCGGCACCTCCAGCCAGGTCGCGGGCGGCGGCTCCGACGGAGCCTCGTGGGCCTACTACGGCATGCTCTCGCAGGCGAACAACACGACGATCTTCGTCGCACCGCAGGGTCTCAACGGCGGCTGGGGCAACTCCAACGGTGAGGACGTCACCTTCACCGACGACATGATCCGCATGATCGACAACGCGCTCTGTGTGGACACCACCCAACGTTTCTCGGTCGGGTTCAGCTACGGCGGCGCGATGAGCTACTCGTTGGCGTGTTCCCGGCCGAACGTGTTCCGTGCGGTCGCGGCAATCGCCGCCCCCGGGGCGATCAGCGGATGCAGCGGCGGCACCCAGCCAGTGGCGTACCTGGGGATTCACGGCATCAACGACAACATCGGGAGCGGACGGTCGCTGCGCGACAGGTTCGTCCGGAACAACGGCTGTGCCGCGCAGACCCCGCCGGAACCGCGGGCGGGCAGCCTGACCCACATCACCACCGCCTACTCGTGCCAGCCCGGATACCCGGTGCTCTGGGCCGCCTTCGACGGCGGCCACCAGCAGGGGCCGGTGGACGGGTGTGCCGGCTGCGAGAGCGGCGCGCGGAGCTGGGTCAAGCAGGAGGTGTGGCGGTTCTTCAGCCAGTTCGGGTCCACCGTGCCGCCCACCAGCGCACCGCCCACCACCACTCCCCCGCCGTCGAGCCCGCCGCCGGGTGGTCAGCAGAACGTGCAGATCGTGGGTAACCAGTCCGGCCGCTGCGTCGACGTCCCCGGTTCCAGCACCACCAACGGGGCCCGCCCGGCGCTGTGGGACTGTCACGGTCGCACCAACCAGCGCTGGACCCACACCTCCAACCGCGCCCTGACCGTCTACGGCAACAAGTGTCTGGACGCCAGCGGGGCGGGCACCAGCAACGGCACCGCTGTCATCATCTGGGACTGCAACGGCCAGCCCAACCAGCAGTGGAACGTGAACTCCAACGGCACCATCACCTCAGCCCAGTCGGGGCTCTGCCTCGACGCCGTCAACTCCGGCACGGCCAACGGAACGCAACTGCACCTCTGGGCCTGCCAGGGCAGCGCCAACCAGCAGTGGAGCACGCGCGCCTAGTGCCGCATCCGGCTCCTGCCGGAGACGCGCCGTCCGGGTCCTGTCCCGGGCGGCGCGTCTCCATCGGCTACCGGCCCGCCTACCATTTCGCCATGGACGACACCACCCACGGCGTACGCATCAGACGTGGCGGCCCGGCCGACGCGTCTGCCGTACTGAAAATGCTCGACGCCGCGGTGACGTGGATGAACGACCGGGGCAATACCGAGCAGTGGGGCACGACCCCGTTCTCCGCGAAACCCGGTGGGACCGATCTGGTCGACCGGTACCTGACCGACAACCTCCCGTACGTCGCTGAGCTGGGCGGGACGCCGGCCGCGACCCTGGTGCTGGACTCCGGACCCAGCCCGCGCGCACCGATCGCGCCTGCGGCAGAACCTGAGCGGTTCGTCCGCCTGCTGGTGACCGACCGACGGTTCGCCGGTCGACACCTCGGGGCGGCCCTGTTGGCACACGCCGTGCAGGAGACTCGCCGCGCCGGCGTGCGGTTGCTGCGGGTGGACTGCTGGGCGGGCGGTGGTGGCGAGTTGGTGGCGTTCTACGAGCGCCACGGGTTCACCCGCACCGACACGTTCCGAGCTGGCTCCTGGCCGGGGCAGGTGCTGGCCCGGCGGGTCGACTGAGTCGCTACCCGACGCATGAGCTGTCCCCGCGATGCGACGCACACGTCCTCAACAGCGGGTGGCGCGGTGCAGCGCGGCGACACCGCCACTGAGGTTGCGCGCCAACCCACCCGCTACCAACCAGATGCACGCGCACAGACCGGGAGGCCAGGAACACCGGGCGAGCAGCGCTAGTCTCCCGCGGGCGACCCGGGCCGACCGATCGCGCGATGCTACCTGCGGCGTGAGCGCAGGAACAGGATGACGACGATGGCCAGCACGACGAGGCCGAAGAAGGCGATCAGCACCGGTTGGGAGACCGGCGTCTTCGGACCGCCGACCACGGCAAGGTTGTCCAGCATGTCAATTCCCGTCCACTGAGGAGTTACGCGTTCGGGACTTCCCGTTCCCAGGATGCGTGACGCGCAACCCACTCCGACGCGGGGAGCAGACCGAGGCGCCGCGACCGCCTCGCTGGTGTCCCCCGGTCGAGCGCGACGCGGCCCCCGACCTTGCGATCCGTAACAGGCCCGAAACTACCGGTTGAGAATCCTGGAACTTTCTGCCAGCCTGAGGCCATCGAAGAGTGTGAACGTTAACGCTAAACGACGCGGGATTCCGCTACCACCACCGGAGGATCCGCATGATGTCCCCGGACCGTCCCACCGGGCGCACCCGACCACTGACGCTCACATCTTCCGGAACGACGGCGGTAATTCTGCTCCGAGGGCGTCCGGCCGGGGTCTGCTGACGCGGCAGCACTGACGGACGGACAACGCCGGGGCACCCACCCACCACCAGGAGGTACCAATGCGCGGACATGCGAACCACCCCCCACCCGAGGAAGACAACCGGGTGTCCTCCCGTCTTCGCGGACGACTGCTCACGCTCGCCGCCGCCGGGATCGCCGCCGCGGTCGCGATGTTCACCCTGACGGTGACGACCGGATCGGCATCGGCCGCCGACAACCCGTACCAGCGAGGCCCGGACCCCACCCGGACCAGCGTCACCGCCGTCAACGGCCCGTTCGCCAACACCTCGGTGAGCGTCCCGACCGGGTACGGCTTCAACGGCGGCAGGATCTACTACCCGACCGACACCAGCCAGGGCACCTTCGGGGCCATCGCGATCTCGCCCGGCTACACCGCGTTGTTCTCCGCCGAACTGGCCTGGATGGGTCCGTGGCTGGCCTCCCACGGCTTCGTCGTGATCGGCATCGAGACCAACAGCCGTAACGACTTCGACACGGCCCGCGGCACCCAGTTGCTGGCCGCGCTGGACTACCTGACCCAGCAGAGCCCGGTACGCGACCGGGTCGACCCCACCCGGTTGGCGGTCGCCGGTCACTCGATGGGAGGGGGTGGCGCGCTGAGCGCGGCCATCCGACGCCCGTCCCTGAAGGCAGTGGTCGGCATCGCGCCGTACTCGCCGTCGTCGAACCTGGCCAACGACCGGGTGCCCACGATGATCTTCGCCGGGCAGGCGGACACGGTGGTCACCCCGTCCTACGCCACCGGCCTGTACAACAGCCTCCCGACCACGACGGAGAGCGTCTACGTGGAGGTCGCCGGCGCCGATCACGGGTTCATGGTCGGACGGTCGAACCCGGTGATGGTCCGAACCATGCTGCCGTTCGTCAAGATGTTCGTCGACAACGACGCCCGGTACAGCCAGTTCCTCTGCCCGCTGCTGGACTCCAGCGGCGTGGTCACCTACCGCAGCACCTGCCCGTTGCTGCCCTCGACGCCCACCAGCCCGACGGCGACCCCCACCAACACGCCAACCCCCACCGCGTCGCCCACCGCTTCGCCCACCGTTCCACCCAGCTCCGCCAGCGAGATCGTCGGGACGCAGTCCGGCCGCTGCGTCGACGTACCCAACGCCGCACGCACCAACGGCACCCGGGTACAGCTCTGGGGCTGCAACAGGCAGACCAACCAGGCGTGGACCTACACCGCAGGCAAACAACTCCAGGTGTACGGCACCATGTGCCTGGACGCCGCGGGCTCCGGCAACGGCGCGGCGGTCCAGATCTACGGCTGCCACAGCCAGACCAATCAACAGTGGAACGTCAACTCCAACGGCACCATCAGCAACGTCCAGTCCGGACGATGCCTGGACGTCTGGAGCACGGCCAACGGAGCCCAGATCCAGCTGTACGACTGCCACGGACAGACCAACCAGCAGTTCCGGCTCGCGCCCCTGGCGTAAGGATCGCGGCCGGACTGAAACGGGCGGGCTCGGCGTCACGCCGGGCCCGCCCGGGTCGGATCAGAGTTCCCGGTAGTAGACGGCGATCGGCAGCGGAGTGCACCCCAGCGCTTCGTACAGGGCCCGGGCGGGCGCGTGGAATCCGTCCCCGCCCGTGCCGATCGTGACGACCTCGGCACCGAGTTGCCGCATCGCGGCGAACGCGTGCTCACACAGCACGGTGCCCGCGCCGAGCCGGCGGTGCTGCGCGGACACGGCGAGGATCGTGACGGTGGCGTTTCGGCGCTCAGGTTCTATGTCCCAGGCCACGTAGCCGGCGACAGCACCGTCGATCTCGGCGACCGCGACGTACCGGTGCTCGGCGGGGTCGTGGAGCCCGGCGACCTGCTTGACGTAGTCGTCGCGCCACGTACCGTGCTGGTTCGCGAAGACCGCCTCGCCCACGAGAGGGCGGAAGGACTCCTCGTAGAACGGGCCGAACGTCTCGATTGTCAGTTCGGTGAGCCGGGCCAGGTCATGCGGAAGAAACGAGCGGATACGCATCTGGGTGTGCCTCTCGAGCTGAGGTTCTGAAAGCCAACAAAACGGGCATCAGATGGTCAGCTGGCGGCCGGAACGGCGGCCAGCCGACCCTCAGCGGCGGGTACGCCAAGCGGCGAAGCAACACATGGTCAAATCCTACGGGGCGCCGCAACGGCATTCGCGTCCTTCTAGAGGGAGCACCAGCAATACAGGCCCTCGCCCGCGTCCCGCGCGCGCTGCGCAAGGGCGGCGACCTTGTCGATGACCGGGAGCATCTCGTCGTCGGGAAGCGGACCACTCCGCGCCAACTCCTCGGTCCGCCCCCACCTCGCGGACAACTCCGGCATCTGCGGCTTGGCGATGGAGGCGAGGGTGTCCCGCGTGGCCCGATCGAGCGACATCAACCACGGCCCTTCCTGCTCGTCCTCGCTCCACACCAGCTCAGTACCGATCAGGCTCGCGTTCCAGTCGACCTGACGCACGAAACCCACGAGCTGGCCGAGGATCACCGTCGGCTCGATGCCCTTCAGGTCGACCGCATCCACGGCCGAGCCGCCGTCACCGGCAGCGAGCGGCCCGCCCTCGAAATCCTCCACCAACCTGACCGCCGCAGCGTCGTCCTCGGCCCGGAAGTAGTCGTACAACATGCCCATGAGGTGCACTCCACCACAGGGATACGACAGCAGATGCCCCACGCCGATCCCGCCGCCGCGCTCCCCCACTTCCCCGAATCTGTAAACAACCCTTGATATTAAACGTCACGAACGTCAATATGTGGAGGTCGCGGGTCATCGAAGCCTGGGGAGTGAGCCATGAGGAGCCGTCGAATTTTCGCAGTGGTGGCCGGGGCGGCGATGACCGTGACGGCGGCCGTCGCCTTCGTCCCCAGCAGCGTGGCAGCCGTGTCCCCGGCCAACGCCGTCCCGATGGTCGCCTGCACCGCCCCGGCCTGGGCCGAGGGCACCACCTACCAGACGGGTGCCCAGGTCACCTACGGCGGCCGGCTCTACCAGGCACTTGTCGGCCACACCGCGCACCCCGGAGCCGGCTGGAACCCCGCCGCGACCCCGTCGCTGTGGCGTGACCTGGGCGCGTGCTCGGGAGGCACCCCGCCGCCCACCACGCCACCGCCGACGACCACGCCCCCCACCACGCCACCCCCGACCACGACGCCACCCACCACTCCACCGCCGACCACACCGCCCCCCACCACGCCGCCGCCGACCGGTGGGACCTGCGCGGTGAAGTCGCGGCCCACCGGCAAGGTGTTGCAGGGCTACTGGGAGAACTGGGACGGCGCCTCCAACGGCGTACACCCCGGCCTCGGCTGGATTCCGATCACCGACAGCCGGCTCAGCCAGCACGGCTACAACGTGATCAACGCGGCGTTCCCGGTGATCCGGGCGGACGGCACGGTCCTCTGGGAGAACGGCATGGACGCCGGCGTGAAGGTGGCCACCCCGGCCGAGATGTGCCAGGCCAAAGCCGCCGGCGCGACCATCCTGATGTCGATCGGCGGTGCCGCCGCGGGCATCGACCTGAGTTCCACCGCGGTCGCCGACCGGTTCGTGGCGACGATCGTGCCAATCCTGACGGCGTACCACTTCGACGGCATCGACATCGACATCGAGACCGGCCTGACCGGCAGCGGCAACATCAACACCCTGTCCACGTCACAGGCGAACCTGATCCGGATCATCGACGGCGTGCTGGCCCGGATGCCGTCGAACTTCGGCCTCACCATGGCACCGGAGACGGCCTACGTCACCGGCGGCAGCGTGGTCTACGGCTCGATCTGGGGCTCGTACCTGCCGATCATCAAGAAGTACGTGGACAACGGCCGGCTCTGGTGGCTCAACATGCAGTACTACAACGGCAGCATGTACGGCTGCGCCGGCGACTCGTACCCGGCGGGCACCGTGCAGGGCTTCACGGTGCAGACGCAGTGCCTCAACAACGGCCTCACCATCCAGGGCACCACCATCCGGGTGCCGTACGACAGGCAGGTCCCGGGCCTGCCCGCGCAGATCGGGGCGGGCGGCGGCCACCTGTCGACGTCGCTCGTCACGCAGGCCTGGAACTCCGTGCCCGGCCTGAAGGGCCTGATGACCTGGTCGGCGAACTGGGACGGGTCGAGGGGCTGGACCTTCGGCGACAACGTGAAGCGCCTGCAGGGCCGCTGACGCAACCCGTGCCAGGATGGCGAACCGAAACTCGCTGCCGTTGCGATAGGTAGGCATGACCGCTCCGGACGACGCCGGCCTCCTGGCCCTGATCGCAGGCGGCGACCGGAACGCGTTCGAGGCGTTCTACCGCCGGCACGCGCCGTGGCTGCGGCTGCGCCTGTGCTACCGCTGCTCCGACGACGCCCTCATCGACGACGTCGTGCAGGAGACGTTCCTCGCCGTGTGGACCGGCGCCGCGGCCTCGTTCCGGCCCCGCGACACCGATGCCGCCGCCTGGCTGTGGCGGATCGGGTCACGCCGGCTCATCGACGCGCTGCGTCGCCGCACGTCCCGCGACCGGCTCGGCCGGCTGCTGGCCCGCCTGCGCGGCCACGACGAGTCGTCCGCCGAGGAGCAGGTGCTGATCGGTCTCGAGCACGGCGACCTCGGTGGCGCCCTCGCCCGCCTCTCCCCAGAGTTGCGCGCGGTCATTCGCGCCACCGTCCTGGACGGCCTCTCCACCGCCGAGGCCGCCGTTCTGCTCGGCATTCCCACCGGCACCGTGAAGACGCGGGCGATGCGGGCCCGCCGGCAGCTGCGAGAGGAGTTGACATGACCTGGCACCTGCTCGACGAAGATCTTCGCGCCTACGCCACCCGTACCCTCGCCGCCCCTGGTCTGTGGTCCACGGAGGCGCACCTGGCGGCGTGCGGTGAGTGCCGCGAACGCCTCGCCGCAGCCGCGACCGCCCACCTGGGGGTGGCGATCGACGTGGGCTGGGCCCGCCTCGACGCCTTCCTGGACGCACCGCGGCCGGGGCCTGTCGAACGGTTGATGATCGCGGTCGGCGTGCCCGACCACACCGCGCGGCTGCTCGCGGCGACGCCCGCGCTGCGGCTGTCGTGGCTGGTGGCGGTCGCGGTCACGGCCGCGTTGACGGCAACGGTCGCCGTGCTCACCGACCCGGTCGTGTTCCTCGCGGTCGCCCCGCTGTTGCCGCTGGTCGCGGTCGCGATGTCGTTCGCACCCGGCATCGACCCCACCTACGAGATCGCGGTGGTCGCCCCGATCCGTTCGTTCCGGTTACTGCTCTTGCGGTGCCTCGCGGTCCTGTCCGCGACCACCGCGCTGTCCGCCGTGGCCAGCCTCTTCATCTACGAGTACGGGCTGCGCGCGACCGGCTGGTTCCTGCCCTCGCTCGCCCTGACCGTGCTGTCGGTGCTGCTCTCGGCTCGGCTCGGCCCGGGGCCGGCCGCGGTCGTCGTCGGCGTCGGCTGGGCGGCGGTGGTCGCCGCCACCCTCGGCGACCGGCTCGTCTTCACCCTGGCCGGGCAGATCGGCGTCGTGATCGTCGGCGGGATCGCCGCCGTGGCACTGGCCCGTCAGCGCGGCACGTACGACCGCTACCACGTCCCCAACCCGATGAGGAGGGTTTCATGACTGCCGTTCAGGCAGCCGGTCTGAGGTTGCGGTACGGGCGCACGACCGCGCTCGAGAACGTGTCGTTCACGTTGCGCACCGGCGTGACCGGGTTGCTCGGCCCGAACGGCGCGGGAAAGACGACGCTGCTACGGATCGTCGCGACCGCCCTGCCGGCCGACGGCGGCACGCTGCGGGTCTTCGGTCACGACCCGAGCACGCCCCCCGGGCGGCTCGCGGTCCGGCGCCGGCTGGGTTACCTGCCGCAGGACCCGGGCTTCCACCCGTCGTTCACCGCGTTCGAGTTCGTCGACTACGTCGCGATTCTCAAGGAGCTGACCCACCGGACGACGCGGCACACCGAGGTCGCCCGGGTGCTCTCCGCCGTCGGCCTCGACGATCGACGGCGATCCCGGATCCGGACCCTGTCCGGCGGCATGAAGCAACGGCTCGCGCTGGCCGCCGCCCTGGTCGGCGACCCGGACCTCGTCATCCTCGACGAACCGACGGTCGGCCTCGACCCGGTGCAGCGACTGCGGTTCCGGGAGCTGATCGCGGACCTCGGCGAACGCAAGACGGTGCTGCTGTCCACCCACCAGACCGAGGACGTCATGTCGCTGTGCCAGGAGGTCGTCGTCCTCGACCGGGGCCGGGTGCGGTTCGAGGGCACCCCGGCGCAGCTGGCCGGGCGGGCCGCCGGCCGGGTGTGGACGAGCGCGGCGCGGGAGGCAGGGGCGTTGGCGTCGTGGCGGACGGGCACGGGGCTGCACCGGCACGTCGGCGACCCGCCACCCGGGGCGGCGCTGGTGCAGCCGTCGATCGAGGACGGCTACCTGACGCTTGTCGGCGCCGGCACCGAGGCGTCGGCGATCGCGGGCGGCGCGCGATGACCGCGACAATGACGGTGGCGACCTCTGCCCGTCCAACGCCGTCGTCCACACCCGGGCGTCGGCGGGCGCTCCTCGCACTCGCCCGGTTCGAGTCGGTCCGGATGCTGCGACACCCGCTCACCGTCGCAGCCGCGCTCCTGTTTCTCAGCCCGCGGCTGTGGGGCTGGCTGTCCGGCTCGGTCAATCGTTATCCGGTGCTCCCCGACGAGCTGATCACCATCCAGTTGCTCGCGTTGCCGGTCCTCGGCGGGTCGGCGCTGATCGTGGCGAATCTCGCCACGCTGCGGGCGCACCGGCACAAGGTCGACGCGTCCTACGACGTGCTGGTGCTGCCGCCAGCGTGGCGGGTCGGCGGGTTCCTGCTGGCCCTGCTTCCGCTGGCCGCCCTCAGCCTGCTGCTCGTCGGCGTCCAGGTCGTGGCCGCCGCAGTGCTCCCGGGCTCGGCCGGCAGCGTCGACGTCGCCACGTTGCTGACCCCGGCGGCGCTGACCCTGCTCCTCGGTGCGGTCGGGGTGCTCTCCGGCGTCCTGGTCCGCTCCGCGCTGATCGCCCCACTGCTCGTCCTGCTCGTCCTCGTGCTGGAGTTCCTGGTGATCACTCCGACGATCGTCGAGAGCGGCTGGCGGTTCCTGCTGCCTGTCTACGTCAGCGAGTTCACGGTCCCGGTGCCCGCTGGTGTCTCCGACCGGCCCGCGGCCCGGCACCTGGTCTACCTGGTCGGGATCACCGTGCTGCTCGCCGCGGCCGTGCTGGCCCGGGCCAACGCACGGCGGCAGGTCGTCGCGGCCGGGCTCGGCGTCGGGCTGATCCTCGCCGTCGGCGGCGGGCTGACCCAGTCGCGGCCCGACCCGGGCCTGGCGGCGGCCCGCGCGACGGTGGAGGACCGGGCGGCAAGCATCCAGTCGTGTGAGATCCGCGGCGACGTCACGTACTGCTTCTTCGACGGGTTCGGCGGTTTCGTGCCCGGGTGGGACGCGGTGGTGACCTCGGTACGCGCTGTCGTGCCGGCCAGCGCAGCCTCGTCCGGGCCGCCGCTCGCGGTGCGGCAGCGGACATCACTCGACGCGATCACCGCGGCGGGCTGGACCGGATCGGTCGCCGAAGACCGGCGGATGGTGGCAAGTTGGAAGGTCGAGGACGCGGCGGCGGGCACCCCGGAGGCGGTCCACGTCGGCACCGCGTGGGGCGACGATCGGGCAGCCGCCGCCCTGGCCGCCGAGGTTGCCTACCGGCTGATGGCCGCACAGGCGTACGACGGGGGGAACTTCCTCTGCGGGGCGCGGGCGGCGCTCCTGGTGTGGCTGGTCGGGCGGGCGTCGCCGACCACCCTGGCCGGGATGCGTTCGCTGGACGAGACGAGCACCGGTGCGCTCAGCTTCAGCGACATGTCCTCCAACTACGGCATCCTGGCACCCGACCGGGCGGCGGCACCGGCCTTGGAGTTGCTCGAACGGCAGTCCGAGGTGGCACCACTCGTCGAGCGGCACTGGGCCGAGCTGACCGCGCCCGACACACCGTTGGAGCGATTCGGCGCCATCTTCGGGGTGCCGATCCAGCCGCTCGCGCCGGACGACGACACGCTGGCGTGCGTCCCGTGAGCGACGTGCCCGCCCTCGGCGCGTCGGGGCCGGCGGCCGGTGGGCCCGTGCCGAGGCGGAGTGGGCGACCGCGGACGATGGCGGCGCTGGTCTGGCCGACGCTGCGGGCGACGCGGATCTCGCCGCTGCTGGCGGCCGGGGTCGTCGGTGTGGCGATCGTGATCCCACCGACGGTGACCGGGTCGGTCCTGCCACCCGACGAGCACATCACGTTGCTGCGGCTGGTGATGGCCTGCGTCGGCATCGGCGTCACGTTCGCGCTCGACGACCCGGCGAAGCCCACAGCGGAGACCCTGCCGGTCCCGGCCTGGGTCGGCGCGCTGGTGAGAGCGGTCGCCGTCGCGGTCCTCGGCGGGGCGTGCTGGGCGGCGGCCCTGATGGTGACACGCTCCGGGTCCGAGACCGCGTCGCTGCCGTACCCGGACCTGACCCGTGAGGCCGCGACCGTCACGGCGGTCGCGTTCCTCGCGTCGGCAGTCGGCTGGCGACGGTCGCCGCGCGGAATAGGCAGTCCACTCGCCGCCCCGATGCTGTTGCTCGGGATCACGGTGGTGGCGCTGCTACCGGCCTCGGTGGCTCTCCTCGTCGGCACGGGCGACGGCTGGGACGCGGCCCACGACCGCTGGATGTACCTCCTGGCGGGGACACTGGTGGCGACCGCAGGGGTGCTCACGGCCCGCCGGCGACCTGGGCGCGGCTGACAGCCGTGCGGCATCCGGTGCCACGGCCACCAACTCGGCCAGAACCTCCGCGGCGATCCTCCTCCGCAGAGGCTCTGCCCCATTGTTGGCGGACAGTCGGCGGTGGATGGGTCGGTCCAGCGGCGGTGTGGACGGCGGGATGGAAAGGTTACGCCTCGGCATCGGGTCGGCTGTGCACCACCAGTTCGTCGATCTCCAACCGGCCGACGCGCAGCTCCCGCACGACAGCACGGCGGATCGCCAGCCGCCCGATGGCCAGTGCCCCGACGGCCACGGCCCCGACGGCCAGCGCACCCACGGCGAGGGCACCGAGCGACGCCGCCCCCACGGCCCGCGCGCCCGTCGCCGCCGCGCCGTCAGCGCGCGTCCCGGTCATCCGCACCGGGCGTACCTCTCGCTTCATTCCCCCATTGTCCGCGTACCGCTGGCCGCCCGCTGTCCATGGCTTCCAAGTGTCACCCCGCGCCCCAGTCCGGCGGCCTCCCACCGGGTCCCAGCTTCACCTGGCCGCCGGCGACTCCCCGGCACCGGTGCTCCCGCCAGGTCACCCAGGCTCGAGGACCGGCCATGTCAGTCCAGGACCGCGATGGCCTCGACCTCGACCATGAGGTCCGGCTCCCCCAGCGCGACGACGCCGATCAGGGTGATGGGCTTGGTTGGGTCGACGCCCAGCTTCGCGGCCGCACGCCCGACCCCCTCGCCCAGCAACGGGTACTTCTCCGGGCTCCAGTCGACGACATAGATCGTCAGCTTCGCGACATCGTCGAACGAGCCGCCGATCTCGGTCAGCGCCCGGCCGACGTTGAGGTAGGCCTGCTCCACCTGAGCCGCGAAGTCACCGGTGCCGACCGGGTTGCCGTCGGCGTCGCGGGCCACCTGACCGGCCAGGAACACGAGCCTGGACCCTTCCGCGATAGACAACTGCCGGTACACGTCGGGCTTTGGTAGACCGTCGGGGTTGAACAACTTGATGGTCATACGCACTCCTCGTTGTCAGGCACGTCCCGCGTACGATAGCAGCGCTATGTATCCTGCCCGACATGCCGAGGCCGAAGGACCCTGAGATCCGCACGATGCTGATCGCCCGGGCCGCCCACCTGCTCCGGGTCCGCAAACCGGTCACACTTCGTTCCCTGGTCGCCGGGACCGGCGTGTCGACGATGACGGTTTACACGTACTTCGGCGGCATGGACGGGCTCTGGGGCGCTCTGCGCCAGGAGGGGTTCCGCCGCCTGGCCGATCGTCTCGAGATCGTCACCGAGACCGACGATCCGATCCGCGACCTCACCGCGATGGGAGCCGCCTACGTGTCCAACGCCGTGGCCGATCCCGACCTCTACCGGGTCATGTTCGACGACGGGTTCAAGCTCGACGACCCGGCGCAGGCCGACGGGACGCTGCTGCATCTGGTCCACGCCATCGAACGCGCCAAGTCCGCCGGCCGGCTCCGCCCGGACGTCGACCCGTCGGACCTGGCGACGCAGAGCTGGGCCATCGGACATGGCCTGACCTCGCTGATCACGGCTGGCCCGCTGCCTCTCGAGGCCTTCGCTCTCGGCGCTCCCATGCTGACCGCCCTCTACGTGGCCAACGGCGACGAGCCCGGCCGCTGCTCGCGGTCGGTCACGCTCGGCTGGAGCGAGATCGACACCACCCCGGGCACCAGCCCGTCGGTCCCCGCCGGCGTCCCGGCGAGGGAGCAGGGGTGAGCCCCGCACTGTTCGCGGTCCGGTCACGGAATCGAGCGGGTAGCGCGGATCGCTGACGGCCGGCAGTGGATGGGCCACGGCCGGCGGCTGTCGTACCCGTGTGTGAGGCTTCGGGCATGGCGACTTTCGTTCTGATCCACGGGGGCGGGGGCAGCGCCTGGGACTGGCACCTCCTTGCCCCCGAGCTGACCAGCCGCGGCCACGACGTGGTGATCCCGGAACTGCCGATCGAGGACAGCTCCGCCGGGTTCGCCGAGTTCTGCCAGACGGTCGTCGACGCGATCGGCGACCGGAGCGACCTCGTGGTCGTCGGGCACTCGTACGGCGCGTTCACCGCGCCGCTCGTTGCCGACAAACTGCCGGTGCGGCTGCTCGTCCTGCTCACACCGATGATCCCGGAGCCCGGTGAGAGACCCGGTGACTGGTGGGCCAACACCGGTTACCGCGGCGCGGAGCAGCTCAGCGAGGAGCAGCAGTTCTACAACGGTGTGCCCGCCGACATCATCGCGGAGGCGGCGGCGCACACGCGAGACCAGGTCAGCGCGGAAGGGCACGAGCCGTGGCCGCTGGACGCCTGGCCGGACGTGCCGACGACGGTGCTCATCGCACGCGAGGACCAGTTCTTCCCGGCGGCTTTCCAGCGCCGGGTGGCCGCCGACCGACTCGGCGTCGTCCCGGACGAGACGGACGGCGGCCACTCGGTGGCGCTCAGCCACCCGAAGCAACTCGCCGACCGCCTGACCGCGTACCCGCTGCCCTAAGAGCGGGGACACGGCCGGCGCGGTGCGAGCCTGCGGGCGCCTCAGGAAAACTACTTCGGGGCGCGCAACGCCTGCCACAGTTTGCGATAGAAGTCGGCGTACGTCCGCTCGACGTGTGTGGCGAACCGCTTCGCTTCCTCCTGCCGGGCGGGGAACCGGTTGATGGGTACGCTCATCGCGGCGCCCTGGACCAGGTGCTCCTGCACGACGTGACGCCGCATCTTCGGGCTGATGTCACCGAACTCGTAGTTTCACCGGGACGTCCCGGCCAACTGATCGCCCGTGACGGGTGCCACTACGGGCCAGCTCGGCGACGGCACTCCTCGATGATCGCTATGTGCTGCTCGGCCCATGCCCGGACCGCTGCCAGCGGGGTGTCCAGGGAGAGACCCAGGTTGGTGAGCGTGTAATGGACGCGCGGCGGCACGGTCGCCTCGACCCGGCGGGTGACCAGACCGTCGCGGCACAGGCTCTGCAGCGTCTGCGACAACATCTTGTTCGACACTCCGGGGGCACGGCGGCGTAGCTCCGCGAACCCGAGTTCCGCCGGATGACTCTCTGCCAGCACCTTGATCAACATCGACGTCCATTTGTCGCCGACCCGGTCGAGCAACTGTCGGGTCGGGCACGCTGGGCTGAACAGATCCCCGGTTACCCCGGGCTCACCAGGTGACGCAAAAGTGCTGTCTTGCCAAGTCATCAGGCATCTCCCATGGTAAGCAGGTAACCAATGGTAACTGCTTGGAGGTCAGACATGGAATTGCGTAGGATCCGCACCAACGGCACCGAGCTGAACGTCGCCCTGGATGGCGCGGGCCCACCGGTGCTGCTGATGCACGGCTGGCCGCACACCTGGCAGGTCTGGCGCGAGGTGCTGCCGCTCCTGGGTGGGCGGCGCCGCGTCATCGCACCCGACCTGCGCGGGCTCGGCGACAGCGCTCGCGCGGCGGACGGATTCGACGCGGCGACCGGCGCCGCCGACATGCTCGGCCTACTCGACGCGCTGGAGGTCGAGCAGGCCGAGGTCGTGGCCCTGGACGCGGGCGTGCCCGCCGCCTTCCTGCTCGGCGCCCTGCACCCGGCCCGGGTGCGTCGCCTGGTGCTGATGGAGGCGGCGCTGCCCGGCCTGCCTGGTGGCTTCCCGACACCACCGTGGTGGTTCGGCTTCCACTCGGCCCCTGGGCTGGCCGAGACGGTGCTCGAAGGCCACGAGGCCGCGTACCTCGACTGGTTTCTCCTGGCTGGCACCTTCGAACGTCGGGGGGTGCCCCCGGAGATCCGAGACGCGTTCGTCAGCGCGTACACCGGTCGTGAGGCGCTGCGTTGCGGTTTCGACTACTACCGCGCCGCCGAGCAGAACGCGGCAGCGATCGCCGCGGCCGGCCGGCTGACCACGCCCACGCTGGCCGTCGGCGGCAACACCGTCGGCGACCTGCTCTACCGGCAGCTCACCCCCATCGCCGACGACCTTTCCGGTGAGCTGATTCCCCACTGCGGCCATATCGTGCCACTGGACCGCCCGGACGCCGTCGCGCAGTTGCTCCGCGTCGACTCCGCCACGTCCCGTTAGCCAAGCGGCGCACCCGCGTGCAGGGTTCCCCCGCAGACCGGCGGTCAGGGAGCACAGAACGTCGCCGGCTCGGTGAGGCCGAGGTCCGCGCAGTCCCATTCGGTGCCCTGGTCCTGGTATCGCCAGCCCGTGGCGGCGGTGTGATGGAACAGGTAGACGACGCTGCCCCCGTCTGGACGCCGCACGTCGGCCGCCGCCCACGTCTCGACGCACTCCACTTCGGTGGGAGCGAAAGACCAGCCTGGTGGCAGCTCGACCAGGGTCCCGAGGGTCCGCGTCGACGGACACCCGGGACCCTGGGATCCGTCCCCGGTGGGGGCGGCGGCAGGTGGCGACGGGGTGTCGGGTCGGCGGTTGGCGGCGACGGCGACCGTGGCGCCGATGGCGACCACCAACGCCGCGGCCGCCGCGCCGGTGGTGACCGCCATTCGCCGTTGTGCCTGCCGCGACCTGCGCAGGGCACGCTCGTACATGTCAGTGGTGCCGCCGTGCTCGCTCAGATCGGCCATCGCCTGACGCAGCGGCCCGAGGTTGTCGGTCATCAGGCCTCCTCCAGCACAGCCGACAGCAGCTCGGGCGCTATCTCCCGCATACGCGCCAACGCCTTGCTGGTCTGACTCTTGATCGTGCCCACCGAGCACTGCAACAGTTCCGCGGCCTCAGCCTCGCTGCGGTCCTCGAAGAACCGCACCACCAGCACGGCACGTTGCCGCTGGGTGAGGCGGCCGAGAGCCTGGTGCAGGGCCAACTTGAGATCAGTACGACGAGCATGATCACTGCCGGGCTCGGCCACGTCGGCCAACTCCCCCGGCAACGACTCAGCCACCTTGCGACGCCGCCACCAGCTCACCTGCTGGTGGTACATCGCGGTACGGGTGTACGCCTCGAAATGCCCCGGATCATCCAACCGACGCCGACCCCGATGCGTACGGGCCAGCGCATCCTGCACCAGGTCCTCGGCGAGGTGCCGGTCACCGGTCAGCAGGAACGCCGTCCGCAGCAACGCGGGAGAGCGGGTCCGAACGAACTCACAAAAAAGATCGTCTATGGAGTCCGCCATGCCCCGCTCGTTCCCCCCACGTACCCCAAAGTCCTTCAGGCAGCGGCGGCGTCGATGCGGCCCGTTGACTGTGGGACACACCGTAGCGGGTGTGCCCCACAGCAAGCGACCGCGGTCCACCCGATCAGGAGATGCAGAACGGCGCCTCCTTGAGGCCGAGGTCCACGCAGTCGTAGCCGCTGCCATCGCCGCGGTACTTCCAGCCCGTACCGGCCACGAAGTGGAACAGGTACCAGCCGTCACCGGCGGTCGGGCCCTGCGGATCGGCCCCCGCCCAGTCCTTGACACACTCGACACTGCCGAACGTCCAACCCTTCGGAAGCTCGACCAGCTTCTCCAGGGTCTGCGCCGAGGGGCACGGGATACTCGCGGCCGTACTGGTCGCCGGCTTCGGCGCCGTCTTCCCCGGATCCGAGATGCAGAACGGCGCCGGCTCGCTGAGGCCTAGTTCCTTGCAGTCCCATCCGCTGCCCTGGTCGGAGTACTTCCAGCCCGTGCCGGCCACGAAGTGAAACAGGTAGACGCCGTCACCCGTTGTCGGACCCTGCGGATCGGCCGCAGCCCAGTCCTTGACGCACTGCACAGTGGTGAGAGACGAGCCCTTCGGCAACTCGACCAGCTTCTGCAGGGCCTCCACCGAGGGACACTCGGCACTCGCACCCGCCGGGGCGGCCACCGCGGACGACGCACTGGGAGCGCCGGTGGCGACAGCGGCGGACGTCGGAGCAGATGCGGTCGGGCTGGGACCAGGCGCCGGCTTGGCGCCGCAGGCGGGGAGTGCGAACAGCACGGCGGCGAAGGGCAGGAGCAAGAGAGGACGTACAGACATTTCTGGACCCCTATGGATCGTGGCGATCGTCGCTTACATCCGGGTACATGCGATCCACCGCCCGCAGGTTGCCGTCAACCACAAAGATCTTCAGAAATTTCTGGCGCCCCCGTCCGGACGGCACCGGTCGCGCGATCGTCCGGCACGCCGATGTCGCCTCGAAGGGTCACCGCACGGTTCGGGGGCGGATGCCCGTTGGCCAGTCCGGGTTCACCGCGTCTCTCTACCTTGCCATCGGATCACCGCCGAGAAGCAGGTGGTCCTTCGTTCCCGACGAAATGAGGATTGATGGCGGTAAGCAAGCGGGTGGGCCTGGGTGCCGCGGTGGCCGCGCTGATCCTGACGTTGCCGGGCGCCGCGTCCGCAGCCGAGCAGAGTACGCGGAACCGAGCCGAGCTGATCAAGTTCGCCATGCTGCCGGCGGCGACGTTCGTTCCCGGTAGCGAACCATCCGGCTCGTCACTCGGCACTGCCCCGATCAACGGCATCACCCCGCCGTTCGTCGACCAACCGGTCCAGGGGTTCAGCGGCGTCCTTCGCAACGCCGACGGCACCTTCGACGTGTTGTCCGACAACGGTTTCGGCAACAAGGCCAACAGTGCCGACTTCCTACTGCGTGTCCAGCGGGTCGCGCCCGGCTTCGCCAGCGGCGCCGTCGACGTTGTCGGCGGCATCAACCTGACCGATCCGTACGGCAAGGTTCCGTTCGCTCTCACCCGCGCCGACCGCGTGCTCACCGGTGCCGATTTCGATGTCGAGTCGATCAGTCGGACGGCCGACGGCACGTACTGGATCGGTGACGAATTCGGTCCGTACCTGCTGCACTTCGACCGCGCGGGCCGCCTCCTGCAGGCGCCGGTGCCACTGCCGGGCGTGTTCGCCCCCGAGAACCCGACCCGCGGTACGACCCCGGCCAATCTCCCCAGCAGCAAGGGCTTCGAGGGCATGGCCCAGTCACCGGACGGCGCCACGCTCTATCCGCTGCTCGAGGGCACGGTCGCGGGCGACCCGACGGGCACACTCCGACTCAACGAGTTCGACGTCAGGACCAACACCTACACCGGTCGGCGCTGGACGTACGCGCTCGACGCTGCCGACCACGCGATCGGTGACGCGATCATGGTCGACCGCGACCGCTTCCTGATCATCGAACGGGACAACGGCCAGGGTGAGACGGCAAAGGTGAAGAGGATCTACCTGGCCGACAAGTGCGACCGGAACCGGGACGGGCGCCTCGACAAGACCCTCGTCGCCGACCTGATGAACATCGCCAACCCGCGGCACGTCGGCGGGTTCGGTAGCACCTTCACGTTCCCGTTCCAGACCATCGAGGACGTGGTGATCCTCGACGACCGCACGATCGCCGTCCTCAACGACAACAACTTCCCGTCCTCCTCGGGCCGCACCGCCGGCCAGGCGGACAACAACGAGTTCATCGTGATCAAGCTGGACCGCGGCCTGGATGCCGACAAGCGCGTCCTGCGCCGCTACTGACCCGGCCCCGGGGGTAAGTGGGCAGGACTGACAGTTCCATCTGCACGGCGGGCCTGGGACAGCTCATCGAGCGGCTGTCCCAGGCCTGATCGCCGACGGGCGGGGACGTGGCGATACTGTCGGCATGAGGTACGTGTCCGGAGTGCCGCGACCCCCGCTGGACGCGCTGATTTGGGGGTACCCCGAAGCAGAGGAGAGTCCGTGGGCAAGGTGGTCATGTACAGCTCGGTGTCGGTGGACGGCTTCATCGCCGACGTCCACGACCAGCCCGGACCGCTGTTCGACTGGTTGCTCAGCGGTGACGTGCCGTTGGACGAGAGCGGCGCGTTGAAGGTGTCGCAGGTGTCGTACGACTACACCCGGCCGTACTGGGACCAGATCGGGGTGACGATCGCCGGCCGCCACGTCTTCGACCTGACCGACGGCTGGGACGGCAAGCCTCCGAGCGGGGTCGACCACGTGGTCGTCGTGACGCACCGGCCGGCGCCCGAGGGCTGGGACCCCCAGGCGCCGTTTCACTTCGTCGGCGGTGTCGAGGCAGCAGTGGCCAGGGCGCAGGAGCTGGCGGGTGATCGCATCGTCGAGGTCGCCGCTGGCGACGTCGGTGGCCAGGTGCTGGCCGCGGGCCTGGTCGACGAGGTGCGCATGGACGTCGTACCCGTCGTGTTCGGGTCCGGCAAGCGCTACTTCGGGTCGGTCGACGGGCAGCACCTGTTGGAGGACCCGGACGTGGTGATTCAGGGCAACCGGGTGCTTCACCTGCGCTGTCGGGTGCGCAACTGACCGACGGTCGCGGGGGGGGGGGGGGGCCCCCCCCCCCCACTTGGTGCGCCAGACCCGGGGGGGGGCGTGGCGTGAGTACGGCGGGCCCCCCCCAAGAAC
>NZ_JBIAKV010000009.1:0-148384 GCF_042872705.1 Micromonospora sp. NPDC005203 | reverse complement strand
GGGCCGGGCGGGGCCCCCCCGGTTGCGCAGCGGGGGGGGGGGGGGGGGCCCCCCCGGGGGGGGGCCCGGGGGGGGGGGGGGGCCCCCCCCGCCCGGGGGGGGGGGGGGGCGGGCCCCCCCCCCCCCACCACTGTTGCTGCCGATGGCAGGGGGTCCGGTCAGGCTGTCGTCCGGGCCGCCTCCAGGATGACCTCGGTAACCTCACCGGGATGCGAGATCAGGCCCAGGTGGCCGGCGTCGATCCGGGTGATGTCGGCCCCCGCCCGCTTCATCATCGCCTCCTGGCTGGCCGGCGGGATGACCCGGTCCTCGGTACCGATCACTGCCCAGACCGGGATCGTCTTCCACACCGGTTACGGCGCGACCTGCACCTCGAAGCCGCGTGCCTGGAGTCTGCGGACCTCCCCGCTCCAGCTCGAGCCGTCGGCCCAGGCGCCGTGCACCAGGACGATCGTCGGTCTGCCGTCATTCCCCCGGTCGGGGGTTGGTTGCACACCGCCGTCCGCGAACACGTGTGGGGCGGATGAGCCGAGCACCGTCACCAGCGTTGCCCAGAGAACGCTCGTAGCCGGGCGGTCGCCGTGGGCCGGATCTGACCAGCCGGGACAGCACGGTCGACAGGGCCAGGATCGCGGTGGCGGTCAGGGTGATGCTCGCGCCGGCGGCGACGTCCCCGTGGCTCGACGCGTACAGGCCGCCGAGCCCACTGAGGGCGCCGAGCGTGACGGCCAGGGCGGTGATGGTGCTCAGCCGGTGCGACCACTGGCGCGCCGCGGCCGCCGGCGCGACGATGAGGGCGAGGGCGAGGATCGTGCCGATGGCCGGGACGATCGTCACGACCGCCACCTGGATGGCGAGCAGCAGCACGACGTCCCAGACACCGGTGGCGAAGCCGGCCGCCTGCGCGCCGGTCCGGTCGAAGCCGGTGTAGCGCAGTGGACGGGCGCAGGCCAGCAGGACGGCCACGACGACGACGAGCACGACGGCGGTGGTCCCGAGGTCCTGCGGGCTGACGGTGAGGATCGACCCGACCAGAAACGAGGTCAGGTCTCGGCTGAAGCCGTTCTGGGTGGCGACGAGCCCGGCGCCGAGCGCGAAGCCGCCGGAGAGCAGGACACCTGTCGCCGCGGCCGTGTTCTGGCTTCGGTGGCGGCTGAGCACGGCGACGCCCAGCGCGACGACCGCGCCCGCGACCACACCGCCGACGACGATGTGGACGCCGATGATGGACGCCGCCACCACCCCGGGAAACGTGGCGTGGGTCAGTGCCATGGTGAAGAAGGACAGCCGACGGAGTACGACGTGGACGCCGACGAGTCCGGCGAGCGCGCCGGCGAGCAGCACCTCGGCCGTGGCCCGGTGCAGCGCGTCATCCCACCAGTTCATGGGGGGACCTCCGGGCCTCGGCAGAGATGCTCTGCCCGTGGTTGCGTCTCGACCGCAGCGCGCCCAGTGGGAGCAGCAGCAGGTAGGCGAGCACGAGCAGCAGGACGACCGCGGGGGCCGAGGTCAGGGAGATGCCGTGGTCGACCGATGCGGTCCAGCTCGTCAGCAGGCCACCGTATGCGGCGACGAGGATGAGCCCGGTGCCGATCACCGCCATCAGCGGCAGGCGGGTGGTGAGCATGCGGGCGGTCGCGGCCGGCACGATGAGCAACGCCACCACGAGGATGGTGCCGACGGCGCGTACCGCGGCGACGACGACGAGCGCGACGATGATGTTGAACAACAGATCGAGCCCGGCGATCCGGAAGCCGGCGGCGGCCGCTCCGGCCGGGTCGAAGGTCCGGAAGACCAGAGCGCGGGCGCTGATCAGCAGCAGCCCGAGGATGACGACCGCCAGCACGGCGGTCTCCGCGATCTGGCGCGGCGTCACGGTCAGGATGCGCCCGAAGAGGAACGACGTCAGATCCGAGGTGTACGAGGAGCGCCGCGACACGAGCACCACGCCGATCGAGAACATGGCGGTGAGCACCACGGCGGTGGCGGCATCGTCGGACAGCGCGCCGCCACGGCTGAGCAGGGTCAGCGCCACCGCCGTCACGACGCCGGCGACCAGCGCCCCGACCACGATGCCCTCGATGCCACCGGCCAGGAACCCGATGACGACGCCGGGAAACACGGTGTGCGTCAGCGCGTCGGAGACGAACGACAGGCGGCGGGCGAAGACGAAGACACTCACCGGTCCGCAGACGAGGGCGAGCAGCGCGAGCTCGGCCAGGGCACGCCCCAGGAACGGTACGGTGAACGGCTCGATCACGGCTCCACCAGCACTGTCCGGCCATCTCTGAACTCGATGGCGTGTCCGCCGTACGCGCGGCGCAGCGTGTCGGCGGTCAACGTCTCGTCGGGCGGGCCGACCGCCCACTGCCGGCCGTTGAGCACGCAGACCGTGTCGGCGAGTTCGTGCGCGACCGTCAGGTCGTGGGTGCTCAGCACCAAAGTGGTCCCGGCCGCGCTGAGGTCGCGCAGGACGGAAAGGATGGCGTCCTGGCTCACGGCGTCGACGCCGTTGAACGGCTCGTCCAGGAGCAGCAGCCGTGGTTCGGCGGCGATGGCGCGGGCCAGCAGCACCCGCTGGCGTTGACCGCCGGAGAGCACCCCGAAGTGGGTACTCCCGTGATCGGCCAGGCCAAGGCGGTCGAGCGCGTCGTGGACGGCTCGCCGGTCGGCGGTGCGGGTGGGGCGCCACCAGCCGATGCGTCGGTATCGGCCCATCATGACGACCTGGCCCGCGGTCACCGGGAAATCGGCGTCGAGGGAGTCGGTCTGCGGCACGTATCCGGTGCGGGTCCGAGCCTGGGCCGGCGCGCCCCCGAGGACGGTGGACGTGCCGGCGAGGACCGGCACCAGGCCCAGGATCGACTTGATCAGCGTGGACTTGCCGGCGCCGTTCGGCCCGATCAGGGCCAGGCGCTGCCCGGGGACCAGGTCGAGGTTGACGTCGGTGAGCACGGGCATGCCGTGGTAGCCGACGCTCACCTCGGCGTAGCGAAGGGCAGCTTCGGCCACCGCGACATCGCCCATCTCAGCCGCCCAGAGCCGTGACGATGACCTGGGTGTTGTGCCGCTCCGCGCCGAGGTACGTGCCCTGGGGCGTGCCCTCGGCGCCGATGCTGTCGCCGTAGAGGGCGTCCGCACCGCCGATGACCTTGACGCCGGCCTGGGTGGCGATCGCCTCCGCGCTCTTGGGCGGCAGCGACGTCTCCGCGAAGATGGCCTTCGTACCCGTGGCCTTGATCTTGGCAACGAGGTCGTTGAGCTGCTTCGCGCTCAGCTCGGCGGAGGTGTCGAGGCTGGGGATGACCGAGCCGACGAACTGCAATTTGTACCGGTCGACGTAGTAGCCGAAGGCATCGTGGTTGGTCACGAGCTTGCGTTGCTCGGCAGGGATCCGGGCGAAGGCGGCCTCGTTGTCGGCGTCGAGCTTGTCGAGTTCCGCCGTGTAGGTCTTCAGATTGCCGGCGAAGGCGGCAGCGTGCGCGGGGTCGGCCGTGGCGAGGCTCTTCTCGATGTTGGCGACCATCGTCTGGGCGTTCAACGGGTTGTGCCAGATGTGCGGGTCGTGTGCCTCGGCCTCCTGCGCGCCCTCGCCCTCCTCGTGGCCGCCCTCGCGCAGGGTGACCCCCTGGCTGGAGTCGACGACGGTGCCCTTGAAGCCGGCCGAGGAGATGGTCTGGTCGAGCCACCCCTCGAGGCCGACACCGTTCTTGACGACGATGGCGGCCTTACCGATCGCCTGGATGTCGGCCGGCGTGGGTTCGTAGTCGTGTGGGTCGACGTTGGGCTTGATCATCTGGGTCACGGTGACGTCGCTGCCGCCGATGGTGCGGACGAAGTCGGCCACCTCGGCAGTGGTGGCGACCACCGCGAGCCTCGTGCCGGACGAGGTGGTGCTGCTGCCCTCGGCCGCGTCCTCCACCGAGCCACAACCGCCAAGGAGAACAAGCGCGGCGGCGGCGGCCGCCGCGGCGATGATCGTGCGTTGTCCATGATTCACGAAAACACTCCATTCCTGAGATGCGGAACGGTAGTCGTTTTCATTAAGCCTCGTCTAATAGCGAGATGACCACACGTGCATGCGTCGCAACCGCGACGCTCGGGGAGTCGGCGACCGGTGGCACCCAACCCGGGTGTCGTTTCGCGGCGAACCTCCCCGGACCGGCCTCGCCGCTGGGGAGGATGAGAGGCACTCGCCCAGGGACGCGGTGATCGGGGGTCGTCGTGCAAGACGGATTGGTGACCAGGCGCAGCGCCCGGGGTGTCGGAGAGACGATCTCCGCGCTGAGGGCTGAGGCGGAACGCGTGGGCGCCGCGGTGGTGGCGGTGGTCGACCACGCGGCGGCCGCCGGCAGGGCCGGGCTGAGCATGCCCGACACCCAGGTGATCATTTTCGGGAACCCGCAGGCGGGGACTCCGCTCATGCAGGCCCGGCCGGCGATCGCTATCGACCTGCCGATGCGAGTCATGGTGCGCGACGACGGCCAGCCTGGCTCGCTGATCACCTGGCAGGATCCGGCGTACCTCGCCCAGCGCTACGGACTGGACGAGGACCAGCTCGCACCCCTACGCGCCCCGGCCACGATCGCCTCCGCGATCGTTGGCGGCTGAGCACGGCCCTCGGCGCCCTGGCGACGCGGCTCGGTCCGGATCCTCCGGGTCGCGAGGAACGGCACGCCGGTCTGGACGTTGCTGCCACCCACGGCGGCGCGCCCGTCAACGCTGGTTCGGCGGAACCGTCGTCGGTGCGGTACCGCGGATCGCCCAGGCCCGAGCCGTCAGCCGGATCGACCCGTCGGGTTCGGTCGGCAGTCGGGCGGCGAGCAGATCCCGCAGGGCGGTCCGCTGCGCTTGGCTCAGCGAGGTCAGGTAGGCCGGGGCGGAGCCCTGCCCACCGAGGAACGGCGTCCAGTAGTCGCTGAAGTCGGCGAAGACCGTTGGCACGTCGAGCGCCTGCACCGAAACATCCGTCAGTCCGGCGTCGCGCCACAGCGTCCGCAACGGCTCCGGGTGGCACAACGCGAAGCGGTGCCGGTCGTCGCGGGCAGCCGCTGCGAGATCGAGCGCGCTGGCGGCGTCCCAGAAACGGCGCATCATCGCCATCCCCTCGGCGTAATCCCAGACGTACGCGGCCACCACCCCGCCGGGGGCGACCACCCGAGCGAACTCCGCCACCGCCCGCGCCGGCTCGGGGACGAAGTTCAGTACCAACCCACTGACGACCACGTCGACGGCACCATCCTCCAGGGGCAGCACCTGGGCGTCACCGACCGCGAAGTCCGCGCGCGCGTCGGTCACCCCGCGGCGGGCCTGCCGCACGAAGCCGTCGGAGGGATCCACACCGGTGATCCGACGCGGCTGAGCTGTGCGCAGCACCGTCGAGGTCAACACGCCGGTACCGCTGCCCACGTCGAGCCATCGCAGCTCGGCTGGCAGATCGAGCCAGCGTAGAAACGTCACCGCGACCAGCCGGCTCCACCGACCCACATACGCCTCGTAGGCCGCACCGTCCTGCCAGACCGGAGATGACATTCCCGCACCATACGGCGAACCCGCCGCCCGGGAGCTCATCTCGTTCCGTCGAGGGTGGACCACAATCGGTCATGACCGGCCCTCGGGATTCCACGGCCGGCAGAGGCCCGCGACGCGCCGGACACCGTCATCGCCACCCACGGCACAGGGGTTACGGCACGCGTGGTCAGGCCGTCGCGGGCTGCTGAGCCAGCACGTCGCGGAGCATGTCCGCGATGGTGGTGGTGGCCAGCTCGCGTCGTACGGCCTCGTCGAGTCGGCCGAAGACCTGACGCAGGGCTGGCTGGATGCCGAACCCGATCGGGCAGGAGTCGCTCGGCGGTGAAGTGTGCAGGGCGAAGAGTGGCTCGTCGTCGCCAACCGCGAGGTACGTGTCGAGCAGCGTGATCGACTCCGGCTCGCGCGCCAGGTGCCAGCCGGCGCCCGCGCCCCGTCGTGACTGCACGAGGCCGGCCTCGCGAAGCTGGCCGAGGCAGCGGCGGATGACCACCGGGTTGGTGTTGACGCTCACGGCGATGCGCTGGGAGGTGGCCACCGTCGCCGGGTCGCGCCGGTCCAGGGCCATCCATGTCAACACGTGCACGGCGACGCACAACCTGCTGTTTCCGCTCATTGCACCCATCTCCGCCCGCTCACTGTAACCACAGATGCTACATCGCCCCCACCCCACATGCCCCATTTGTCGATGCCAGATGTAACCATTACTGTTACGTCAACGACCGCGTCGACGCGCCGCCGTGGACCACGGCGGTCAGCGCTGGCGCACCTCCATCTCGCTGACGACAGCGACCTGATCGGAAGGCAGCTCATGGGTCAGCTTCTGGGTAAGACGGCCGTGGTCACCGGCGGCACGAGCGGGATCGGCCTGGCGGCCGCCCGCCGGTTCGCCGCAGAGGGCGCACACGTGTTCATCACCGGTCGCCGCGAGGACGCCCTCGCCGCGGCCGTCGCCGAGATCGGCAACGACGTCACAGGTGTGCGGGGCGACGCCGCGGACCTCGGCGACCTGGAAAGGCTCTATGGGGCCGTCGAACAGCAGGGCCGACGCGTCGATGTGCTCTTCGCCAACGCGGGCGGAGGATCCTTCCGCCGCCTCGATCAGGTTTCCGAGGATCACTTCGACCAGATCTTCGACACGAACGTCAAGGGACTGCTGTTCACCGTGCAGAAGGCCCTGCCCCTGCTCAATGACGGCGCCTCGGTGATCCTGACCGGATCCACCTCGGCGACCACCGGCAAGGAGGCTTTCGGCGTCTACGGCGCCTCCAAGGCCGCCGTGCGATCCTTCGCCCGAACCTGGGCCAACGAACTCAGGGACCGCCGGATCCGGGTCAACACCATCACCCCCGGACCCACCGACACCCCCGGCATCACCGGCCTCGCTCCCGACGAGGAGAGGGCCGCACAGCTCAAGGGCTTCCTGGCCAGCCAGGTTCCGCTGGGCCGGATGGGCACCCCCGACGAGATCGCCTCGGCCGCCCTGTTCCTCGCCAGCGACCAGAGCAGCTTCATCACCGGCATCGAGCTGTTCGTCGACGGCGGCATCAACCAGATCTGATCGATACTCACCCGAGAATTCGGGAACACGCCGCGTGGCCAGGGTCCGCGCCCGGCGCGGGTCCGGCGGGCGGGCGCGCCGCGCCACCACCACTATTTCCCAGAGGACATCATGCCCAGCGAAACCGACCCCGGATTCACACTGTCCCTGCACAACATCACCATCACGGTCAGCGACATCGACGCCGCCGTCCGGTGGTGGCACGATGTCTTCGGACTCAAGGAGACCGCCCGGTCCCGGTTCGACGCCATCAACGCCGACGTCGCCTACATCGAAGGCCACGGCTTCCGGCTCGAACTGCTCCAGCCCGCCGAGGGTTATCGCGTGCCCGACATGTTCCTCGATCCGCCGGAGCACATCCGCCCCATCGGCAACAAGGCCCTCGTCCTACGGGTGGACGACCTCGCGCAGGCCACCAACCGGTTCCGGGACCTCGGCGTGACCATCGTCTGGGACCAGTTGGACCTCGGCGAGGGGAGCATCTCCACCGCCATCCGGGACATCGACGGCAACTTCATCAACGTCTTCCAAGCCGGAGCCAGCCCCGTCGGCTGAGCCGACTTTCCGGGGAGGAACACCAGATGAGAAGCGCAGGCGACCTGATGCTGGCCTACACCGCCACCATCGCCGACCCCGATGCCACGGCAGCGCTGTTCACCGAGGACGGAGTCATCGAGCTGCCGTACGTCACGTCGATCGGGCTACCACCCCGCGTCGCCGGCCCGGACGAGATCCGCGCGTTCATCGTCGGCCTGCTCAAGGTGGTGCCCGACTTCGGCTTCGACACCGTCGAGGTCCTCATCGACACCCCGGACCAGGCTTTCGGCGAGTACTCGGTAGAGCGCCGGACGGTCACCGGCCGCGTCTTCAGCCAGATGTACGCCGGACGCCTCGTCGCCGAGCACGGGAAGATCAAACTCCTCCGCGAATCACTCGACCTCGTCCGAGCCGCCCGCGCCATGCTGCCCAACGGGGTGGCCGACATTCCTGCGGACCAGTAGGCGGCTCCCGCCGCACCGAGCGACCGCACCGCACCCCCGCGGGTGACGGACCGGCCAGAGCGGCAACCCGTGCCGGAGCGCGGTGAGGCAACCAGTTGCCGCGCCGACACCGATGAAGGGAATCCCAGATGACTACTCGTGATGTCGTCGAGCAATTCTTCGGCATGGTCGGCGGCGGCGCCGACCCGGATGGTATAGCCATGCTCTTCAGCGACCCGGTTGACTGGGACGTACCCGGATCGCCGTCGATACCGTGGACGGGTAGGCGTTCCAGGCGCGCCGACGTCGCCGACTACCTACGGACACTCGGCGCGAACATCGTGCCGGAGCAGAACGTCGACGAGATCGAGGCGGTCCTGTACGACGGGGAGCACGCGGTGATGCTGGGACGGTTCGGACGCGTCGCGCGCACCACCGGCCGACGGTACGAGATGGCCGTGGCCATGCATTTCCAGGTCAGCGGTGACAAGATTGTCAAGTTTCGCCTGTACGAGGACTCGTTCCAGGTCGCCGCCGCCTACGCCGAATAACTGTCGGCACACTCGGCATCATCGGTCCACAGCCGGCTGTCGCGTCCACCGTGATTCTGCCATCAGCGAGCAGTCCTGTCCCCCGCGGGAATCACCTGGCACAGTTCCGGCATGAAACTGCTCGTACTCGGCGGCTCGGGCTTCGTCGGACGCGCCATCGTCGACGAAGCCCGAGCTCGTCGGGACCACGTCACTGTCTTCAACCGCGGCCGCCGTCGCACCCCGGACGGGATCACCGCCCTGATCGGTGATCGCACCACACCGGACGGCCTCGCTGCCCTGCGCACCGGCACCTGGGACCTCGTCGTCGACACCTGGTCTGGTGCACCCGCCGCCGTGCGTGATGTCGGCACCGTGCTCGCCGGCCGCATCGGGCACTACACCTACATCTCCAGCCGCTCGGTCTACACCTACCCGCCCGCCGCGCACCTCGCCGAAGACGGACCTGTGGTCGCGGGCTCACCCGACAGTGACGGGGTCGACGTCGACTACGCTGCCATCAAGCGTGGTGCGGAAATCGCCGCCGAGCAGGCATTCGACGGGGAAGCCCTGCTCGCCCGCGCCGGTCTCATCCTCGGACCGTACGAGGACATCGGCCGTCTGCCGTACTGGCTGCTCCGCATCGCCCGCGGCGGCACCGTGGCCGCGCCCGGCCCACGCGACCTCGACCTGCAATACGTCGACGCGCGCGACCTCGCCGCCTTCGTCCTCGACGCCGGCGCCGCTGGGCTCGCCGGCCCCTACAACGTGGTCAGCCCTCCTGGCCACACCACCACGGGCGACCTGCTCGACACCTGCGTGTGGGCCACCGGCTCGGACGCCAATCTGCGCTGGGTCGACCCCGCCACCATCGCCGCTGCCGGCGTCGCTCCCTGGACGCAGCTGCCATGTTGGCTACCGCCCGGACCCGAGCACGCCGGCATGCATCGCGGCGACGTCAGCAAGGCCCTCGCGGCCGGCCTGCGATGCCGACCCGTCCGCGACACCGTCATCGACACCTGGGCCTGGCTGCAGACCCTCGATGGTCCTCCCTACCAACGCCCCGACCGACCGCAACCCGGACTCAGCGCGGAGGCGGAGGCCGCGCTGCTCGCCGCCGCCTGACGCGCCGCACCCATAGATCTTTTGAGCGCGGGCCGCGGACCTGCGGCAGCGGTTACCGACCTCGGTCCGGGTGGAGGAAGCCGGACAGCAGGTCCCTGAACTCGTGCGGGTGCTCGATCGCCGGCACGTGCCCGCATCGGCCGAACACGTGCAGGCGGACGTCGGCCAGGTGATCGAGCAGGGGCTGGGCTGCCGTTTCGAGCGGGGTGACCCGGTCCTGCGCGCCGTGCACGAGCAGCACGGGCACGCGCACGGCTGCCAGCGTCTGCGCCGAGAGGGTGAGGTCCTCGACCCATCGTGCCCTGGGTGGAGGGAACAACGACGCGAATGCGGCCGCCCCCGCTCGCATCGCAGCCGCACGGGCATCGACGGCCGAATCGGTCACCAGCGCCTGGTCGAGGACGAGGCGGCTCAGCATGTCTCGTGCCCCGTCCGGGTCGGCGGGGGCGGCCCAGATCGCGTCGAGCTCGGCGGACAGCGGCGCCCCGGGAGCGCCCATCGTCGAGACCGCCACGACATGGGTGACCTGCTGGGGGCGCGCGGCCGCCAACGCCAGCGCCACGGCACCACCCATGGAGTGACCCACCACGGCGTAGTGCTCGATACCGAGAGCATCCATCAGGCCCGCGGCCTGCTCCGTCCAGAGCCGGAGCCCACCGGAGGAGCCCGCCGGGACAGGTGTACGGCCGAACCCCGCCTGGTCGGGAGCCACCTGGTGTCGGGACGGACCCAGCGCCTGTGCCGTCGTTGCCCAGGCGCCGGACCCGGTCGTGCCGGGTCCGGAGCCGTGCAGCATCAGCACCGCGGGCCCGGTGCCGCTCTCCAGGAGGTGGACCGGGGAGCCGTCGACTGTGACAGTCCGAAGTGCCGTCACCGGGGCAGGCCAGGTGCGCTCATGCCGACGCGGAGTTGACCGACTTCGAGAAGAGCTCCATCATCGCCCTGCCGAACTGCGGCATGTCGGGCCACCCCCGGCAGGAGACGAGGTTGCCGTCCACGACGTCGGGGGCGTCGATGACCGTCGCGCCCGCGTTCTCCATGTCGCCGGTGATCGGGGGAAAGCAGGCTGTCTTCCGACCCTTCAGCAGCCCGTACACCGCTGGCACCTGCGCGCCGTGGCACACCAGCGCGATGGGGAGGTTGCGCGCGAAGAAGTGCTCGGTGATGCGCCGGACGTCGGCGTCGACCCGGATCCACTCGGGGGCACGTCCCCCGGGGATGATGAGGGCGTCATAGCGCTCGACGTCGACGTCGGCCCAGGGCACGTCGACCGGCAGCTTGCGGCCGTTCTTCTCCACGTACGCGTCGGAGTTGGGGTCGAACTCGTGGATGACCAGTTGCACGTCACGCGTCGTCCGGGACGAGACATCGACATCCCAGCCACCCTCCTGGACGCGATAGTAGGGATACATCGTGTCGAGTTCCTCGGCGGCGTCGCCGGTCAGGAGCAGCGCTCGGGGCACCTGCTTCTCCTCACAACTGGGGGGACGGGTGAGGTGGATCCAATCCGATCCGATCCGATCGATTGCTAGCATTCCCCGGCCCAGCCCGCCCGTCAAGCCTCTACCGCGACTCCGTCCGCGTCCGTGACCTCGTCGAACAATCGGCGGAAACGCTCGCCGGATCGGAGGATGTGCCGGCGCATCGCGTAGGCGGCGGCGTCGGGGTCACGCGCGGCGATCGCGGCCACGACGTCCTCGTGCTCGGCCATGGCCAGGTGGGTGACCTGGGTGTCGAAGTGGAGTCGGAAGAGGTGCACGTGGCTGTGCAGGCGAGCGAGCGCCTCCCGGATGACCTGGTTCTCCGCGCTCAGGGCGACGAGATCGTGAAAAGCGGCATCGCGTAGCCCGAAGGCGCCGTAGGCCATGGGACCGCTGCCCCCCTCCAGCTCCGCCATCTCCTCCAGCATTCGTCGCAGACCGGCCACCTGCTGCAACGATGCGCGTTCGGCGGATCTACGGGCCGCCGCCGGCTCGAGGAGCAGGCGGACCTCGAGCATGTCCTCGAAACGGTGACGGGTGATCTGAGGCGGGATGCGGTAGCCGGCGTGGGGCACACGCACGACCAGACCCTCGGCCTCCATGCGGTTCAGAGCGTCTCGGATCGGCGTCTGCGAGACCCCCAGCTCCCGCGCCAGGACGTCGATCGTGACGCGGGAGCCGGGCTCGATCCGTAGCGACATCAGCTGTCCGAGCAGGGTGTCGTACACCTCGTCGGCAAGCCGGCCGCCAGATCTTCCCGGCGGTGTTCCGCCTGCCACGGCCCTGCGGCCCGGCGCGATCATCGCTTCCTCGTCCATCGTGACGTGAGGTCCTTTCTTGCGCCTTCGGGAACCTGTTGACATCAGTCACAACGCTGCGGGATGCTGACGCCCCACCAAATCGTATAGGAAACACGCCGGATGCTTGTCATCCTGCACCACCGCGGAACCGCCGTCCATCGCTCCACTTCGATCCCTGGAGCTCCCGTCGGCATGCTCGACGTCCCGCTCGGTGCGTCACTGGGCCGCAGGTGGCCGACGGACGTCTCGACGGCATGAAGATCCAGTACATCGCGGCGTACCCGTGCCGCCGGTCCGGGGGTCGGCTCCCGCGACAGCCCGGCGACACGCCTGAACAACCAGCAACTGCACGGCGAAGCGCATAGCGAGGCCTTAGAAGTCCCCACCCGGAAAGCAGGCGAGAAGATGCGGTATCCGAAGCGAACACGAATGTCCGGTCCTCGGCGAAAGGTACAGCTGGCGACGGCGGCCATGCTGCTGGTGGCCACGACCATGACGGCTTGCGGCGATGATGACAAGGACGGCGACGCGAAGGCGAGCGCCCCCAAGGCACCGGCGACCATCCCGGAACTCAGCAAGGACCCGCTGACCCTCAGCTTCATCTGGTTCGACTGGCCGCCCGCCAAGGCGCTGGAGGACTTCGCGAACGCGGAGTACAAAAAGGAGCGGCCGAACGCGACCATCAAGGTCAACACCGTGCCGAACGCGAACTGGCACGACGCGATGTTCACCCAGTTCGCGGCACGCAAGACCGACTTCGACATCGCGATCCTGGACTCGCAACACATCGGCGAGGCCGTGACGAACGGCAACATCCTCGACCTCACCGACTTCGTCAAGAAGAACATCGACGTGACGGCCTACAACCCGTACCTCCTGGCCGCCTACGGCCAGTACCCGCAGGCGGAGACCGGCAAGCGCGACGAGAACGCCAGCCTGTACGGGCTGCCGCTGCTCGGCGACACCTGGACGATGATCTACCGCAAGGACCTGATCGGCGACAAGCCACCGCAGACCTGGGACCAGATGATCTCAGCCGCCGAGAAGTGCCAGACGGAGAACCCCGGCGTCAGCGGGCTGGCATTCCACCAGGCCAACGGCTCCGACGCCGCGGCCGTCACCTACAACACGGTGAACGGCGTCTACGGCGGCAACCTCTGGGACCCCAAGGCGCGCAAGATCGAGGGCGTCCTCAACGACACCGCGGGCCAGGAGGCGATGGACGTCCTGGTCAACAAGATGAAGCCGCTGACCGCCAAGGGCTCCGGCAACTGGTTCATCGACGAGGTGAACGCGGCCGTCGCCCAGGGCAAGGCCTGCATCGCGTTCAACTGGATCGCCGCCAGCGGCGGCCTGCTCGATCCGAAGCAGTCGACGCTCGGCACCACGCGGGCGCAGATTCTCGACAAGCTGGGCTTTGCCACCCTGCCGACCCAGAAGACGAACCTGGTCCCGCTCGGCGGCATGGGGATGCACGTGTCGGCCTACTCCGCGGCGGCAAACCAGGCCGAGGCGCTGAACTTCATGGAGTGGTTCGAGCGGGCCGATGTCCAGAAGAAGTGGGCCGCGGCCGGTGGCGTGCCCTCTCGTACGGACGCCCTGGAGTCGCCCGAGTTCCTCAACGCCGGGCCGTTCAACCAGGTGTACACCGACTCAGTTCCGCGTATGCGCGACATGTGGAACGTGCCCGAGTACGCGCGCCTCGTCAACATCGAGAACACCAACGTGAACGCGGCTCTCAACGGTGCCAAGAAGCCGAAGGACGCGCTCGACGACATCGCCAAGGAGCAGCAGGGCGTGCTCGACTCCGGCAACCGCAAGGGTGGCGGCGGGCTGTGAGTGACTCCGTCCCTCTGACGACCGACCGTCCCGGGCAGGTGGCGTCCGCGACGCCACCTGCACCGGGGCGGTCCCGCCGGCTGAGCGACCGCGGGCTCGCCGTGGCCTTCATCTCCCCCGCGCTGCTGCTGTTGCTCGCCATGTCGGTGTTTCCGTTGCTGTGGGCGTTGTACCTGTCCTTCACCGACTACTCGGCCACCCGCGGGGGACCCGCCAACTTCATCGGGTTCGGGAACTACACCGCCATCCTGACGTCGGCGCAGGTCCACACGAGGGCCCTGACGACGTTGATCTACGTGGTCGGCGCGGTCGGCCTGCAAACCGTCCTCGGGTTCGGCATCGCCTACCTGATCTCCCGGCGCACGCACGGGCGAGGAGTGCTGACCACCCTGTTCCTGGTCCCGATGATGCTGTCGCCGGTCGTGGTCGGGCTGTTCTGGCGGTTCATGCTCGACGCACAGTTCGGCGTGGTCAACAGCATGCTCGGCTCGCTCGGCCTGGGGCAGGTGGAGTGGCTCACCCGACAGCGGACGGCGTTGATCTCCCTGATCGTGGTCGACACCTGGCAGTGGACGCCGTTCATCATGCTCATCGCACTCGCGGGCCTCACCGCGGTGCCCAAGTACCTGTACGAGGCCGCCTCGATCGACCGGGCGTCCGAGTGGTTCAAGTTCCGCACCATCACCCTTCCGCTGGTGTGGCCGCTGCTCCTCATTGCCGTGATGTTCCGGGCCATCGAGGCGTTCCGACTGTTCGACCTCGTCTACATCCTCACCAACGGTGGCCCGGGTGTCTCCACCGAGACGTTGTCGTTCCACATCTACAAGGTCGCGTTCCTGGGCTTCAACACCGGAACCGCCTCGGCGTACGGAATCCTCATGGTCCTCGTCGTCATCGTCCTCACGCAGCTCTACCTGCGCTATCTGAACAAGCTCAAGGAGGGCTGATGGCCGTCTCCGTCGACGAGGCCGTGTCCACAGGTCCTGCCCGGGATCACACGCCCCCCGCGCGTCGCCTCGGCAGCCGAGGTCGCTCCGTGCTGGAGGTGACGCTGCTGACCGTGCTGGCCGTCGTCATGCTCTTTCCGGTGCTGTGGATGATCGAGACGTCCATCAAGGAGAACCGGGACGTCTACGCGATCCCGGCCAAGTTCTTCGACTTCAAAATCACCCTGGCCCACTACAAGGACGTGTTCGTCGACCCCGACGGCGGTCGCTCCGCCTTGTCCGTCTCGTTCCTCAACTCCGTCGTGGTCGCCGGAGTCTCCACGGTGCTGGCCACCGTGCTGGGGGTCCCGGCGGCCTGGGCCTACTCACGCTTCGCCGTGAAGGCCAAGAAGGACCAACTGTTCTTCATCCTGTCCACCCGCTTCATGCCGCCCGTGGTGGTCGTGATCCCGATCTTCCTCATGTACCGCCAGGTCGGACTCATCGACAACAAGCTCGGCCTGATCCTCATCTACGCCGCGTTCAACGTCCCGTTCACGATCTGGATGATGAAGGGGTTCGTCGACGAGGTGCCCGCCGAGTACGAGGATGCCGCCATGCTCGACGGCTACACCCGACTGCAGGCGTTCCGGCGATTCACCCTTCCCCTGCTCGTGCCCGGCATCGCCGCGACGGCGGTCTTCGCCCTCATCTTCTCCTGGAACGAGTTCGTGTTCGCCACCTTCCTCACCTCCAGTGACAGCGTCCGGACGGCCCCACCCGCCATCGCCGGCCTCATCGGCGGCACCACCACGGACTGGGGTCTCGTGGCCGCCGCCTCCGTGGTGTTCGCCCTGCCGGTGCTCGTCTTCGCCTACCTGGTGCGCAAGCACCTCATCGCCGGTGTGACGCTCGGGGCGGTGCGACGCTGATGGCGGGCATCGAGGTGACCGCGCTGCACAAGCGCTACCCGGACGGAACGGTCGCGGTCGAGCACGTGGACCTGTCCATCGGCGACGGCGAACTGTTCGTGATGCTCGGCCCGTCGGGCTGCGGCAAGACGACCACGCTGCGGGCCATCGCCGGCCTGGAGAGGCAGACGACGGGCGACATCCGCATCGGCGACACGCTTGTCAACGACCTGCCGCCCGCCGAGCGCGACATCGCCATGGTGTTCCAGTTCTACGCTCTCTACCCGCATCTGAAGACCCGCGACAACCTGGCGTTCCCACTGCGGGCCGAGGGACTGCCCAAGCCGGAGGTGCACGAGCGGGTCGAGGAGGCCGCCCGGCTGATGCGGCTTGGTCCACTCCTGGACCGGCGTCCGCGCCAACTGTCCGGCGGGGAGCAGCAGCGCGTCGCGCTCGCTCGCGCCCTGGTGCGACGACCGCGCGCCTTCCTCATGGACGAACCCCTCACCAATCTGGACGCGGAGCTGCGGGCGGACATGCGCACGGAGATCAAGCACCTGCAGGGGGAACTGGGGGCGACGATGGTCTACGTCACCCACGACCAGGTCGAGGCAATGTCACTCGGTCACCGGATCGCCATCCTCAACAAGGGCCGCGTCGAGCAGATCGGCACGCCGCTGGAGGTCTACGACCGTCCGGCGAGTCTCTTCTGCGCCGCGTTCATCGGCTCGCCGCCGATGAACCTCATCGAGGTGGAGGTGGCCGACGGGAAGCTGCGCGGTCAGGGCGGACTGGTCCTCACGCCACCGCAGGGCCTGCCGCGCGACCGTCGCCTGCTCGCGGGCGTACGGCCGGAGGCGCTGGAAGTCACCGCACCGGGGGCGGAGCGGTCCGTCCCGGCCCGTGTGGTATCGGCGGAGTGGCTGGGCGACGAAATCATCTACGTGGTCGACCACAGCGGCGAGCGCGACGTACGGGTTCGGATGCCACCGACTGTCCGGTTCGCCGCTGACGCAACGGTCGGGCTGCGGCACACCGGCGGGACCCCGGCGGTCTACGACGTGAGCACGGAAGAGCTGGTGGCCTGATGGGAACCGTGGCAGTACAGGGGCTGTGCAAGTCCTTCGGTAAGGTCCAGGCCCTGGACGGCGTGACGCTGGACGTACCGGACGGCTCGTTCTTCGTCGTGCTCGGGCCGTCCGGGGCGGGCAAGACGACGACCCTGCGAGCGATCGCCGGCCTGGACAAGCTCGACGCCGGGTCGGTGCATCTGGACGGCAGGGACGCGACCGGCGACGCCCCGGCCGCACGCGACCTGGCCATGGTCTTCCAGAGCTACGCCCTCTACCCGCGACACACGGTGTACGAGAACATCGCCTCGCCGCTGCGGGCACGCCGCCGCTCGTCGGGTGAGATCGCCGCCGCCGTCGAGCAGATGTCGAACCTGCTGCACATCGAACGTCTGCTGCAGCGTCGTCCCGCGCAGTTGTCGGGTGGTGAGATGCAGCGGGTCGCCCTGGCCCGGGCGCTGGTCCGTAGCCCGCGCGCGTTCCTCATGGACGAGCCGCTGACGAACCTCGACCTCAAGCTCCGCGTCGAGATGCGCACCGAGCTCACCCGCATCCACCGGAGCCTCGGCGCGACCTTCGTCTACGTGACCAACGACCAGGTCGAGGCTCTGTCCATGGCCGACCACGTCGCGGTCCTCAAGGAGGGGAAGGTGCAACAGGTCGGAACGCCGACGGAGGTGTACGAGCGTCCCGCCAACACGTGGGTGGCCGGATTCGTCGGAAGCCCGCCGATCAGTCTGCTCGCCTGCCACGCCGAGGGAGATCGCCTGGTCGGCGCGGAAGGGTGGACGCTGCCGCGGCCCGGCTGGACCACCGCTGAGGACGGTCGTCCCCTGCTGCTGGGCCTGCGCGCGGAGGACCTGTCCGTCGAGCAGCGTGGCGACGCGTCGTTGTCGGGTGAGCTCTACGGGCTCGAGCCGCTCGGTGACCGAACGGTGGTCGACGTCCTGGTGGGGGCGGAGATCCTCAAGGTCAAGGCACGACCCACCGTCACCGGTACGCCGGGCGAGCGGCTGCAGGTCACGGTCGACCTGGACCGAGCGCACCTGTTCGACGCGGGCACCGGGCTGTCGCTGTCCGAGGCTGGGCGCTGACCGACGGGCGGCGACGGCACCATGCACCACCTTCGATCCGCTCGACAACCTCGCCCCCGACGAGGGTGTGTGGCCCGTCCGACTACGCGTACCGCCCGATCGCTGCGGCACGCCGGACAGCACCAAGAAGATCACAGGAGGCGACGCAGTGAGTGACCCGATGAACGTCCTGGCCCCCGAGCACCGGCGGCTCCGGATCGGCGACGCCTGGCGCGACGCCGCGAGCGGAGCCACCTTTGCCGTCGAGGACCCCGCCACCGGCAAGACCATCGCCGAGGTGGCGGACGCCGACGTCGCGGACGGGCTCGCCGCTCTGGAGGCGGCGAGCACGGCAATGGCGGAGTGGGCGGCGACCCCGCCGCGGAAGCGGTCAGAGTTGTTGACCGCGACCTACCGGGCACTGACCGAGCGGTCCGAGGACATCGCCCGGCTGATCACCCTCGAGATGGGCAAGCCGCTCGCCGAGGCTCGGGGCGAGGTGGCCTACGGCGCCGAGTTCTTCCGTTGGTTCGCCGAGGAGGCGGTGCGCGTCGAGGGGCGCTACAGCATCGCTCCCGCGGGTGGATACCGCATCCTCACCGTGCCGAAGCCGGTCGGACCGTGCGTCTTCGTGACGCCCTGGAACTTCCCGTTGGCCATGGGTGCCCGCAAGATCGCTCCCGCGTTGGCGGCGGGCTGTACGACGATCACCAAGCCGGCGAGCCAGACGCCACTGACCATGCTGTTGCTGGCCCGCATCATGGAGGAGGTCGGCGTACCCCCGGGTGTCGTCAACGTGGTGACCACCAGGCGTTCCGGCGCGGTGGTCTCAGCTCTGCTGGCCGACAATCGGACCCGCAAGCTCTCGTTCACCGGGTCGACCGAGGTCGGGCGCGTGCTGCTGCGACAGGCCGCGGACAACGTGCTGCGTACCTCCATGGAACTGGGCGGCAACGCGGCCCTGATCGTGTGTGCCGACGCCGACCTGGACGTCGCGGTCAACGGCGCCATGGTGGCCAAGATGCGCAACATCGGGGAGTCCTGCATCGCGGCCAACCGGATCTACGTCGAGGAGCCGGTGCGCGAGGAGTTCACCGCGCGTTTCGCCGAGCGGATGGGCGCGCTGTCGGTGGGCCATGGTCTCGACGACGGCGTGGACGTCGGGGCGTTGATCGACGAGGCGTCGGTCAGCACGATCGACGAGCTCGTCGCCGACGCGGTCGATCGTGGCGCCCGGGTCCTGGTGGGCGGCGAGCGTCCGGACGGGCCGGGCCACTTCTACCCGCCCACGGTCCTCGTCGACGTGCCGGACGATGCGCGGATGCTCCGGGCGGAGATCTTCGGCCCGGTGGCGCCGATCATCTCGTTCACGTCCGACGACGAGGTGCTGGCGAAGGCCAACGACACCGAGCACGGCCTGGTCGGATACGTCTTCACCCGTGACCTCCAGCGAGCGCTCCGGTTCGCCGAGGGGCTGGAAACCGGGATGGTCGGCATCAACCGTGGGCTGATCTCGGACCCGTCAGCTCCGTTCGGAGGCGTGAAGCAGTCCGGGATCGGCAAGGAGGGGTCGCACGAGGGCATCCTCGAGTACCTCGACCTCACCTACGCGGCGATCGACCTGCCGTGACCGGCCCGCTGCGCCGGGCGCTCGCCTGCGCCACCCGGGCCGCCAACCTCGCCGTCGCCGTCCCGGTCGCACAGGTGACCCGGACGTCCACCCAGCACATCGCCGCCGACGTTCCGGAGAGGCACCGACATGCTTGAGACCGTCCGCGGACCACGCCAGCTGATCGTGGGCGAAGGGGTCGCGCAGAACATCCCACGAGTGGTGGCCGAGAGTGGCTCGCGCGTCCTCATCGTGACCGACCAGGTTCTGCTGGGGCAGCCGGGCGTGGCCGCGATCGTGGCTGCGGTGCGGGAGAAGGTCGAGGTCGTCGAGGTGTTCTCCGACGCGACTTCAGACGTGCCCCTCAGCGATGTCGCCCTGGCCGTCGCGGCCGCCGCCGAGGTGGACGCCGACGTGATCCTCGCCATCGGGGGTGGCACGGTTATCGACCTCGCCAAAATCGTCGGCGTCATCCGGCGCCACGGTGGGTCACCGCGCGACTTCTACGGCGAGTCGAAGGTGCCGGGGCCGACGATTCCTCTCGTCGCGGTACCGACGACGTCAGGTACCGGCTCCGAGCTCACCCCCGTCTCGGTGTTGACCGACCCGGACCGCGAGCTGAAGGTGGGCGTCTCCAGCGTCCACATCGTGCCCGACTTCGCCATCGTCGACCCCGAACTCACCTACACCTGCCCCGCGACCGTCACCGCCCATTCCGGCATCGACGCGTTCTGTCACGCGGTGGAGAGCTACACCGCGCGACCCCGCGCCCACGGACCGCGTGACCCGGTGGAACAGGTGTTCCTGGGCCGTAACCAGATCACCGACCACTACGCGCTCCTGGCCGCGGAACGGATCGCCCGGAGCCTGCGTCGTGTTGTCCGGGACGGCGGCGACACGGAGGCGCGCGCGGACATGTCCTATGGGTCCATGCTCGCCGGGCTCGCGTTCTCCCACGCGGGCAACGCGGCCCCGCACGCTCTCCAGTACCCCATCGGCGCGGCCACGCACACGCCACACGGCCTGGGCGTCGGGCTGCTCCTGCCCTACGCGCTGGACGCGGCCGTGGATGCCATCGCCGACCGGTTGGCCATCCTCGCCGGGGTGTGCGGGCTCGACGTGACCGGCGCCTCGGATGCCGAGGCCGCAGACACGTTCCTCACCTGGCTCCACGGGCTCCTTGCCGACATCGGGATCCCTCCCACCCTGGCGGACATCGGCGTGGCACGCGCCGACCTTCCCCGCTTCGCGGAGATGGCCAGTGGCGTCACCCGCTTGATCCAGAACCATCCGGGCCCGACCGACACCGCCAGCCTGACCGCGATCCTCGAGGCGGCCTGGACCGGGGACCGGACCCGACACGTCCTGACGACGAGCAGGGACAGCGGCCGGAGCCGACCGTGACGACGCGTTCCCGGCCAGACCTCTCCCCCGTCGCCACCCGGTGATCCGGGTGGCGACGGGGGCTCGCGCCGGGCAGGCGGACGACTGCGCACCGATGCTGGAACCCGCCCGCAACCACGGGGTCAGCCTTCAGGCGGAGCCGACCTGGTCGGCCGCGAACAGGGCCGTCACCCAATGCGGTAGGACCGGCATCCGGACCGGATCTGTCGTGTCGGTGAGCCACAGCGCGGCGAAGACGAGCGACGTAGCGCCGCAGAGGCACATGATGAACCGGATAGCCCGGGCGGACGCCGCAGTCGTGGGTGGAGCGGTCACGGTCATGTCCTGAGCATCGGCGAGCCGGGCCAGCAGCACTTCCCCCACGGTCGGGATGACTGCTGCCTCTTGCGGGTGGCTGCGGCAGGTTTTGCTTGGTCTGCCCGCCACCTTCGACATTTCATCGATGGTGCCGCTGCCTGGTCGGCCGTGTCGAGCTCCGGCGAGCGCATCGTCGCTGCCCGTCAGCCGCTGCGTTGTCATCCGCGGCGACCAAGATCAAGTGCACGCTCTTCGGCCAGACCCGGACGCCGCCGGGCAGCCGCAGGTCGCCCCGCACCAGCAGCACGTACGTCAGCGCCAGCAGCAGGAACCCAGCACCCAGCACCAGGCCGGTGTACACCAGCGTGAGCCGGCCGCGGGCCGTCATTCGCCGGATGTGGGGCGATCCGCTACCCGGCACCGGTCACGGTGTCGATCAGTTGTGGATCACCAAGCTTGCGCCGCAGGGTGCTGACGGTGATCCGCACGGCGTTGGCGAACGGGTCGGCGTGCTCGTCCCACACCTTGTCCAGCAGCGCCTCCGCGCTCACCACCGCGCCGTCGGCGGCGAGCAGCCGTTCCAGCACCCCGAACTCCCACCCGCGATCGAGGCACTACCGCGCACCCGACGAGTCGTCTGGACGGCGAGAGCGGGCGACTGACTGGTGCAGGCCCGGGTGGATGCCGGCCGGGCTCCCCGTGTGCTCGGCAAGCCGTCGCAGGACGGTGCTGAGCCGGGCGCGTTCGCTGGCGTCGAGCGGGGTGAGGATTTCGCCCTCGTGCTGGTCGGCGACCCGGCGGGCGCGAGGCAGCAGCTCGCGCGCCGCTTCGGTCAGGTGGATCGCGTGGGCGCGACGGTCGCTGGGATGCCGCCGACGTTCGACCAGATCGCGCTGTTCGAGGTCGTCGAGCAAGCCGACCATGACCTTGCGGTGGATGCGCAGCGCGTCGGCGAGCTGTTGCTGGGTGTTGCCCTCACTCCGCTCCAGCAGCATGAGCAGTCCGAAGTGGTTCGGCGCGATGCCCAGCGGTGCCAGCCGCGCGGCGAACGTCTGCGCGACGTGGAACCCGAGCTGCGACAGCAGAACGTTGGCCCGGTCCGTCGGGGCACACCGACGCGCCGTTACAGCCAGTCGTGTTCGCGGGCGTAGCGGGCCGCTTCGTGGCGCGTCCGGGTCTGGGTCTTGCGCATCGCGTTGGAGAGGTAGTTGCGGACGGTGCCCGGAGCGAGGTAGAGCCGAGCGGCGATGTCGGCGACCGAGTATCCCTCGGCGGTGACCCGCAGGACGTCCACCTCACGGTCGGTCAGGGGGCAGTCCTCGGTGACGGCGAGAGCGGACACGTCCGGGTCGATCCAGCGTTTCCCCGCGTGCAGGGTGGCGATGACGGAGGTGATGTGCGCTGGCTCGGCGGACTTGCTGACGAAGCCCTGGACGCCGAGCTTCAACGCCTTGCGCAGCACGCCGGGGCGGGCGTGTCGGGTCAGCATGAGGATCACCTGCTCCGGCCGCTCGCGGCGGATCTCGGCGACCGCGCCCAGGCCGTCCACGCCCGGCATCTCCAGGTCGATGACCAGCACGTCGGGCCGGTGCCGCAGAGTGGCGGCGATCGCCGTCTGACCGTCCTGCGCTTCGGCGAGCACCGTGATGTCGCCCTCCATCGGCAACAGCGCGGCCAGGGCCGTGCGCAGCAGCGCCTCGTCGTCGGCGAGCACGATGGTGGTCACTGGCGGTCCTTCCCCCCGACTGTCGGGGCCGCGTCGGCCCGCACGGGTGGGAAGACCGCTGCGGTCAAGAACCGCTTGTCCTTCTGTTCCACGGTCAGCTCACCCCCGTCGCCGGCCAACCGTTGCCTCAGTGCCGCCAGTCCCCGCAGCTCGGGGGCCGTGGTGGCGGTCACGCCGTCGTTGACGATGGTGATGCCCGACGCGGCGAGGGTGATCCGCACCTGGGTGGCCTGCGCGTGCCGCAGGATGTTGGTGGTCGTCTCCCGGAGCACCTGCCCGAGCAGTTCGCTGGCGCGGGCATCGACCTCGGCCTCCCGCGTCACCCGGACCCGGATGCCGGCGGCCTCGAACAGGTTCTTCGCGTTCTCGATCTCCGCGGTGAGGTTGAGCCGCCGTTGCGCGTAGGCGAGTTCCTTGGTCTGCGCGATGGTGTCGCTGACCAGCGCATACGTCTCCCGTAGCTCCTTCTCCGCCCGAGCGGTGTCGCGCAGCAGCAGTCGCTGGGCCAGGGCGATCTTCAGCTTGACCACGTGCAGGGTGTGGCCCTGGATGTCGTGCAGGTCGCTGGCGAACCGCACGCGCTCCCGGACCACGGCCAACTCCGCCTCCCGTTCCCGGGTCTGTTCGAGCTCCCGGATGAGGTCGTAGAACCGCTCCCCCACCACGGTGAGGACCGTCACGACGACGGTGAGGACGGTCGGGATGAGGACGTAGGTGAGCAGGACGTGAGCGATGTCGTCCCGCTGCACCAGCAGCCGCGCCGTACCGACGGTGGCGACGTAGGTGAACAGCCCGACCACCGCCAGCTCCCGGTGCCGTCGCACCTCGCGCAGGGCAAGCGAGCCTACGGCGCAGAAACCCCAGTAGGCGTTGGGGCTGCCGGTCACCAGGACCCCGAGCGGCCAGACCGCCGCCGCCACGACCAGGCAGGGAAGCGCGACCCGGGCGAGGTCGTTGGCCGTCCACCGTTCGAAGGCCACCACGCCCGCCACGGCCCCGGGCGCCAGGACGACGACGTGCCACCAGGTACGCGCGTCGGTGTAGGTCAGGACCACCGCGGCGAACAGCACCGGCGGCAGTGCCGTGGCGAGGTTGAGCCGGCGCAGCCTTCCCTGCGTCGACTCGGTGAAGCGCGCGGTCACCACACCAGTATCGGGCAGCCAGGGGCCACGACCAGTGACACCACGTCACATCTGGTGATGACGTGGTGCCACTGACGGGTCGGCCGCGCCCGCGCTGTCATTGGTGCATGTCCACCACACCCGTCATCGAAGTCGAACAGCTGAACCTCACCTACGGCGACTTCCACGCCGTGAAGGACCTCTCCTTCGAGGTGCGGCCCGGAGAGCTCTACGCGCTGCTGGGCACCAACGGAGCCGGGAAGACCTCGACCCTGGAGGTTGTCGAGGGACACCGGCGGCCAACGTCGGGCACCGTACGCGTCTTCGGGCATCGCCCCGGCGACCGGCGAGCGGTACGTCCCCGAATGGGCGTCATGCTCCAGGAAAGTGGATTCTCCCCGGACCTCACCGTCCGTGAGTCCGTCGGCCTGGTCGGCGGGCTCACCCGACGCACCGACAACGTCGACCGGGTGCTCGACCTGGTCGACCTCACCGGTCGAGCCCGGCGCAAGGTCTCGCAGTTGTCCGGCGGGGAGAAACGGCGGCTGGACTTCGCCACCGCGGTCTACGGCAGCCCGGAGCTGATCTTCCTGGACGAGCCGACCACCGGCCTCGACATCCAGTCCCGCGACGCCGTCTGGGCGACGGTGGACCGGCTGCGGGAGGACGGCACGACCATCGTGCTCACCACCCACTACCTGGAGGAAGCGCAACAACGCGCGGACCGGATCGGGCTGATGCACGAGGGCGCACTCCACCGGGAAGGCACCGTCTCCGAGCTGACCCGCACCCTGCCCGCGGTCATCCGCTTCTCCCTTGCCGCACCGACGCCGACGCTGCCGGTGCGGGCCGCCGTCGACCTGGACGGGAAGGTCATGGTCGAGACCTTCGAGCTGCAGAAGGACCTGCACCTCCTCCTCGGCTGGGCACAGGACCACGCCGTGGAACTGCGGGACCTGGCGGCGGGGCCGACCCGGCTCGACGACGTATTCCGCGCCATCAACAGTTGATTCGATCTTCCGACAGGAGCCGCACCATGTTGTCCATCGCGTCCAGCGAACTGATCCAACTCTTCCGCAACCGGCTGGTGCTGATCACCAGCCTCATCATCCCGGTAGTGGTCAGCGCGTACTTCGTCCGTCAGCACGAGACCTTCGCCGCCATCGGGAGCCTGGGCTACATCGCCGCGATCGTGATGTTCACGATCGCCGCTTTCGGGCTCTACGCCACCGCCGTCACCACCCTGGCGTCCCGACGGCAGAACCTCTTCCTCAAGCGGCTGCGCTCCACCGCCGAGGGCGACGCCGGCATCCTCGGTGGGCTACTGCTGCCCGTGGTCGTGCTCTCCGTGGTGCAGGTGACCGCGATCCTGACCGCCCTGGCCGTGGTCGCCGGCGGACCGGCGAACATCGCCCTGCTGGTCGTGGCGACCATCGCGGCCCTGGCCATGATGATCGGCCTGGCCCTGGCCACGGCCGGGCTGACGAACTCCCCCGAACACGCCCAGGTCACCACCCTGCCCGTTACCCTCGGGGTGATCGCCGTGGCCAGCTGGGTGGGCATTTCCGGCACCGAGAACCTCGCCTGGCTCAAGCGGCTGCTGCCCGGCGGCGCCGCCACCGAACTGACCATGAACGCCTGGAACGGCGGCGTCGCCGTGACCGACTCACTGCTCCTGCTCGCGCCCACCCTTGCCTGGGTCGTCGTCGCCGTCGCTCTGGCCACCCGACTCTTCCGCTGGGAGCCCCGCCGATGACCACCGAACCCCAGTTCGACGCCCCGACCCTGGTGGAAGATCTCCTACTACTCCTGTTCCAACCCAGGTCCGGGACCATCGCGGGAGAGAACACGCTCTTCTACGTCCTCGGCGGTGCCGTCCTCGCGGATCTCGCCCTCGGCGAGCACCTGAGCACGGAGGCCCGGGGGCGGGTCAGCAGCATGGCGGGTCACCCACCGTCGGACAGTCTCCTACGCCCGGCGTGGGACTACCTCGCCGAGAAACCGAGGGGGGTGCAGACGGCACTGGCGGCGATCGGTCCCGCCCTGCGCGCGCCCGTGTTGGAGCGGCTCGTCGCGCGAGGCGACATCGACCAGGAGTCCCGCAAGGTGCTCGGTCTGTTCCGGACGACGGCACTGCGGGAGGGCAGGACCGAACGACGGTCCCGCCTGCTCGCCGACGTCCGGCAGGTCCTCGTGGACGGCGCGGAGCCGCAAGCCCGTGTCGCCGCGCTCGCGGCGCTGCTCTCGGCGAGCGGGACGCTCCCGCAGTTCCACCGCGAGATCCCGTGGACGTCATCGGTGATCAGCCGGGCCAAGGAACTCGAGCGGGGCGACTGGGGTGCCGACGCCGCAGCGGCAGCCGTGACCCGCACCGTGACGGCCACCGTCGTCAACAGCGCCGTCGCGGCCATCACCGTGCTTCCTCGAGGCTAGGACGCGCTCCGACCGTGACGGCTCGCGAGTCGTCACGGCTGGTGCCACCTCGCGGGACCTCATCTCCGTGGACCCCGTGAAGGGCCGCATCGTGACTTCACTGTTGCGAATTGGGCGGGCGCGGCCGTTCCGGCGGTCTTCCCCGGGCGTGGGCGGTGTCGGTGGCGGCGATGCCGGTCAGGACGGCGACGGCGGTGACGGCCACGGCCAACGGCGGCAGAAAGATCATGATTGGCGAGGCGGCGGCGAGCACGAGCGCGCCGATGATCCGAGAATGGGACACCCGGTCGAACACCGCGTGTTCCACCAGGGCTCGCCCGATCAGGAACAGCATCGGTCCGCCGAGGACAACGAGAATCCACGCCGCGTCGGTGTGCCCGAACGGATGTTCGATCACGATTTCGTATCCGACGGCGACGGCGACGATCCCGGCCACCATGAGGACGTGCGCGACGAATGCCTGCCGAATGAGGTGCGCTGGCTCAGCGGCAGCTCTGATGGCTTCGGGCAACAGCTGACCCGCCCGGAAGAGGTAGACGCGAAACAGCAGCACCGTGGTGACGAACGCGACCGCGAAGGCAGTCGCGGGGCCGACGTGCCGGAAGGAGGTGTCGCTGTAGGCCGAGCCGGTCGTCAGAATCAGTTCACCGAGGGCGATGATGAAGAATTGTCGGTAGCGCTCGGACAGATATTCGGCCAGGACGGGCCACTGCTGTTGGATGGGTGGGGACCCCGGCGCGGGATAGAGCAGCAGCAGCGCCGTGCAGTCGATGGCGATCGCGAGCGTCCACAGCAGCCCGCGGGCCAGGTCCGCCACGATCGCTCCAGCGATCCACGGCACGGCCGACACCGTGAACCAGAGGAGCACCGCAGCCGCTCGACGCTGAGCTGCGTGGCCACGCAGCATCGGCACGATGATCAGACCACGGCTGATGTGGACGGCGACGTACGCGCCAGCGAACGCCAGACTCCTGTCCCCGAACGCCTGCGGCACCGCGACCGCCATCACCAGCGCGCCGAGCATGGCGGTGTAGACCAACACCTGAAGCTGCGGCCGCTGCGGATCGTAGAGGTCGGTGACCCACGCCGTGACGAACCACAGCACCATGAAGGCCAGTAGCAGCAGCAGCGTCTCGCCGGCCTCGACGAGGACGATCCGCGGTTCGGTGAGCTCCTTGACCAGCCGGTTCGAGAGCCGATTGAGGGCAAAGACGAACACCAGGTCGAAGAAGAGTTCGAGAAGACTGGGTCGCTGCGGTTGGCCCGGCTTTCGAAGCAGCGCTGCTGCCCTGGTCGACATGGGCCGCCCATTTCTGCCGACTTCGCCTGTTCGAGTATTGGTATCACGCCGGGCCGGTCGTCGAGTCGATACCCGAAGAATGCCCGCGGACCGCACACCTTCCGCTGCGTGCCTCCGCCGGCGGTAATGCCGCGCCGGCGGCGGGCGGACCCCACCACCCACAGCTCACGGTTGTTCCTCCAGTCACGGGGTACGCCCGCTGCGCCATGCGGGCGCCGTCGGATCAGCCGAGCGGGTCGGTGTGAGCCGCGTACACGCCGGGGGGCCGGTACCGGATGGATCAGCGAGACGCGGGCGGGCGCGCCAGAGCTGACGGCCTCGTGGAACTGCGGGTGCACGGGGTGTCCGCCATCGGCGCGGAGGACCTGCTGAATCGACCGCACGTGCAACAGGTGGCAGGTGACCACCGGGGCGGCTTCTACCGGCCCGACCACGACAGCGGCGCGGCAGACGGAGTGACGCTGGAGGCCTACCGCTGGAACAACCTGCCCGCTGGCAACGCGGTGCGAACGCTGTCGATGGTGATCCTGTTGCCCTTCATGCTGATCAACCTCGCCATCTGGATGCGTCCGGCCGGAGCGCGCTCCGACCCGGTGATCAAGGCGCTCTGCCGGCTGTTGGCACTCAGCCTGACCGGGATGTACGTGCAGAGCATGGTGGGAATCGCACTCGACGTGATCGCGTGGAAGTGCATGTCCTCGCCCGAGTGCCTGGCCGGACGCAGTTGGCTCTCCTGGCTTGGAGGCCGTCCCGCCGGACTGCGCCTGGCGGTGCTCGCGCTGGCACCGGCTGCGGCCATCGGCCTGCTGTGGGGGATCAGCGCCCGCCCAGCACTCCCGTCGCACGTCTTCCGCGCGACTGTCCAACCCCTTCCGGCGCACCGGCTCACCGCCGTCGGTCGGTGGGACAACGAGCCGCTGGTCGGCCGGCTGCGCTCGATTCACGTCGCGGCGGCGTTCGCCACGCTGAGCCTCAGCCTGCTCGGCGCCCGGGCCGCACAGGGCTTGTCGATCGGCACCGTCGCGCTGACGGCGGGTACCGGGCTTCTGCTGCTCACGTGCGCGGTCCTGCTCTGCACCCCACCCCTCACCGCACCCATGGAAGGGCGGCTCGACCGCCTGGTCAGCGCGCTGCCCACGATCACCCTCGGCCTGACCATGCTGGTCTGGATCCACGTTCTGACCAGTCCCGCCTCCTGGCCGGAGAGAAACGGGCTACCCGGCTACAACCTGACGGTCGTCGGGCTGTCCATCGGTCAGGCGGTGCTGCTGGCCGCCCTGGGGGCGGTGCTGCTCTGGCACCGGAACCGACAGCAGGATGGGGCGCCGCCGCTCGGGTTCGGCGCCCTGGCGGCCTCCGTCGCCGCGATCAGTCTGGCGCTGACGTACTCCGCCGAGCTGGTCTATCGGGTGTCCGACGTCCTGAACCGGGGCGCTCCGACCGCGGCGGGGCTGATCACCAGCCCTCCGCGTGCCTGCATCTGGGCGATCCTCGGCTTCACGCTGGCGGTTCTGGTGACACTTGTCGTCGCCGGCGTGGCCTCGCTGGCGTCCCGACCGAAACGGACACGCGCCGCGGCGTCGATAGTTGCTCGTGACTTTCCGGACGCGCCGAACGATGCCGGACCACGGTTGCGGCAGGTGCGCAAGGCCATCGCCCGCGCCCAGTTCACCGAGCGGCTGGTGCCGCTCGCGGTGCTCTACGCCTGCCTGGCGGGAATCGGCATGACGATGGTCGCGCTCGGCCTGCTGCCGACGCCACCGGGCGAACTGATCCAGCGGTACGTGGGGCTGCCGGCCAGCCTCGTCGACTTCGGCATCGGCGTCGGCAGCTATCTGATCGCCGCGATCATCGTCGGCCTGGTCATCGGTGGAATCTTCGCCTACCGCACCCCTGGATTCCGCCGGTACGTGGGCGTGCTGTGGGACCTGGGCACCTTCTGGCCCCGAGCTGCGCACCCGTTCGCGCCACCCTGCTACGCCGAACGGGCCGTGCCCGAACTGACCTGCCGGATCACCCACCTCGTCGACTCCGGAAAGACGGTGGTGCTCAGCGGACACAGCCACGGCTCCGTCCTGCTCGCCGCGACCGTGCTTCAACTGCCGTCACGGGTCACCGAACGGATCGCCCTGCTGACCCACGGCTCGCCCCTTCGCCGGCTGTACGCCCGACTCTTTCCCGCGTACGTCAGCGACGAGGTGATCCACGAGATCGCCGACCGGGTCGACTGGCGGTGGATCAATCTGTGGCGGGACACCGACCCCATCGGAGGGCGGGTCTTTCCGCCGCCCCGACCCGACGCGGCACCCGCCGCAGCCGACCGGGGTACGCCGGTGGACCGACGGCTCCGCGATCCGGCAGGGGTGACCGCTCCGGCCGGCGACATCTTTCCACCGCCGATCAAGGGACACAGCCCCTGCGAGTCCGACGTGGCGTTCGACGAGGCGGCGCAGAGCCTCACCGGCCGCATCCGTTGATGGGTACGCTCGTCGCGGCGTGGTGCTCGATGTGCAGGTTGTCGCCGTTGGTTCACCAGGTACCGATCAGCTCGGTAGTTCATCCGGCGGCCGGCGTTTCCGGGTGGAGTGTGGCCTGCATGTCACGGATGGGCCACGAGCACGGTAGCGATCAGCGCGGCGGCCACCGCCAGGCTCAGAGCCAGCAGCGCTCCGGTAAGGCGGTGGTGGAAGGCCGGGCGACGGGCGAGCGGTTGCTGCAGCGCCGACCAGGTCGTCGCACCGAACAGCGTCAACGTGAGGACCACACTAATGATCATGGGCTGACCAAACATCGAGGGAACGAGCCTCCTCGAACGTCCCACCGACGGAGCGGGAAGACCTGCTCCCGAAGGTGAACTTTGCGCGAACGAATGAATGTCGAGTCGATGCTCGGGGCACCACCTGTGCAGACACTGACGACGACGTGCGAGGTGTGTGATGACCGAACCCGCAGCCAGTGGCGGTCTCGTTGACCCGGAGATCGCCCTGCAACGCCAGGTGGAGACGCTGAAACAACGATTTCCGGAGGCTGACGACGCCGACCTTTCCGCCCGCGTCCACGAGACGCACGCACGCCTCAAGGACGAGGCGACTGTCGACTCGCACCTTGTCGCCCTGACCGAGAAGCAGGTGACGGAGGATCTGCGCAGCGGCGGCGAAACCGTGCACATCCGCAGCGACGACACGGTCTGAGTAGAGACAGGAGCGTGATCGGTCGTCGGCGACAGGTCGCAGAAGCTCGGTGTTCGCGGAGGGGGATCGCTGTGGTGGTGGACACGAAGCCGTTACGTGGCCCTCTCTGCCGGCCCCGTGCGACGTAGCGTTGAGGGCTGCCCAGGGCGGGTCCGCATGCCGCACGCCTGGATGACGCCGATCCCTGAGACGAAGATGGTGAACGCCAGGTGCCCGTGACGAGTGATCCCCAGGTGGTCGCGCTACCACCGACAGTCGCCGCACCGGTGGTCCCCGCGGTGTTCCGATCCGCCCCGAGGGCGGCCCGCCGCACGCTTGTCGACGTACTCGACGACTCCGTGCGCGCGCACGCCGAGGCTCTCGCACTCGACGACGGCGCCACGGCACTGACGTACCGCGACCTGGCCGACGAGGTCGAGGCCGTCCGGAGGTCGCTGGCCGGACACGGCATCGGTGTCGGCGACCGCGTGGGCGTCCGGCTCACCTCCGGTACGGCCGAGCTGTACCTGGCGATCCTCGGCGTTCTCGCGGCGGGCGCGGCCTACGTGCCGGTGGACGCGGACGATCCCGAGGAACGCGCCGAGCTCGTCTTCGCCGAGGCGGGAGTCGCGGCGGTGCTCGGTGACGGGCTGGCGGTGTCGGTGCGTCGTACCCCCGTGGGTCGGATCGGCCGACCCGGCCCGGACGACGACGCCTGGATCATCTTCACCTCCGGCTCGACGGGCACCCCGAAGGGTGTGGCGGTCCACCATGGCGCGGCTGCGGCTTTCGTCGATGCCGAGGCGCTGTTGTTCCTCGCCGACGAGGCCAGCGAGGCGATCGGTCCGCAGGACCGGGTCCTGGCCGGGCTGTCAGTGGCGTTCGACGCGTCCTGCGAGGAGATGTGGCTGGCGTGGCGGCACGGCGCCTGCCTGGTGCCGGCCGCGCGGTCGCTGGTCCGCAGCGGCGTCGACCTCGGTCCGTGGCTGGCCGAGCAGCGCATCTCGGTGGTGTCGACGGTCCCGACGCTCGCCGCGCTGTGGCCGGTCGAGGCGCTGGAGGAGGTCCGGCTGCTGATCTTCGGTGGCGAGGCCTGCCCACCGGAGTTGGCGCAGCGCCTGGCCGTCGAGGGTCGCGAGGTCTGGAACACCTACGGCCCCACCGAGGCGACAGTGGTCGCCTGCGCCGCGCGGATGACCGGCGAGGGACCGGTCCGCATCGGGTTGCCGCTGGCCGGCTGGGAGCTCGCCGTGATCGACGGGTCCGGCGCTCCGGTCGCGATGGGTGAGACCGGCGAGCTGGTCATCGGCGGGGTGGGGCTCGCCCGCTACCTGGACCCGGGCAAGGACGCCGAGAAGTTCGCGGCGCTGCCCGCGCTCGGCTGGCAGCGGGCGTACCGCAGCGGTGACATCGTCCGGGCGGAGCCCGAGGGGCTCCTGTTCGTCGGCCGCGGTGACGAACAGGTGAAGCTCGGCGGACGCCGGATCGAGCTGGGTGAGATCGACGCCGCACTGCAGGCGCTACCCGACGTCGCCGGGGCCGCCGCGGCGGTGCGGCGCACCGCCGCGGGCAACCAACTACTGGTGGGGTACGTCGTTCCGCACGACGGCGTCACCTTCGATGCCGCGTCGGCGGCGCTGCGGATCCGTGCGCAGTTGCCGGCCGCGCTCGTGCCGCTGCTGGCGGTGGTGGACGCGTTGCCGACCCGGACGTCCGGCAAGGTGGATCGGGCCGCGCTGCCCTGGCCGCTGGCCACCGGGCAGGACACCGCGGGCGAGCTGACCGCGACAGAGGAGTGGCTCGCCGGCGGTTGGGCGGAGATCCTGGGTGTACGCCCCACCGAGGCGGACGCGGACTTCTTCACCCACGGCGGCGGCAGCCTGAACGCGGCGCAACTGGTGGCCTGGATCCGGCGCCGGCACCCGCGGGTGTCGGTGGCCGACATCTACCTCCACCCGAAACTGTCGCGGCTCGCGGGTGTGCTCGACGCGCTCCACACCACGGCGGCGACGCGCCGGGAGGTCCGGCCGACGCCGAGGCGCGCCGGGCTGATCCAGGCGGCGATGTTGACGCCGATGCTCGCGCTGGTCGGGCTGCGCTGGCTGACCGTCCTGGCCGCCCTCGGCAACGTCCTCGTCCGGTTCGCCCCGGCACCCTGGGCACCTGTCGTGTCCTGGTGGTGGGTGGCGCTGGGTTGGCTCCTGCTGTTCAGCCCGGTGGGCCGGATCGCCGTGGCCGCCGCGGGAGCGCGACTGCTGCTGCGCGGGGTGCGCCCCGGCAGCTACCCGCGCGGTGGCGGCGTGCACCTGCGGCTGTGGGCCGCCGAACGCCTCGCCGAGCTGACCGGCGCCACGAGCGTCGCCGGGGCGTCCTGGATGATCACTTATGCCCGGGCGCTCGGCGCGTCCATCGCTGCCGACGTCGACCTGCACTCCGCACCGCCGGTCACCGGCCTGCTGAAGCTGGGCCGCGGCGCGGCGATCGAGCCAGAGGTCGATCTCGCCGGCCACTGGGTCGACGGCGATGTCGTCCACGTCGGTCGGGTGCGCGTCGGGGCGGGCGCCCGGGTCGGTTCGCGCAGCACCCTGATGCCCGGCGCCCGTGTCGGCAAGGGCGCGCGCATCGCCGCCGGGTCGACCGTGACCGGCGCCGTACCGGCGAATCAGCGCTGGGCCGGCTCACCTGCCACACCCGCTGCGAAGGATCGAGCCGAATGGCCCGGCCAGCGGCCCCCGCGCACCCGACTTCGGTCCCGCGGCTGGCCGATCGCGTACGCGCTGACCGCCCAACTGCTGGGGCTGGTGCCGGTCGTGGCCGCCCTACCGGCGATCGCCCTGCTCGGCTGGACGCTCGCCGTCCGGCCAACTGTCGGCGCGGTGTTGACCGCCGTCGCGGTGGCGACCGTCGCCTACGTGGTGGGCTACGCGCTGCTGGTGCTCGGGGCCGTCCGGGCGCTCAGCATCGGCCTGCGCGCCGGATACCACCGGGTGCAGGGGCGGGTGGCGTGGCAGATCTGGACGACCGAGCGGCTGATGGGGATGGCGCGGGTCGGGCTGTTCCCGCTCTACGCCAGCCTCTTCACGCCGGTGTGGCTTCGGCTGCTGGGCGCCAAGGTGGGACGCGGGGTGGAGGCTTCCACAGTGCTCGCACTGCCGGCGATGACCACTGTCGCCGACGGGGCCTTCCTGGCCGACGACACCATGGTCGCGACCTACGAGCTGAGCCACGGGTGGCTGCGCGTCGCCCCGGCCCGCATCGGTAAGCAGGCGTTCCTCGGCAACTCAGGAATGGCGGCCCCCGGGCGTTCGGTGCCCAAGCGCGGGCTCGTCGGCGTGTTGTCGTCGGCGCCGTTCAAGGCGAAGAAGGGCTCGTCGTGGCTCGGCGCGCCGCCGATGCCGCTGCGCCGGACCGTGGAAGCCGCCGACACCAGCCGCACCTTCGACCCGCCACTCCGGCTGAAGCTGGCCCGGGCCGCGATCGAGCTGTGCCGGATCGTCCCGGTGATGTGCGCCGGCGCCCTGGCGGTCGGCGTCCTGGCCGTACTCGCGATCGTCTGGCGGGCCGGCGGGTGGTGGGCGGCCGCGCTCGCCGCCGGGCCGGTGCTGCTCGGCGCGGCGATCACCGCCGCCGCCATCGCGACGGCCGCGAAGTGGCTGCTGGTCGGACGCTTCCGGGTCGCCGAGCGCGCGCTGTGGACCTCCTTCGTCTGGCGCAACGAGCTCGCCGACACGTTCGTCGAGGTTCTCGCCGCGCCGTGGCTGGTCCGCTTCGCGACCGGCACGCCACTGCTCACGGCCTGGCTGCGCACGCTCGGTGCGAAGATCGGCCGGGGCGTCTGGCTGGAGACCTACTGGCTGCCCGAGTACGACCTGGTGCGCCTCGGCGACGGCGCCACGGTGAACCGCGGTTGTGTGGTGCAGACCCACCTGTTCCATGATCGTGTGATGAGCATGGACGAGGTGACACTGGGCGCGGGAGCCGCGCTGGGTCCGCACGGTATCGTCCTGCCCGGCGCGAGCATCGGCGCGCGGACCACCGTCGGGCCCGGTTCACTGGTGACCCGCGGCGACGCCGTGCCGAGCGACAGCCGGTGGCTGGGCAACCCGATCACCACCTGGCCGGCGCCAGCGGCACGGTCGGCATGAGTCCGAAGACGGCGTCGGCGTCGAACGGCGCGACGCCCGGCGCCTGTCGTTCCGGCGACTCCTACCTGCCCGAGCACGGCAACGGCGGCTACCGGGTGCGGCACTACGACCTCGACCTGGACTACCGGGTCGTGTCGAACCGGCTCGGCGGCCGGGCCGACATCACCGCGGTGGCCACACAGTCGCTCTCCCGGTTCACCCTCGATCTCGGTCGGCTGCGCGTCCAGGACGTCCGGGTCGACGGGCGCCCGGCGAAGTACCTGCACCGCCCGGACAAACTGCAGATCAAACCCGAGCGGCCGATCAACGCCGGGGACACCTTCCGGGTGGACATCCGGTACGCGGGAAAGCCGGTGCCCATCTCCGGCCGCTGGGGCACCCTCGGGTGGGAGGAGCTCACCGACGGGGTGCTCGTGGCCAGCCAGCCGAACGGGTCGCCGTCGTGGTTCCCGTGCGATGACCAGCCCGGCGCCAAGGCGACCTTCCGGGTGGCGGTCACGGCGCCCTCCCCGTACACGGTGTTGGTGACCGGTGATCCCGTGCACCATCGCCGGGGCGCGGGCGGCACGACGTGGGTGTCCGAGCGGCGCGAGCCCACCTCGCCGTACCTGATGAGCGTCCAGATCGGGCGCTACGAGATGGTGGACCTCACGGTCGGTGAGGTGGTGCAGCGCGCCGCGGTCCCGCCCGCGCTGCGCCGGAACGTCGCCCACGACTTCGGCCGGCACGGCCAGATCATGTCGGCGCTGCAGCGACTCTTCGGGCCGTACCCCTTCCGGGAGTATGTCGTCGTGGTCGCCGACGACGACCTCGACGATCCGGTCGAAGCGCAGGGCATGGCGGTCTTCGGGCGAAACCACGTCGACGGGCGGCGCACGCACGAGCGGCTCGTGGTGCACGAGTTGGCCCACCAGTGGTTCGGCAACAGCCTCACGGTGGCGGACTGGCGGCACATCTGGCTCAACGAGGGCTTCGCCACGTACGCCGAGTGGCTGTGGTCCGGCGTCTGCGGCGACCTGCCCACCGACGCCCTGGCCGCGCGGTGGTACGCGTGGGCCGCGGATCGCCCGCGCAACGTCGTCGTCGCGGATCCCGGCGTCGACCGGATGTTCGACCCGCTTGTCTACAAGCGTGGCGCGCTGACCGTGCACGCCCTGCGCAAGAGGGTCGGCGACGAGTCGTTCTTCGCGCTCCTGCGAGCCTGGGTCGCCGAGCACCGACACGCGACGGTGACGACCGAGCAGTTCCGTCTGCACGCCCAGCGCTTCGCCCGCGAGCCCCTGGACGATCTGTTCGCCTCCTGGCTCGACAGCCCGGCGCTGCCTGCACCACCTCGCTGACCACCCCGGACGCGCCCGCCGGTCCCGGACCGACCGACGCAGCCGGCTGTGGTTGGCCGGCGGCGCCGGGACGGAGGACCTGGATTCGCAGGGGCTTGCCGTCCCAGGCCGAGCCGCGGTCCAGATCCAGCAGGAACCGAACGTCGCCGGAGGTCACGTTCAGCACCCCACCCATGCGTACGCCGTTGGCCGTGGCGTCCACCCGCAGCCGCGAGACGCGCGTGGCGAAGCAACGGCGGGCGGCCATGGCCTCGAACACCGCGGCGCGGGTGTTCTCGGCGACCCACAGGCCGGTGCCGGTCCTACAGGTGATGGCGTGCCGGTCGTCGTCGGTGAGGGTGGCGTCGTCGATCACGACCGCGGTGGGCCTGCCGCCTTGGCCGTCGCGGGTGCAGGCGTTCAGCACTGCCACAGGCGGGCCAGCCATCAGGCGGCCGTGATGTCGGCGAAGCGGGGAGCGCCGCGCTCGAGGTCGACGCGTGCGGTGCGGGCGGCGAAGCAGATCGCGTGGTACCACCCGCACAGGAGGAGCACGTCGAGCAGTTGCCGCTCGTCGAGCAGTTCCTGCGCGCATCGCCACAGTTCGTCGTCGACGTCGGACGAATCGTGCAGGGCATCCACCATCCGGATGAGTGTGGCTTCGCGGCCGGCCGTCCAGCTCGGATCGTCAGGGGAACCGCAGGTGAGCGAGGTGACCTCGGCCAGCGTGAGTCCGGCCCGGTCGGCGAAGACCATCACATGGACGCCCCACTCGTATTCGCAGCCGCAGCGCGCGCAGGTGCGCAGGATGACAATTTCCCGCTCGCGGAGTGTCAGGGTCAGGTCACGGCCGAGTTCGTACCTGCCCCAGTTGCTCATCGCGGTGGTCATCGGCAGATTCTTGGCGAACGTCCGGAACAGGCCGATGGGAGGCATCCCGACCGGCATCATCGTGGCGAGTTGTGCCGCCACGTCCGGCGCGAACGGCGGTTCGAGCGTCGAGATGCGAGCCATGGCCACCCTCCAAAGCTTCGGATTCAGAAGCACAGTAGCGATTCGATTTCCGAAGCGCCAGGGGTGATGCTTCGCGGTTCAGTTCTCGCGTCCTCGCTCAGGGCTGAGGCCCACGCTTCGGACCAGCGAACAAGCGGACGCAATGCCTGGTAGGCACCACGTCGTACGGCTCCTGCATCTCTTTGCCTGAGCGCCGCTCGCCGCGCCAGCGGTGTCGCCAGGACGAGCTGGGACACGGCCGCCGCCACGGGCTCAGGTCATCAGGCACGGGCGACGGCGTAGCCAAGGACCACAGCGGCGGACACCACGACGTGGCCCGGGGCCGGGGGTATCGAGGCCGGCCTGTCGATGCCTCATCTGGTGCCGACAGCGCGCGACCCGGGGTAGCACACCGACGGGGTAGGGCGATACGCCGGCGGCCAGTTCTCCGCGGCGACACATGGCGCGCACCGCGCTGGTGGCCACCGCGCCGCATCTGCGCGGTGAGCTTCGTGACCGGGCCGAAGCCTGGCTGCTCTGCTCGATAAGCTACCCGAACGACGGTACGGCGACATCGACGTCCAACTGTTTCGCGTGGTCCACGAGGCCTGTCACGTTCGGCTTGATAGACGAGTCTGACGCTGAGCGTGGCGACTGGGTCGAGTTGCACCCGGATCGCCTCGGGTTCACCGAGCCGTGCGACGGGCTCTACAGCACCTGACACCCCAGCACCTCCGGAGCCGGGTGTCCAGCCGTGTCCAGTCGCGTCCAACATCCCGCTCACGGTCCCCGCCCGATTGCGAGGATTGCCGTCCGGACCGGGCCACCCGGCTCCTGACCCGGCCGACCAGTCCCCTCGTGATGGGAGCGGTGCATGTCAGAACGTGTTGTCAGCCACCCGCGTACGGCAAGACCAAGCCGCAGGTCCCTGCTCGCAACGGCACTCGCTGTCGTGGCGTCGGTGGGTTTCGTCCCGACGGCCGCAGCGGCCGGGCCGGTCGACCGACAGGCCCAGGCCGGGGGCGCGGCGGATCCGGCCCACACCGAGGGCCGGGCAACCCTGGCATCCGCCGGCGGCGTCGCCGACAGGAAGCGGGCGGACGGGTCGGCGGACATGGCCGAGGCAATCGCCAAGCAGCGGGGCATCAGCCGCGATGCCGCCGAGAAGCTGCTCAGTGCCGAGAACGCCAATGTGCGACTCGCGAACCGGTTGACCACCGAGCTGGGTGCCAGTTCGGGCGGCGCGTACCTGTCCAACGGGCACCTCGTCGTCACGGTCACCGACGCCGCGGCTGCCGCGAAGGTGACCGCCGCCGGCGCGGAGGCACGCCTCGTCGCTCGTGGCGAACGGCATCTCCAGAAGATCCAGCGGGCACTGGAGGCCGCCCCGAGTGAGCCGAACACGACCTGGGGGGTGGACCCGGAGACCAACCAGGTGGTGGTGAGCCTGCCGGCGTCGGGGGCGAAGAACGCCGCGCAGAACTCGATGGCGCGCAAGTTCGGTGCGGCGGTGCGGTTCGAGACCACCGCCGGCCAGATCCAGCCGAACGTCGGGATCTCCAGCGCAGACGCGTTGGGCGGCTGCTCGGTCGGCTTCACCGCCACCGACTACACCTTCAACTACATCATCACGGCCGGCCACTGCACGCAGGGCTACCCGCACTGGACACTGCCCAACGGCCAAGACGTCGGGCCGTCGCTGGAAAGCAACTATCCGGAGAACGACTACGGCCTCATCTGGATGAACGGCCCGTCGGTTTGGGCGACCGGCACCATCAACCTGTGGAACAACACGAGCCGCAGCATCCACGGTTGGGCGACGGCCGTGAGCGGGCTGTCGGTCTGCAACTCGGGCAAGACCACCGGATTCAGGTGCGGCTCGGTGCTCAGGACCAACGTGACGGTCAACGGCGCGGGCGGCACCGTACGCCAGATGGTCGAGACCAACATCTGCACCCTCGGCGGCGACAGCGGTGGGCCGCTGTTCGCCAGCAACACCGCGTACGGGCTGAACTCGCACGCCAACCGGATCGGCAGCCAGTGCAACTCCACGCCGCGAACCTGGCACCAGCCGGTGGGAGAGGCGATCACCGGATACCAGGTCGTCATCTACGGCGCGCCGTGACGAACGGCGACGAGCGAAGGAGACAGGGATGAGAACCGCATTCACCAGGGCCGCACGCCTTACCGCCGCGGCCGTCATGGCGACGACGGTGGCCCTGACCGTGGCCGTCGGCCCCGCTCAGGCAGACCTCTGGCAGCACACCGACGGGTTCGAGGGGAATCCGGCAGCGGTGTGGGAGTTCCACCGCTCGGGCGCGGGGAGCGGGGCCTACGAGCTGGGCACCGGAACGGCCCGGTCCGGCTGGAACAACGCCATTCTCACGACCTCGGCCGGCGGCTGGTCCGGGGTGGGCAAGCTACTCACCGTGGGGCCGCGTACCGCCGGACACAACACCACCTGCGGCGGCGGGTTCTTCGTCCGGGCGGTCAGCGGACCGGCGGTGCTCAACGTCGAGGTGATCGATCCGGCGAGCTGGACCTACCTCGCGCTGCGCACCGTCCGGATCACCGATACCGCCTGGCGGCGGCATGACGTGGCCAGCTACGCGAACGGTCCGACCCAGGTGTTCTTCCGGGTCTCCCTGCTCGGTGGCAGCGGTGCGGTGCGGGTGGACGACATGGCCTTCCAGTGCTCCTTCTTCCGCTCTTAGCAGGTGAACCACAGCGGGGCTGGCGCTCGTCGCGCCAGCCCCGCGAGGTACGCCCGCCCGGTCGGCGTCGACAGGCACCGGCTCGCCGAGCTGGCCGCCCGACACATTCTCCCGGCCACACGGCTGTTGAGCGTCCACCCTGACGCGTTTGGTCAGTCACGGGCGACGGCGTAGCCAAGGACCACGGCGGCGGACACCACGACGTGGCCCGGGGCGAGGTCTTGGGCGCTCGTCGCGGCGGCTTCGGCGTGGCTGCGGTAGCGGGAAGCGCCCGGCTGCTCCGGGTCCACGTCCTCAATGTGCAGGACCGCGCCGACGCGTACGCCGGCGGCCTCGGCGTACAGCTCGGCCTTCGCGCGGGCCGCGGCCACCGCCTCGCGCCGGGCCTCGGCCCGTAGTTCGCGCTTGCCGGTGACGTCGAACTCGACGCTCTCGATCTCGTTGGCGCCGGCCGCGACGATGTCGACCAGCAGCTGCTCGACGTCGTCCAGTACGCCGGACTGGACCGCGAAGGCCGCCTGGCACTGGTAGCCGATGAACTTACCTGACCCGTCCGTGTATTCGGTGGCGGTTGTCAGGTCCAGTCGGGAGCGCTCGACCGCCGCGTCGGCTATCCCGTGCTCGCGCAGCGCGCCGCGCACGGCCCGCACGGCTACGCGAGCCGCCTCGAACGCGGCGGCCGGGACCTGCTCGACCCGTACGATCCTGAACCTGACGCGCACAAGATCCGGTAGGGCCTTCACGCTTGCCGCGCCGAACGCGGTGATGCCCCAGGGGTGTTCCACCATCTGCACGAACGCCGATCCAACCAGACTGTCCTCCGCCCCGTGCTCCCGGTGCGCGTTCTCGAGGCTCCCGGTACGCGTTCTCGAGCGCGACGAGAGGTGGGGTTTCGTCCTTACGACTCTCGCGCCCGGTTGCGGCGGTGGTGGACGAACAGCGCTACCGCGCAGAGCACCGCCACCAGGCCGAACGCCGAGCTGATCCACTGGTTGTCCGCCGCTGTCGACAGCACCACGTTGGCCGCCGCGCTGACGAAGAGCGCCAGCCACAGCAGCGGGCGGAGCAGGCCATCCGGCTTCTTCGGTGCGGCGGCCGGGGCCTCGCTGATGCGGTACTGATCGGACATGACTGCCTCCTTCGGCGAACGTTCCTCGACGCCGTCAACGCTAGGCGGGCGGCGTGGCGGGGACGATCCCGCCAGGTCGACAAGCGTGGTACAGCAGGCTGTACCTTCCGCGCCGGGCGTTGCCGGGCGGGGCCCCCGGTGGCCTATGTTGGCAAGGGAGGTGGGTCGATGGCGTACGTGCGGGGCCGGGTTCGCGCCTCGGTCGACGCCCTGGAGCACCTCGCCGGAGGGCTGGGCACCGCCACGCTGGCGCTGGGCGCCCTGCTCTGGGCGGCGATCGTGGCGGCGACCTGCCTGGGCGGGGTGGGGCTGCTGGCGGCGCCCGGGGCGTTGCGGGCGGTGCGCTCGGTGGCCGACCGCGAGCGCGCCCGGCTGTCCCGCTGGGGCGAGCCGATCCCCACGCCGGGGCCGGTGCCGGCCGGGTTGCGGACGGCTGCGCGTGATCCCTTCGTGCGCCGGGAGCTCGGCTGGGTCGGGTTGCACTCGCTCATCGGCCTGGTGACCGGGCTGGTCGGCCTCACGCTGCCACTCTCTGCCGTGCAGTACGTCACGTTCCCGCTGTGGTACCGGCTGATCCCTGCCGACGCCGACGCGCCGGTGAGCGTCTGGTGGCGCATCGACGGGTTGTCCGACGCACTCGCGGTCGGGTTGCTCGGGGTGGTCTGCCTGGCCGCCACGATCTGGTTCAGCCCGGTCCTGGCCCGTCTCCAAGCATGGCCGGGTCGGTGGCTGTTGCGTCCGCCGCCGGGTGTCGACCTGTCCCTGCGGGTGGCCGAGCTGACCGCCACCCGCGCCGCGGCGCTGGACGCCCACGCTGTCGAACTGCGCCGGATCGAGCGGTCGCTGCACGACGGCACACAGAACCGGTTGGTCGCGGTCAACGTGTTGCTGGGTGCCGCGCGGCGGGCCGTTCGCCGCAATCCGGACCGGGCCGACGAGATCCTCGGGCAGGCGCAGGACGCCGCGGAACAGGCACTCGGCGAGCTGCGTACGGTGGTGCGCGGGATCCTGCCGCCCGTGCTGGACGACCGGGGTCTCGCCGGTGCGCTGGCGAGCCTGGCCGGCAGCTGCGTGGTGCCCTGCCGACTGGAGGTGGACGTGGCCGTGCGGTGCGCGGCCTCGGTCGAGGCCACCGCGTACTTCGTGGTGGCCGAGGCGATGACGAATGTCGTCCGGCACAGCGGAGCAAGCCAGGTGGACGTGGCCGTGCGCCGCGAACGCGGCCGGCTGCTGGTGAGCATTGAGGACGACGGGCACGGCGACGCGGACGAGACACGCGGCTCCGGGCTGACCGGTATCCGCCGGCGGGTCGAGGCGTACGACGGCCGGATGACACTGACGAGCCCGCCGGGAGGGCCGACGAGAATGGACGTGGAGCTGCCATGCGGATCGTGATCGCCGAGGACGACCCGCTGCTGCGTGAGGGATTGGCTCTGCTGCTGCGGGCGGAGGATCTGGATGTGGTCGCCACGGCCGGCACTCCGGGCGAGTTCCTGGTCGCCGTCGACGAGCACGCGCCGGACGTCGCGATCGTGGACGTCCGGATGCCGCCGACCCACACCGACGAGGGCATCGTGGCCGCGGTGGAGGCTCGGCGGCGCCGCCCCGGCCTCGCGGTGCTGGTCCTGTCGGCGTACGTGGAGCAGGCGTTCGCCACCGACCTGTTCTCGGTTGGCGCTGTCGGGCTGGGTTACCTGTTGAAGGAGCGGGTGGGCCGGGTCGAGGAGTTCCTCGTCGCGCTGCACCGCGTCGCGGACGGCGGCAGCGTGATCGACCCGGAGGTGGTGGCGCAGTTGCTCGCCCGCAACCGCCGGACGGACACGGCGCTGAGCGAGCTGTCGCCGCGTGAGCGTGAGGTGCTGGGGCTGATGGCCGAAGGGCTCGGCAACAGCGCGATCGCCCAGCGGCTGTTCGTCACCGACGGAGCGGTGCACAAGCACATCCGCAGCATCTTCTCGAAGCTTCAGCTTCCACCGGACGACGATGCCGACCGCCGGGTCACCGCGGTGCTGCGCTACCTCAACGGCGATCGGGGGTAGCGCCTGCTGTACCCGGGCCTGGCAGCCCACGGGATGGTCGCCGTTCTCCCAGGTCAATAGCGTTTCTGGTGCGCGCAGTTCTTGCCGATGACACGGAGAGAGGCCCACCAGAATGCCGGATTATCCGGAACAGACCATCGAACCGGCGGTACGCGTCGAACACCTCACCCGGGTGTACGGCGCCGGCCGTAACCAGGTGACCGCGCTCGCGGGCATCGATGTCGGCTTCGACCGGGGCACCTTCACCGCGGTGATGGGACCCTCGGGCTCCGGCAAGAGCACGCTGCTGCAGACCGCGGCCGGGCTCGACCGACCCACCTCCGGTCGGGTGGTCATCGCAGGCACCGACCTGTCGGGGCTGTCCGAGACCCGCCTGACCGAGCTGCGTCGTACCCGGATCGGGTTCGTCTTCCAGGCATTCAACCTGATCGGCGCGCTCACCGTCGAGGAGAACATCGTGCTGCCCCTGCGCCTGGCCGGCGTCCGTCCGGACCGGGCCTGGCTGACCCGGGTGGTCGAGCGGGTCGGCCTCACCGACCGACTGCACCACCGGCCGGCCGCGCTCTCCGGCGGCCAGCAGCAGCGGGTGGCGATCGCCCGGGCGCTGGCCACCCGCCCCGAGGTGATCTTCTCAGACGAACCCACCGGCGCCCTCGACTCGCGGACCGCGGCGGAGGTGCTGACGCTGCTGCGCGCGGTCGTGGACGAACACGGACTGACCGTGGTGATGGTGACCCACGATCCGATCGCCGCGTCGTACGCGGACCGCGTGCTCGTGTTGGCCGACGGTGCGATCGTCGCCGACCTTCCGCAGCTCGGAGCCGCAGGTGTCGCCGAGCACCTGGCCTCGCTGGATCGGCGGGCCCTGCGATGACCGGCCTCGCCGCCCGCCTACTGCGGCACCGCGCCGGCCCCTCCGCCGCGACCCTGCTGGCCCTGATCGCCGGCGTGCTGATCCTGGTGGCGATGGGCACCCTCGTCGAGTCCGGGCTGCGGTTCCGCCCGGAGTCACGGCTCTGGGCCACCGCCGACGTGGTCGTCGCCAACCGCACGATCACCCACACGTTCGAGGAGTTCGACGGCGAGACGAGCACCGTCACGCTGCCCGAGGGCGGCACGGTGGACGCCGCCCTGGTGGACCGGATCCGCCAGGTGCCGGGCGTCGCGGCCGTCACCGGCGACGAAGGGGTGCTGATCGGCTCACCCGCTGCCGCGGGACACGGCTGGGACACGTACGCCTTCACCGGTCGTCCCATCGCCGCGGGTGCCGCGCCACGGGCCGACGACGAGGTGCTTGTCGACACCCGTCTCGGCGTGGCGCCCGGCGACCGCATCGACCTGGTCATCGGCGGGGTCGGGCGGTCGTACCGGGTGAGCGGAACCGCCGAGACCGGTTCGGCGGCGGTGTTCTTCACCGACGCGCAGGCCGCCCGGTTGTCCGCCCACCCGGGTCGGGTGGATGCGATCGGCGTCCGGATGGTGCCCGGCGCCGACCTCGGCGCGGTACGCGAGATCGCGTCGGCGGCCGGCGCCACGACGTACGTCGGGAAAGACCGTGGGAACGTCGAGCAGTCGGAGAGCCAGGCCGCCCGGACGTTGCTGGTCGAGGTCGGATCGGCTTTCGGTGGGTACGTCGTCCTGCTGATCGTCTTCGTGGTGGCCGGCACCATCGGGCTGTCCGTCCGGCACCGTCGACGTGACCTGGCGTTGCTGCGCGCGGTCGCGGCCACGCCGGGGCAGGTGCGCCGCATGCTGCTCGCCGAGGCCGCGCTGCTCGCCCTGGTCGGCTCCGCGATCGGCAGCCCGGCCGGCCTACTGGCGGCCCGCTGGGTGCACGGCGAGCTGGTCGGGCGGGGGTTCCTGCCGGCCAGCTTCCCGATGGCCGACGGCCTGTTCGCGGTGCCGGCCGCGGTCGGCACGGCGGTCCTCGTGGCGGTGCTCGCCGCGCTGGTCGCCGCACGCCGGATCACCGGGATCAAGCCGATCGAGGCGCTTGGCGAGATCGCTGTCGAGCCTCGGCGTAGCGGCCGGGTGCGGCTGATCGCCGGCCTGCTGACGCTGGCGGCGGCCGGCGCCTCCGGGGCGTTCACGCTCGGTGCCGCCGGGTCGGCCGGGGCACTGGCCGGCGCGGTCGGCATGCTGTACCTGTTCCTCATCGCGGTGGCGCTGCTCGCACCGAGGATCAACGCGTACGCGGCACGCCTGCTCACACCGTTGTTGCCGCGGGTGTGGGGGGTCAGCGGCCACCTGGCTGCGGCCAATCTGCGGGCCAATGCGCAGGGCATGGCGACCGTCCTGACCGCCCTCGTGCTGTCCGTGGGGTTCGGCGGCTCGGTCTGGTTCCTGCAGACCAACCTGGAACGGCAGACGATCACGCAGAGCAGTGCGGGAACCCTCGCCGAGCGGGTGCTTGTCGCTCCGGGAGGACTACCCGCGGACGCGGCGCGGGAGATCCGCGAGTTGGCCGGGGTGCGGGCGGCCACCGGTGTGCGCCGTACGCAGGTGCTGGTACGGGCGCTCGACGGAATCCCGGTCAGCGCGCAGTCGGTCGACCCGGCGGGCATCACGTCGACGATGGACCTCGCCGTGCGCGAGGGCAACCTGGCCGACCTACGGGCGGGCACTGTCGCCCTGTCGGCGACGCAGGCGTCCTCGTCCGGCTGGGACGTCGGCGACCAGGCGGAACTCTGGCTGGGCGACGGCACCCCTGTCACGTTGGACGTCATCGCGATCTACGGCCGTGGCCTCGGCTTCGGCGACGTCACGCTGGCCGCCGAGACGGTCGCCGGGCACACGGCCGGGAACACCGACGACGAGGTCCTGGTCAGCGCCGGCCCGGAGGCCGACACCGCGTTGGCCGCGTGGTCGGCTGGGCGACCCGGCACCGAGGTTCTCGACGCCGCCACCCGTACGCGCCTGCTCAGCAGTGATCTGGCGCTTGGCGCCTGGCTGAATCGGCTGCTGATCGGTGTGATGGTGGCGTACGCGGCGCTGGCGGCCGCCACCACGATGGCGATGGCCGCGCTGGCCCGTCGCCGCGAGTTGGCGTTGCTGCAACTGGTCGGGGTCACCCGCCGGCAGATTCGAAGGATGGTCCAGGCCGAACAGGCCGGGCTGCTCGGCACCGCCGTGCTGATCGGCGCGACGATCGCGGCGCTGACCCTGAGCGCGATCGTCAACGGACTGACCGGCAGCCCGATCCCGTACGTCCCGCCGCTCGGCTGGGTGGCGGTGCTCGGCGGCACGACACTGCTGGCGTTGGCAACCACTGTGTGGCCCGTCCGACGGCTGCTCGGGGCTCCTCCGATCGACAACATCGGTGTGCGGGAGTAGGCGTCGCGGCTCGAATATCGGCGACCGTGCCGCCTCCGCGTACATCGCTGAGGCGGCACGGTCGCCCTGGCGCCCCGGCCCACCCGGACGCTTCGCGCTGTCGGCGGCAGAGGCAGCTGGTGTCGGGCGGCGAGAGTCCCTGCGGATCGGTACATGGCGAGCGTCTGGTCAGGTGTGACGATTGACTGCCTGGACCCCGAGCGGGTGGCCCGGTTCTGGAGCGGCCTGCTCGGTCGCGAGCCCGGTCCGTCGCAGGAGGGTTGGGTTTACCTCGGTGAACGAGGTCAGCCTCAGCCACGGCTGGTGTTCCAGCCGGTGTCGGAAGCCAGGACCGACAGGGTGCGGATTCACCTCGACATCTCCGTCGACCAGATCGACGAGGCGATCGCCCTGGTCGTCGAACTCGGTGGCCGGTTCAGCGGGGAGCGGCACGTCTACGACGAGGGCGTGGTTGTCGTCATGGCCGACCCCGAGGACCACGAGTTCTGCCTGGTCCAGTACCACCGCTGACAGTGGACGCGTCTTCGCTCGATCCGGACGGGATGCGAGGCTGAACGCGTGGCCTCCGGATCGACGTACACGTGGTCAAGCCCGCTGCCCGGCTCGCCCGCCCGCCGGTGACGCTCGGATGAGCCTGGTGTCGGCGTTCGTACCGATCTGGATCCTTACCGCCCTCGGCTACGCGGCCTGTCGTTGGGGCCTGCTGGGCGAGGCGGCGGCGTCGGTGCTCGGCCGGTTCGTGTTCCATCTTGCGATGCCGGCCGCCCTGTTCCTGGCCCTGTCCCGAATGCCGCTGTCCGGGATCGCCGGCCGCCCGCTGCTCGCCTTCGGGGTGAGCACGGCCGCGGTCGTCGGGTTCGGGTGGGTCGGCGCGAGCTGCCTGTTCGGTCGCCGGCCCGGCGAACGGCCGATCTGGGGCATGGCCGCCGGGTACGTGAACTCGGCGAACCTCGGCATCCCGATCGCCACGCAGGTGCTCGGCAACGTGTCGTTCCTGGCGGAGGTGGTGCTGCTGCAGGTGCTGGTGGTGGCGCCCGTGGTCCTGGTCGCCCTGGACCGGCACAGCGACCCGGCCGGGCGGATACGGGTCGGACGTATCGCCTCCCTGCCGGTCCGCAACCCGGTGATCCTGGCGTCGCTGCTCGGTGTCGCGTGCTCGGCGACCGGCCTGCGTCTGCCCTCGACGGTCGGCGCGTCACTCACCCTGCTGTCGGGCGCCGCGGTCCCGGCCGCCCTGGTCGCGCTCGGCGCGTCGATGCACCGCACGGCGCCGTCGCGGGCCGAGCCGGGCGAGCTGGCCGTGATCACCGCGCTGAAGCTCGTCGCGCAGCCGGTCATCGCGTACGCGGCCGGGCTGGCCCTGCACCTGTCCGCGCCGCAATTGCTCGCCGTGGTGGTGTGCGCGGGCCTGCCGACAGCGCAGAACACGTTCATCTTCAGCCAGGAGTACGGCGTCGGCGAGGCGGTGGCCAACCGGGCGGTGGTGGTGACCACGACACTGTCGCTGGCCACCCTGGCCGCGGCGGCGGCGCTGCTCGGGTAGGTCCGTCGGCTACTCGTCGTCACCATGAGCGCTACCGTCCAGAGCCGACGGTAGGAGGCAGCCCCTGATCAGCGGCAGTCCCGCACGCCGAATTGCTGCGGTAGCGCAGCGGACGGCGCGCTACGAGAGCCACCTGCGACCGTGAAGCCGCCTCAGTCTGGCCTCTCTGCTTAGTGGTCCGGGTGATCAGCTACCGCCGTACGGCTGATCAGCATTCATCCGCGGCGGCTGGTGCGATCTGGTCGAGGTGTGCGCCGACGGTGGCTTTGGCGGTTGCGTTCGAGGTCCGACCGGGGCGCAGGAGGGCGTGCAGGATCACTCCGTCGACGAGGGCGTAAAGGCGTTCTGCCTCGATTTTCTGATCGAGCCCGGGGCGGAGCGCATCGGCGTCGGCCAGTCGCCGGATCATGGTGGTGAAGGCGTCGGTGAGGCGAGTGTCGATCTCCTTGCGCAGGCCGGCCATTGTCGGTTCCACGACGGCGCGTGCCGTGAACGCGAGCCACACCTCGCACTCGCCGCGCCGCGTCCGGTCCAGCGGCAGCATCTCGTCGATCATCGACCGGACCACCGCACGCTGGTCGCCCGTGGTGTCCACGGCTCGGATCCGCTCCTCGATCCGTTCACCCACCAGCCGTAGGGCGAATCCGAGGAGTTCGGACTGGGTGGTGAAGTAGTGGCGCAACGAGCCCATGGACAGCCCGGCCTCGCGTGCCACATTTCGCACCGATGCCTGCTCCAGCCCGTCGCGCATCACGATTCGCCAGACCGCTTCGGCGAGCTCGGTCCGTCGGGTCTGCGCATCCACCAGTTTCGGCACCACTTTTTATAACACACTCGTGTTACCGTCTTGCTGCTAACACAACTGTGCTAGATAAGCGGGGGCTGCTGTGTCACGTCGAGAACAAGCCTGGCTCACGGCAGCGGTGGTCGGCTGGATCGCACTCAACGGCGCGGTACTGCTCCTCGCGCCCGGCGACGCCCCCTTCGACTGGCCGGCTCAGCACGACCCGCCAACCGGGCCCGGCCAGGTGATCGCCGCTCAGGCCACCCTCGTCGAGTTGGTACTGCTCGCCGCCATCGGATACGCGCTCACCCGTGGCCGCCCCGCCCCGGTGATCGCCGAGCGCGCACCGATGCTCCCGACCGCTCGCCGCGAAACAGGACTCGTCCTGGCGTACGGCGTCCTCGCCCAACTCGGTGGCCTGCTCATCGGCCGAGGGCTCGGCTGGCACCCGATCGGCTTCCACCTGCCCGGTACGCTCGTCGGTGCCACCGATCCGGTCGGGCCCGCCGAGGCGCTCGGCTGGGCCACGTACAACGTTGTGGTCTACGCGCTGGTGCCACTCCTGTGGTTCCGGCGGCGGTACACCGCCCACCAGATGTGTCTACGCTCGGCGGATCGGCGTGGCGATGCCATCCTCATCCTCGCCGTGCTGGTCGTCGAATCGCTCGCGCAATGGGTGGTGCTCGGCCACGCGTTCGCCGGCCTGGCGCCGGGTCAACTCGCCGTCGGAGTGCCACTGACCTTCCTGCTGTACTTCGCTGGCACGGTGCTGCCCACGGTCATCTTCGTGCAGAGCGTCCTCATCCCCCGCTACGCCCGCCTGACCGGATCCACCACCGCGACCATCGTTCTCGGCGGCCTGACGTACGCGGCCCTGCACGTGTTCGAGGGCTGGGGCAGGTTCGGGTCAGCGCGCGAGGCCACGCTGACGATCCTGTTCGTACTTCTCATCTACACGCTGCCCGGCGCGTTCAAGACCTGGCTCACGGTACGGACCGGCAACGCCTGGGTGCACGCGTGGGCGTACCACGCCTTCGCGCCACACACGATGCACGACACCGGGCTGATAGTTCGGATCTTCCGCCTCTGACAGGTACGGCTCTGCCACCGACTCGCTGCTGACGCCGGCCGACGGCGTCTTGTCGTCCGCCACTGTTACGCGTTTTCGTGCTGGGGCGACGGCTCTGTTGCCGCGGCGTCGTTCAGGCCGAGCTCGGCGGGATAGCTGCCGAAGTGCTTCAGGTTGAACTTGCGTACCGCCGTGGCCCACGGGTTGTGCGTGGCCAGGTGAACCAGGTGCTCAAAGTGGGACAGGTACGTCTCGCCGCGCTGGGCACGCTCGGCGAGGATGTAGGGCTCCAGGACACGCCAGGCCTGCCGGGAGCGGTAGCTGACGGTACCCACCAGGAGCCTCGGATCGACCGCCGCAAAAGCGAGCATCTGACCCAGACCGTTGTAGTACAGGGACAGCCGGACCACATGGTGGCGTGCCTCGGCCGGCAGGTCACTGACACTGACACCCGGTGGCGGGTGGCGGAGGGTCAGCTCCTTGAGGACGAAGTCCTCAGCGTGGAGGAACTCATCGCTGGATCGGTCTCGGGTCAGCAGCTCGATCGCGACGAGGGTCTGGTTGGCGGTCTGCGCCGAGCGCAGTTGGCGTACCGCGAAGACGACGGTCACGACAACCGCGACCGCAGAGCCGCACGCCGCGACGACATCCGCCAGGTCAGATATCACAAGCACCGAGGGTAGTAGGCCGAGGCGAGCGTCATTGGCTGCCTCGCCGCGCCGCGGGCCTCGGTGCCGGCACCGGTGTCGCCATCCGCCCCCACCTGCCGGCTCACTTCGCCGCCTCGCCGTCAGGTGCGGATGCGCCTTCCGGATCGGGCTTGTAGATGGTGTCGGCGATCTCCGACATCCACGGTTCCGGCGCGACCGCGTCTGGCCCGATGACGCGGATCGACGCCATCACGGTGAGCAGCATCCCGGTGGCCAGGAACTCACGAGTCTCCTTCGCGGTCGCCCCGGTCAGGACCCGGACCAGCTGATAGATCCGGCCGAAGCGGGCGCGTACGGCGGAGCCGATCGTCGGGTCGGAGCTGGCCGCGTACCCGTGCAGCAGCACGGCGAGCAGGTCATGCTCGATCAGTAGTTCGTCGTAGGCGGTGGCCAGGTTCGCCAGGTCGTCCTGTCGTTCGGCCGCCCGCTGGAACGCCTGCTCGATCCGGCCGGCGGCGTGTTCGACAGTGGCGATGAACAGTCGCTGCTTGGAGCCGAACAACCGGATCACGTACGGCTGCGAGACACCGGCCAGCCGCGCCACGTCATCGGTGCTGGTGCCGGCGTAACCGGCGGTGGCGAACGCCTTGACCGCCGCCGCCACCAGTTGTTCGCCGCGCTCGCTGGCGGTCAGTCGGGTCCTGGTCATCGGTGCTCCTTCCAGGGACGTTGACATGTTATCAGTCGATAGCTACTTTCACAGGTGCCTAGTTATCATTCGATAACAACAAGGAGTCCCTGATGCCCGGAGCAAACACCGTCACCGAGAGCGACGCCGCGCTTCCTCCCGGCCCACCCCACCGGCCCGACGGCCCACCCCTGGCCGCCGTGCTCGCCGCCGTCGGCGTGCCGATGTTCATGGTCACTTTGGACAATCTCGTCGTGACGACCGCACTGCCGGTGATCAGGACAGAACTCGGCGCCTCCCTGACCGACCTGCAGTGGTTCGTCAACGCGTACACGCTCCCCTTCGCCGCGTTGCTGCTCACCGCCGCCGCGCTCGGCGACCGGATCGGCCGCCGCCGGCTCTTCCTCGCCGGCATCGGCCTGTTCACGCTGGCCTCCGCCGCCTGTGCCCTGGCCACCGAGCCGTGGATGCTCACCGCCGCCCGGGCCGTCCAGGGAGCGGCCGGAGCCGCCGTGATGCCGCTGTCGCTCACCCTGCTCGCCGCGGCCATCCCCGAGCGGCGTCGCAACGCCGCCATCGGAATCTGGAGCGGAATCAGCGGTCTCGGTATCGCTGTCGGCCCGCTGGTGGGCGGAGCGGTGGTCGAAGGGCTCGACTGGACGTGGATCTTCTGGCTCAACGTACCAATCGGACTGCTCGCCATCGGACTGGCCGCGATCACCCTGCGCGAATCACGTCGCCCGTCGTCCCGGCTGGACCCGGCCGGCCTGACCCTCTGCACCCTCGGCGTACTGGCCCTGGTCTGGGGCGTGGTACACGGCGAGGAGCACGGGTGGATGTCGACCGGGGTGGTGGCGGCGCTGGTCGGAGGCGCCGCGCTGATCTGTGGCTTCCTCTGGTGGGAGCGGCGAACCTCGGCGCCGATGCTGCCGCTGCGGCTCTTCCGATCCCGCACCTTCAGCCTCGTCACCGCAGTGGCGTTCACATTCTCGGTCGGCGTCTTCGGCTCGGTGTTCCTGCTCGCCCAGTTCTTCCAGGTGGTGCAGGAACTGAGTCCACTGCAGGCAGGGATACGCACGATGCCGTGGACCATGGCGCCGATGGTGGTTGCCCCGCTGGCCGGGCTCCTGGTGGGCAGGCTCGGCGTCCGCAACCTGATCATCGCCGGCCAGAGCACCCTCGCCATCGCACTCGGCTGGCTCGCCCTGGTCGTTGCGGCCGACGTCGCCTACGGCGTGCTCGCCGTACCACTGGCGCTGGCCGGCATCGGGATGGGACTGACCTTCGCCCCGATCAGCACCGCGACCATGGCCAGTGTGCCGGAAGGTGCCCGGGGCGCCGCCTCCGGCACCAACAACTCCGTCCGAGAACTCGGCGTAGCCGTCGGAGTCGCCGCGCTCGCCTCGGTCTTCGCCGCCAACGGCGGGTACGCCACCGCCACGACCTTCGTGGACGGCCTGACGCCGGCGGTCGCGACGGGCGCGGCCGTGGTCGCCCTCGGTGCCCTACTCGCCCTGGGGCTACCCCGAACCACCACCCCGTCGCCGGGGAGGCGCGGACGGGTCAACCGATCCGGAGTCACCTGATCCGGGATCGTGGCTGGAGCGGGCGAGATCTGTTGATCTTGCCCGCTCCTCCTGCACGACCAGCATCCCGGACTATCGAGTGAGCATGCCCTTCTCGACGGCCAGGTTGTAGTTCTCCCCGAAGACGTTCAGTTCGTGGACTCCGACCTTGACGGTCTCGGTCGTACCCAGGACCTTCAGCCGTACCGCGTTCGTCAGCACCCGGTCGAAGGTGACGTAGTCAGCCGTGTACGCGGTGGAGTTCGTACTCCTGTCGACCAAGGGACGCCACGTGTTGGTGGGGATGTCCTTGTACTCCAGCGTGTACCGCACCGCGTTGTCCTTGGTAAACGTGCGTCCGAGCTCCTTCCACTGGATCTGCGCGGCAGAGATGTGGAAAACGGTCCCGAAGCCCCTGATGTACGTGGGCGCGGTATCGCTGTCAGCCGGCTCCCACCACGTGGATAGGGAGCGGTCGCTTCCGTAGTACGGGTTGCGCCCGGGCGCATAGCTGCTTGCCCAGTACGCCTGGCTGTTGGTGGCCACATTGTAGAGTCCGGTGTCGTCCTTGCCGGAGATCTTTTTCCCCGGGGCCAGTTGCGGCGTGTTGGACAGCTCACAATCGATCGCTCCCCGTTTCGGACCGGCGGGAGTCACGTTGCAGATGTCCATCCCCAGTCGCCGCTCGAAGAACTCCTCGTACGCGATGACATAGGTGTAGAAGAACACCAGGTTGCCGGACTTGTCGAGTACGAAACTGCCGTGCCCAGCGTTCGGATATACCGCACTCGGGTGGTTGTTTCCGTAGCCGATGGGGTTCTGCTGGCTGACTTTGTACCCGGACAGCGGTTTGTCCGACGTCATCACGCCGGTCGCGTACGTGGTGAACTCCGTGCCACCGGATGCGACCGAGAGGTAGTACGTGTCCCTCACCTTGAACAACTGCGAACCCTCCACGTAACCATGCGTGTAGGTCGCCTTGTTGTCACCGATGTGCTGCCACTCCTGGCGCGGGTCAAAGGTCCAGAGCACGACCGGGTCGCTGATGAGCTGCCGAGGATTGTTCGGGTCGAGTTCGACGCCCATGATCGGCGAGCCGATGTTGTACGTCAGGTACAGCCGACCGTCGGTGTCCGGGAAGAACTGCACGTCGCCAACGCTCAGGGTCTGGCCGCTCGGCCGCAGGAAATTTCCCATGCTGGTCCACGGCCCGGTGGGCGAGTCCGCCTGATAGACCGGCGTGTTGTTGCCGGCCATGTAGAACTTGTCGCCGAGCTGCACGACGGTTGGTGCGACCAGGCCCAGGTTCATCTGATGGGGAGTCCACGTGAGGTAGTCGGTGGTGGACCAGACAGTGCGGTTGTTGTTCGGGGCGTTCTGCATGGCACCTGATGCGTAGAGATAGATGGTCCCGTCGACGTTCAGCGCGGACCAGTCCGCCCCGGTCCGTGCGGAGTTCTCGGAAATCCTGGTGAACCCGGCGGTGGATCGGCTCGCAAGAGTCCGCCCGGACGCTGCCGTCCACGTCTCCAGGTTCAAGCTGGCCGGGATCTGCGACGTGTCTGCGACATTCTCGTCCGTAGGCGGCATCGTTCCTACGATGTTGCGCACGGCCATCCCGGGCAAATTGATCGGGTTCACGTATGTCTGAGCCATGTCGACGCCGGCCAGTGGCACCTTGGCGGACGGGGCTTGAGGTCCGCCGCCGGGTGCCGCCGGCGGCACGGGCTTCTCCGCCGACGCCGGCACGATCGGCGTCAGTTGACCCACGCCCATTCCTACCGCAAGAGCAAGGCCAATAGCCGCCAACCCTCGACGTCGACTGCCGGCAGTCCTCTCGATAACCATGGGGTCCCACCTTCCGTCTGAAACGTATCTAGCGCCAACAACGGGCGGTCCGATTTTACGAATAGCCGGCCTGACGTGGGCAATTGCTGGATGTGCGGCATCCTTCGACGGTGGCCACGAAGGTGGGAGAAGGTTTCCGCTCGACCGGTTGGGCTTCCAGCGCACACGCCCAACAACTCGGTCTCGTCTGACGCGGATCAGCGACTGGCGTCTGTTAGCGCTAACAACGTTTCGGTGATGTTAACGGTGCTATTTGGAACGTGTCAAGAGCATCAATGCGATGCGACCAGGTTGATCATGGTTTCGGGCTGTTGGGTGTGACCAGCGTCGGAGCGGGTCGCCCTGCCACGACGAGCACCGGGACATCAAACCGTCCAACGTGATGCTGACGTCGGCCGGTGTGCAGGTGGTCGATTTCGGTCTGGCCGCCACCGTCGGTCGGCCGGAGCTGGAGCCGGACGGGAGGCTGTTGGGCACCGCGGCCTACCTCGCGCCCGAACGGCTCACCGGTGGCACCGTCCTGCCGGCCCCCGACGTGTACGCGCTCGGACTGTTGCTGTACCGAACGCTCACCAATGAGCTGCCGTGGTCGGCGGAACCCCGCCAGGGATCGCGCTGATCGGCCGCACGCCAGGGAGGTGGCGACGGCCCTGCACGCTCTGGGCGACGACGCCGAGCGGCAGGTGGCACCACCAGCGCAGCAGGTAACCGTCCCGCTCGTACCGCCCTCGGCTACCGCCGGTTCCTCCGCCGATTGGCGTCGCCGAGCCTTTCATCCTACCTATGCCGCGGTTTTTGTCAGGATTGATGGAATTTCGAGCTTAGGCACAACATAGATGAGTTGAAATCCTTGACTCAGTGCCAGTGTTGCCGGTTAATCACATCTACATGTCGGCTGTGTTTACCCACCCGGGTGGTCAACGACGTCGGTCGGTCGTCGAATCGATTCGACTACGGCCGGCACGCACGCCTCGACTCGGAGCCATGGGGCTGTCGGGTGAGTCACAGGAGGTCGCGGGACCCACCAACAGTGGCAGTTCGTGTCCGCCGGACCAGCAGCAGAGGTCGTTGACGAGTCCAACCGCCCGGTGACCGCCTGACGATCGTTCGATATGACGCACAACCCTCAGCCTCGGCGTCGAAAGGAACATCTGATGACGGACCTGCCCGTGAGCCGTAGGCGCCTGCTCGCCAGCGCCGCGCTGACCGCCGGCTCGGCGGCCCTGATCCCGGCCGTGGGCGCTGCACGGGCCACCGCCGCTGCGCCCCAGGTCACGCTGCCCGAGCGCGGGATCTACTACGCGGCCGCGGCGACCACCTGGACGGACGGGTTCCTCACCGGCAACGGTGAGTACGGCGCCGTCCTCTACGGAACGCCGGCCCTCGAGAAGGTGATCTTCAACCATCATCGCTTCGTGCTGCCCAACGGCAGCCGGGGCGTGACCCCGCCAGTAATCTCCGGGCGGCTGGCCGGCGTACGGGACAAGGCGCTGGCCGGGAACTACACCGGAGCCAACACGGACTTCGCGGCCGGCTGGAGCCTGCGCTGGACCCAGACCTACCACCCCGGCTTCGAGTTGCAGATCAGCACCCCCGGCATGACCACGGCCAACGGGTACGCCCGCGTCACGGACTTCCGGACCGGGGAGGTCACCTCCACCTGGACCGACAGCAGCGGCACCTGGACCCGCCGCGCCTTCGCCTCCCGGGCCGACAACGTCGTCGTACACGAACTGACCCCGGCATCCGGCCGATCGATCGACGCGACGCTGAGCGCCAACACGTCCCTCGCGGGCGTCCCCGGCTCGGTCCGTTTCACCACCCTGGCCAGCGTCATCGACGGTTCGGGCTACCTGAACCTGCGGGGCACCTACCCGTCCGGGCAGGGCGCGTTCGGCTTCGAGGGCGTCACCAGGGTGGTCGCCACCGGTGGCACGGTAGCCGCGAACGGGTCCAGGATCGTCGTCACCGCGGTCACCAGGCTCCTCCTGCTGACCAAACTCGACAGGTATGAGTCACCCACGGCCTGGGACGGCAAGCCGTTGCACGCGGCGCTGGCCGCGGTGCGCGCCGACTATGCCGAGCTGCGGACCCGGCACGTCACCCTGCACTCGGCGATGTACGACCGCTCCCGCCTGGACCTGAACGTCTCCGCCGCCGACCGGCAGCTGTCGAGCACCGAGCTGATCGCCCGGCAGAACGCCAACCGCAACACCATCGACGTGGCCCTGCTGGAACGGCTCTACGACAGCGGCCGTTACCTGTTCATCAGCTCCAGCGGCGTACTGCCGCCGCGGTTGACCGGAATCTGGGCCGGCACCTGGAATGGCGCCTGGGCCGACGACTTCACCACCGATGCCAACATCAACCTCCAGGTCGCCGGCGGCAACACTCTCGACCTGACCGATGCCATGCAGGGCTACTTCAACCTGATCCTCGGCCAGCTCGCGCACTGGCGCACCAACGCTCGCAACCTGTACGGCGCCCGCGGCTTCCTGGCCCCATCACGAACCGACGGCGAGTACGGATACATGCTGCACTTCGACCCCGGCTTCCCCGGCCAGTGCTGGACCGGTGGCGCCGACTGGTTGCTCTACCCGCTGCTGGAGTATTACCAGGTCACCGGGGATCGGACGTTCCTGGCTGAGAAGCTGGGACCGGCGCTGATGGAGCTGGCGCTGTTCTACGAGGACTTCCTGACCCGCACCGACTCGGCCGGCCGCGTGGTGTTCGTGCCGTCGTTCTCGATGGAGAACTCGCCGGCCAGCACGAACGTCCTGCTGGCGATCAACGCCACCGGCGACATCCAGGCCGGCAGACACGCCCTGCGGGCGGCTGTCGAGGCTGCCAACGCGCTCGGTGTCGAACAGGGCGCCGGCCAAGGCGTCGCCCGCTGGACGGCCCTGCTGGCGAAGCTCCCGCCCTACACCATCAACGGCAGCGGCGCCCTCGCCGAATGGTCCTGGCCGGGCCTCACGGATCGCTACAACCATCGGCACGTCCACCACCTGTACGGCGCGTGGCCCCTGCACGAGATCAATCCCGAGGAGGCGCCCGGGCTGGTCACCGCCGCGCTCAGGGCCCTGGCACTGCGCGGTGACGAGAACACCTCAGCGCACGGCAGTCTGCACCGGGCCCTCGCCTCCGCTCGACTCAAGGACGGCGCCGGCGTCTACAGCAATCTCCGGAAGATCATCGGCAACAACATGATCTTCCGGTCGCTGATGACGGCACACAACCCGAATCTGGAGACCTACAACGCCGATGCGGCCAACACGCTGCCGGCCGTGCTCAGCGAGGCGCTCGTGTACACCAGGCCCGGCGTCATCGAGCTGCTGCCCGCCGTGCCCGGGCAGCTCGCCAAGGGCACGATCACCGGGGTCCGCGGCCGCAACCAGGTCCGCATCCACAGCCTCTCCTGGGATCTTCCTGGTCGCTCGGTAACCGTGGTACTCACCTCGACGATCACCCAGGCGATCACTCTCCTCAGCCGGCGCGGGATGGCATCCATCACCACGTCCGCGACGGTCACCCCTTCGCCGCTCGGTCCGCAGGCCCGGGTGATCTCGTTGACGGGCGGGCAACAGACACAGGTTGTCGTCGGTCTGCCAGCCCCCGCCGGCGGCGGCGTCGTCCGACTGGTCAACCGGCGCAGCGCAAAGGTGCTGGACGTCAACGGCGGCTCCACCGCGGACGGGGCAACTGTCATCCAGTGGCCGTGGACCGGCGCGGCCAACCAGCAGTGGCGGCTGCTGCCAAACAGCGATGGCTCATTCCGGCTGGCCGGTGTCAAGAGCGGGAAGGTCCTGGACAGTCCAGGTGGCTCGGGCCAGGGCGCGGCACTCGTCCAGTGGGCCGACAACGGCGGGCGTAACCAGTGGTGGAATCTCGTCCCCGCGACGACCAGCGGATATTACCGGTTCGTCAACGTGGGCAACGGCTGGTGCGTCGGGGTCGAAGGCGGCTCCACCGCAGACGGCGCCAGGGCGGTCCAGCAACCGGTCAGCAGCGAGATCAGCCAGGAATGGCAGATCCTTGATGCCTGAGGCGGGAGGTGCCGGGTCGGCTGCGGGGTCCGGCCCGGCCCAGCGGGTACGTCTGACCTTTGGGCGAGGACGTCCTCGCCCACAGTTCCGCTTTTCCTGCCCTGCGGTCGTCACGGCCGGGGCAGTTGGGGCCGCCGTGCGTCGCTCGGCTGCACGAAGGAGACAAGATGTCCACTGCGCGTCGATGTGTCGGGGGTGTTGTCAGCGTCGCCTCAATCGCGGCGCTGACACTCACTCGGCGAGTGATCGTGGTGGCGGTCATGGCGCGGCGACGACGCGCCCGCGGAGGAGGTCGAGGTTCGCGCGGCCGTACATCTGTCGCTTGACCGTCTTGATGCGGTTGACGTTGCGAGTTGCTCGAACGGCGTCCATGCGCGGGTCCCGGCGGGTCGGCGGGTGGAGGCCGGCGGCACGGCGGTGCCGACCGGGTGTGGTGCCCGAGGGTCGCAGAGCGTTACGACCCCGGTATGGCTCGGAAACAGTGTCCGGCGAGCATCGGACGGGTGAGCACATCGCCCATGATCGATACGCACTGCCCCTACTGCGCCATGCAGTGCGGGATATCCCTGACGATCGGCGACGGGCCGCCTCGGCTGGCGCCCACCGAATTCCCGGTCAACAGGGGCGGTCTGTGCGCCAAGGGATGGACGGCTGCCGACCTTCTCGACCATGGTGACCGGCTGCTGAGCCCGCTCGTCCGTAAGGATCCCGCCGACCGCACCAGCCCGTTGCGACCGGCAGGCTGGGACGAGGCCCTGGACCGCATCGCCGACGCCATCCGGGCCAGCCAAGACCGGTACGGCCCCGACAGCGTCGGGGCCTTCGGTGGCGGCGGGCTGACCAACGAGAAGGCGTACGCGCTGGGCAAGTTCGTGCGGGTGGCGCTGCGGTCGGCGTCGATCGACTACAACGGCCGGTTCTGCATGTCGTCCGCGGCGACCGCCTCGAACCGCTCCCTCGGGATCGACCGTGGCCTGCCGTTCCCCCTGGCCGACATCGCCCAGGCGCAGGCCGTGCTGCTGGTCGGCGCAAATCCGGCTGATGCGCTGCCGCCGTCCATGCAGTACTTCGACGCCGGTCGGGCCGCCGGCGCACGGCACGTCGTCGTCGACCCCCGCCGCACGACCACCGCGGGGGGTGCTCATCTTCACCTGCAGCCACTGCCGGGCACAGACCTCGCACTGGCGAACGGGCTGCTGCACGTCGCGATCCGCGAGGGCCTGGTCGACGAGACGTACGTGCGCGACCGCACCAGCGGTTTCGACGCGGTCCGGGCCGCTGTGGCGGCGTACTGGCCGGACCGGGTGGAGCGGATGACGGGCGTGCCGGAACGGGACCTGCGGGAGACGGTACGGCTGCTGGCGACCGCGACGTCGGCGATGGTGCTCACCGCTCGCGGCGCCGAGCAGCACAGCAACGGCACGGACACCGCGCAGGCGTACCTCAATCTGGCCCTCGCCCTGGGCCTGCCCGGTCGGCCCTTCTCCGGCTACGGGACGATCACCGGGCAGGGCAACGGGCAGGGTGGCCGCGAGCACGGGCAGAAAGCCGATCAACTGCCCGGCTACCGGCGCCTGGACGACCCCGCGGCGCGCGCACACGTCGCGGCCGTCTGGGGCATCGACCCGGACGAGCTGCCCCGGCCGGGCCGGTCGGCCTGGGAGATGCTCGACCGGCTCGGGACCGACGACGGCGTACGCGTGCTGCTCGTGCTCGCCAGCAACATCGCCGTGTCGGCCCCGCACGCCAACCGGGTGATGGACCGGCTGCGGGCGCTGGACCTGCTCGTCGTCTCCGACATCTTCCTCTCCGAGACCGCAGCCGTGGCCGACGTGGTGCTGCCCACGGCTCAGTGGGCGGAGGAGGAGGGCACGATGACGAATCTGGAGGGGCGCGTCATCCGCCGCAAACGGGCCCTGTCGCCGCCGCCGCAGGTCCGCACCGACCTGCGGATGCTCGCCGACCTCGCCGGCCGGCTCGGGCGCGGCCGCTACTTCGACGACGATCCGCGCCGGGTCTTCGACGAGTTGCGCCGGGCCAGCGCCGGTGGGACAGCCGACTACGCCGGGATCACGTACGAGCGCATCGACGCGGAGCAGGGGGTCTTCTGGCCGTGCCCGAGCGAGGACCATCCCGGTACGCCACGGCTGTTCATCGACCGTTTCCCGACCGCCGACGGGCGGGCGAGGTTCTTCCGGGTGGAGCACCGCGATCCGGCGGAGATGCCCGACGCCGACTATCCGTACGTGCTGACCACCGGCCGCAACATGCAGCAGTACCAGAGCGGCAACCAGACCCGCCGGGTCGGCGCCCTGACCATGGCGCTGCCGGACGCCCGGGCGGAGCTGCACCCGGACCTCGCCCGCCGGCACGGCATCTCCGACAACGACGTGGTGGAACTGCGCAGTCGACGCGGGCGGGCGCTCTTCCGGGCGCGCCTCACCAACGGCATCCGCCGGGACACCATCTTCGCACCGTTCCACTGGGCCGGCAGCTCCGCCGTGAACGCGCTGACCGACCCGGCGCTGGACCGCCATTCGCGGATGCCGGCCTTCAAGGCCTGCGCGGTGTCGATCGCGCGCGCGGGCGGCCCCGACGACACCGACCTGTTGACCAACCCACCGCCCAGTCCAGCATCTCTTTGAGCAAGGGAGCGTCGCTGTGCACACCACTCCCCGTTTCTTGCAAGGCGTCTACAGCTTCGAGGGCAAGGGCCTCGACCGGCCCGCTCTCGTCGACGGCTCGCTCAGCTACGTGGTGCCGGGCGGCGTCGTCGCCCAGCCGGTCTACTTCCGGGGCGGCAATGCCAGTGATGAGTTGATCTGTGTCCTGCTCGTGCGCGACGGCCAGCCGATGCGGTACTTCCCGATCGGCGCGAAGTCCGACGTCCACGTGCCGCTGCGGGTGGTCGAGGACCTCGACTCCGGCACCGGTCTCGAGGTGCACGTGGCGGCGCCCGCCGGGGTGTCCGGCACCGTGATCGTCGACCTGGGGCTGGTCGAGGTCTGATGGACGCCGTCGACAAGCGCCGGCGCCTCGTCGTGGTGGGCAACGGGATGGCCGGCGCTCGCACGGTCGAGGAGATCCTCGAACGCGGCGGGGGTGACCAGTTCGCCATCACGATGTTCGGCGAGGAGCCGTACGGCAACTACAACCGCATCCTGCTCTCCAACGTGCTCTCCGGGGTCGACGACGAGGCGGGCATCTTCCTCAACGACATGTCGTGGTACGCCGAGAACGCCATCACCCTGCACGCCGGCGTCCGGGTCACCCGCATCGACCGCTTCGCGCGACGGATCTACGCCGACGACGGCACCGAGACGCCGTACGACAAGCTGATCATCGCCACCGGCAGCCGGGCGTTCGTCCCGCCGATTCCCGGCCTCCACCGCCCCGGGCGCGGCTACCACCAGGGAGTGTTCGCGTTTCGCACCATCGACGACACCCGCAACATGATCCGGTACGCCCGAGAGCACGAGCGCGCGGTGGTGATCGGGGGCGGCCTGCTCGGTCTGGAGGCCGCCCGCGGCCTGCAGAACCACCTGGCCCACGTGACCCTGGTGCACGCCGCCGGCCATCTGATGAACGCCCAACTGGACGCTCAGGCGGGGGCGATCCTGCGGCGCAGCATCGAGCGACTCGGCATCGAGGTCATCCTCGGCGCGCACACCACCGAGGTGCTCGGCAAGCACGCCGTGACGGGGGTCAAGCTCAAGGACGGTCGGACCATCGCCTGCGACGTCGTCGTCGTGGCCGCCGGCATCCGGGCGAACGCCGAGATGGCCGCGACCAGCGGGCTGCCGGTCGAGCGGGGCATCGTCGTCGACGACCAGATGCGCGTGCAGGACGAGGTCGACATCTACTCGGTCGGCGAGTGCGCCCAGCACCGCGGCGAGACGTACGGCCTGGTGGCTCCGCTGTGGGAGCAGGCGCGGGTGCTCGCCGACCACCTCACCGGGACGAACCCGTTCGCGGCGTACCACGGCTCTCGGCTGGCCACGAAGCTCAAGGTGGCGGGCGTGGACGTCGCCTCGATGGGCCTGAAGGAGGCGGAACGCGACGACGACGAGACGGTCGTCTTCGCCGAGCCGCGCAAGGGCGTCTACAAGAGCATCATCATCCGCGACGACCGGCTGGTCGGCGCGACTCTCCTCGGCGACGTGCGGAAGGTCGCGTTCCTCATGCAGGCCTTCGACCGTGGGCTCGCCCTGCCGAAGGAGCGGGTCGAGATGTTGTTCGACCTCGGCGCGCCGTCGGCCGACGTGAGTGCCGCCGAGCTCGGCGACGACGTGCAGGTGTGCAACTGCAACGGCGTCACCAAGCGGGCGCTGGTCGGCACCGTGCGGGGCGGCGTGAAGACGCTGACCGGTGTCATGGACGCCACCCGTGCCGGCAAGGGCTGCGGATCGTGCAAGGCCCTGGTCGCCCAGATCGTCGAGTGGGCCGCTGACGGCAGGGTGGAGGACGACCCGGCCGCGAGCTGGTATGTCCCCGGTGTGCCGATGCCCAAGGCGGAGCTGATGGCGGTGATCCGCGAACACGGCCTGAAATCCGTCTCCGCCGTGTTCGCCACCCTCGTGCCCGGCCGCGAGGAGGACGCGAAGAGCAAGATGGGCCTGGCCTCGCTGCTGCGGATGATGTGGGGCGACGAGTACGTCGACGAACGCGACGCCCGCTTCATCAACGATCGGGTGCACGCCAACATCCAGCGAGACGGCACCTTCTCGGTCGTCCCCCAGATCAAGGGCGGCGTGACCACACCGGCACAGCTCAAGCGGATCGCCGAGGTGGCCGAGAAGTACTCCGTACCGCTGGTGAAGATCACCGGCGGGCAGCGCATCGATCTGCTCGGCATCCGCAAGGAAGACCTGCCCAAGGTGTGGGCGGACCTCGACATGCCGTCCGGGTACGCGTACGGCAAGAGCTTCCGTACGGTCAAGACCTGCGTCGGCTCCGACTTCTGCCGCTTCGGTGTCGGCGACTCCACCGCTCTCGGCATCGCGATCGAGGACCGGTTCAAGGCCATCGAGGGCCCCGGCAAGATGAAGCTTGCCGTCACCGGCTGCCCCCGTAACTGCGCCGAGGCGTACGTGAAGGATCTTGGCGTGGTCGCCATCGACGGCGGCAGATGGGAGATCTACGTCGGCGGGGCCGCCGGCGCCCACGTCCGCAAGGGGGACCTCCTGGCCGTCGTCGACACACCCGACGAGGTCATCACGCTGACCGGCCGGTTCCTGCAGTACTACCGCGAGAACGCGAACTGGCTGGAACGCACGTACGCGTGGGTGCCCCGGCTGGGCATCGACCACATCCGGGCGGTGGTCGTCGACGACAGCGACGGCATCGCGGCGCGGCTCGACGCCGCCATGGCTGCCTCCGTGGCCGCGTACCGGGACCCGTGGCTGGAACGGCGCGAACCGGTCACTCCAGGGCAGTTCCGCACCTCCCTGCCGTTGGCGGTCCTGCCTCAGGTGCCGGTCCGCGAAGCCGTACCGGTCCCGGTCCCGGTCCCGGGGCCGGTGGTGCCGTCGATCGGCTCCGCGGTGCCGGGGGGTGGCCCGGCCGGCGTGCCGGGGGGCAACGGCCACAAGGGGCACGGCGACAACGGGAACGGCGCCGGTCCGGCATCCGCGAGGCGGGCGTGATGGCCAGGCTCATCGCCGTGGAACACCGGCTCGGGCCGGTCGACGAGATCCCCCTCGGGGAGGGGCGTGCCTACGCCGTGGGTGACGACATGATCGCCATCTTCCGGCTGCGTGATGGCAGCCTACGCGCGGTGTCGGCGGTCTGCCCGCACGCCGGCGGGCCGCTCGCGGACGGCCTGGTGGACATGAGGGTCGTCGTCTGCCCCCTGCACCAGAACGCCTTCGAGTTGGCGACCGGCTGTTCGACCACCGGACAGTCCCCACTCACCGTGTACCCGGTCCGTGCCGACGCCGACGGACGCCTGGTGGTGGGTCTGCCGCCGACCTGAGGCGCGAACCGAGCAAGGTGTCGAGCGGACCGAGGACTCACCTGGGAGGAACCATGACCACGGCCGTGCCCGGCAGCATCGAGCAGGACCGGCGCAGCCTGACCCTTCGCGGGCACTGGATCGACGACTGGCGGCCCGAGGACCCCATCTTCTGGGAACGCCGGGGATCCCGCATTGCCCGGCGCAACCTGATCTTCTCCATCTTCTCCGAACACATCGGCTTCTCGATCTGGACGATGTGGTCGGTGCTGGTGCTGTTCCTCGGGCCGCAGTACGGCATCGATCCGGCCGGGAAATTCCTGCTCACCGCCGTGCCCGCACTGGTCGGGTCGGTGCTGCGGATCCCGTACACCCTTGCCGTGGCCCGGTTCGGCGGCCGCAACTGGACGATCATCAGCGCGTCGCTGCTGCTGGTCCCGAGCCTGCTCGGCGCCTTTCTCATCCGGCCCGGCGTCTCGTACGCGACGTTGCTGCTCATCGCCGCGCTGGCCGGCGTCGGCGGCGGGAACTTCGCCTCCTCGATGGCGAACATCAACGCGTACTACCCCGACCGGCTCAAGGGCTGGGCGCTCGGCATCAACGCCGGCGGTGGCAACCTCGGCGTCGCCGCGGTCCAGCTCGTCGGCCTGTTCGTGCTGGCGGTCCTGGGGACGGCCAGTCCCGGCATCGTCGCCGGCATCTACCTGCCGGCGATCGTGCTGGCCGCACTCGGTGCCGCGATGTTCATGGACAACCTCAGCCATGCCCGCAACGAGAAACGGGCCATGCGTGACGTCACCCGCGAACCGCACACCTGGATCATGTCCCTGCTCTACATCGGCACGTTCGGGTCGTTCATCGGCTTCGGGTTCGCCTTCGGCCAGGTCCTTCAGGTGCAGTTCGCCGACACCTTCAACACCCCGGTGAAGGCCGCGTACCTGACGTTCCTCGGACCACTGCTCGGCTCGCTCATCCGTCCCGTGGGCGGTGTCCTGGCCGACCGGCTCGGCGGTGCCCGGGTCACCTTCGTGAACTTCGTGGCGATGGCGGCCGGCGCGTCGATCGTCCTGCTCGCCTCCCAGCAACGTTCGCTGCCGTTGTACCTGCTCGGCTTCATCGCGCTGTTCGTGTTCAGCGGCATCGGCAACGGCTCGACGTACAAGATGATCCCGGCGATCTTCCGGGCCAGGTGCGGCGTGCAGGTGACCGTCGGCGGCGCGGGCGACCCGCACGACCGGGCGGCGGAGCACGAGGCCCGGCGCCTCTCCGGCGCGCTCATCGGCGTTGCCGGTGCCATCGGCGCGTTCGGCGGAGTCCTCGTCAATCTTGCCTTCCGGCAGTCGTTTCTGACCTACCAGACCGCGGATGCGGCCTACGTCGCCTTCATCGCCTTCTACGCGATCTGCTTCGTCATCACCTGGTACGTCTACCTACGCCCGTCACCCGGGAGACTTGAGGGCGTCTGACAGCCGGCGGAGACGCTCAGAGGTTGAGGCGCAGCAGGTCGTCGAGACCGCTCTTGAGCACGTCGGTGCCGAGGCCGCGCTCGCGCAGCTGGTAGCTGATCAGGGTGGCCGAGACCGGCGCGAGCAGCGCGGCCGCGACGTAGTGCGGGTCGACGTCGGGGCGTGCCTCGCCGAGCAGACCGGCCAGGTGGGTGTGGTAGATCATGTAGGGCCCGCTGCGATATCGCGCCACCGGCGAGCTGGCCTCGGTGACCAGCAGCATTTCCAGCTGCGCCTCCACCCGGTCCACCAGTGCGTGCAGGAAGGCATGGATCCGCTCCGCCGCCGGCGCGCCGGGGCCCAGCGGCGGCGGACCCTGCAGGAAAGCGGCCTGGAAAGTGGCCTCCTCCTCGTCGAGCAACGCGAAGATCAGTCCGGCACGGTCGCCGAAGCGGCGGTAGGCGGTGCCGGTGCCCACTCCCGCGGCCCGCGCGACCTCGTCGAGGGCCAGCGCCGTGACGCCCTCGGTGGCGACGATGCGCGCGGCGGCGTCGAGCATCTTGCGGCGGTTGCGGGCGGCGTCGGCGCGTTCGATTCCCGGTTGTCCCGCGAGCGACACTGTCGCGGGGACCGGCGTCGATGCCGTCTCCGGCTCTCCAACCACCCGACGGTCCTCTCTCCCGCGGCCACGCCTCCGGCAGCCGGCGCGCCCGTCCGCCCATTCTGCCGCGACCTGCGCTGTCGCGGCAGTGTAAGCAGTTCTTCGCAGGTCGAGGCCAGCGGTGCGGCGACGTTGCAATCGGAAACCTTTCCGGATAGCCTTCTCGATTAAGTGGAAGAGATTCCATTTAACCTGTGATCTGCGAAGAGCCCCCGCTGTCCACCCTCGACATGGGCCGGCCGGATGGTCGGCTCGGAACTCGTCCGGCGCGCCGCGCTCGATGGCGACGTCCTCACCCTGCACGGCACCTCACCCGTCGATACCGCAGAAAGGCCCGTCACCATGAAGGCACTCGTCGCACCTTCGTACGGTCCGATCGACCAGCTCACCATCGCTGAGCTGGCCAAGCCGGCACCCGGGCCGGGACAGATCCTGATCAAGCTGCGGGCGGCGGCGCTCAACCCGCTCGACGTCAAGCTCGCCACCGGAGTGATGCGCGAGATGATGCCGGTGTCGCATCCCTTCGTGCTGGGTCTGGACGCGGCCGGCACAGTCGAAGCGGTCGGCGAGGGCGTCACCCGATTCAGCCCCGGTGACGAGGTGGTGGCGTTTACCCATCCGGTCGCCGGCGCGGTCGCGGAGTACACGTTGGCTCTGGACGGCCCCGAGGTGGTGGCCCGGCCGGAGACGCTGGACCCGGTGGACGCCGCTGCTCTGCCGGTGGCCGCGATGACCGCGGCCGGCATTGTCGAGCAGGCCGGGCTGAACAGCGGTGACTCACTACTGGTGGTCGGCGCGACCGGGGGTGTCGGCTCGTTCGTGGTGCAGCTCGCCGCCCAGGCTGGCGTCCGCGTGGTGGCGACCGCACCGCCGTCGGACGCCGACTACGTGCGTGGCCTTGGAGCCGCGGTGACCGTCGACTACACCTCCGGCGACACGACCGAGGAGGCGCTGCGCCACGTTCCCGGCGGCGTCGACGTCGCCGTCGACCTGATCAATGCCGGTCCCGCACTGGCCGGAACCGCAGCCGCCGTCAAGCCCGGTGGGCTGCTCATCTCTCCGGCCGGTGGTCCGCCGGTCTTCGACCGTGCGGTGCGCGCCTCGTACGCCCACATCGAGGCCACCGACGGCCTGCTGCAACGGATCGTCGAGGCGACCGCATCGGGTCGGCTGCGGGCCGAGGTGAGCGCCCGGTTCCCGTTTGCCGAGGCGCAGCGCGCGGTCGCCGAGTTCGCCGGCAAGCACACCCGCGGCAAGGTCGTCATCACCTTCTGAGCGTCTCCCACCACGGTGCCCGAGCGGCAAGGAGACCCACGGTGTAGGACTTCGCCACCGACCTGCCCGCGCCACCCGGGCGGCGTTGCGGGCGGCGGTGGCCCAAGACGGGCCGTACCAGCCGGCCTGCCCGGTCGAGGTCGGCGACACCGGCGCATCCCGAGGGCAGTAGTCCGTCGTCATCTCTTCACCTGGAAGGAATAGCGGATGCATCACCGCGTGCTCGGCCAGAACCTGACCACCTCCGCTCTCGGCCTCGGCTGCATGGGCATGAGCGAGTTTTACGGTGACCGCAACGACAATGAGTCGGTCGCCACGATCCACCGGGCGCTGGAGCTCGGCGTCACCCTGCTCGACACCGCCGACATGTACGGCCCGTTCGCCAACGAGGAGCTGGTCGGCAAGGCCGTCGCCGGCCGCCGCGATCACGCGGTGATCGCCACGAAGTTCGGCGTGGAACGCCGCCCCGAGAGTGGTTATTTCGGCATCAACGGTCGCCCTGACTACGTGCGCCGAGCCTGCGACGCGTCGCTGCGCCGGCTCGGCCTGGACCACATCGACCTGTACTACCAACACCGCGTCGATCCGCAGGTGCCCATTGAGGAGACCTGGGGCGCGCTGGCCGAGCTCGTCGCGAGCGGCAAGGTGCGCCACCTCGGCATTTCCGAGGCCCCGGCGGACCTGGTGCGCCGGGCTCACGCTGTGCACCCGGTGACCGCCGGACAGTATGAATACTCGCTGTTCAGCAGGGAGCCGGAGACCGAGCTGCTGCCCACCCTGCGCGAGCTGGGCATCGGGCTGGTGGCGTACTGCCCGCTCGGGCGGGGGCTGCTGACCGGCGCGATCACCGACCTCACCCAGCTGGAGGCCGACGACTACCGGCGCGGTACGCCCCGTTTCCAGGGCGACAATCTGCGGCACAACATGGAACTGGTAGCGCGGGTGCGTGAATTGGCCACCGCCAAGGACGTCACCGCCGCCCAGCTGGCACTCGCTTGGGTGCTCAGCCGCAGCCCCGACGTGGTGCCGATTCCGGGCACCAAGCGACGTCGCTACCTGACAGAGAATGTCCAGGCACTTGACGTCGAGCTGACGGAGGCCGAGCTGAACGCGTTGGACGCGGCCATGCCGCCCGGCGCGGCGGCCGGCGGCCGCTACCCGGAGCAGCCGCCGCTGGCGCGCCGCTGAATCGGATCGGCCGGGCACCGTGCCCGGCCATCCGGGCCGTGGACAGCCGATCATCGGCTTGCCGACGACCGGCATGAGCTGTTTCGACACCGCACGGGTGAGCGGTCACGGCCGGCTCCCGGCCCGCCGCGGTATGCCCACCTACTCGGACCGGATGAGACCGGCTGCGCGGCGCGGCGAGGGCCGCCGGCTGACGGATGATGGCCAGCTTTCCGCCGCGACATGCCGCCGGACGCCGGGTTGCTTGCCGACGTACGTACGCGGAGGTTGTCATGATCCGTCCGTGACACAACGCTTGGCACGGATGGCGGTGCCGTCACTGTCCGCGGCGCGGCGCGGCGAGGCGGTGCGGCGAGGCGGTGCGGCTCGTGCTTCCCTCGTCGCAGGACCCGACGAGTGTCGAGCCGTTCCGGGTGCACGCCAGCCCTGAGGAGCTGGAGAACCTTCGTGCGCGCCTGCGCGCGACGCGCTGGCCGGACGCGCCGGAGGATGCTGGGGGGTCGCCGGGCACAGACATCACCTATCTGCGCGAGATCGTCGACTACTGGGCGGAGGAGTTCGACTGGCCGGCGGAGGAGTTCGACTGGCCGGCGCAGGAGACCGCTCTCGCGCGCCTGCCGCGCTCTCGCACGCCGTTTGGGGACATGGGCGGCCACCTCGGTCCTGCTCGCCGCCTCCCCCGAGGTCGACGGCGTCACCGGCCGCTAATTCGAGGACGCCAACGAGGCCCTGGTCATCGCCGAGCGCTCCCACGGTGATTGGATCGCGGCCGGCTCGGGGGCACAAACCGTGCCCCCGAGTCGGCGCGACAATCGGCAGCCCGTTACCGGCGGCCGAGCTTGACAATCACCTCTGCTACTGGTCAGGCGGGTACGAACTGCCACTGCTGGTTGGTCCCGCCGTTGGCGGTCCACTGCACGACCTGCGCCCCGTCGCTGGTCGAGGCACCAGAGACGTCGGCTGTCAGTCCGCTGCCACGGGCGACGATTGTGTAGTAGCCGTTACCGGTGGGCCGCAGGTACCACATCTGGTTGGTGCCGCCATTTGCCGACCACTGCTGTAGTTGCAGGCCGGCCGTGGTGCTGCCGGCGTTGACGTCGAGCATCTTTCCGGAGGCGGTGTAGCGCAGGGTGTAGGCGTCCTGGGTGGTGCTGATCGTCCAGGTGGGGCTGCCGCTCTGCTGGACCGCCTTGGCGCCGTCGGCGGTGGAGTTGCCGGCGATGGCGAGGGGCTTTCCGCTGTTGCGGTTGACGATGCGGTAGGTGCCTGCCGTGGGCGCGGTTCCGCCGCCTCCGCCGAGGTTCAGGTATTCGGCCGAGTCGGTGAAGAGGGTGCTGCCGGACTTGGCGGTCGACAGTTGCAGGTACACGCGGTCACCGGTGGCGGGGGCGGTGAAGGACACCGGTTGGGTGACCCGCGTGCCGAGTGGGATGGTCAGGTTGCTGCTGCCGGACGCGACGACCGCGCCGGTCGGGCTGTCGAGCCGGGCGGTCCAGGTGAAGCCCACCGAGGTGTTGGTGAGGTCGTCGTTGAACACGGTGATGTTGCGGGTCACCGTGGCGTTGCGGGCGTAGCTGGGTACCGCCTGCGGCAGCGGGAAGGTGCCGTTGGAGTCCGAATTGCCGGAGGCGGACCAGTACGGGAGGTCGATCGCGGCCACCGGGTTGAACGCCGCCTGCACCCGCTGGATCTGCGGGTTGCTCCACGGGTCGGGCAGGTTGTCCACGCCGTAGATGGGGTGACCGCCCTCCTCCGGGGTGAAGTCGGTGGACCGCACGCCGGGCACGACGCTGGCCCAGGCGGACAGCAGGGTGTACGGACGCAGGTCGGTGGCGCCCTTGCCGCGCTTGGCAGCAGTCGCGGTGGCGAACCACTCGAAGCCCTGCTTGTTGTTGCATGCCGGCCAGATGAACTCGCCCTCGCCATCGGGCCGCCCGTTCACGGTGACCAGGCCCTCCCCGTACCTGCCGAAGCCGTCGACGTAGTGCGGGATCACCGCGAAGTTGGCGTACGTCATCCCCGGATACAGGCTGACATTGTTGCCGACGCCCACCTCGACAATGATCGGCCGGGTGCCGTCGGCGCCGTTCATCGCCGCGTACAGGTCCTTCTCGAACTGTTCGGAATCCTGGCCGCTCTGGTTCGGCTCGTTGTTCTGGCTCCAGCGGATGATCGCGGGGTGGTTGCGGTCGCGCAGGACCAGCGCACGGGCGTGGTTGATCATGTTGTCGCGCCCGACGGAGTTCTGCCACTCCTGCGAGGACTGGGAGCCGCGAATCGCGACCTCGTCGATGATCATCAGGCCCATCTCGTCGGCGACGTCCAACATGTACGGACTTCCGGGCTCCTGGTGGATGCGCACCACGTTGTAGTTCAGCCGCTGGTAGTTGTCCACCGCCTGCGGCCAGCCGCCGTTGCCGGACGACGGGGGCAGGAAGCCGGGCAGGGTGTGGTAGGCGTCGCCCTTGCCGCCGTTGTTGATCCGGTCATAGTCGGCGCCCTGGAGGTTGTCGCCGCGGAAGTTCACGCGCACGCCGTTGAGGTAGTAGTAGTCACCGTTCTGGGTGGCCTCCCGGAACCCGAACCGGTACTCGGCGTCGCTCGTCCGGCCGTCGTCGGTGACGGCATGCACCGTCAGCCCGTGCAGCTGCGCCCGGTACCCCGACCGGTACGGCACGTTGGGCCACCAGTACGAGGTGCTGTCGAGGTTCCACGCGACCGGCCCGACGGTCACGGTCACGGTCGAGCGGGCCGCCACGGCGACCGTACGGCTGGGCAGTGCCGGGTAGCTGAAGGCCGTTCCGTTGCTGGACGACAGCGACCCGGTCAACGTCACCGACCGGGAGGTCCCCGACGTGTTCCGCACCGTCACGTCGTAGGTCAGCGTCCTGTTCGCCACCGACGTACGCACGAATGTGTCGCTGACGTACACCGCCGGGTACACCCGCAGGAACGCGGACCCGAAGATCCCCTGCGGGACAGCCTCGGACCACGTGGCGGCGTCGGGCACCAGGTAGCGGCCGTTGGATGCCTTCAACGCGCCGCGGCCCTTCACGTTCACCGTTATCGTGTGGGTGGTGCCCGGCGCCGCGTATGCGCTGATGTCGAAGTTCGACGGGGTGAACGCCGTCGTCTGGGTGGCGACCACGCGGCCGTCGACCGACAGTGTCGCCTGGTGGTTCACGGCACCGAACTCGATCCAGGTCGACTGCGGCTGCCCCGAGTCCGGCACGGTGATGCTGCGCGAGTACACCGCCTCGTTCACGGTGGTGAAGCCCTGCTTGTACCAGCCGCCACCGGGTACCGCGATCGTGGTCGCCCCCCGACCTGCGGGCGTGAAGTTCCACGTCCCGGCCAGGTCGACCGAGGTGATCGCGGCGTTGCCGGCCGCCACACCGTCAAGTCCGGCGGCCGCGACACTCTGCGTCGCGACCGGCGCGGCCAGGGTCGACCCGGGGGTCGCCAGGGTCAGACCACCGAGCGTCAGAGGCAGGGCGAGCGCCACGGTCGCGGCAAGCCCTCTGGCCAACGCCGACAATCGGCCACCCCAGTGGACGTTCGTACGATGCACGGTTACCTCCTGTGACTCATCCGCCAGCTACGCAACACCGGTTCAGGGCACAGCCTCGAGGCTGACACTCGAATCGATTCGACAAATCTGCCGGCGTCGCCGACCACCCGGGAAGGGTGGTTGCGGCCCAGATACATAGGTATGTATTAGTGGGCGCATCGGACGTGAAGTCAAGGTTTCGAGGCGGTTACTTCCTGCTCCTGACGCCTTACAAGCTTCGAGTGGCCGCCGACGGATACGACCCTTTCGGAGTGCTGGGGCATCGCGCTCAGGCACTTCGTGTCGCCGGCCCACGGACGCGGCGCCGATCGAATAGCGAACCGATTCGCCTCTGCGGTGCCCGGCCGCGTGACACGCTGAAGGCGTGGACAGCGCCGTGGTCCCCGGTGAAGTCGGCGGGCGGCCCGGCCTGACTTGTTCGGTTCGAAAATGGAGTTAGGGTGCTGGTAAGGAACGCGCTTCGCCAGCCCCACGAGCGGGATGCGAGCGGGTTGCGAACTCGTGACGGCGAGTGTCTGACTGCGTAGACATGACTGCGCAATCATACAGGACTATGGCCGGCGATGGGAGGTGCCGTGACGCGACTGGCGAGGCCGGGTGGAAGCCCTCCGACGCCGCGCAGCGTGGACGTCGCGCGGCTGGCCGGCGTCTCCCAGAAGACGGTGTCCAGGGTCCTCAACGACGAGCCGTATGTCTCGGCCGACGTGCGCCGGCGGGTCCTGGACGCCGCCGAGGAACTCGGCTACCGGCGCAACCAGGCGGCCCGGGCGTTGGCCTCCGGGCGGACCCGGTCGATCGGCGTGGTGACGCTCGGCAGCGCCTTGTACGGGCCGGCGTCGTGGCTCATGGGCATCGAGCGGGCGGTTCGGAACGTTGGCTACACGCTGCGGGTGGTCACCACGATCGAGGGCGACCCGGGCGGCATCGCGAGCGCCCTGGCGTCGCTGCTGGACCAGGGCGTGGACGGCGTCATCATCTCCGAGCCGATCGACGAGGGTGTCGGCCTCATCAGCGTCGACGTGCCGGTCCTGGTCCTCGGCGCGCCGCCCACCTTCACCGCGCCGCAGGTGGTGACCGCCAGGGTCGGCGCGGGCCGGCTCGCGCGGGCCGCGACCGAGCACCTGCTGGAGCTGGGGCACGCGACCGTCCATCACCTGGCCGGCCCGCAGCGGTGGTATTCGGCACGGGATCGTCTCGCCGGCTGGCGCGAGGCGCTGCGAGCCCACGGCGCGGACGAGCCGCCGGTCGTCGAGGGCGACTGGTCGGCAGCGTCCGGCTACGCGGCGGGCCGGGAACTGGCCGGCGACGGCACCGTGACCGCGGTGTTCGCCGCGAACGACGACATGGCGATCGGGCTCATCCGCGCGCAGCTCGAGGCTGGGCGCCGGGTGCCCGAGGACATCAGCGTCGTCGGGTTCGACGACATCCCGGTCTCCGCCTACGTCACTCCCCCGCTCACCACTGTGCGGCAGCCGTTCGACGAGGTCACGCGGCAGGGCCTCGCGCTGCTGGTGCAGGTCATCGAGAAGCCGGACGTCGAGCTTCCGCCGGCAGCCGACCAACCGGTCGAGCTGGTCGTCCGCGCCTCGACGGCACCACCACCGCCTCGGCCGATGCCGGGACGTGGCCGCCGAGCGATACCCCATGCCCACGGTGGCCCGCACGGCCAGCCCGCCGGCAGCGAGGTCCCATCCACCCAGCCCTGATCAGCGTCGATCTGTCCACCTACGGCCGCACGTCACCCGAGACCGCACGGGCCGCCCGGCCAGCCCCGCCCGGCCAGCCCTGCCATCGGCACCGCCCTCGCCGCCGTCAGCACCTTCGCTGCGGCGAGCAGCACGAGTGCGAGCCCCTGGCGCGCCGCAGCGCCGCGGCCATCCACGCGACGGCGCCCAGCGACGTGCAGGCGTGGTCCAGGACAAACAACGTGGCTGTGGTTATGACGCCGTTCGGCTGAGCTCGCCGCGCCGCCGCGCGATCTGGATTGACTGCTGCGCGACCCACACGGTCACGCCGAAGATCGCCAGCGCGTTCATCCCGTGCAGGCCGAAGACGATGTGCCCCGCCTCGGCCTCCCCAAAGGACTTGGCGAGCGCCCGGATCATCCCCTGGACGAGCGTCAACCCGGCGATCAGGGCCACCATGCCGATGAGCCGTCCGGGCATCCGGGCGAGCGCGGCGACGACCACGCACACGACGGCGAACACGAAGATCGCGATCCCGAGCACGCGGTGGGGCATGAAGGCCTCCTCGTCGGACACGTGCATGAACGCGCCGCTGGCGGCTAGGTAGAACACCGCGACCTCGGCGAGTAGCAGCAGCGACATCAGGCCCGCGAGGAGCTTTTTCATGTCGCAGAGCGTAAGCCGATTGTGTCATCGGCGCAGACCCGTCGGGTCTGATCATGATAAAGGATGAGGTTCCCTTTCGGACCGGACACCCAGGGCCGTGTCTCTTCGGCGGTCAAAGCCATTCTGAGCATCCCCCGCTTTGATGGAGCGGTGGTTACCTGCTGCCGAGTGGTGCAGGGGTGGTGGTCGGTTGCTCGGTCAGGCTGGTCTGTTGGTGGTGCCAGGCGGTCTCGTATTCGTCGGGGCTGAGGTCGCCCAGTTCTTTCTGGATGCGGCGGGTGCTGTACCAGCCGTAATGGCAACAGAGGACGCCCATACCAGCCGTCGGCCGTCGAGCCTGGGACTCGAGATCGGCGCCACGTTGATGGTCGCGGCCGCTGTTGACCTCTGTATCAACGTTGGGGGCTGGACCCTGAGTTTCGGCAAGGGGCGCAGCCGCGGGCGTCGACGACAATTGTCGGCTCGTGGATCGCCGGCGGGCTGAGCCTTGATTGGTCGCAGGTCGAGAGCCTTGCGCGAGTGCGGGCGCCGCCGGTGGTGAGGCGACGACTCGTGAGGTGCCGTGCGGCGGGCACTGTCCATTAGGGCGTCGCGCCTCGCTGCGGATGCAGACGGAGAGGAGTCGCGCTGACAGTGGTGGCGTGTGGGGTCGACTGGGCTGCTGGTCGCGGGGCTGCGGTCCGCCGACCGGCAGGTGTTCGCGATCAACCCGTTGCGGTGTCACGCCACCGGCTACGGTCGCGGCGTTCCGCTCGCGGCGCAGGACCGGTGCGTAGGGTTCTTTCCAGGGATGCGGGTACCGGCCCGGTCAGCAACGACCCGTCGCCGTTCCCTTGGCCCATGCCTCGATGAGTTCGGTGGCCTGGCCGGGGTTGAGCCGCGGATCGCACAGTGAGGTGTAGTGACGCTGCAGTTGGTCCTCGTTCTCCACGGATCCACCGATGCATTCCGTCACATCGTCCGCCGCGACCTCGATGTGGAGCCCGGCGGCGTGCTGCCCGTTCTGCCCGATGATGTCACGAAAGCGCAGCGCCTCGGTGATCACGTCGGTGAGGTGGCGTGTCTTCAGGCCGTTCGAGGCTTTCACGGTGTTGCCGTGCATGGGGTCGCTCAACCAGACCACCGGGTGTCCCGCGTTCACCACACGGCGGACTATGGATGGCAGGGCCTCCTGGATCCGGTCCCGACCCATCCGGGGTATCAGGACGAGGCGGCCCGGCTCGCGCCGCGGGTCGAGCGCCTCGCACACCTGCAGGACGTCATCGGGGTCGGCGTCCGGTCCGATCTTGCATCCCACCGGATTGACGACGGAGGAGAGCATGGCGACATGGGCCGCGGCCGGCTCGCGGGTCCGCTCACCCACCCAGGGCAGGTGGGTCGAGCCCAGGTACAGGTCGTCGGAGTCCGGGTCGCTGCGGATCAGCCGGGACTCGTAGTCGACCACCAGCGCCTCGTGGCTCGACCATGGGCCCTCCGCCGTCGCCGTACGTCCGTTTCCCTGACGGTGGTTCCGCATCACCCGCTGTACCGCGTCGCTGGCCTCGTAGGCCCAGACCATGCGCCGCGGGTCGGCTCTGCGGGTCCTCGGCCCGGCGATGTCCGAATTGATCATGTGCCCTCGAAAGGAGGGGATGCGGAGCGCGTCGTGCCACTCCATGGCCTGCGATCGGGGCTTGGCGAACTGTCCGGCCATCCGGCCGACACGGATGACACGCTGACCGGTGCGCTCACCGAGCCTGTCCCCCAGCCGCTCGATGATTTCGAGTTTGTCTGAGGTGTGCCGGGGCGTGCACTCATAGAAGCTCTCGGCGCAGTCGCCGACCTGTAGCAAGAGAGTGCGGGTGGGGGCCAGTATCGACAGCGACTCCCGCAGCTGCCAAATCTCCTCGGTCGTCACCAGGGGTGGCGCTGAGGAAAGCGAATGACAGACCTCGTGGTACGCGGGGTGGTCCTGCCAGTCCGGTTGTTGAGCCGCCGGCATGCCCTGCCACGGACCGAGTGGGGCGAAGTCCGCCGTGGAGCTGGGTTGCTGCATCTGTCCTCCACACAAGAGATCAGCGAGACGGGCCTGCGGGAGCCGCGGCAGGCCGCGAGCCGATCGCCAGACGAGCCCGGCGACGGCCCGGTCGCGCCGGCGCCAACCTCCCGGTCGATGGGTGTGCGCGGATAGCGTTGCCCACCCGCCGGTGTGTGCGCATCATGTCTTTGCGTTGTCGAGAGCGCCATCGAATGGGCTGGGAATCCGCGTCCGGGAGAGCGGGTATGGCGCGTTCGCGTCATTGAGCCGCCCGGTGACCACACCCACGGCGAGGATCCACAACACCATCGACAACCCCCCGAACGTTGGTGAAGCGGGGCTTTAGCTCTCCAGCGCGGCCAGCACGTGCGCCGTGGTCAGCGGTACCGCGCAACGATCCGCCGCGTACCGAAGCGCCATGAGATGGTCGTCGAGCGACAGGTCGGCCAACGCATCCGACACGAGGAACGGCTGGATGTCGCGGCTGAACGCGTCGCTGGCGGTAATGAGGCACCCCATGTGCGCGTAGACGCCGCAGACGATGATCTGATCCCGGCCCGACCCCCGCAGTCGTTCCTCCAGGTCACTGCGGAAGAACGCGCTGTAGCGCCACTTGGTCAGCACCGTGTCGCCCGGCTCCGGGGCGACGTCGTCGGCGATGCCGCGATCGGCCTCCGCGCTGCTCATGCCGGGACCCCAGAGGTCGTGCAGCAGCCCACGGTCGCGCCGGCTCATCCCACCCGGCTGTGCCGTGTACAGCACCGGCACCCGGGCCGCGCGGGCCGCCGCGAGCAGCTTCATGACATTGGCGAGCAGGTCGGTGAGCGGCGACTGCCCGGCTGGGAACGGGCGTAGGAAGTAGCGCTGCATGTCGTGCACCAGCACGGCTGCCCGGGCCGGATCCGGGCGCCAGGGCATCGCCGTACTCGGCAGATCGCTGTCGCCGGGCATGGGGTACGCCGCGATCGGGGTCATGACCATGGTTCGTCTCCTGTTCGGCATCCGACGACGTCATACGTGCAGGGCCGCGCCGCCGTCCACGTACAGGTCGTGCATCGTGACGTGACCGGCCTGGTCCGAGACGAGGTACGCGACCGCTTCGGCCACGTCCCGCGGCTGGGCCAGCTTTCGAAGCGGAATACCGACGCGGTACGCGGCCGGCGAGCCCTCGACCACCTGCCGCGGATCACCGGCCTCGCCGAGCATCGCGCGCAGCATGGGTGTGTCGGTCGAGCCCGGCGAGACGACGTTGCACCGGATGCCGTAGTCGGAGAGCTCCAGCCCCAGGCATCGGGTGAACTGGGCCGACGCGGCCTTCGAGGCGGCGTACGCGGCCATCTCCGTGCGCGGCACGCCGGCGGCGTTGGATGCGATCGTCACGATCGCACCCCGTCGGCGGCCGATCATTCGGCGGGCCACCGCCCGGGACAGGTGGAACACCCCGCCCGCGTTGATCGAGAAGGTCTCGCTCCACTGCTGGTCCGACAGCTCGACCACCCTGCCGGTGTGCAGGACACCGGCTGCGTTGACCAGGACGCCGATGGACCCGAGCTCGTCCTCGACGCGCCCCACGAGCGCGTCCACGGCCTCGCTGTCGCGCACGTCGACGAGGTAGCCGCGGACCGAATCACCCTCCGCCTCGATCTTGGTCAGAACGGTGTCGAGCGCCTCGGCGTTGCGGTCGACGGCCGCGACGTGCGCCCCCGCGCCCGCCAGGAGGCCCGCCACGGCGGCACCGATGCCCTGCGCCGCCCCGCTGACCAGTGCGACCGTCGACTCGATTCCGGTCAGTTCCATCATGCGCTCCCGCTGGTCGTAGTTGCCTGCTCGGCGTCGTACCCGAAGAGCCATTCATGCCGGTCCAGACCGGATGCGGTCTGGGCGGAGGTGTCGCGGCGATGCCGCGCTTGCCCGTTGACGAGGTGGAATGTCTCCGCGTTGGCACGGGACTGTTGCTGGATCCGCGTCGTCCGGGGAAGGCGGATACCTTCGTAGCGGCGCAAGGCCGCGCTCAGGTCGCCCGGGCGCGCGTCGGCCAGACACGCCGCGAGCACCACGGCATCCTCGATCGCCTGGTTCGCGCCCTGCGCCTGGATCGGCGCCATCGGATGCGCGGCGTCGCCGATGACGGCCACCCGCCCCGAACTGAGCCGCTCGATGCTCTCCCGATCGTGCAGCGCCGACCTGCTGATTGTCTCCGCCGCGTCGATCACCCGTGTCACGTCCGGATGCCAGCCCGCGTACGCCGCGGCGAGCGGGGCGACGTCGCCCCGCGCCGACCACGACTCCGCTCGCCCGTCCGAGGCGGAGATGGTCGCCTCAAAGCTCACCTGCCGACCCGACGACACCGGGTAGCACACGAGGTGTTGGTCCGGTCCGAGCCACGACTGCACCCGGATCTCGGTGAGCAGAAAGCGCACCCGCTCGACCGGCACCAGTCCCCGGTAGACCGTCTGCCCGGAGTGGCACGGCCGATCGGCCACGATCTGCTCACGTGCGATCGAATGAATGCCGTCGGCCCCCACGACCAGGTCCGCTGCGACCGTCGGACCGTCGGACAGGTGCAGCCGCGCCTCGTCGGCGCTCTGCGTCACGGCGGCAAGGCGGGCGCCGAGGTGCACCCGGTCAGGCGGCACGACGGAGAGCAGGCTGGTGAGCAGGTCCGCGCGGCGCATGGTGTAGTAGGGCGCGCCGAAGCGGCTGCGGCACAGACTACCCAGCGGGGTGCGTTGCAGCCGCCTGCCGTCGTCCCAGCGGCGCATCTCGATCGCCTGCGGCACGACCGCAACGCCGCGCAGGCGATCGCGCAGACCGAGCTGATGCAGCAGCCGGGTGGCATTGGGCGCCACCTGCACTCCCGCACCCACCTCGGTCAGGTGCTCCGCCTGCTCGTAGACGTGGCAGTCGATGCCGGCCCGGCGAAGGGCGGCGGCCAGGGCAAGGCCGGCGATTCCGGCCCCGGCCACAGCCACCCGTAGCTGAGACATGTCGTTCCCGTCCGTAGTAGAGGAGCGCTTGTCCCAGTCCTCGTCGTGCCTGAACAGGCTGCACGGCTTGATTACCTCAGGCATGCTCGTCAGCGCCTCACGTGGGATCAGGGTCCCTGGCGTCGTGGGTCGTTCACCGCTACTGATCCAGCTCCCGGGACGGACCCGCAGTACCGACGTCGGCCGCCAGCCCCAGCAGGTCACCGGCCCTACGGCCGCCCGCACAGACGATCGCGGACGACCCGCGCCGGGGCGCCGCGGCGATACGCAGGGCGGCCTGACGAGCGCGCTCGAGAGTCCGCGCAGAAGCACCGCGGCTTTTCTGGACCAGCACATTCACAGCCATGTTCACCGCCCTCGTTGAGCCGGCAATGTCGTCGACAGTAATGGGGATGCATTTGCCCGACCACTACCCGCTCGAGTAGTGGTGCGGCATTCATCTGTTCACGCCATACCGGCCGCACGTTACCGGGAATACGGGATCGTGGCGTCACGTCATGTGCTACGCCTTTCGCCGCCGCAGTATCGAGAGGGGTGATCTGATCTCGTGCGAAGGGGAGCAATATGGACGGGACGCATTCGAGCATGGCCGGGCCCCCGGATGTTCTGGCCGGCCTCGGCGAGGACGGGCGCGCCTTCGCCCTGCTGTATCGGCCCGACCCGGCCAGGGACGCGCGCGTGGAGGTCCTGACCGGCGATGTCCACGACGTGGGCAGCCTCGCCGAGCTGCCCCTACCCGGCGACCCGGCGAGTGGCGCCCGGCACGACCTGCTTGTGGCGGTCCCGTACCGGCAGGTCACCGAACGCGGGTTCGACTGCCACGACGACCATGCGCCCCTGCTTGCCATGCGGATCCACGAGCAAGCCGATCTCAGCCTCGAGCAGGCCCTGGCTGGCCTGCCCGAGCAGAAGGTGCGCGTGTCCGACGCCGGATTCGACGCCAGCGACGAGGACTACGCGGCGATCGTCAAGCGCGTGGTGGGTGATGAGATCGGACAGGGCGCCGGATCCAACTTCGTCATCAGGCGATCCTTCGCCGCGCGGCTGGACGACTGTTCGGCCCGCACGGAGCTGGCGATCTTTCGGCGGCTGCTGACCGGGGAGCTGGGTTCGTACTGGACGTTCCTGTTCCACACCGGCGCGGGGACATTCATCGGCGCATCGCCGGAGCGGCACGTCAGCATGGCAGGCGGCACCATCTCGATGAACCCCATCAGCGGGACCTACCGGCACCCCTCGACCGGGCCGGACATTTCCGGTTTACTTCAGTTTCTGAATGACCCGAAAGAGGCCAACGAACTATATATGGTCGTCGACGAAGAACTGAAAATGATGGCGCGTTTGTGCACCTCCGGCGGTCGGGTGCACGGCCCGTTTCTCAAGGAGATGGCACGCCTCACTCACTCTGAGTATACCTTGACCGGTCAGAGCGACCTCGACGTACGCGACGTGCTGCGGGAGACCCTGCTCGCGCCGACCGTCACCGGCAGTCCGCTCGAGAACGCCTTCCGGGTCATCACCCGACATGAGACGACCGGGCGCGGATACTACGGCGGCGTTCTCGCACTGATTGGCCGTGACGCGATGGGCAGCCGCACGCTCGACTCAGCGATCATGATCCGCACCGCCGAGGTCGGCAACAACGGCAAGCTGCGCCTGGGCGTCGGCGCCACCCTGGTCCGTGACTCCAAGCCCGAGTCCGAGATCGCCGAGACGCAGGCCAAGGCCGCGGGCATGCTCGCAGCGCTCGGCCTCACGCTCGACGGCGACGGCGCCGCGGGCGAGCCCGCTGTCACGAGGGCGCACCCGTCGCCGTCCACCCATCCCCGGGTACGGCTGGCGTTGCAGAGCCGCAACTCCACGCTGTCGCGATTCTGGCTCGACGGGGCACACCGGACGAGCCCGGAACCGGAGTTGGACGGTCGGCGCGTCCTGGTCGTCGACAACGAGGACACCTTCATGGGAATGCTCGGCCATCAGCTGCGATCCCTCGGCCTCCGGACCACGATCACCCGATACGACAGCCCGCTGCAACTGGAGGGCTACGACCTCGTCATCGTCGGTCCCGGCCCCGGCGACCCCAGCGACATGACAGACCCGCGCATGAACACGCTCCGCGCGCTCACCCGTGACCTGCTCGCCGGCGCGGTCCCGTTCCTGTCCATCTGCCTGGGCCACCAGGTCCTCGCCGCCGAGTTGGGCTTCGACCTCGTCCGGCGCACGGTGCCCAATCAGGGCGTCCAGATGCGCGTCGACCTGTTTGGCCGGTCCGAACTCGTGGGCTTCTACAACACCTACACCGCCCGTTGCGCACACGGCGTCATCTCACGAGGGCAGGGCAAGCCCGTGCAGGTGAGCCGAACCCCGGAGACGGGCGAGGTACACGCCCTGCGCGGCGCGGGATTCCGGTCCGTGCAGTTCCATCTCGAATCCATCCTCACCCAGCACGGCCCGCAGATCCTCAGCGACCTACTCGTCTCGCTACTCAAGGAAGCGCAGAGCGCCGCCGCCGCTGATACACGCGTCGGCGCGCGTCACCACTAGGCGGTCGTGCGATGCCCGGCCGGTCCGGCAACGCCGGGCGGTGCGTCCAGCAACAGTCGGGCTATCCACGATCAACCGTCTGCCAGTGCTTCACCTGCTCCACCAGGGCACATCACCCCAGCCACCGCACCGGGGGCAGCTCGCCCTCGTCACCCAGGGTGTCAGGCTGCCCTCGGGTGTCGATCATGCGAGGACAGCCCACCGACCCTCGGGCCGGCACGTCAGTGAGCGTGGCTGCCGCCTGCGAAGGGAGTACTCACACCGTCGTAGACGAGCCGCAGCATCATGCCCTGCTCCTGATGCGGCAGGTTGTGGCAGTGGTTCATCCAGACACCCGGGTTGTTGGCGCGGAACGCCACCTCCCAGACCTCTCCCGGCCGCACATCGAAGGTGTCCACCCACAGCGGGCTTCCGGAGGACCGCTCTCCGTCCCTGGAGAGAACCAGCACGGAATGGCCGTGCAGGTGCCAAGGGTGAGTCTCAAGGCTCCGGTTGACCACCGTGAAGCGGACGACGTCCCCCTCGGCGACGAGCTGGTCGGGGACCGAAGGATGCCCGCGACCGTCGACGGTCTGGGCGAAGGCCGGGCGGCCGTCGACCATGGCCAGGGAGCGGTCCAGAACGATCGTGAAATGCCGATCGGCGTTGTCGGTGTCGAACGGTACGACCGCGGGCTCGCCGTAGTGCAGCAGGTCGAGCTCGGGCCAGTCGGAGGTCTCCGGGCGGGCCGGATCGTTCCCGGCGTAGCCGGTCGGGCGCAGCAGCAAGCCCTTGGCGTGGCCGTTGTCGACCACGAGTGCCACCGGCGTCTCCGGCATGGTCAGGACCGCGTCGTACCGACCGCCGGCGGGTATGCGGAGCCCGACCTCACGCAGCTCGCCCGGCCGGTGGAGATCGCGGCCGTCAACTGCCACCACCCGGAACGGCGTGTCGGTCAGCGCGAACCAGTGCGGATCCGAGTCGGTGTTGATCATCCGCAGTCGCACCAGCGCGCCCGGACGGGCGGCATGGACGGTGCGATCGGCCTGGTCCCCGATAACCGCGACGTCGTCGAAGGTGTGCACGGGCAGCGTCAGGTCCAGCTCTTCCGCCGGCTGTCTCTCTCGCGGACTCACAACGAGGGTCCCGTACAGCCCCTTGCGCACTCCGGGGTGCGATACCTGGTGCGTGTGATACCAGTACGTTCCCACCTGATCGGCCTGGAACCGGTAGACGAACTCACCGCCCGGCTTCACCGCGTGCTGTGTGGCGCCCGGCGCACCGTCCTCGCCGCACGGCACGTCGTACCCGTGCCAATGCACGGTGACCCCGTCGTCGATGTCGGTGTTGCGAAGCGTCACCTCGATGAGATCACCTTCGGTCGCGGTGATCGCCGTGCCGGGCAGCCGGCCATCGTAGGTCCACGCGTGGACCTCGCCTCCCGACGCGAGGCTCACGTTGGCGGTCCTGGCGGTGAGTGTGTGCCGCCGGGTGGTGCCGCCCGGCACCGGGACGCTGGGGCCTCGCAGATCGGCCACCGAGACCGTCGCGGTGGACCCGGAGGCAGGTGCTGGGCCTCCCCCGGTGACCACGCCCTCGGGATCCCGGAACAGCAGACCGACACCGGTGGCGCCTGATCCGACCGCGACCGCCCCGCCGGCCACGCCGAGGAACCTGCGGCGGGAGAGCTCCGTGGGACGTCGCGATCCCGGCACTCGGCTGCTGTCCGGGGAACTGGCGTCGGTCTGCTCTCCGGTCGGTGTCGTGATCACCCGCATGGTCAGGAGTGCGCTCGCGCAGACCAACGAGACGGCGATCAGCGCGGTGCTCCAGGTGAGGGGAAAGCCCGCGAAGAACGTCACCATCAGGCCGGCCAGCGCGGCGTATCCCGCCGTGAGCAGCGCGACGAGGCCGCCGGCGGGCAGACTCTCGCCGGGGGTCCGGTGCGCCGTACGCAACCAGGGCCCGGCGAGCAGCACGGCGGCCAGCCCCGCGGCGCCCAGCATGGGCAGGCCCAGCAGCACCTTCTCCTGCACGAACCACCAGCCCCGGCCGGACAGCGCCGCCACGGTGGCCACCCGGGCGAGCGTTACCAGGACCGCTCCGACGAGCAGGCCGAACGCGAGCCGATAGCGCCGGAGGGCCGCCGTGACACCGGCCGCGAGCCAGGAGGCGACACCCAGCAGCGCTACGGTGTAGTCGAAAAGGATCCAGTGGAGCGTACTCATGATACCGATCGCGCCGAGCCAGCAGTCGTGGTGGCGGGCGTCGTCGCTTTGCGGCCTCCCACCTTCTGCATGATCGTGTGGAGCACGGCCATCATGATCAGCCCGTTGACCGCGTGCAGGCCGAACACGAGCTGCCCGGCGGTCGTAGTGCTGCCCGAGTCCCCGAACGCCTTCGCGATGACCACGATCACGGGCTGCAGGATGCCGAGGCCGGCGACCAGGGCGGTGAGGCCGATGATCTGGCCGGGCATCCGTCCCACCGCGGCGACCACCGCCAACACCACGGCGAGGAAAACCGTGCCCATGCCCAGCAAGCGGTGGGGCCGGAATGCCTCGTCATTGGGCGCGCTGTTGAACGCACCGTTGCCGGCCAGGAAGAACAGCACGAAAATCGCGAGCATCAACAACGCCGCCAGCCCGACGAACGCTTTACGCATGGGAGTCCCTTCAGGTGGGTTGAGCCGCAGGGGTGTTCGGGTCTGTCCTGCCGGTCAGGCGGTGCGGCGGGAGCGGGCGACAGCCGGCACGCCGACGACCAAACCGGCCAGCCCCATCGAGGATCCCTTCGGCTGCCGAACAGAGGTACCTGCGTCAGCGTAGGCACCGAAGGGGTCACTGGTCGTCATGCGGAAGGAGCCAATTGATCTACTGCCGGGGCGGTACGCACCCGGGGCACTGCTGCATCCGCAGCAGCCACATACCACCGCCGCAGCATCGCGACCCGACTTGCATTCGGCCTCCCGACCGGTCAGCGGTGCAGGGGACTCACCAGGCCGGATTCGTAGGCGAAGACCACGAGCTGGGCGCGGTCGCGAGCCCGGAGCTTCGTCATAGCCCGATTGACATGGGTCTTCGCGGTCAGTGGGCTGATCACCATATGGTCGGCGATCTCATCGTTGGACAGGCCCCGCGCCGCCAGGACGACGGCCTCGCGTTCGCGGTTGGTCAGCTCCTCCATCCCCGGGCTGACCTCCGCGCCGGGCGGCTGCGCGACGTACCGGCCGATCAGCATTCTGGTGATCGACGGTGCGAGCAGGGCGTCACCCCGCGCGGCGACGCGAACGGCGTGCAGGAGGTCGTCCGGCACGATGTCCTTGACCAGGAACCCGGCGGCACCGCTGCGCAGCGCTTTGAAGACGTATTCATCCGAGCCGTAGTTGGTCAGAATGACCACTCGCACCCCGGCCAGGTCCGGGTCGGCGACGATCTGCTTGGTCGCCTCGATGCCGTCCATGACCGGCATCTGGATGTCGATCAGGGCGAGGTCGGGCAGGTACTCCCTGGCGAGGGCCAGCCCCTCCCTGCCGTTGGCGCCCTCGGCCACCACCTTGATGTCGTCTTCGGCGTCGAGAAGCGCGCGGAAGCCGCTGCGAAGGAGCGGCTGGTCGTCGACCAACAGGACACGGATCATGAAATTCGCGCCACCGGGAGTTCGGCCTGGACGGTGAATCCGCCCTCGGTACGCGGTTCCGCGCGCAGGCTGCCACCCAGGGCAGTGACGCGTTCGCGCATCCCCAGCAGCCCGACTCCGTGCACCGGCGCAGAGCTGGGCTTGGCAGTTCCGTCGTCATCGATCCGGATGGCGATGGCGTCTGGAAGGTAGTCGATCCGGATCGACGCGCTTGCAGCGGCGGCGTGGCGGGCGGTGTTGGTGAGCGACTCCTGGACGATCCGGTAGACGGTCCGGTCCACCGCGTCCGGCACGTCCTGCCGTTCTCCTTCGATCGTCAGCGTCGTGCTCAGGCCGATCCCATGGGCCCCCGCCAGCAGTTCCGGAAGGTGATCGAGCCCATGGGACGGCGAGTTGCTGGCGTCGCGCAGCGTCTCCAGGGTCGCCCGCAGCTCCCGGGTAGCCTCACGGCCAGCCTCCTGGATGGCCAGCAGGGACTCCGATACCTGTTCGCCACGCTTGCGGGCCAGGTGGACCGCGACTTCGGCCTGCACCTTGATGATCGAGATCTGGTGGGTGAGCGAATCGTGCAGCTCCCGTGCGATGTGCAGTCGTTCCTGGGTCGCGCGCAGCCGCGCGGTTTCCTCGCGGGTGTGCTCGGCCTCGTCCGCCCGCCGCTCGGCCTGCCGCAGCGCCTCACCCGCGGCAGCCGCAGCGATCAGCCAGGCCAATTCGAGGACACCGCGCGCCTGTGCGATCGGTTCCTTCGCAGCACCCTCGGGGGAGGCCATGATCGCGAGCGGAAGAACGGTCATCACAATCACGCTCACCACCAGCGTGCCGATCCGGTGCCCAGACCGTACGGCGGCGTACACCGCGATCAGGTACGCGACGGCGGGCACCGCGAAACCGATCGCGTTGTAGCTGACCACGCACAGCCCCGTGAAGATCAGGACGGGAATCGGAGCCCGGTTGATGGCCGCCAGCGCAAGGCCGCTCGTCACCACGAGCGCGTAGCCGAGCAGTTTGAGGCCCGTGGTGGAGTGTTCCCCCGCCAACGCGGTGACCAGCAGCGCTGCCGCCACGCCAACCGCGATGATCCAACTCTTGATACGGTTCCAGACATCGGAGAGTCCAGTCCTCATGAGCGCACTGTAGCCGAGCACACCAGCTTCGCGTCGCCGCAAACCGCGCCGCTGTCGCCGTGTGGTGCATGAGCTGTCCACCATGGACACATGCAGGCCCGTCGCCGCCGCCGACCGTCGCGTGTGGTCGTGGTCCGTACGACGGTCAGCCGCCGCGTGACGACCAGCCTCACGGGTCACGCCGCCCTACGGGGTATCGATCCCCTGGTCAGGTGGCGCCTCCGTCCGGGCCGGCACGGGCGATGACCCCGGTTCCTCGCGGTCCATGGTCCTCGGGGCCGCCGCGGGCGCCCCGCTCATCCCGCTGTGGTGGCTTCGCGGGTCCACCACGAAGAGCGGGATCAGATGGCGCAGGACTCTCGACAGGCCCTGTTTTCTTTCCTCAGGAGGCACTTCTCTGTATCGGTTCACTCCTTTGACAGCCCTTTGACGAACGGCCGGGGCTGGACGCCGCGGACGACTCCGGCGTCGATGCCGTGGCCTTCCACGAAACGGCGTTCAGGGACATTCGAGAGCAGAGTCACGATGGGATGGTCCATGCTCGGATGAGGCCATTGGACAATGCGCGGCAGCGGGATCTCGGACATCCGGAATGGACCCGACTCGGCAGTCGAGAGCTATCCCGAGTGATGTGATGCGATCACCCCCTACCTCCCCATGTCTGACTAATTCCTTGAGAACACGCCGGTTCAAGCGCGGAAACTCTGACCTGTTCCATTCCGGACGCGCGCACCGATCCGAAGGCATTGCGATTTCGGCACCAGCGCATCCGCGGTCTGCACGGCTCAACGCCGAGTCGGCATAGCCTGACAGTAATCTCGCCGCGTCGTCCTGCACACTACTCACGCGAGTAGTGCACGCTGATACACGTATTTACGCCGTCCCACCCCAGATCCCGTATAACTGAGTCAGCTCATCCGACATCAGGTGCCTCGACTGTCCGGTCGGACAGTCGAGGCACCGCGATGACGGCCATGCCCCGGACACGCGTCGGACGATCCTCCAGAGAGACACGGAGCGGTATGCATGAGTTCACTGGTAGGGCGTGAGCACGCACTGTCCTCGTTGGGTAGCCGTCTGGACGCCACCCTGCGGGGGTCGAGCAGTTGCGTCATCGTCGACGGACCCTTCGGTGTCGGCAAGACGCACCTGCTGAAGGCCACGGCCCTGGAGGCGGCCGAGCGCGGCCTGACCGTGGTCGCCGGCCGAGTGAGCGTCACCGATCAGCCGATCCCCGTACACCTGCTCATCAATTTCCTGCGTCACGTGATACCGGGTGAAGTCGACTTCGATGAGCTGGCCCGCCCGGACAGGAACCCCTTCTGGTTGATGGATCGTGTCGGCGAGCTGGTCAGGAGCGCCGCGCGCAGACATCCCGTGGCAATCGTCCTGGACGATGCCCAGCGGCTCGACGACGTCAGCGCCCTGGCCCTGCGGGGGCTCGTGCAGTCGCTGGCCTCGTCACCGGTGCTGTGGCTGCTCGCACGCCGACCGGTTCCCATCCGGTCCCTCGCCCAGCATGCCGTCGACTGGCTGGTCGAGCACGTCGCGGTGCGGCTTCACCTGGGGCCGCTGGAAGGCGCGGCGGTAACCGAGTTCTGCACCGGCATCCTCGGCGCCAAACCGGACGCATCCATGCTCAGCTGGGCGGCCCGCTGCGGAGGCAATCCGTGGCTGATGGAGAACGTCTTCAGCGCGCTCACCAGAGCAGGACAGATAATCATCGCGGACGGCGCGGCTTCGGTGGTGTCCGACCGTCTGCCCAAAGGCGTTCTCACCGCTGTCGCCAGCCTGCTGGACGAGATGTCGCCCGAGGTTCGGCGACTGCTGGTCAACGGCCGGAGGATCGGCCAGACGTTTACGGTCGAGGAGGTGGCGACCTTGCTCGGCGAGCCGGCTCACGAGCTGTCCTGCGGCGCCGACGAGGCCGTGCAGGTCGGCCTGATGCGACGCGATGGCACAAAGCTGACGTTCGCGCAGCAGGTGGTCGGAGAGTCGCTGCAGTACGACCCGTTCCAGGAAGGGGCGCCCGGCGCCGTGTCCACTCCCGCGGCCACCCCTTCCCCACCCAACGTCGCGAAAGCCCGTTCCGTGTGGCTGGTGCCACTCCCCCCGGTCGTGACGCCCTCCGCTCCGCCGCTGCCACGGGAGCGAGGACGTGGCGACGACGTGGCGGCTCGGGCCATCGCCCAGCTGGAGCGAACGTTCGACGAGGCGCCACGAACGCTGGCACGTGCCCTGCGCCTGCTTGCCACGGCGGGTAAGTGCGCCGAAGCCTGCCGTCTCGCGGACGTGGCCCTTCGCCCTGGTATCGAGGCGGCGACCGAGGCGCACCTCGTACTCGAGCTGGGACAGGGACTGCGGGACGCCGCCAGCCACGGTATGACGGTCGAGCTTCTTCAGCGAACCCTGGCCCGACAGGACGTCTGTGAGCTGGATCGGGCCAAATTGAATCGGGCGCTCGAGGACACCACGAACCGCATGAGCGACGTGCCCGGCGGCGTCTTGGCACCGTGGCGCACGCAGCCCCCGGCCCCGTACTCCCGCGACACCAGTGAGCGCCCGCTCTGGACGTGGCTGGTCCGGGCCCTCCTCGCGGCCGATCACTTCGAAGAGGCGACATCCGTCCTCGCCACCGTCGAGCAGGACGCGGACAATCTCGGAGCGGCCTGGTCGGAGTCCCTGTGGCACGGCCACCGCGCCGAACTCCTGGTTGCGGCAGGTCGACTCGAGGAAGCCCGGCTCGAGGCCGAGGCCGCGCTTCGTCCGGCCGAGCGGTCGGCGTCGGCAGACTCCGTACCCGCGCGCCTCGTGCTGGCCCACATCAGCATGCATCAGGGTGATCTCGCCACCGCCAGTACCCAGCTGCGCATGACCGAAAGGTTGATGACCGGTGACGCGACAGCCGACAAGGCTCGACTGAACTGGGCGCTCGCGCAGTTCCACGCGGTGAGTGGGCGTCCAGCGATGACAGTCCAGACCCTGGTCAACAGCGAGGGGCACGTCGGACCCGACCCCCTGCTCTTCATCGAAGCTCCGACGGCTGCGGCGACGCTCATCCTCCAGGCCAAGCGGGCGGGCCTCGGCTCGGAGGCCGAACGGGCGGCCGAGTTCGCCCGGCGGATCGCCCAGCGCAACCCGGTGGTGCAGTCGCTGGCGGGGGGCGCCGAGCACGCCGAGGGCGTCCTGCGCAACGACCCGGTCGCTCTGCACCGCGCCGCGGATATTCACCGATTAGCCGGACGTCCGCTGGCGGCGGCGACCGCGCTCGAGGACGCGGCGCGGGTGGAGCAGAGCCTGCGGAACAAGGCCCGAGCGGCCCGGCTACTCGCCTCCGCCGTGGATCTCTATCTGGAATGCGGCGCGCAGGGTGACGTGGACCGGGTGCGGGAAAAGCTGCGTCATCTCGACGCGCACAATGTCCGTCGGCTGGATGCCGAGCGGCCCAAGTCGGGCTGGGAAAGCCTGACGAGCGCAGAGCTTCGCGTCATCCGGGCGATCATCGACGGCAGGACCAACCGGGAGGCGGCGAGCGCACTGTTCCTGTCGCCGCACACCGTCGACAGCCATCTCCGGCGGGTGTTCTCGAAGCTAAAGATCAACAGCCGCGTCGAACTGACCAGGCACTTCATCGCCCACGAGGCCTTCCCATCCAGGGTCTCGGCACAGCGATCAGGTAGTACCCGGTAGACCAGTCCGCCGGCTGATCAGATCAGCCGGCGGAACCGATGAATGGTTTTCTGCGGTTCTTCCGACTATCAGCCGGCCCGACCGTCGGCGCGGCCGGAGCCCCATTTCTCCTCATCCATCGAATAGACCGCCGCTCTGCTCGAGTACATCGCAGCCGCGTTTGCCAACTCGACACGGGTGTTGATGTCCAACTTCTTGTAGACCTTGCGGAGGTGGTAGTTCACCGTGTGCGCCGACAGATGCACCTGTTTGGCGATCTGCCGATTCGTCAAGCCCACGCTCACCAGATAGGCGATACGATGCTCCATGTCGGAAAGAGCGGACCAGCGGGTGGCAAGTCGCGAAGTGCCCTCTTCGGAGTGGGCCGACGCGACCGGCCGTGCCCCCGCCGGCGCTTTGGCCGCATAGAGCTTGGCGAGTTCCTCGGTCGCCAGGGCCACTGAGATCGGATCCGGCGACTGCACGATGATGAGGGCGAGCGCGGCCGAGGCACTGTTCGCCAGGGCATTTGCATGCATGGCAGTCAATCCAATAATCGGGAAATCAGGATTGTCCTCCGCCAGACCGTCGACCGTCCGGAGAACGCTGTACTCAAGGTCGCTGTCGCCCACGTCTCGCGCGAGAAGCACCAGGAAGGCAGCGGCACTCGGAACCTCGATGTACAGGCTCCGCTGCGTCGGCAGATGGCTGTACTTGCCGGACAGTAGCTGAGCCGCCTCGCTGGGTCCTTCCTTCTTGACCGCGATGAGCATCTCGGCCCAGGCATACTGCACGGAGTCGAGCACCACCTGGCTCGCCGCGGCGGTATGCGCCCGCTGCAGGTACTCGATGGCCGCGGGCAGGTCCTCCATGTAGAACGATGCGGTACTGAGCACCGAGTAGGCAAGGGGTCCGAGCATGGGAACGGCGTCCCGCTCCTCCGCGGCGATCGCCAGCGCCGCCTCCCGACGCGCGTCCCCGATACGACCGGACTGAAGGAACAGCCGGGCCCGCACGGCCGCACACGCTGCCGTCCAGACCGGTACGGGCAGTCCGCGCAGAGCGGCCTCGGCGTCATCGATAAGCGTCTCGGCCGCGTCGAATTCGCGAAGGCTCACAAGTTTCCCGGCCAGAGCGAGTTGGGAATGAAGACACCAGACCGGATGAGCATGCTCGCTGAGGCGAACCGCGTTGCGACCGAGCTTGAGGCCCTCGGACAACCGCCCCGTACGCCACAGCACATTGGATCGTGCCGTCAGCGCCATCGCTGCGGCGATATCCCCCGGCCCGGCCCCTCGCTCCCGCAGGATCCGCTCGGAGGCGATCTCGGCTTCTGCCCTGCCGAGCAGGTGGTAACCCAGAACAAGAGACGCCTCCGCGTCGAGCCGAGCGGCCAAAGAGATGCCCGGACTGGCGAGAACTCGCTCCGCCGCACGGACTCCGGCTGCCGCGTCCCCGTTCATAATCAGGCTGTGCGCCCGGGAGCACGCCCCGCCGGCTTCGTCCTTGACGATGCCTGACGATCCGCTCGGCCGCTCGGCCAGCCAAGGCCGCTGACCGTACGCCGGGGTACGTCTTCTGGAAAGACTCATCGCCTCCCGCCGCAGGGCGTCACGTGCGGGGGCGGGGATGGACTCGATGATCGCCTCCAGAACAAAATCGCTCTGAAACGCAAGTTGGTGCTCGGCGGCGACGACGAATCCTGATGCCATTGCTTCGTCCAAGGGAGAGAGCAGTGTTCCTGAAGATCTGTCCAGCAATCCTGCCACATCCTCCAGTCTGAAGGATTTCCCCAATGCCGCTGCCACCTTCAAGAACTGCTGACAGCTCGCACTTAGGTCATTCAGCCGGCACACCACAAATTCCAGGACGCGACGGGGAGTCCGCCGCGAAACAAGTTTTAACGTGCCATTAACGCCCCGACCGCCACTGACTTCCCGAACAAGCCCCTCCTCGGCAAGCCCGAGCGCCAACTCGGCGAGTAGCTGGGGATTCCCGCCCGCGCCGGCGGCGAAGTCGATCAACTCATGGTCCAAGGCGGCCCCGAGGATGTACTGCAAGACCCGCTCGTCGGCATCCTCGCCCGGCGGCCGCGGCACCAACCCGTTGGTGACACACACGGCGGCCAGAACCGCGTCTGACCTCTGGTTCTTTAGTTTCGGTCCCGTTGTCATAATCCCCCCGAGATTATGCGCACGCACCTGAATGAAGACCTTTAAATCGATAGGTCACGATCACGCTACCACAAACAATGGCGCTCATGGATCATGTTTGGGCCGCACCCCCGGCCACCAGGCAACAGGGGTAAGTCGTGGCCATTCGGGCAGCCGCGACCAATATCGGACTAAACTGAGCAGTAACGTCAACGGCATTACTCCCCGCTACTTTTTCGCTCACCTTCGGTCGGGGCATCGCTCGCCCGTCCCGACCTGACTTACTACCCCTTGTCGTGCACCTGAACGGGGCGTGTCGCCGAGTCGGGCGGAGCTGGTGGACCGCTGACAGGGGCCCGGCGCCCCCTCGCGGGTAGGTCTACGTTGCCGCCGGCACTCTGGCGGCCCTAGATCAACGGCGGCGCCGCCCACCGAGGTGTGCGGGCGACCAAGGCCGGTGCGGCCGCGCACCAGCGGGGGGCGCAGCCCGTCCCGGCCGGCCCCGCCTACCGCGCATCACCCCAGGTGTTCCTGATCGAACGCACCGTCACCGTGGGCCGCCGCACCACACCTACCAGACGCAGCGCCTGTCGACCGGATCGAGCGCCCGCCGGGTCGGAATGGTCGCCATGGCTCGTCCACCCGAAGCACCCGACGCGCGGGAGTCGTGCGCCACGGGGGAATAGCGGGCCGAGCATCGAGACACCCCGTGCGTCGTACGACATTGCGCGATTCGCGCAAGCGCTGCTGCGTATGCCGCCTCAGGTGGCAATGAATCGGCGCGAGACTGACGTTCGCCCGAGTCGTCTACCAGGACACCTGACCATCACGACATCGATGCGGAGACAACAGGAACTCCGATCGCCGGGCCGGTAGGGTATCTCCGAGCGGTCCGGCACATCAACATCCTGAAATTGCGGTTCAGCCATTACACATTGACCGATTTTGACGACAGGTGCGGCCAGTTGAAAGCCCTCGCCAGATCGCCACCGGCGGTAATGCTCGAAACATCGAACACGACATAGAGCCGCAAATGCGTCGACTGTCTGAATCTGCCCCTCCCGACGACGGCGAATGCCGACGAGCTGTACTGCGGATGGAGTACCGCGCCCGTGGTAGCGCGATCCGAAAAGTGCCTTCATCTGGATCTCGACGCGGGCACCCCCGAACACGAGTATTGCACTGCAAGCTAAATAACTATGAGGAGAAGCTGATGCCTACCGAGAGTCCACGTACTGATGGAGCTCTGGCGGGACTGGCCCGGTTCTGTTATCGGCGTCGTCGACTGGTGCTCCTGAGCTGGATCGTCGGCGTCGTCGCCGTGGCGTTCCTCGGCTTCAGCTACGGCGCCCCCTCCGACAATTCGTTCTCCGGCGGGGACTCCCACTCCGCCCAGGCCCAGGCCCTGATCGAGAAGCACTTCCCCGACCAGCAGGGCGACACGCTCACGCTCGCGATCAAGGCGGACAAGGGGATCGACGACCCCGCCGCTCGCCAGAAGATCGAAAAGGTCCTCGCCGACCTGGCCGCCTCGCCGATCACCGGGCCGGTGATCTCGCCCTACGAGGACCAGAACCTCGTGACGGCGGATCGTCATATCGCCAGGACGACCATTCCGCTGACCAATGTTGACGTATCGATCTCCGAGGTCAAGCCTCTGGTGGATACCGTCAAGGACGCATCCGCCGACGGCGTGACGCTGGGGCTGGGCGGCGAGAAGGCCGAGGAGGCGGAGACGCCCCCGCAGGGCACGGCCGAGGCGGTGGGCATCCTGGCGGCAGCGGTGATCCTGTTCATCGCCTTCGGGTCGCTGGTGGCGATGGGCCTGCCCCTCATAACCGCACTGCTGGCGGTAGTCGGCGGCATAGCCCTGATGCAGCTCGCGGGGCACCTGATCCCCTCGCCCGACTTCACGGTGATCGTGGCCGTCCTGATCGGACTCGGCGTCGGAATCGACTACGCGTTGTTTATCCTGACCCGCTACAAGGACAGCCTGCAGGAGGGCGACGATCCCGAGAGCGCCACGGTCAAGGCCATCACCACCGCGGGTCACGCGGTTCTTTTCGCCGGCACGACCGTGGTGATCGCGCTGCTGGGCCTGGTCGCCATGGGCCAGAAGATGATGATCGGCGTGGCGATCGGCGCGTCGACGACCGTGCTGGTGACGATGAGCGCCGCGGTCACCCTGCTGCCGGCGCTCCTGGGCTTCACCGGCCTCAAGATCAACTCGCTGAGCCTCCCCCGTCGGACGACCCGCCGGACGGCGACAACCGGCATACCGACGCGGGAGCGCTCCACGCCCGCCGAGCGCTGGGCCGGCGTGGTGCAGCGCAAGCCACTCGTCGCCGCGGTCCTGGCCACCGCGATCCTGCTGGTGCTGGCCGCACCCGCGCTGTCGATGCGGCTGAGCCTGCCCGACGCCAGCGTCCAGCCCCATGACCGGAGCAGCTACACCTCGTACGAGATCCTCTCGGAGGGCTTCGGCCCCGGATACGGCGCGCCCTTCGTCTTCGCCGCTGCGGTCGACTCCCGCGACGCCGACCTGAGCCCCGTCGTCGAGGCGGTCCGGAACACCGAGGGCATCGCCTACTCGACTCCGCCCCGGATCAGCGAGGACGGGCAGGCCGCCATCTTCATGGCGTTCCCCAAGACCGGGTACCAGGACGAGGCGACCGCCGACCTGGTGCACGAGTTGCGCGACGACGTGCTGCCCGCGACGCCAGGCGGCGAAGACGTCTACCTCGGCGGCCCGAACGCCGGCGCGATCGACTACGCGGAAGACACCAGCTCACGACTGCCCCTGATGATCGGGGTCGTCATCGTGCTGTCCCTGGTGCTGCTGCTCCTGCTGGTCCGGTCGGTCACGATCGCGCTGCAGGCCGCGGTGATGAACCTGCTGTCGATCGGCGCGGCCTATGGCGTGTTGGTCGCGGTCGTGCAGTGGGGATGGCTCGGCTCGGCCCTCGGGTTCCCCACCGAGATGCCCATCACGACCTGGGTGCCGATGATGATGTTCCCGCTCCTGTTCGGCCTGTCGATGGACTACGAGGTCTTCCTGATCTCGCGGATCCGGGAGGAGTACGAGGCCACCGGCGACACCCGCAGGGCCGTCACGCGCGGCTTGGCACGGACCGCCAAGGTCATCACCGCCGCCGCCGCCATCATGATCGCCGTCTTCACGACCGCCCTGCTCGGCCCCGACGTCTCGGTCAAGCAGATCGGTCTCGGCATGGCTGTCGCCGTGCTCGTCGACGCCACGATCATCCGGATGATCCTCGTCCCGGCGGTGATGGAACTGTGCGGCAACGCCAACTGGTGGATGCCCGGACGTCGGGCACCAAAGGTCACCTCGGCACCCCCGGCCGAGGTTGAGGAAGCGGCCAGAGTCTGACCCTTCCTCGGGAGGAGTGCGGGGAACCCCCTAACACATTCCCCGCACTCCTTCCCCAAGCCCCCACCGCAATAGGGTCCGCCATACGGCGAGTCGCTCGGCCCGCTCGTGGTCGCGCCGATCGCCGATGCCCCCGCCGGTCAGCTCTCGCAGAGTTTCCGGTGGGAACTGATGTCGTCGAGTGTCTGGTGAAGTTCGGAGATACGTCTGTGGGCTTCGGCGGTCAGTTCCGTGTGGAGCCGCTTCCAGTCATCGAATGTCGGACTCGGGCCAAGGGTCCCCAGCAGGGTTGCGATCTCGTTGATGCTGAGCCCGATCCGCTGGGCGACCTGTGCGACTCTCACCCGGCAGGCGGCGTGGTCATCGAACCGGCGCTGGTTGCCGCTGGTACGGATGGCGGTGATCAGGCCACGAGCCTCGTAGAACCGGACCGCCGAACTGCTTACACCGCTGTCCCGGGCGACGTCGCCGACGGTGAACGTTGCCATCAGCCCATCTCACCTTCCGGTTGACTTCAACCAATGTTGAAGTTCTAACGTTGCCAACAGAAATTGTCAACGGCGGTCCGGCACCGGCGGGCCAGACGGATCAGGGGAAATCACGTGCGTGCGATTCAGGTAACCGAGTACGGCGGTCCGGCGGTACTGGTGCCGGTAGACCTGCCCGACCCGCAAGCAGGGAACGGCGAGGTTGTCGTACGGGCCGAGGCTATCGACACCATCTATCTTGAAACCCAGATCCGGGGTGGTTGGGGCGAGGTGCTCGGTGTCACTACGCCTTATGTACCCGGTGGCGCAGCAGCGGGAACGGTGGTCTCCACCGGTTCCGGCGTCCCCGCGTCCTGGCTAGGCCGACGAGTCGTTGCCGGCCCCGGAACGCGGGGATCCTATGCCGAGCTGATCCGCACCGGCACGGACCGGCTGGTGCCGGTCCCCGACGGCCTAGACCTGCGGGCCGCGGCTGCTCTTGCGCACGACGGTGTCACCGCCACCGGCATCATCGACGGAGTTGCAGTCAAGCCGGGCGACCGGGTGCTGATCCTGGGAGCCGCCGGCGGCATGGGAACGCTGCTGGTCCAGCTTGTGCACCAGCTTGGCGCACAGGTCGTCGGGGCTGCCCGTGGCGCGGTCAAGCTCGCGCTGGTGCGGCGGCTCGGTGCCGACGCTGTCGTCGACTACACCGAGGACAGCTGGACCGACGCGGTACGTGACGCCTTTGGCGGCCTACCGGTCGACGTGCTGCTGGACGGCGTCGGGGGCGCTCTGGGCACGCAGGCATTCCAGCTGGTGGCCGACGGCGGACGCGTGTCGGCGCATGGGGCGGCGAGCGGCGACTTCGCCACAACGGACCAACAGAGCACCGGCTCCCGCGGCATTGTGGTGCGTGGTATCGCGGACGTTCAGTTCGAGGCGCGGGACATGGTGCGGCTCGCAAGCAAGGCTCTGACCGACGCCGCGGCGGGACGGGTACGTCCGGTCATCGCACAGGAATATCCGCTGTCCAGGGCAGCCGACGCTCACCGTGCGATGGAGGCTCGGTCGATCCCGGGTAAGGCGCTGCTCATTCCGTGATGGGCCGGTCGACCGCTCCCAATCGCCTGTGGTTTTCGGCGGGCATCAGCACCAGGTAGGTGCCGTCCGGGTCTGGACGAGCCGGCGGGCACGGACCAGCTCATCACCGTGCTCCCTGAGGGCGCGGCCGGTCGCCGAGCACCCCGTCCACCAGGTGGCCCGCCGCGCCGAGATACCGGGACGGATCACCGATCCGAGCCAGGTCTTCGGCGGTGTAACGATCCCGCAGTTCCGGTGTTTCCGCCAGAACGTCGAACAGGCTACGCAGGGTGGCCTCCGCCTCCGCGGAGGCCCGGGTCAGCACCTCCTTGATCCGGTCCCGGCCGACCGTACGGGAGAGCTGGGCGGCGATCCGCTCGGAGGTGAGCTGGCCGCGAGTGATCGTGAGGTTGGCAGCCATCCGATCCGGGTGGACGACCAGCCCTCGTGCCAGTGTCACGGCCGTCTCGGCGGCACCGCCGGTCAGCCGCAGGCACTCGCGCAGCAACAACCACTCGGCGTGCCACACCCCGGCGGACCGCTCGTCCTCACTGACCAGCGACTGGGTGAGTCCGGCCGCCATCGGCGCCACCTGGAGAGCGGCGCTGCGAATCAGCGTGGCGAAGACCGGATTCCGCTTGTGCGGCATTGCCGAGGAGGCACCTCGACCGCGGGCCGCAGGCTCCGCCACCTCTCCCACCTCGCTGCGGGCCAGCGAGAGCACGTCGACCGCGATCTTGCCCAGAGCGCCGGCCACGAAGGCGAGCACCGCGGCGAGGTCCGCCAACGGAGTACGCAGCGTGTGCCACGGCAGCGCCGGCCGGCTCAGCCCAGTTTCCTCCGCGAACGCCACCACCAGTCCTTCCACGTACTCGGGACCGGGTTCGGTGACGCCGTCCAGCGCCGCGTACTCGAGATAGCCGGCCAAGGTACCGGCCGCCCCGCCCAGCGACACGGGCAGGCCCTCGTCCCGTACCCGACGCAGGCGGACACGCGCGTCCACCAGCAACTGATGCCAGCCCGCCGCCTTCAGCCCGAATGTCGTGGGCGCGGCGTGCAGGGCCAGCGTGCGCCCGGCCATCGGCAGGTCGCGGTGCACGAGGGCCAGCTCGGCGATCGCGTCGGCGGCCTCGCCGAGATGGCCGTCCACCACGGTCAGTGCGTGGTGTGCGATCATCATCGCCGCGGTGTCCAGAATGTCCTGGCTGGTGGAGCCCCGATGGACGTACTCGGCGGATGCGGGGTCGAGCTCCGCGACAGCTCGGGTGAGTCGGCTGACGAGCGCCACCACCGGGTTCGCGGTGTCCCGGGCGGCCAGCGCGATCTCCCGGAGGTCAAAGAGCTCGGCCCGGGCAGTACGGGTGATCACCGCGGCGGCCTGCAGCGGCATGGTGCCCAACCGGGCCTGTGCGCGGGCCAGCGCCGCCTCGGCGTCCAGCATGGCCTGCAGCCAGGCCCGGTCCCCGACGACCTGCTCGACCCTCGTGCCGGCGCGCACCGGCGACAGCAGCCCGCTGTCTACCGCCACGTCCACGTCGCCCATCACACGATCACCCCGTGGATGCCGGCGGCGCCCGAGGCGTCACGGTCGGTCACCGTGGGCCCCACTGGCGGCAGTGACCTGAGTTCCGACGCGATCGCGTCGGCGTCGGCCAGGATCACCGAGTCGACGCCGGGCCGGACGCCGGCCGCGGTGACCCAGTGCACCGACTCGGTGGGCACACCGAACGCGAACCGGCGAGGGTGGGCCTGGTCCTGGGCGTCGATGACCCGGTACGGACGTTCGGTCACGGCCAGTCCTCCTGTTTCATGTCTGCCTCCGTCGCCGTACGGGATCCGGTACGGCCGGCATTGCTCGGTGTCGAGCATGTGGCGCAGCAACGGCTCGGCTGTGCCGGACAGATCCGCCTCGGGTAGTCGCGCCTCGATGAGAACTCCGGCACGCACCGGCGGGCCGGGCACCACCCGCGACGTCGCGACGAATGCCGGCGTCTGCGTGTCGATGACGATCTGGGTACCGGGCCCGGTCAGCTCCAGGACACCCGCCTCGATCAGCGCGACCATCTCCTCGACGCGCCGAGCCGGTGGACCGATCGACAGGAACGCGTTGAGCGGCGTGTACCACCCGGTCAGCTCGTCGCGGTAGGAGTCGCCGTCGATGCCGCCGTGATCGACCGCCAGGCGGATCTCGTTGCGCAGATCACGAAGAACGTCCAGAGCGGCCTTCAGCGGCCCCCGAACATTGCCCGCGTGCGCCTCGGCCACGTCGCGGGCCAGGTACTCGATGAGCCAGGCCCGGAAATCATCCCGGCTGCCGAAGGTGCGATCACGGTACGGCTGGGCCAGCCGCTCCCAGTCCCAGCGGTCCACCGCCGGTACCTGGCACTCGTCGAGCAGAGCCGCGCGCCGCCCTTCCGGTGCAGCCAGGTAGCGCTCCACGAAGGAATCGGCCTGGTCGACCGACCCCGCCCGGCGCAGCCACGTCGCGTAGTAGACGCTCTCCACCTCGGCGGCGATCAGTGGCCACAGGTCCCGCCGGAACCGGATCGACTCGCCGCGCGCACGACGCGCTCGCAACTGCGCCACCGCCTCCGCGGTCAGCAGCCGGGGCAGGTACCGGCCGGACACTCCCTTCTGGTTGTCGCCGCGGGCGTGCGCCGGCACTCCGCGCCGCGAACTGGCGTACAGCATCGGCTCGGCCCCGCTCGGTCGGTACCGCAGGCGCCGGTCGGTCCGGTCAAACGTTCCCCCCCGACCCACCGTCAGCAGGATCATGAAATCGAAGAAGGTCAGCCCGAGCCCTCGCAACAGCACCGGCTCACCCGCGGCGAGGTGATCCAGATCGACGTCGGCCGGACTGGCTGGGGGCAGGTAGGTCAACCCGTGGATCCGGGACAGGCTCGCGGCGCGGGCCTGCCGGGGATCCAGCCGGGAGGCCACGTGACCCAGGGTGAGCACGACGGCGTCCAGGTGGTGCAGCCGGGTGCCGTCGGCCATGCGTACGCCCTGCGGGCCGCCGGTGACGCCCGAGGTGTCGGCGATCGCCACCGCCCGGGAGCGGTGACAGCGAACCGATACGTGCGGCGGCGCGTTCGCGACGACCCGACGGAAACTGTCCCGCAGGTAATGGCCGTAGAACGCCCGGCTGGGATAGTCGTCGGGGCCGAGCTCCCGGGCCTCGTCGAGGATGGCCTGGTCGTGCCCACCGAGCGGGCCGAGCAGCGCCACGCTCTTCGCCCACTCGTAGAGGCTGGGTCCAGGCTCGATCGGGCCGCCCAGCCGAGAACTCGGGTCGGTGTAGACGGTGATTTGCGAGGCGACCGTATTGGTGAGCAGCAGCCGGGACTGGTCCGTGCGCCACACCGCGCCGGAACCAGGGACGGCGGGATCCACCACGTGCACGGTGATGCTGGCGCAGGCCCGATCGTGGCGTTCCTGGGCACAGAGCCGTTCCAGGACGGACAGGCCGCGCGGTCCGGCGCCGACGACACAGATCTCCAGATGACCGGTACGGGTCATTGCACGGCTTCACTCGGTCGTCGGGCGGCCACCCGGACCCCGTGCATCCAGGCCACCCTGTCGTGCAGGTGCTCCGGCGCCATCGCGGCGAGTGCGCGGTTGCGAGCCGACGCGGCGTCGCCGGCAGCGTGCCAGAGCCGGATGCTGTCGCGGGAGATGCCCTGTACCGCCGAGGTTCGCTCCCGTCGCGCAGCGGCGTACCGGAGGAGTACCTGGCGCACCGGCTCGACGCCGTGGCCGAGCAGGTCGCCGAGTACCACCGCGTCCTCCAGGGCCTGGCAGGCCCCCTGCGCGGCGTAGTGCAGCATGGGGTGCGCGGCGTCGCCGAGCAGGGCGACCCGGCCGTCGGTCCAGCCGTCGATCGGTGGCCGGTCGACCAGCACCCAGGCACGCCAGTCGTCGCTCAGGCTCAGCAGGTCGCGGACCGCAGGCAGTTGGGACATCGCGGCCCGCACCAGGGCGCCCTCGGTCGGCCGGCCGGCGATCAGCGTCGACGCACCGTTGACGTGGCTGGCCGCCATGTTGAGGTAGGCGCCGCCGCTGATCGGGTAGTGCACGAAGTGGCAGTCCGGGCCGGCCCACCAGGTGACGGCGTCCCGGCGTACCCGGGCGGGAACCCGGTCCATGGGGACGATGGCGCGGTATGCGGTGATGCCGGAGTTACGCGGCTCGCCGTCGTCGATCATCTGACGGCGGATCCGGGAATGGATGCCGTCGGCTCCGATGATCACGTCGGCCGGCAGCTGTTCGCGGGAGTCCAGATGGACGGTGGCGCCGGCCGCGGACTGTGTGTACCTGGCGACGGACGCGTTGGGGCGCAGGGTTATCCGGGGCCGCCCCCGGCAGGCGTCGAGCAGCTGGCGGTGCAGCTCTGCGCGATGGACCACCACGTACGGGCTGCCGAATCGACGCTCGTACTCCTCGGTCAGCGGCATGCTGGTGACGTGCTCGCCACTCACTCCGTCCATGAACCGCAGCTCGGACATCGCGACGGCGCTCGCCCGGACCTGCGGGCCCAGGCCCAGCACGTCCAGCGCGTACAGGCCGTTGGGCGCCAGCTGGATACCCGCCCCCAGCTCGGTGAACTCCGGCTGGCGTTCCAGGACCGTCACGTGATGTCCGTGTGCCGCCACCGCGAGGGCGACGGCGAGCCCGCCGATGCCGCCTCCCGCGACCAGGACACGTACGGGTGCTCGCGTGCTCATTTCGCCGCGCTGCCCCGGTCGAGCAGCTGTCGGGCCAGCTCCAGCCGCTTGATCTTGGTGGTGGCGGTCTCCGGGAGGTCCTGCAGACGCCACTGCACGGGCTGTGCCATGGGAGGCAGGGTGGCGACCGCGGCGGCCCAGCGGGCGATGTCGAGCGGGCGGTCCCCGTCAGTGCAGATCACCGGGACCGGTGGCCCTTGCGGAGCCGGCAGGATGATCACTTCGACGAGTTCGTCGAGTTGGGTGAAGAGGGTGTCCTCGACCGCGAGCGTGCTGCCGAACCCGTCGATCTCGTCCACCTCACGGTCCAGCAGGTGCAGGCAACCCCACCGGGTCCGGTAGCCCAGGTCGCCCATCCGCCACCACGATCCGTGGCGCTGACCCTCGTACCGCTCCTGCTCGCCGAGGTAGGTCACGATGCGCCCGTCGGTACGCACCTCGATGTAGCCGGGATTCTCGGAGGTGGGGCGGCGCCCGTCCCGGCTGACCACCCGCACGTCGGTCATGCCGGGGAACGGCATGCCGACGCAGCGCCCGTCGGCGCCCTCCGGCCGCTTGCGGGTGAAGGCGCGGGCAGCCACCGGACCGACCTCGCTCTGCCCGTACAACTGACCGAAGACCGGATTCGGATACGCGGACGCCGCGAGCATCCGCCGCACGGTCCGTGGATGGATGGCATCGAACGTGCTGCTGAAGTAGCGCACCGCGGCGAGCGGCCGACGAGGGTCGTCCGCCAACCGCTCCCAGCGCAGGAACGAGTTGGGATGGGTCTCCAGCACACCCGGCCGGTGGGCCGCGAACAGATCCGCGGCGCGGTCCGGGTCGTTGTCGGCCAGCACGATCAGCGGAAATCCCCGCAACAGGGTGATCGCCAGAGCGGTGAACAGCCGGGAGTGCACGAAGGAGACGTGAATGGCCACCGGGCAGCGGCGCCGGACCAGCGCGGCGATCGACGCCTGCGGGCGGTAGCGCGCCTGGAGCGTCCGGCTGGTGTGGACGGCCAGCTTCGGTATGCCGGTGGTGCCCGAGGTGTGGGTGATCAGGGTGGGCTGATCCGGCGCCATGATGATCGGAGCGACCTCCGGCACGCCGGTCAGCGCCCGCAGGGCGGTGGTACGGGGATGCTCGCCGGCTGCGAGCAGCACCCCGGCGGTCTCGGTGAAGACCGGCTCCGGCAGCTCGTGCTCGAGCTTGGCGCGGTCGGTCAGCAGGTATGGCCGGCCGGCGCGACGGATCAGCTGAAGGACCGTGGCGCCGTCGAGCTGGGGCGAGAGCAGCACCGGCACGGCGCCGATCCTGGCCAGCGCGCATGCGGTGAGCGTGATGTCGAAATTGTGAGACTTGTACACCACCACGCGGTCCGTGGGCCGCACACCCGCGGCGTGCAGCCGGGAGGCGAGGTCGGCGATCAGGTCGGCGATGGCACCGACGGTGATCCGCCGCCCCAGCTCCGGCGCCACGTCGAGGTCGTGGTCGAGGGTGATGTCGGTACCCGGGTGGGCGGCCGCGGCTCGCTCGAAGAGCGTGCCCAGTCCGATGCCGCGGTTGGCGATTCTCTGTAGCAACATGTCAGGACTCCTACCGCTCGCTCTCGACGATCGCTTTGATGCGGCGCAGCGTCTCGTGCAGGTCGGCGCCGACCTTGGCGCCCCACTCGGTGATGAACCGCCGGCGCTCGTCGTCGCCCATGTCCTGGGTGATCTTTCGGATCCCCTCGGTGGGCGCATCCATCCGGAAGTGGTGCACGAGCCGGCAGCCGTTCGGCTCCCGGATCATCCGGAAGGCCCACACGCTCGTCTGGGCACGGCCCTGGCTGTCTCGCATCGCCCAGCTGAACTCCGTGCCGGGGACGGCCGTGTGGATCTCCGCCTCGGTGGTCCAGGTGCCGCGCACGACCGGCGCCCAGGAAACGACGTCCTCGCCGCGCAGGTTGTGCCCGCGGAACACCGCGCCGGGCGTACCGGGGGTGCCGCTGATCCACTCGCCTCCGGTGCACTCGGGGCTCCACTCCCGGCTGCGGGGAAGGTCGCTGACGAGCGCGTACACCTCGGTCGGGGTGGCTTCGACGATGAGTTCCGCCTGTGATTCGAACAGTGGCGTGGTGGTCTCGGTGTGGGCCATGGGGAGAATCGTCGGTAACGACTTCCGGGAGGGTCAAAGCGTTCGGAGCTGATCCATCAGGTCGCCACCGTCGCTCGCGCCGACCGGCGAATTACTTGATTCACGCCATATTCTTCGCGCCGTCCGACGCTCTAGCCTGGATCTCGGGTAGCGATCCAGGTGCGCGGCGTGACGGTGGGTGATGCGACATGCACACCCGCTCGGCATCGTCGGGAGGTGCCGCGCGCCAACGCCCGGGACGCGACTATGGACACGGGGAGAGTCATGTCTACGAAGATCGACGAAGGCACCACCGTGCTTGCGGAACCGGTGCTGTCGGACCACCGACGTTACGGATCCGTGCACGTCGCTGAGCCGGACGGAGTCGCCGGCCAGGTGCAGGGTCTCGCGCCACCGCAGGACGAGGGAACCCTGCTCCAGGACATCGCCCGTCAGGGGCGGCGGCTGCTCGACGCACCGGTCGCATTCGTCGCCGTCGTGACCGAGGAGGGGCCCGCGATCACGGTACGCGCGATGGACGGCTCCGGCATGGGCAACGAACTGCGCCTGCCGGGGAGCCACCCGTCCGCTGCGGCGCTGCTTGACGGCTCGTCTCTCTGGTGCCTCTCGGACGATGCCCGGGGGGCCGCCGGACAGCCCGGGGTCGGCCCGCGCGATCCCCGCGAGGAACCGTTGCACCCGGTGATCGCCGTACGACTCGGCCGCGTTCACGGATCCGCCCCCCGCCGTTCGGTCACCGCGCTGTACCTCAGCGACCGGCGGCCCCGGGCGATCATCGTCAGCGAGCGCATCCAGCTGACCTCGTTCGCCCGGCTGGCCGGTGCGGCGATGGAAAAGACGCAACTGCTCGACCTCGCGATCGCCCGGCTCTACGGGCTCGAGCAGCAGTCCGCCCGCGCCGCCGCCGACCTGGACCGGCTACAGGCTCTGCGCTCGGTGCACTACGGCTTCATCGACCTGGCCGTGGCTAGGGGTGACGCACAGGCTTTCGTCGACGAGGCGGACCGGCGGATCGGCGGATCAGTGCGTCTGTGCACCACCGACGGCCTCGTGGTCGCCGTCAGCCGCCCCGCGGCCGGAGGCGGCGGCCTCACCGAGGCGCTCCCTGGTCCGGCCGCCACCGGTCGGGATCCGATCGCCCGCGACGTGCGTTCCTGGGTGGTCCCGGTACTGGCCGGTGACCGGCGAATGGGAAGCCTGTTCGTCGAGATCGACAAAGCCCCGGGCGAGCCGGATCACCAGCTACTGCTCCTGATCGGCCAGGCGGCGGCGGTCATCCTGCGGCAACTCGACGACAGCATGGAGAGTCAGGCCCGGCGGGCGCTGCTCAATGAAATGATCACCACGCCGAAGCCCGCCGACACACTCGTGGATCAGGCCCGCAGGCTCGGCGTCCACCTGGACCGGCCGTACGTCGTGGTGGTCCTGCGTCCGGACGGCGTCAGCCCGCACTGGGCGTCGGTGTGGAGCGCTGCATTCGCCGCCCGTAGCGGTGGGCTGTCCGCCATGCACGACGGCGACATCGTGCTGCTGCTGCCGGGAGACACCGACCCGGCCGAGGTCGCCCGAACGGCCGCCGACGAGTCGGGATCGCTCTTCGGCCGGCCGGTGACAGCAGCCGCCTCCAACCCCAGCTCCGGCCCCGTGGGCGTGGCCGCACGGTACCGGCAGGCCCTGCGCTGCCTGGAAATCATGATCCTGATGGACCTGGGCGGCCGTGGCGTATCCGTGCAGGAGCTCGGTTTCCTGCCGATGCTGCTGGCCGGGCGGGAGGGCATCGACCAGTTCATCGACACCACGCTCCAGCCGATCCTGGACTACGACCGGCACCGCAACGGCGACCTGGGCCGAACGCTCGACGCGTACTTCCAGTCCGGGCGCAGCCCGACCAACGCGGCGAAACTGCTGCACATGCACCCGAACACCGTCACCCGGCGGCTGGAGCGGGTGACGCGGCTGCTCGGCCCGACCTGGCAGCGCCCGTCACGGGCACTGGAGATACAGCTCGCGCTCCGCCTCCACCGCCTGCTCACCGAGCTGTGACACCCGCCGGGTCAGCCGGGTACGACGAGTGCCCGGCGCCCGCGCATCTCTCCGTCCTCCACCATCTGGTGCGCCTTCGCCATGTCGGACAATGGGATGCGGACCACCTCCCGTGGGTTCAGCCGGCCCGCGGCCAGCAGCCGGTTGACGGCGCCGGCAGCCTCCGCGAGCTCGGCGGTCGTCGCGTGCGAGATGACGAAGCCGACGATCGACCGATCCATCATGTAGAGGTCACCGACGGGCAGTGCCGGCCTGGCTCGGGCACCGGCGAGCAACACGATCCGGCCGCGGGCCGCGAGCCGCCCGACCACCAGATCCAAATCGTTCGTGCCGGAGGTGTCCAGGTAGATGTCGATGCCCCCCGGGCAGGCCGCCGACAACCGTTCCCCGAGATCGGGCGCCGCGTAGTCGATGACCTCGGCAGCACCCGCGGACCGGCAGAACGTCTCGTCCCGGGGCGCGGCGGTCGCCACCACGCGACCTCCCAGGGCCACCGCGAGCGTGATCAACGCCGTGCCGACGTTGCCGCCGCCCCCGCCGACCACTACCGTCTCGCCGGGACGCAGGCGTCCGTGCACGGCCAACGCCAGGTACGCGGTCGCGGCCGGATGCAGCACGGTTACCGCCTCCGCCGACGCCTCCGCAGGCAGGTGATAGAGCCGATCCGCGGGCACCACGACCCGCTGCGCCGCGGCGCCCTGGCGGCCTCCGTGGCCGAGGCTGTTGCACCAGACCCGGTCCCCGGCGTGGAACTCGGCGACACCATCACCGGAACGTGCGACCACACCGACCAGGTCGCGGCCCACGACGAACGGCAGCGGGACGTGCGTCCGGAACGCGCCCGAGCGGACAAACGTGTCGACATGATTGACCGTCGTGGCCACGACGTCGACAAGCACATCGGTCGGTCCGGGACGCGGCGTGGGCAGGTCGCCGTACCGGATCGCGGCGGCCGGCCCGAGCCGGTCGATGTACGCGGCACGCACGGTCGTCACCGCAGCACCAGGCTCTTGAGGCCGTCGTCACTCTGGAAGAAGGACATGCGCATGGAATCGTCGGCGTACGGACCGGGCGCCGGGGGCTCGTCCAGGGTGATCCCGAACCAGCGCTGGTACGCCTCGAGCACGGCGGCGTCGCCGACCAGGGTCTCGGTGGTCTGCCGGCCGTCGGCGAGGACGGTCAGCTTGTTGCCCTGCAGGGTGACGCGGCCATTCTCCAGGGGCAGGGAGCAGAACATGTTCTGCAGGAACGGTGACGCCGGATGGGTGCGGTACCACCACAGGTTCTGCCGGAAGTCTGGCAACTCGGCCGGCTCGTCATAGAAGCGGTACTGCAGCAGATCGTTGCGGTACACGTCGGTGGTGTCCGGCTCCGGGCGTCGTGTGCTGAACCGGCCGTGCGGATCCACGTGCGGCTCGGTCGTGCCGAGCCGCATCGGAAGACGACTGCTCTTGCCGAAGCCGACGTCGGACATCCAGCGTGAGCCGGTGTCCGGGAAGTGGACGGTCATCATCACGTGATTGTGCGGGGCGGTGAACCGCCCGGAGATCCAGACCCGGCACTGGTGCAGCGTCACCGGGAAGTTCAGTGCCTGCAACAGCAGGTAGAAAGCGGTGTTGATCTCGTAGCAGCCGCCGCCCCGCCGCCGGTACACCACCTTGTCCACGATCCGCTCGTCCATGTAGATCTCGTGACCGAGGTGATAGTCGAGGCTCTCAAACGGCACCGTGAGGGTGTGACGCTCCTGCAGGTCACGCAGTGCGGCGAGGTCCGGGCGCTCGGGCCGGTCGGCACCGATCCGGACCAGGTAGTCCTGTACTTGCTGCTCGGTCAGCACGTATCAGTCCTGTTCGTACGACATACGCATTGACTTGTTGGCGTGCGGGCTCGGCACCGGCGGCTTGTCGAGCGTGATGCCGAAGTACTTGTCGTACGCCGCCAGCAGATCCTCGTCGTTGGTGATCCGTTCGATCCGCCGCTGATCCCCGTCGATCACCACGAGCTTGTTCTCGCGCAGGATGACCCGCCCGTTCTCCGTCGGCAGCGTGGTGGACAGGTTCTTCAGGAAGGGCGAGTCGGGCGAGGTGCGGTACCACCACACGACCTGCATGCCGTCGCTGGCCACGATCGGCTCGTCGTAGAAGCGGAACTGCAACACGTCGGCTCGGTAGACGTCGGTGGCGTTGTCGGCGACCCGCTTGGTCGAGAAGGTGCCGTGCGGGTCGTCCTGCGGCTGCGGCGACTCCAGCAACAGCGGATAGCGACTACTGCGCCCCAGCCCCACATCGACCAGCCACCGATCGTCACCGAACCGCACGGTGCTCACGGAGTGGTTGTACGGGGGCGTGAATTCCTGCCCGAGCCAGACCCGGCCCTGGTGCATGGTGATGTCGAAGCCCAGCGATTCAAGCAGATAGTGGAACGAGGTGTTGATCTCCCCGCAGCCGCCGCCCCGGCGCTGGTACACGATCTTCTCGACCACGCGCTCGTCGACGAAGATCTCCTTGCCAAGGTGGTAGTCGATGGTCTCGAACGGCACCGTCAGCGAGTGTCGCGCGTGCAGCAGCCGCAGCGCGTCGGCGTCGAGACGCTCCGGCCGCGAGGTGCCGATCCGGTCCAGGTACGCGGCGACCGTCGTGTCGTCGAGCATGTCTTCACCTCTCTGTGGATGGGAAGCTCTCCGTGGGGCGGAATCGGGGAAAGAGCCTCTCCGCGTTGGCGCGATTGACCGCGGTCCATTCCGCCGGGTCGAACTGCGCGAGGCGAGCCACTCCCTCACCGTTCGAGGCGCCAAAGCTCTCCGGCATGAACGGGTAGTCGGAGCCGACCAAGATCCGTTCGACGTTGGCGAAGAGCCGGAGTGAGGCGAACGAGTGCCGGCCACCACACATCGCCACGTCGAAATACAACCGTCGGAGCGCGGCGATCGGATCGTCGGGGAGGCGGGCGGCGAGCTCGCCGTTGATGATCGAGCCATAGGTGAGCCGGTCGGCGTAGTAGCTGATCCCACCACCGCCGTGCGGCAGGATCATCGGCAGGTCAGGGAATCGTTCCAGGGTGCCGTTGTAGAGAAGCTGGGCGGCCAGCCGCACCGACTCGAACGGGAACTCGTAGAGGGAGAGCGGCAGGCCGAAGGTGGGCTGACCGACCGAGGGCGGAACTCCCGGGTGGATGAAGATCGGTGTGCGCCGCCGCTCGGCCTCGGCCAGCAGCGGATCGAGCCGACGGTCCCCGACGTAGAGGCCGTCGTAGTTGGTCAGCAGCCCGAGCCCGTCGAGGCCGAGCACGTCGATCGCGTACACGAACTCCTCGACGCAGTCGTCGAGGTGCGGGAACGGCAGCACCGCGAACGCGCCGAAACGGCCGGCGCCGTCGGCCACGAATGTGGCGAGATACTCGTTCAGTCGGCGCGCGAAAGCGCGGGATCGGGAACGCTCCAGCATCGGCACACCCGGCCACAGGTTGACCACGGCCGCGCGTATTCCCTGCCGATCCATCATGGCGAGACTGCTGGCGACGCTCCAGGACGGCCGATCGACACCGGAAAGCACCGCGACGCCGCCCATATCGCGGACCGCCGCGCTGTAAAAGTCGGGAATGATGTGGTGGTGCACGTCGATGGCATCCATCCACGGCGATCCGGCCGGCTCGTTGTCGGGGTTGACGTCCACATTCGAATTCTTGCAATCGCACATGTCCCTGCCAAGTACGCCGGAGCTAATGTGTCACCTCTCTTCCGACTGTTGCTCGGGCGGTCCGGGTGCCATACATTTGGCGACAGAATCCGTGCCCGTCCGTATCGCTTTCGTCGACGGGCTCCGGCGAAGGAATGGATTTGGTGAATGCTCACATTTCCACGAGGCGAACGGCCGGTCGGCGTGCTCGGCACCGGCTCTTATCTGCCGGGCAGGGTGGTGACAAACGCCGAGGCGGCCGAGCACGCCGGCGTGACCGGCGACTGGGTGTTCGAGAAGACGGCGATCCGGGAACGGCGATGGGCCAAGGCCGACGAGGCGACCTCTGACCTCGCGATCAGCGCCGCGCGAATGGCCCTCGCGGATGCCGGCATCGACGCCGCCGACCTGGCGCTCGTCGTCGTGGCCACCTCGACCCCGGATTCCCCGCAGCCCCCCACCGCCAGCATCGTCGCGAGCGAGATCGGAGCTGGTCGCGGCACGGTCGCGTTTGATATCAACGCGGTGTGCAGCGGCTTCAGCTATGGCCTGGCCGTCGCCGAGCGGCTGGTGGCCGCGAATGGCGACCGCCCGGCGCTGGTGATCGGCGCCGACGTCTACTCGCGCATCCTGTCCCCGCGCGATCGCCGCACGACGGTCCTCTTCGGTGACGGGGCCGGAGCCGCGGTGATCGGCGTCGGCGCGACGCACAGCATCCTTGCCACCCGGCTGGTCAGCTTCAGCGAGGCGCACGGCCTGGTCGGGGTGGCCGCTGGCGGCAGCCGCTTGCCGGCCTCGGAGCAAACCATGCGTGACGGCTCGCACTACTTCACCATGGACGGGCGCGGTGTACGCGACTTCATCGACGACCACGTAACCCCCGGCATCGCCGGGTTCCTCTCCGAGCACGGGATACGGCCGCAGGAGATCAGCCACCTGGTGTCACACCAGGCCAACGGACGGATCCTCGCCACCATGGCGGATCAGCTCGGAGTGTCGTTCGAGCGGTTCGCCACCACGTTGGGCGTCTACGGCAACACCGGGGCGGCGTCGGTACCGATCACCTACGACCAGCTGCGCCGCTCCGGTGCGGTCCGACCCGGTGACCTGCTACTCCTCGCCGCCTTTGGTGGCGGGATGACCATGGGGATGACTCTTCTGCAGGCGGCCCGGTAGAAGGAACTCGGGTACGGCGGGCGCCCGCCGCGCTAGGCGCGGCGGGCGCCCATCGCTCAGGACGTACGCCGGAGGGCCGGTTCCGCGCGGCCCCGCGCCGCGAGGACGGTGTGCGCCGCCGAGGCCAGCGTGACGTGTCGGTGCCAGCCCCGGTACGAGCGACCGGTGAAGGCGCGCAGACCCACCCGGTCACCGGTCATCTCCAGATCGTGTCCCACCCGTGGGACCAACGACGTCAGGCGGACCAGGTCAGCAAGGCCGACATCGCCGCGGCTGGTCAGCCACAACTGGCCGGGACCGGACCCGCCGGGCGCGCTGAGCTCGACCATGAGCAGTGGGTCGTGTGCCCGGGTGCTGGGCAACCGAACCGCGACGGTGCCGGCCAGCACCGGCGGATTCGCCGTCAGGCCAAAGACCGGCCGCCGGCTGTGCCGTGCCGCCGCCGCCAGGGCACCGGCGCACTCGCTGGCCGACCGCCCGGCGGCGACGAGGCGCAGACCGGCCGGGATGCGGATCAGCACCGGCGCGCCACTGGCGCGGAGCCGGCGGATGACGGTCCCGGCCTCCATCTCCCGTGCGTCGACCAGCACGAGATCGTCCGCCGCAACGCCCAGTTCGAGATAGGTCTCCACGGTGCAGGCGCCCAGGGACTGCGCGACCATGTCGTCCGGGATGGCCGCGCGCCGCCGGCGGTGCTCGTCGGCCAGCCAGTCCTCGTTGAGGTGCAGACGCCAGTTGACCGGGGCGACGAAGTCGGGCGTGGCGGCCCAGAGGCCCACGGCGTGCTGCGCGTTGAGCGACTGTCCCAGGCCCGGCGAATACTTCCGGCCTACCCCCACCGAGTGCGTCCCGGCCTTGCGGATCAACGTCGGGTGCAGCACCCAGGCCGACACGTTGGCAACCCGGGTGACATGGCCGGTGAGTGCCTGGCGGACCGGCATCCAGTCCCAGGTGGAATCGCTTACGAAATGGTGCAACGCCTGCTCCGCCGCAGGTTCTGCCGATATGGCGGCAATGTTGCGGATCGATTTACGCCCACGGGTCAGGAGGAGTCCTCGGATGTATTCCGTGCCACGCCTGCGTTGGTCACTCCGCGGCAGTCCGGCCAAGATGTCCGTACACAAGTCCGTGACGTCGTCGTGCAGACGCATCCTGCCTCCTCGGGGCACCCAGCGGCGAACACAATGAGCTTGTAATGCGCAGCGGGGAGGGTCGAGGTGCTGACAGCACCGCCTTTGCGGCAGCGGTGGTTGCCGGAGGCGCATCTCACGCGATGACGCCGGAGAGAGCGAGTCGGACGGCGCTGATCCTGACATAATCGGTTGCCGGCAAATGCTGAGGCCCGCCCGGGTCGTCCACGACGGGCCTTGTAGATCGGTCTCTCCTGGTGGAATCCACGTGCTGCCCTGGTGACCGCAGCCGGCTGACCGCGCGGCGTCCACGCCCGGTACAGGCGACCTGATGACCGCGGTCGACCTCCCCGCCCGGACCATCTCCCGGCTGATGGGCCTGCCTGGGCAGCCAACCGTCGCCCCGGCCGCTGCTGTCGCGGCAGCCGGGGCGATGCCGTTCACTTGCCGATGTGAAGCGCTTCCCGGACGAACATCTGAGCGAACGTCGGGGCGCCGGCGGTCGTGACCACGTCGATGAACTGACCGAGGTGATTGTCTTCGGTCGCCTCGCGAATCAGCAGGTCAGCCAGATCGATGCGGGACGTGAACCGGCCGGGCAGCCGGCGCGGCTCGGCGCGGTAGTCGGTGATGACGTCGCCGTCGAACAGACCGGCGGGACGGATCACCGTCCAGTCCAGGCCGCTCGCCCTGACCAGCTTCTCCATCCGGGCCATGTCGTCGTAGACGGTCCGGCCCATCCGGAGCAGGATCGGCGCGATGATCTTCTTGAAGGTGAACGTCTCACCCTCGGCGTGCTCGCCGGTGGTGCCGGTCGACGTCACGCAGACCAGTCGGCGCAGGCCGTGGTCCTTCATCGCGGCGATGATGTTGGCCGCCCCCTGCGAGTAGACCCGTACCGTCTGCTTGGTGTACGGAATGCCGAGACTGGAAATGACCGCCTGCTGCCCCGCGATCACAGCGTCCACCGCGGCCGCGTCCAGCACATCCGTGCCGACCACCCGCAGCCCCGCTCCACTGAGCGGGAAGGACCCCGGGCGGCGGGTCACCGCCGTGACGAGGTGCCCCCGAGCCAGTGCCATCTCCGTCGTCAGCCGGCCGGTCGGGCCGTTCGCGCCGAACACCACGAGTTTCATCGAACCTCACCTCTTCTTGACTTACGTTCCTACCGATCGATGGTCCGGCCGGCCGGTCGTCCAGGCCACGACGACCGCGCCGAGCACGACGCCGGCCGCGACGATCAGCGCCGTCGCGTAGCCGGTCACCGTCGCCTCATTCCGCGTCGGGGCGTCGGTGTCCGGGCCGATCAGCAGCGCCGCGGTGGTGCTGGTCGCGACGGTGTTGAACAGAGCGGTGCCCACCGCCGCCCCGACCTGCTGCACGGCGTTGTAGAGGCCCGACGCGACGCCGCTGCCGGCGGAGTCGGTGCCTGCGGTCACCTCGCTGGTCAGCGGGGTGAGCACAGAGCCAAGGCCCATCCCGGCGAGGATCTGTGCCGGCAGCAGGTAGAGCAGGAAGACATCGGGGGTGTCCGCCCGTGCCCGGGACAGGATCAGGATGCCGGCGCCGAGGGCCAGCAGGCCCGGCGCGGTGATCACCCAGGTCGACACACGGCCGGGTAAGAGTCCGGCGACCACCGCGCCGGCCACCGCGCCCACGCTCGTCACCACCAGGACCAGACCGGCCCGGACGGGGGAATAACCCAGCACCGTCTGGGTGAAGTAGGTCATGAACAGGTAGCAGCCGAACAGCGCCAGCTGTAGCAGGAAGACGGTGAGAAGGGCGCCGCCGCGCCGACGGTGAGCGACGATGCGCGGGGGCACCAGCGGGTCGCGGGACCGGCGTTCCACCACGACGAAAGCCGCGAGCAGTGCCCCGCCGGCCAGCAGCAGGATGAGCGTGTGCGGGTCCGCCCAGCCGTGTGACGCTCCCGCGCTGAACCCGGCCACCACCGTGACCACCGACGCCACGCTCAGCAGGACCTCGGTGGCTGCTGGGAAACGGCCGCCGGTGAGGCGCTCCCCCCGCGGCAGCGCACGAGCGCCGAACAGGCCGATCGGCACGATCACCAGGTTGATGAACAGGCACCAGCGCCAGCCCGCGTACTCGGTGAGCAGGCCGCCCGCGATCAGGCCGATGGCCGAGCCGGCCGCGCTCACCGCCGCGAACGCCGCGAAGGCCCGACCCCGCTCCCGTCCCTCGGCGAATATCGTGGCGAGCAACGCGAGCGCGGCCGGCGCGAGCAGGGCCGCGCAGCATCCCTGTAGTGCCCGCCCGGCGATGAGCGCCGGCGCGTTCGGCGCGGAGCCGGCCAGGGCCGAGGCCACGGCGAAGCCGGCCAGCCCCCAGACCAGTGCCCTGGGGTGCCCGACGATGCCGCTGATCCGGCCGCCGGCCAGGAGCAGCGCGCCGAACGGCAGGACGTAGGCCGTAATCACCCACTGCCGGACCCCGTCCGACATCTGGAGAGCGTCCTGCGCGGACGGCAACGCGATGCTCACGATGGTCGAATCGAGCACGATCATCAGTTGCGTCAGGCAGATCGTCGCCAGGATCCATCGCGAGCGGGTCGCCGCTGGTGCCGCCGTGGTCACGTCGTTCACTTCTGTCGCACTCGCCCCCCTGGCCGGGCTCGCGCAAGAGCCACTAGAACGCCGGTCGGGCACCAGAACGTTGTTCCGGTGCCCGACCAATGTACTACGCTCACCTTGAGAACGGCCAAGCGAGGGCTCGGAAGGCAGGTGACGCCATGGTCGGTCAGGCACGTCCCGGCAAGGGTGTGTGGCTCAGGACCACCTCGCCACGTCACCACAACCCGCCACTGAGCCTCACGCGCATCGCGACCGCCGCCGTCGAGCTGCTCGATCGGGACGGCGTCGGTCAGCTCACCATGCGCCGGCTCGCCGAGCATCTGGGCGTCGGCACGACGACGCTGTACTGGCACCTCGACACCAAGGACGACGTGCTCGACCTGGCGGTCGACACGGTGTTCGCCGAGTCGGCACCGGAGCAACACAGCGACGACTGGCGGGCGGACATCACCGCCCAGCTCACCAACTGGCGCGAGACACTGCTGCGACACCCATGGTCGGCGGCGCTCCCCCTGCGGCAGCGTCCCGCCGTCGGCCCCGGCTTCCTGTCCTGGATGGAATTTCTCCAAGCCGCCCTGACCCGGGCCGGATTCGGCCATCGCGACGTCGCCGCGGCGAGCTGGGTCCTGTACAGCCATGTCCAGGGGTCCGCAGGCAGCCAGACCGCGCTGCGCTGGTCGGCCGAGGAACGTCAGGAGGGTCAGCGGTTACTGGACGACCAGCGTGCCCTCTACCCGACCCTGGTCGCGCAACAGCACCTGCTCGACGACGACTGGGCCGGAAACTTCCAGCTCGGGCTGGCGTACGTGCTGGACGGCCTCGCCGCCCGCATCCGCCCGCCCGGCAACCAGGCCCGATAAACGCCGGACCGGCCCGCACCATGTGCGGGCCGGTCCGGAACGGGAATCAGAGGTCGTACTTCTTCAGCACCTCGTGACCCACGTACTGGATCGCCGAGGTGGTCTGCTCCCGGCCGATCTTGAATGCGGCGGCCACCTCGACCAGACGCAGCGCCTGGTACTCGATCGCCGCGAGGTTGTCCTCGTGGACGTTGCTCGCCTCGTGCCGGGAAACGCTGCACGTGCCGTACGGGGCGCCGTTGTTCGGCAGCCCCAGCACCGCGACGCTGGAACCGTTGGGCACGATCAGCGCACCCCAGTGGCAGATGACGTTGTGCAGAGCCAGGATGGCCGTCTGCGCGCCAGCGTGCGGCATCGAGCCGGACGCGAAAACGCCCACCACCTTGTTGGCCAGGTCGCCCGGAATGGCAACCGGGCCGGAGTGGTCGATGAAGTCGATAATCTGCGGAGCCGGCAGGCCGAAGTGCACCGGCGTGCCAATCATGATGGCGTCAGCCGCCACCAGATCCGCCATGGTCGCCACCGGCACGTCCGCCGTCTCGGCGTTGAGCTCGGCGTACGCCTTGCGGTCCAACACGATGGGATTGGGCAGGTCGGGAACCCTGTAGAGCTGCGCTTCGGCGCCAGCCTTCACCGCCGCGGCGGCCGCGGCCACGGCGAGCTGGTAGGTATTCCCGCTGCGGGAGTGGAAGACGATTGCCACCTTGATCACAGAACGCTCCTCACGGGTCGATGCGCCTGGGCATCGCACGGACCATCTACGGGCATCCTGTCGACCGCGACCGCGCCGACAAACGGCACGAACCTTAGTTAGTCACCTCCGGGCCGTTTCCGCCCCCGACCTGACACAACCGGGCCGCCACCGTTGACCGGCGCGTCCCGGTCCCGATGTGCTGCGACCCATGTCGAACGCACCCGAGAAGCCGCTCACCGCACCGGCCGATCCCGAGGAACTCGTGCCGCTGTTCGAGCACGCCTTCAACACCCGCAACCTCGACCTGCTCGAGGAACTCTTCGAGCCCGACGCGCTGCTGGTCCTGGCCCCCGGCGAGGTCCTGGCCGGCGACGAACGGCGCGCACGCAACCAGGAGAAGCTCCCGCACTTCCTGCCTATCAAGGTCGCCATCCGCCACCAGTACATCACCGGGGACATCGCCCTGCTGATCAACGACTACGTGCACGAGGGAACCACCCCGGATGGCAAGCACCTGCGTATCGAAGGCACCGCCGTCGATGTGCTCCGGCGCGGCGCCGATGGCGCCTGGCGCTGCCTTATCAGCAACCCGGCAGGCATCAAGACCGCGGGCGAACTCCCGCACTGACGAGGCGGGTGGACCCTGCGGTGCCCAGCCCGGCCACCTGGCGGCGGCCTCCTACGCGGTCCTTCGCCGGGAACGGCGCCGGTCCCGCGCCGCGCCGGCCCGCTGCCTTCCGGTGAACGGGCCCGCATCCGCACCGGCGAGTAGATCCGCCCGGCGCGCGGTCCTCAGGCCGCCGCCGGGCCCGACGGATACGGAGAACAGGTATGACGAAGCTCCTGGTCGTCGTCGGCAGCATCCGCCCCGTCCGGGCTGCCGACCTGGTCCTGCCCTGGCTGGCGTCGCGGGTCAACGCGCACGGTGGCTTCGAGGTCGAGATCGCTGATCTGCGGGACTGGGCGTTGCCGATGTTCGCCGAACACCTGGGTACGGTCGGCGACATCGACGACCCCACCTGCTCCGACCCGGTCCTGCGAGCCTGGAACACGAGGGTGCGGGAGGCCGACGCCTTCATCGTCATCACCCCGGAGTACCACCACAGTCTGCCCGGCAGCCTGAAGAACGCCATGGACAGCGTGTGGCCCGCATTCGGCTTCCGGAACAAGCCGGTGGCAGCCGTCGGCTACAGCGCCGGCATCGGGGGTGGCAGCCGGGCCGTCCAGCATCTGGCGCAGATCGTCATCGCGGCCGATGCCGTGCCGCTGCGCAGCACCGTGTTGCTGCCCTTCGTACAGACGGCCTTCACCACAGCCGGGGAGCCGCTCGACCGCGCGACGGACATCGGTCTGCGAATCATGCTCGACGACCTCGCCTGGTGGGCGACCGCGCTGAACAAGGCCCGCGCGGAAGGCGAACTCGCGCCTGGCCAGACGCGCATGATGTCAGCGCTGACGTCGGCCTAGTGTCGTGCGCTGGGGCGACTGCGGATTCGGCGGCTCCGTCTCGCATTCGCCGTTGCCGATGCGTGACGCTGTTCGCTCGGCTGTCCGGGACAGGTTCGCCACGGCGTGACCTGCCCGAACGGTATGGGCCATGGAAGAGCGCCTACCAACGGTTGCGCCGCTGGGCGGCCGACGGCACCTGGGCCAGCCGCAAAGCTCACGTCATCGCGTTGGCCGAACTCGACGACGACATCAACTGGGACGCCCGAGTCGACGCCACCATCGTGCGTACCCATCAGCACGCCTGAAGGGCTGCTCGTGGGACGAGCCTTACCGGATCGGGGTCCTGGCGTACCCGGTCGGCGCCCGGCAGGTGGTGCCGGCGCTGGTGTGGGCCGTCGGTGCCGGCCTGTCGGCAGCGGCACTGATCCTCGCGGGCACCCGCTGGAGTTCGGCCCGGACGCACCATGGCCGCTGGGCGTGGCTACCCTGGCGGCGCTGGGCGTGGCTACGCGGGCGGAGCGCCGGCCTGTCTGTCCTGGCGGCAGGCGTCGTCGTAGCCATTTTCGGCATTCGGTAGCCCGGCCACCGGCATGGATGTGCACGAGGTCTCCGTGCAGATGCTTTCCATCGTCGATGGAACATCTGCCGGAGACCTCGCTATATCCGGATCACCAACACACCCTCGAAACACCAGCGCAGCGGCAACGATGCTTGCCTCCGGTGTCACCGACCGTGGTCATAGTCAGCCTGTCCGCTCGATCGCCGCCGCGATCCGCGCGCGCAGTTCGGATGCCGGTATGACCGCATCGACCGAGCCGACCCGCACCGCGCGTTCGATGCTGTGCACCCTGTCGAATTCTGCAGCCAGGGCGGACAGGTGCTCAGCTCGCACAGCGGTGCGCAGGTCAGCGAGTTCAGTCACCAGGTCGGCGCGTTTCTCCGCAACATCACTGGCGGCGATGCGCTGCTCGAGCCCGCGAATGCGTGGATCGTCGGTGGTGCGGGCGTCGACGGTACGGGCGAAAACGACCGCGGCGGCGGGGGCGCCGCCGATGACCGAGGCGAACGAGCCCTCGACGGCGAGCACGGTCATGTTCGGATTGAGCGCCTTGGAGAACACCACAAACGCACCGCCGTGGTAGCGGGAAATGACACAGAACACCACCTTGCCATCGAAGTTGACGATGGCGCGGCCGATTTCGGCGCCGTACTCAAGTTGCAGCCGCCGCAGAGACTCCGGCGATCCATCGAACCCGGACAGGTTCGCCAGCATTACCACCGGACGGTTGCCGCTGGCGGTGTTGATCGCTCGCGCCACCTTCTTCGACGACAACGGGAAAAGCGTTCCGGCGGTGAAGGATTCAGGTCCGTCCGCAGGTGGGAAGCCATGCCGTGCGACCGGACCGGACTCGATGCCGATCAGGCATACCGGCCAACCGTCGATGCGGGAGTCGGCCACGACCGCGGTCTCAGCCTCGGCCATGTCTGCCCAGCGTTCCACCAATGGGTGGTCCTGGTCCGAGACCGCCTGCAGCACCGCGCGAATCGCGAACGGCTTCTTGCGGTCCGGATTCGCGGTCGCGGAAAAGATGTCGCCGACGGTGATGAAGTCACTGTCGGGGTGGTGGTGCGGGGACGCGGTGACGTCTCGGGTAACCGGGTCGATGGTCGTCGCGCGGCGTGGGCCCCGCTCGCCCTGGATCACGTACGTGTGCGCGTAGTGGCTCAGCAGAATTTCCTGCGCCGCAGCCAGAGTCGGGACGAAGTACTGGGCCTGCCCGTTGGGTCCCATCACCCGGGCGTAGCCGCCGATCCCGAAGTTGTCCTCTGCCGAGACACCGCCGGAGAAATCGAGCGACTGCTTGCCGGTCAGCACCATCGCACCGGCGGGCGTCATCACCAGAATTCCCTTGGTGTGCATCAGCATCGTCGCCTCGGCGTTCCAGTACGGCTGAGCGCCGACGTTGATTCCGGCGACGACGATGTTGATCTCGCCGCCGTCCTGGGTGAACTGCACTATCCGGCGCAGCGCCCGGGCCACCCAGTCCATGTTCTCGGTGCCGGAGTCCATCGAGATCCGTGCGCCCGCCGATATCGCATACCACTCCACCGGCACGCGTTCCCGCTCAGCGAGGTCCAGTGCCGCGACAATCCGGGCACACTCGGGTTCAGCCAGCGCGCCCAACGCCCGGTGGGGATCCCCGAACAGCGCGACGCGGCGTACTCCCTCGGGATACAGCTTGGTTGGCGTGGACACCAACCCGACCACGATGCCCGCGCGGTTGCGCCCGCGCGGCCGGTCCACCTCGACGAGCGACTCCCCTTCGAGGTCGAATTCGGTGAACTCGCCTCCGGGGCCGCGCACAAGGTCGATCAGCTCGTAGGGATACACCGCACCGCGCCGGCGCACCCGCAGCACCTTCTGGTCGTAGTCGTTAAGTGGCGCAAGCGGTTCCACCGGCGGAGAGTCGACCGACACTTCGGTGCCACCGCTGAGGTCGTAGCAGAACCGGGTGACCTGGAATTCGTACGAGTCGTTGGGCTGGCGCACCCGCCCGTGCATCACCACGTCCTGGATGCCGGCCCGCACGATCTGCGGCGCGGTGGCGTGTAGCCAGTCCGCCAACTGCGCCGTGTCGACGTCGATGAACGGGCGAATATCGAGCCAGAGGTGGTTCAGATCCAGCCGGTCCCCTGCCGGGTCCAACTCACGGCGCGCCTTGGCGACCGCCTCGGCGCAGACGCTGAGGATGGTCTCCGCACCACGTACGGCGATGATCGCCCCGTCGGAGTCGCGAACCGGTTCGAAGCGTCGCAACTGCGCCATGGCGACCAGTCGCTGATCGGTCGGATTGTCCCTGGCTACGGCGTGGTACAGCAGCATGTCCGGCGGTGCGGGAAGCTGGTTCAGGTGGAAGTTGCGCAGCCGCCAGAGATGCAGCCGCCGCCCGATCAGCGGATGCACACCACGGATCACCGTGTCCTCCACCAGGCCCGTCGCGCGCCGCCGGAACGTGAAGTGTTCCAACGGCCCGCCGTCGAGAGGTGGCAACGCGACGCTGATACGGCGCGCATGCCGCGCCAGCCCGGCATGCCGCAGCGCGGCCAGCAGTTCGGCCGCCCGCTCCTCGACCGAGGCGGGCGCGTCCGGCCAGGCCAGCAGGAGGTCCGCCACCCGCACATGGTTGGCCGGTGCGGCGTCGAGCAAATCACGTAGCGTGCTCACCAATGTGCCAGAAGCGCCTTCGCGCAGGTCCGTCATCCGGCCTACGGTCGCGGCGCAGACGGTCGGCACGGCGTGGCGCGGGCGCAACTCAAGCCGGTAGTCGCAGACCACGAACGCCCGCCCGGCCACAGTGAGGGTGCGTACCGCGCCCAGCCGTTGCTCGCCGTAACGGCGGCGGCACAGCACCTCCAGCAATGGATCCACCGGGGCATAGGTGTCCTGGAACAGCCTTGCTACCACGATGCGGTCCAGTGATTCCGGAATGTCGGCGATGGCCGCGATTCGCCGGGCGCGCTCGGGGGATTCCGGCATGTCGGCGAGCGCCCGAAGCTCGTCGGGTACCCCGGCCAGCATCGCCGCCCGGGCGCCCTCCGCCTCCGGGTGCAGATACCAGCGGAACACCACGCTACGAGCCAGATCTGCCAGCAGGGGCGAGCGGCCGGCGACGACTCTGATCAGCCGATCCAACGCGGGGCGGATACCGTCCTCGACCGGGCGCGGCTCACCAAGCCACACCTTCAACAGCTCCTGCACTACCCGGGAGCTGTCAGCGAAGCGCCTGCAGGCCAGTACGATGCGATACAGCGCCTGCTCCAGCTCAGGCGAGCGATCGACTTCCGTGACTCCGTAGCGAGCCAGGACGCTGTGCAGCGTGTGCCGGAAGCCCGGTGACAGCGCGCCTCGGTTCACGTCCAGGCTTTGCAGGTAGGTGTGCAGCTGCTCGTGGCGGCTGCGGTGCGACGACTCCTCCGGCTCCGGGCTGGACAGTTCGACGATGTCGCAGAACGACTCGATCAGGGCGGCTTCGCCGGCCAAGGGCGCGCCGTGTTCGGCCACCAGGCCACTACGGTCGCGCAGGTAGAGCGACAGCGCCGAATGCACATCGTCCGCTCGATCGTAACCCAGTACCGCGCTGGACAATTCGTTCAGCGTCAGCTGCGCGCGGAGGGCCGCGGAGTCGTCGGCAGACAATAGCGGCAGCATCAGGTCGACCGGATCGTGTCGCACTGGGTCGGCGTCTTCCCCTACTGGATCCAGTTGTGCCAGTAGCGTTCCCGTGTCGACCTGGCTGCCGACTGAGACCAGCAGCTTGCGCACCCGGGCGCCGAACGGCGCGGGTAGCACGGTCTCCATCTTCATGCTCTCCAGCACGAGCACCGGAGCGCCGGCGGCAATCTCGGCGCCTTCTGGCACCGGTGTGGCCACGACCAGCGCGGGTGCGGGTGCCCGCACCGCACCGCCCTCGTCCCGGCTGACCCGGTGCGCGACGCCGTCGACCTCGACGACGTGCACCGTGCCGTGAACCGCGGTGATGATCCGGTAGCTACGGTCGCCGACTGTCAGCCGGCTCGAGTACCGGTCTTGCCGTTCGATATCGGCGTCGAACGAGACGTCGTCGATGCCGATCCGGTAGCGGTGCGCGCCGATGCGGGCAGCCGTAACCGGATAGCCGCGGCCTGCCAGTTTCACTTCGACGGCCCGGGCGGGTTCATCCAGAGTTTGCGGCCGTCCGCCGCGGCCGGTTTCCCACAGGCGGGTCCTGCGCGCCTGCTCCTCCTCGTCGTAGCTGGCGATGGCGGCGGCGGCCAGGGCGATGCCGACCTGCTGGATGGCACTCAGTCCACCCGCTGCCCGGACTCGATCCACCCAGCGGGTGTCGGCGGTGGCGTCGATGACCTCGGGGGCGTCCAGCAGCGCCATCAGCAAGCTCTTGTTGGTGGCGCCGCCCTCAATGACGACTGTGGTCTCGGCGACCGCGCGGCGTAGCCGGGCCAGTGCCTCGTCACGATCGCGACCGTAGGCAATGATCTTCGCGATCATCGAGTCGAAATCCGGTGGTATCTCGTCGCCTTCGACGATACCGGTGTCGATGCGCACGCCTGGTCCCCCAGGCCAGCGCAGCAGCTCAATACGGCCCGGCGCGGGCGCGAAGTCGCGGTCGGCGTCCTCGGCGTTGAGCCGCGCCTCGACGGCGTGCCCACGTTCGACCGGACGATCGCCGCGCAACGGCAGCCCGGCTGCCACCTCGATCTGTGCCTTCACCAGATCGATGCCGGTGGTCAGCTCGGTGACCGGGTGCTCGACCTGCAGTCGGGTGTTCACCTCGAGAAAGGCGAAGAGTTGCTCCTGCGGCTGGTACAGGAATTCGACAGTGCACGCGCCGCGGTAGCCGACGGCCAGAGCGAGCCGTTCGGCCGAATCCTTCACCGTCGCGATTTGTTCCTGGTTCAGCAGCGGTGAGGCTGATTCCTCGATGATCTTCTGGTTGCGCCGCTGCACGGTGCAGTCACGCACCCCCAGGGCCCAGGCGGTGCCGTGCGCGTCGGCAATCACCTGCACCTCGACGTGGCGGGCACCGGTGACCAGCCGCTCGAGGAACACCACCCCGTTGCCGAAGGCTCGCGTCGCCTCCTCGCTGGTGCGGGCGTAGGCATCGCGCAGTTCGTCGGGCGATCCGACGATGCGGATGCCACGGCCGCCGCCACCGGCGGTTGCCTTGAGCATCAACGGATATCCGATTCCGGCCGCCTGCGCCAGGGCGGCGTCAAGCGACTGGACGGGTCCCCGGCCCCACGCCGCGACCGGGATACCAACCTGCTCGGCCAGCAGCTTCGCACCGATCTTGTCGCCCAGTGCCCGCATCGCTTCCGCACTCGGGCCGATGAAGGTGACCCCGAGCCGGTCGCACAGTTCCACAAATGCGGGATCCTCGGCGACAAAACCCCAACCAGCCCAGGCGGCGTCGGCCCCGGTATCGGTCAGCGCCCGCTCCAGCACCGCCAGGTCCAGGTACGGACGTGCCGAGGCGGGACCAAGGCAGTATCGCTGGTCGGCCTCGCGCACGAAACCGGCGTGCCGTTCACCATCGGTGTACAGCGCAATGGTCTGGATCGGTTCGCGGTCGCGGTGTTCGGCATTGCACTCGCGGACCGCGTGGATCAGGCGGCGAGCCGCCTCACCACGGTTGACGATGGCGATACGGGTGAACACGCCAGTCACTCCTCAGCGGAAATCGTCGACAAGACGGGTTCGATCCGGCTATCGACGCAGCAGCAGAGCCGCGCCGAGACTTACCAACCCGACGGTCAGCCTGGAAATTATGATCAGCAACGGCAGTCCGGCGACGCGACGGGTCGACTTGGACAATGCCGGGCGCCGGTACGAACGGGGGCTTGGTTGCAGTCTCGACGGACATGAGGCTGCGTTCTTTACGGTCGGGCAATGAGATCGGTGCGAGCTTTGGATCGGGACCGCTGGATGGCGTGGACGGCGCGCAGCACGACATTGTCGCCCACCACCCGCAGCCGAGCGGCATCGAGCACGCTCATCCGGCTCACCATCCGCGAGGTTCTGACGAACTCGTTGGCGCGGCCCGTGCGGCGCTGCTCGTACTCGCGAAGCGCCGCGACGGGATCGGCCGCCGCTTTGAGGATGCCGGCCAGACAGACGGCGTCCTCGACGGCCTGCCCCGCGCTCTGCGCCATGTCGGGCGTCATCGGGTGCGCGGCGTCACCGAGCAGACTGGCGCGTTCGAATCCCCAGTGCTGCAGGGGATCCCGGTCGACGACGTCGTTGCGCAGGATGGCATCGGGCTCGGTGGCGGCGATCATCCGCTGGATGTGGGCGGGCCAGCCGCGATACGTCTTCAGGACCGCGGCCTGGCGTCCGGCTGGCGGCTCGGGCATGCAGGGAGGCGACTTCAGCATCGCGAGCCAGTACAGGCGTTGACCGGTCACGTGATAGTGCAGGATCCGCGCACCCGGACCCCAGTAGGTCCGCATCTCGCTGACGGGGATCTGCGGATCGGTGTAGTCGGTGATGCCGTGCCAGGCCGCCATTCCGGAATACCGGGGCTTAGTCGGGCCGTGCAACTGCCGGCGGACCATCGATGCGATGCCGTCCGCGCCGATCAGCAGATCACCGCGCTCCACGCTGCCGTCGGCGAGACGGGCCACCACACGCTGGGTGTTCTGCTCGAAGCCGATCAGCTCCGAGTTCAGCCTCAGCACATCCGGACCGAGGGTCTGCAGCAGCAGGCGGTGTAGATCAGGGTGGCTCATTCCTACCGACGGCGCGCCGAACTCATCACTCAGCGCTGCCAGGTCGAACGAACCCAGCCGACGGCCCCGCCAGTCGAGGTTGCGGTGCGCGGTGACCTCTGTGCCGATCTCAGCCACCTGATCGGCGAGGTCGATGTGCTGCAGGGCGCGGATGGCGTTGCTCCACAGGTGGACTCCCACGCCCTTGGCGAGCTCGTCGGCACCTGCCCTCTCGATGACGACGACATCGATTCCGATGCGGCGCAGGGCGATAGCGGTGGTCAGCCCGCCGATACCGGCGCCGACGATGACGACCCTGCGAGTACTCATTGCGCCGCATCCAATTCCACGCCGCCGCGCAGGCGGTGCAGCGGTGAGCGGATGATCATCGAGGGAAACAGGTTACTCGCGCGGTCTGCGAGGGCGGGCATGATCAGCTCCTGATCGACTGGGTGGGCCGATGGAATTCACGGAAGGTGTCGGCAACTCGGGCAGAATCCTCGATGTGCAGGCCGTGCCCGACGCCGTCGAGGCGGATGTGGCGGACGTCGGCGAGCAGCTTGGTCGCCCGCCGGACGTCGTTGTCGGACATGAACCCGCCACAGGCGGGGTCGGCCTGTATCAGCAGGGTCGGGCAGCGTACCCGCGCCAGCAGTTCATCCGGGTGGTAGTCGCGGGTCATGCGCCTGTCGTGATACTGGTTGAGCACCTCGGTATCGAACTGGTGCAACGATGTCGCCAGCGATCGCAAGGCCAGCGGCAGCCCGGCCAGCCAGGCCGTCCGCACCTCATGCGGGATGTCGTCCGGATAGATGCCGGAGTCAGCGATGACCAGCGACCGCACCAGGTCCGCTCGGCGGGCGGCGACGGTCAGCGCGATCCAGCCGCCCAGCGAATGCCCGAACAGGTGCACCGGTGCGCCGACCACTTTGTCGGCGAAGTCGATGATGTCGGCGGCGAAGCCGTCGATGCCGTAGTCGGGTGCCCGGTCCGAAACGCCGTGGCCGCGCAGGTCGGGGGCGTACTGGTGGTAGCCGTCCTGGAGGGCGAGCATCAGCGGCCGGTACACCTGCCAGCGGGCTGCGGCACCGTGCACCAGTAGCAGTGGCGGGCCGCTACCCGGCAGGATGCCGTAACCCATTCGCCGGCCACCGATCTCGACCTCGCGGGTAAGCGGTCGCGCCCTACCGGTCAACGCACCGGCCCAAGGACGAGACCGATGTGAGTGCCACCTAGCGAGCTGCTCACAACCAGTGCCGGACCATCCATCTCACCGGCGGTCGCCACGGCCAACGCCAGCGGGGCGCCGGCACCGATCGGCTCGCCGAACAACCGTTTCGGCGCGAACCTCGGCGGTGCGGCAGAACCCTCGAAAAGCCGTGCCAGAGCCAGGTCTTCGGGATCGTCTACGTCCGGCAGACCGACCGTGTTGGTCCACACGGCGGCGACGTCTGACGGTCGCAGCCCGGCCCGCTCCAACGCATCCCGCAGCGCTCGCTCGACGCCGTGCCCGTCGCGATCCCAACGGCCGACCCCCCTACCGTCCGACGCGATTCCGTAGCCGAGCAGTTCGGCTCGCGGACTCGCGCCACGGGCAGCTGCCACACCCGCCCGCTCAAGCAGCACGGCGATACCGGCCTCGGCCAGGCCGAATCCGTCGGTGGTGAGTGGCCCGATCTCGCCGTAGGCGTCGATCACGGTGTCGGTGAGGGTATCCGCGGCGATCGCCAGCATGCCGTCGGCCTCGTCGCGGGACAGAATGTCGAAGGCATAGGCCAACGCGCCCGCACCGGCCGCGTGCCCGGTGGTGACTGTGGTGGTCGGGCCGACCGCGCCGACGTGCATGCTCACCTGCCCGGTCGCGGCGTTGTAGACAGTGTTCGGGAACAGGGCAGGGTTGGCCGCGCGGGGGCCGCTTTCGAACAGCGGGCGTGCGAATGCCTCGATGGTGTCCATCGGGCCGATTCCGGTGCCCAGGACGGTGCCGACACGGGTCCGGTTGCCGTCATCCAGGGTGAGGCCCGCGTCCTGTAGGGCCAACCGAGCTGCGACGACGCTGAAGATTCCGAGCCGGTCCATCCGACGACGCGCCTTGGTCGTCAGGTACTCACCGACGTCGAGCGGGACACGACCGACTCGGGCGCCGGACTCGTCGGTGGTGCATCGGCGGTCGTTCGCGAAGGCTTCGCGCAGCACCTCGGTGCCCACTCCAGCCGAGGAGAGGACGCCGACTCCGGTGATCACGACGCGGTCGGTGGTCGGGGTAGCGGGCGGGGACGCGTCGCGGGTCAGCACCAGGGAGGCGTTGGCACCACCAAAGGCGAAGTTGTTCGACATGGCGACGCCGATGTCGAGACGGCGGGCGACATTCGGCGTGTAGTCCAGATCGCAGTCCGGATCACCGGCGGTGAAGCTCGCGGTGGGTGGGGCCAGTTGTTCCTCGATCGCCTTCACGGTCACGATCGCCTCGACCGCCCCTGCCGCGCCCAGCAGGTGACCGATCATCGATTTGGTGCTGCTGACCGCTACCGACCGGCTGGCATCGCCGAGACCGACCTTCATCGCCATGGTTTCGGCCGGGTCGTTCTTAGCGGTGCCGGTGCCATGGCTGTTGACGTAGACCACGTCCTCGGCCGCGCGGCCCGCAGACCGTAGCGCGGCCTGGATGGCCCGCGCGGCGCCGGTGCCGTCCGGACGAGGCGCGGTGGCGTGATAGCCGTCGGCCGAGAGCCCGAGCCCGGCCACCTCGGCCAGGATCGGACGGCCCAGTTCGCGGGCCAGGTCGGCGCGCACCAGCACCAGCATGCCGCTGCCCTCACCTAGCGACAGCCCTTGCCGGTCTTTGGAGTACGGCGCCGCGGGCACGGGGGACAGCGACTCCAGCGAGTTGAATCCGGCGACCAGCACATCCGACAGCGCGTCGGTGCCGCCGGCGAGCACGGCGTCGGCGCGGCCGGAGCGGATCAGATCGGCGGCGTAGCCGATGGCGTTCGCGCCCGCCGCGCAGGCGGTGTTCACCGACAGCACCGGACCGCACACGCCGAACGCGCCGGCCAGTGCCTCCGCGATGGCCTGCGGTGGGGTGAACAGCAGCACCCGCGGATCGACGGGCTCGCCGTGCTCGCGAGCCAAGTACCAGTGCCGGGCGCTGAGCAGTCCGGCGTTGCAGGTGCCGAGCACCACGCCCCAACGCTCGGCCGGGACAGCGTCGTTGCCCAGTCCTACCGACCCCATCGCCTCCTCGGCCGCGATGAGCGCGAAATCCAGTGCGCGGTCGTTGAATCCGGTCGGATAACCCACGTCGTGCTTAGGGGAGTGGCCGGCCACGACCTCACCGGCCAAGCGGGTGCGGTACCCGTCCATCGACATGTGCTCGACCGGACGGATCGCGACCTGGCCCTGGCTGGCGCCGAGCCACAGATCCTCGGCGGTCGGTCCTTGGGAGGTGATGGCGCCGACGCCGACGACGACGACGCGGCCCTGGCTGGGGGTGTTCATCACTGCGGTGTCCTTCCTGTGTGTGTCCGGAGGACGAGTGCGACATGCTGGCCGGCGAACCCGCGGGTCAGTGCAAGGGCGTAGCCCACTGACTGCTCGCGGGCCACATCGACGACCCAGTTCGGTCCTGCGCACGCGGGGTCCGGGTCGGTCATGTTGAGCAATGGCGGTACCACGCCGTGCCGAGTGGCCAATGCGGCGACCGCGATGTTGAGCGCGCCCGCGCCAGCGACCAGATACCCGGTCGCCGCCGTGACCGCGGTCGCCGACAGTCGCGGCAACGCGTCGCCGAGGACCGAACGCAGTGCCGCGATCTCGGCAATATCACCTGACGGTGAGGCGGCGCCCTCGGTGACGACCAAGCTGAGTGCGTCCGGCTCGATACCGGCTTCGGCGAGCGCCGATTCGATAGCCCCGACCACTCCCGCGGTGCCCTCCGCACCGAAACCGCGCCCAAATCCGGCGATCTCGGCGTACACCGAGGCACCACGGCTGGCGGCGGATTCGGCGTCCTCGAGTACCAAGAATGCGGCGCCCTCACCCGGCACGAATCCGTCTCGGTTGCGGTCGTAGGGCCGTGTCGCGCCCGCGCCCAGATCGTTTCGGGTGGTGAGCACACCCATCGGGTCCAGCTTCGTCATGCTCCACCAGGAGGTGGGATCGTCGAAGCCGCCGGCGACGGCCACGGCCGCTTCACCGCGCAGCACGGCCCGGTAGGCCCGACCGATCGCGGTGGCGCCGGCCTCGCCGGTGCCAGCGAAATACGTGTTGGTGCCGCGCAATCCGTGCGCCTGCGAGATATAGAACAGCGCCGCCGCCTGCAGGCCCTCGACGTAGAACAGTGGATAGAACCGTGCCGCGCCCTCGGCGCCCATCCGCGCCAGGTCGGCGGTGCCGTCCGGGTTGCGAGCCAGCAGCACCGCGTCGAGCACCTTGGCCGGTTCGGAGATCTCCTTGTTGCCGCCGAGAAACAACCCCGTGCGATCCGGATCGTCGATAGTCACCGCGGCGTCGGCGAGCGCCAAAGCCGCACCGGCAACGCCGAACTGGTCGTTGCGTGTCATGTTCCGCAACACCCGCCGATTCACCGCGAACGGTGCCGGATCGAAGTCGATGACCTCGGCCCCGAGCCGCGACTGTAGGGAGCTCGCGTCAAAACCGCGCAGGGCCCCGACCGCACTCTTACCGTCCAGCAACGCATGCCACGTCTGTGCTGTGCCGACACCGAGCCCGGTGACCAGTCCGACGCCGGTCACGACCACCCGCTTCATCGCGCGCCGCCGACGTCGCTCCGCGAAAGAACAAGACGAGCAACGGTTGTCACCCGCTTGCCGTCCACCAGCACGCGTGCCGAGCAGGCGCCGAGTTCGATCAGATCCACCCTCAATTCCATGCGGTCGCCCGGCCGCACGAAGTGGCGATAGCGCACGCTGTGGGCTGCGGCCAACTGCCAGGTGCCATCGAAGGTCTCGGTCATCAGCAACCCGGCCAACTCGGCCAGGGACCCGAGGATCAGCACGCCCGGTAGTACCGGAAAAAGCGGGAAGTGGCTGTCGAAGATGTCGAGGGTGCTGGGCACATTACGCACAGCCGTCGCGGCACGGCCCGGCTCGAGGGTGACGATCCGGTCCAATCCGACCAGCTTCGGAGCTGGTGCCGTGATGGCGATCATGGGGTGTCCCTCCGCAGGATCAGGCAGGCGTTGGTACCGCCGAACGCGAAAGCGTTGACCATGACGGCATCGGTTTCCACCGGTTTGGCGACGTCGGCGACATAGTCGAGGTTCAGCGCGGGATCCGGGCGGTCGAGGTTGATGGTCGGCGGCGCGTATCCGGTGCGCAGCACGCCCAACGCCCCCAGCAGGCCCGCGGCGGCGGCTGCCGCGGTGATGTGGCCGATCATGGATTTCACCGAGCTGATGGCGACCCGGTCGGCGTGCTCGCCGAACACGTCCTTGATTGCCCTCGTCTCACAGATGTCGTTGCCGGGTGTCGAAGTGCCGTGCGCGGCGATGTATCCGATGTCGGACGGTTGCAGCCCTGCGTCGTCGAGCGCGTGTGCCATCGCAAGGCTGACGCCGCCGCCGTCCGGTGGTGGATCGGTCATCCGGTAGGCGTTCATCGTGGCCGCGTATCCGACGATCTCGGCGTGTACGTGGGCACCGCGTTGCCGCGCGGATTCCAGATCCTCAAGCACGAACATCACCGCGCCCTCGCCGAGCACGAAGCCCGACCGATCGGCGCTGAACGGTCGCGACGCCCGCTCGGGCTCGTCGGCGTGCTCGGTGGTGAGTGCACCGAGCAGCGAGAAACCGAGCACATCCAGCCAGGAGATGAGCGAGTCGTATCCCCCAGCCACCATCATCCGGGCCTCCCCCTCCTGGATCAGCCGGTAGGCCTCGCCGAGGGCGTGACCGGAGGCGGTACAGGCGGTCGAGACTCCGACCATGGGTCCGGCACACCCACCAGCCCGGGCGATGGCGGCGGCCGGGGTGTTCTGATCGCGTTCGAGCACATGCTCGACTGGCTGCCGGTACAGCGGCAGCGACTCCCGTAGTCGGTGAAAGATCTCCGCCATCTCGGCCAGCGACGGCCGTCCGGCGGTGGCGCCGACGCTCACGCCGCGCTCGCCCGGCCGGTAATCGCCTCCGTCCGACAGTCCCGCATCGGCGAGGGCTTCCAGGGCGGCGGCGACTCCGAAGGCGCCCGGGCGCGACAGGTTGCGCCGGAGCGCGGCGTCCGGGATAGCGACTTCCGCATCGAAGTTTTTCACCATGCCGGCGATCCGGACGGCGAAGGTCGACACGTCGAAGGAGGTGATGGGACCGACGCCGGATCGCCCGGCTCGCAGAGCACTCCAGGTGGCGTCGGCGTCGTTACCGACCGGCGTCACCGCGCCAATACCGGTAATGGCTACGCGTCTCATGCCCGCACCAGCCCTTCGAGCAGACGGCCGCTGTGCGCGTCGTCCTGCAGATCGCCCGCGTCGATAAGGGCGCACATGATGTCGGTGGCGCGCATCAGCACGCTGCCGTCGATCTGCGCCGTGCCCGAGAACACGGCCATCTCGTCCGACATCGACTCCACGGTGCCCTCGAGAACCACCACGTCGCCCGGCCGGGCGACGCCGCTGAACTCGACGCCGCCGATCTGCAGCAGCGCGGCCCGTTTGCGACGCTCGGTGGACAGCATGATCAGCCACGTGCCGGCCTGGCACAGCGCCTCGAGTACGAGCGCGGATTCGAGGACCGGTCCGTCCGCGGACTCGCGCAGGCCCGACTCCGCGGCCGAGACGAGTTTGCGGCCGCGAACACGGTTGTGCGGCTCGTACTCGTCGATCCGGTCGATCAGGTGGAATCGCACGGCACTCAGGCGGTTACGGCCGCGCGGGACTCGACCAGCGTGACCAAGCCGAGCTCGTCGGGCAGGGCCGCCGCGTCCTCGGCGACGGCGGTGCGGACCTGGCGGAACAGGGTGTCGTTCATTACGACGTTCCTTCTCTCCAATTGGGCGATCAGAATCGGCGGCGGGCCTTACCACTCGGGACGGCCGAGGCCGAGCTGAGCGCTGGCGCCGCCGTCTACGGCGATCGTGGCGCCGGTGGTGTAGGCCGAATCGGGGCTGGCCAGGTGGACGACCATGGCGGCGATGTGCTCGAGCCGGGCGAAGTCGCGCATCGGGATCTGCTTCTTGATGCCCTTGCCGCCCTTGTCGACCAGTTCCGCCACGAGATCGGTCGGGGTGAAGCCGGGCAGCACCGCGTTGACGCGGATGCCGAAGCGGGCCAATTCGACTGCGGCGCATCGGGTGAACGCGTTGACCGCACCCTTGGACGCGGAGTAGTTGGCCTGCCCCGTCCAGCCGCGCTCGCCCATCACCGAGGAGATGTTGACGATCGCGCCCTCCCGCTGAACCATGAAGTGGTCCAGCACCGCCTTGGTGCCGTTGAAGACGCCGCCAAAGTTGACGTCCATCACCGATCGCCAGTCGTCGGCCGTCATGTGGTAAATGAGCTTGTCGTGGGCTATGCCGGCGTTGTTCACCAATATGTGCAGGCCGCCCAGTTCCGAAACCGCCTGTGTGGCCATCGCTTTGGCTGCGTTCGGGTCCGCGACGTCGCCGCCGATGGCGATCGCTCGCCGCCCGCTCGACTCGATCTCGGCGACGAGATCCTTGGCCGCGGCCTCACTCGAGCGGTAGTTCACGGCCACGTCGGCCCCCTCGGCGGCCAAGGCGAGCGAAATCGCGCGGCCGATACCGCGGGCACCGCCGGTGACGAGCGCCACCTTGCCGCCCAGGTTCATCGCGTGCGCACCATGCGGTCACGGGTACGGATGCCGAAGGCGAGCAGGCTCCCGACCGGCCGCGGCAGTTCGGATTTCGGGACCATGCCCAATTCGCGGCCCACACCGAGTTGGTCGGCCTCCTGCCAGCCTTCGATGATCTTGCCATCCTTCATCCGCACCATGCTCATGGCGTGCAGGGTCACGACGCGGTTCGTGGCGGGCAGGCCGTTGAAGATCCCCGCGTGGGTTCCGGTGGCGCTCCACACGACCGCCACCAGGTCGTGCTCGGCCACGAGATGCTGCAGGTCCATCACGAAGTCGGGGATGCCGGTACGGATGTCATTCATCGCCGCACGCAGACCCTCGCGGCCCTTCGGGTACTTGCCGTCGCGGACCATGTCGTGGAAGACCACGTTCTCGTCGACAACCTCTTCGGCCACGCTCCAGTCGCCCTCGTTCCATGCCTTCTGGAGGTAGTGCTTAATGATTGCCTTGTTTTTTTCCGCTTCATCTGACGGCATGCGACAACTCCATATCGAGTGCGGAATGACTGCGGGCGTCCAGTGCGAGCAAAGAGGGGGTGATCCGGGCACCGATCGTGCGCAGGATCAGGTGGTTCATTTGCGGGCCGAACGGTCCGCGCCACCCGGTGGCCTCACCGATGCGCCGCGAGGCGAGCGCCAGCGGCACAGTCACCGCACGGCGGGCCCGCTCGTAGTCGCGGAGCGCGGCAATGGGGGCGCCGCGCCGGGACAGATGGTGGGCCAGCGTGACCCCGTCGGTGAGCGAGGTGCCGGCGCCCTGGCCCAGATCGAAGGTCATGGCGTGGGCAGCGTCGCCGAGCAGGGTGATCCGGCCGCGGCCCCACCGCCTCAAGGGTGGGCGGTCGACGGTGTCACGGCGGTGCACGGACTCCGGCGCAGTCGCTGCGAGCAGGTCGCCGACGACCGGATGCCAGCCACGGTAGGCCGTTTCGAGCGCGCGAAGCTCTCCGAGGTGGTCGCCGTCCGAGCCCGCGGGAGCGTTGCGGGTGCACCACCAGTTGACCCGTCCGTCACCGAGATGGAAGAACGCGAACCGGGCCGCGTTGCCGTGCATAATCCGGAAAACGTGTTTGGGCGCGCCGCAATCGGTCTCGGCGATCCCGGACCAGTGCGCGTAGCCAGGGTGCCGGGCCGGGCTCAGGCCGTGTAGGTGCGCGCGGACCCTCGAATGCAGCCCGTCGGCGCCGATCAGCACCGGGCCGGTTTCGACCCGGCCGTTGGTGAAGATCGCATCGACACCGGCAGCGGTCTCGCGGAACTCCCGCAGCGTCGAGTTCAACTGCAAGGCTTCGGATCCGAGCTCGGCGTGCAGGATGTCGACCACGTCGGCCCGGCGGATCGCCAGCGGGCGAAGGCCCGGCTCGACGGAGCGCGAGTCCATGTCGACGCGGTACAGCAGGCGGCCGCGTTCGTCGCACATCTCGAACCGGTCCACCCGATGGCCCGCCGCGCGCACCTTGTCGGCCACGCCGAGTCGCCGCAGTGAACGCATACCCGCGTACCAGAGCACATAGCAGCCGCCGTAGCGGGTGCCGCGTTGACTGCGTGCCTCGTAGACGACGGCGTCGAGGCCGGCCTGCCGCAGCGCGAGTCCGGCTGCGGCGCCGCCGATACCGCCACCGATAATGAGAATGGGTTTTTTGGACGTGAGCATGTGCCCCCCGGAGAATTCACCGGGCCATCGGAATTGCATGGCACGGCAGAAATGTTGGCGCCTGCTGCGCCGTTCACCTTGCCCGCAGTGAGTATCGCAGCGAATCCAGGTTTCTGCACTTGTTGGTCGCGTTCATTGCGACCCCACGAACACGACCCAGCTCGGCAAGAAAGGACACCACGTTGACTGGATAGGGCCCGGGTTGACGCGGCGTTCGTTGTGGAGGTCTTTAAGTTGACGGATCGTGCTTGCCTAGTTGTCGTCGATGCCCTCGTCTGCGGAGTTGGTGGCGCGTGGACCCCGCGTCGCCGGGATCGGGGTGCGTCTCAGGAGCACCTGCTTCGATCGGCCCTCATGCTCGGCGCGACAGTCGCCGTCTAGCGGCCAGGCGAGCCGTAACGCAGGCACCACGCCTTGCCCGTGTGGCGGCGGGACCGCCGAGACGACCACCTACGCTTCGTCAGCGGCGCTGCAGTGTCCCTCGACGACGGTCGCCGGCGGGCAGGGCATGTGCCTGCCGAGACTGAGGATCAAGGTCTCCGGCTACCCGCGTACGCACTTCGTCCAGGCCGTTACCAGCAACCCCTGGATCCCCACCACGGCCTGATCCACATCGACGTGCCCATGTACCAGGGGAGGCGGTGTCGGTCCGGTCAGGCCACGCACATTGGAATAGCCGTAGCCCGTCGGGGCTACGGCAGTGTTCCGTTCAGGCTACCTGCCGACCCTGTTCGGTCAGTCGTTCTGCGGCGGTTCCTCGGGCTCCAGCTCCGCCCCCTCACCGACCACATCCGACTCGTCCGGGCACCTCGCTTCGGACACCATCTTCCGCGCGAGTAGGCGGATGCGAATTAAATCGGTGTTGGCCTGGCCGTAGATCAGGGCTCTCTCGTCGCCGGCGCCCGATCTCGTCGTACTCCTCCTTGGGTTCGTGGCATGCCGGAATCCGCTGCCGCAGGGTTACCGGTTGCACGTTCCATCTTGGGGCCGATCGCTCGGGCGGTGGCGCGGGCCGAGGGAGAGTCGTCCAGACTCGATCGCACGACCGGGTCCGCCTCCGGATCTCGGCCAGCTATCGCTTGGACCCGGGCCTCACCGCCTCAGGCCCGGCATGAGCAGCGCGACCACCCCTGCCGCAGCGGCGGTCGCGATCGCCGCCGCCAGCGAACCGGCGTGCAGCGCCGACATGAACGCGTCCCGGGTCGTCTGCAGCGCCTGTTCCGCCACCTGGGGGGGCAGTTGCTGAACCACTCCCACCGCCGCCACCAGCGACTCCGATGCCGGTTCCGATGGCAACCCAAGTGTGGCGAATCCACTGGTAATCCGGTCACCATAGACCTGGTTCATCACCGAGCCGATCACCGCGATGCCCAGCGCCGCGCCGATCTGGCGGGTGGTGTCGTTGACCGCGGACCCGGCGCCGAGGCGGTTCGCCGACAGTACGCTCATGATCGTGTCCGTGGCGGGAGCAGTCCCCCAGGCGAGCCCAGCGGCCATCAGCACCATCGAACCGACCACCGGTCCCCAGTAGTTGGACTCGGCAGTGAGCTGCATGGCCACCACGAAACCCGCGCTCAGGGACAGCATGCCGAGCGAGATCACGAGCCGCGGTCCGATTCGGACGGTCAGCGCCATACTCAACGGCGCCATTACGCCCATGACCGCCGCGAACGGCAGGATGGCCAGGCCGGCCTTCAAGGTGTCGTAGCCGCGGATCACCTGGAAGTACTGGGTGATCAGGAAGACGAAACCGAGCAGCCCGAGGAAGGCCATCATGATCGCGACGCACGCCGCCGTCACCCGCCGGTCGCGGAACATGCTCACATCGAGCAGCGGCTCGACAGTGCGCGCTTCCCACCAGGCGAACAGTGCGAGAAGCACGGCAGCACCGGCGAATCCGCCCAACGTCACCGCCGACAGCCAGCCGTCGCTCGGGCCTTCGATCACCGTACGCACCAGCAGCCCGACACCGACCATGGACAGCAAAGCGCCGATGACGTCGAACCGACCGGTCGACTCGGCACGCGACCTCGGCAGCAGCAGGAGCCCGCCGACCAGCGCCACCGCGATCAGCGGCAAATTCACCAGGAACACCGATTGCCATGAGAAGTGCCGAAGCAGCAGACCACCCGCGACCGGACCGACGGCGGCCCCCAGGCCGGAGACCGCCGACCAGATGCCAATGGCGACGGCTCGCTCCTTGCGATCGGTAAAGATCGCCGACAGCAGCGCCAGCGTTGCCGGATAGACGAATGCGGCCGCCACGCCCATCGCTGCCTGGGCGGCGATCAGCTGGCCGGTGCTGGTGGCGTTCGCCGCCGCCAGGGAGGAGGCCGCGAAGAGCACCAGGCCAACATGCAGTGTGCGTTTACGGCCGAATCGGTCGCCGAGACCGCCGCCGGTGAGCAGCATGACCGCGAACACCAGGGTGTAGGCGTTGACGATCCACTGCATTGCGGTGGTGGAAGCACCCAGTTCCCGCCCCAGCGTTGGCAGGGCGACGTTGACCACGGTGCTGTTGATCACCGCCAACATCACGCTCACACACACGACCGCCAGCGCCAGCCAGCGGCGTGCGCCGGTGTGTGTGGCCGGGTCGGGAGTGCCCAGAGTCTGCTCAGAGGTATCAGCCCGCTCGAAAGTGGGTGTGGACACGGCATGCCTCCTGTGGAACAGACTGCGGTATCTGTGTAACGTTGTTCTACAGCATCGTCATCGGGCCGTCAACCAGGTCAAGCGGCTAGGGTGACAGTCCGGCAGCGCGAACCGAGGAGACCGAAACAGATGGCTGGTCGCACCCGCACGCCGAGCAAGGACGTCGAGCGTGCCCTCGTCGACGCCGCCGAGGCGGTCCTGATCCGCGACGGCTTGGCCGGGGTCACGGTGCGGGCGGTCGCCGCCGAGGCCCAGGTGGCGCTGATGGGCGTCTACAACCGGTTCGGCGGCAAGGACGGCCTGGAGTCGGAGCTGCTGATCCGTGGCTTCGAACGACTGCGGGCCGAGGTCGCCGCACCGGCCGACACCGACCCGATCGCCCGGTTGCGAGCGGCTTCGGCAGGTTACCGCGCGTTCGCTACCAAGCACCCGCAGCACTACCTGATCATGTTTCATGCCTCGGCTGGCAGGCACTTCACCAATAGAGCGGTGCAGGACAGCGCCAGCCGGGCGTTCGGGGAACTGGTCTCGCACATCCGTTACGCCATGGCCCGCGGCGCGATCACCGAGAGCGATAGCGTCGAGCTCGCCCAGCAGGTCTGGGCAGCGCTACACGGCGCGGTCTCGCTGGAACTCAACGGCGCCCTGCGCTCCCCCGACCTGGGGAGCAGCTACACCAGGCTGGTGGACCTGATCATCCGCGGATTGCAGGCACACCGCTAGTGTTGCGCCTCAGATTTGATGCTCCGCTGTACGCGACTTCGCCAACGACCTCAGCAACTCCCGCTGACCCGGATCAAGCACCAACCGTGCAGCAGCACGACTCCCGACCAGGAATTCCCCGAGGCGACTAGCTATTCATGAGGCAGCACACTAGTCGGCAACGACAAGCGGCGATCCAGCGAAACCCGGTGCAGCCGCGTGATATCCCGGCCCGGTGATCCGAAGGACCGCCGCATCGGCTCGACGACCAACGTCGCTGTCTCAGCCCATCGGCGCGATCGCTCCCACAGCTACTGGCGCGCTCCCGTCAGTAGCTCGTTGACGAACGACGGGCCGCCGAAATCCGGTATCGCCGTGGGGTGTTCGAGGTCGGCAGCCACCATGGCGGCCGTGGCTCGACCCGAGGTGAGGGTCCGCAGCGAGGAGGTACCCTCCTCGGCCCATTGGCCGGACAGATACAGGCCCGGCAGCGCGGTGCGGTGCGGCAGCCGTTTGCTGGCGGTCTGCGCGGGGGTGTTCTCCCAGCCGTAGGCGGTTCCGCCAGCGCTGCGGCTGTAGCGGAATAGCGTGTCGGGGGTGGCCATGTCGACGATCTCGAAGGCGTCGCGCCAGCCGGGCACACCCGCCTCGACCGTGGACAGCAGTGCGTCGGCGTGCGCGTCCCGGATCGCGCGCCAGCTACCGTCGGCGCCGGCTCGGACCAGGCTGGTGACCACACCCAGATGCCCACCTCCTGGCGCCAGTTCCGGGTCGGCCAGGGTCGGCACGGTCACCCAAATGCCACCGGGCCGGGCCGCCTGCACGTCAGCCCAGATGGCGTCATGGTCCCATGATCCGAACACGAAATTCTCGTGTGCCAGGCCCAGTTCCGCCGGATCGGCGTGCAGCACGCCGTAGAGCACGAATGCCGAGGGCGCCAGGCGGTACCGGTCAACTCTGCGCCGCAGCGCGGCCGGTAGGAGGTCCCAGCCGACCAGTTCGCCGAACGTCTGCCGCGCGTCGGCGTTCGAGACCACCGCGCGAGCGTGCAGCACGGTCCCGCCCGCCGTCTCGACGCCTACGGCGCGACCGTCCTCGACCAGGATGCGCCGCACCTCGTCGTTCAGCAGCAGCTCGCCACCGTTGTCGCGTACCGCGGTGGCCAGGGCGTCGACCAGGGTCCCGAAACCTCCGCGCGGGTAGAAGGTTCCGTGATGCAGGGTCTCCAGCATCTGGTTGAACAGGGGGAACGACATCCTCGACGGCGGTGAGCCGATGTAGGGCCAGATGCTGCCTATCGCCGCCGCACACTGCGGGTCGTCCAGAAACTCATCCAGCACCTCGGTCAAGGTCGACAGCCGATAGCGGAAGACCAGGGGTGCCGCCGCCATTGCGGCATCGAGTCCACCTGGGCCGACATGCTGCGGCAGCGCAGCGAACTGGGTGAACATCTCGCGACGCAGTTCGAACAGCCGCGCCAATCCGTCGGCCTGTCGCGGGAACAGCCGTTGATGCAGCTCGAGGAACGCCAGCCGGCCAGGCGGCGCATCGACAGTCAGGCTCGGGAACCGCGCCTGGTACGTCTGAGGTAACTCCCGGAACTCGACGCGATCAGCGACATTCAGGTGGTCCAGCACCCCGGGAATGAACCCGGCGGGACCTGCATCCAGGGTGAAGTGAATGGCCGGGTCGAACAAGTAGGGACCTCGGCGGAAGGGCTGCGCATAGCCACCGGGCCCGGCGTTGCGCTCGACCACCGCGACTCGTAGACCGGCGCGCGCCAGCAGCGCCCCGGCCGACAGCCCGCCAAGGCCGCTGCCGATGACGACAACATCAAACATCAGACGGACTCGTTGCTCTGCGTAGCGGGAGAGGGGGTGGGGGCGGTCCAGTCGCACACGATCCCCCCGTACATCCATTTCGTCGCTTCGACGCCGATGAGGGCGACGCGCTGCCCAGGCTGGATCATGCCGTTGCGCCACGCGTTGTCGAGGAACAGCGGCACCGCCGCGCAGCCGCAGGCGCCGGTCATCGCCAAATTGTCGAAGATGCGGCCCTCCAGGGCCTCCCAGTCCGCGGTCTTCACACCGGCGTCGCGCATGGAGTCGAGCATCCAGCCGGCATTGCCCTCCGGGATCAGGCACCAGTCGGCGTCGGCCGCGGCCAGTTGGCCAGCCTCGAGCGTGTGCGACAGCGCCTCAGACACCATCACCGGCGTGAAGTCCCCGGCGCCGACCACATCGACCCTGAGGTCCACCAGCTTCTTCGACCGCTGCTGCTGCAGCAGCGGCGCGTGGGTGCCACCACCGATGGCCCAGATGCCCGGCTTGCGCAGGCCACCGATGGCCCTGGTGGCACCGCGGCGCAGTCCGCCGTGCTCTCCCGCGCGCACCACGATCGCCCCTGCCCCATCGCCGAACATGTAGAGCGGAATTCGGTCGCGCATCCGGATCTTGTCCGGCTCGGTCTCAAGGAATACCGGCGCGATGGCGGGCGAGATGGCCTCCACCCCGATGACCAACGCCGTGGTGGCATTTCCCTGTTCGATCCAGAGCCGCGCGATGTCCAATGCCTGCGCCGCGCCCGCGCCACCGGAGCGGATCTCCAGTGTGGCGCAGGATTCGAGACCGAGCTTTTCCTGCACGAGGTTGACCGACGGCGGCAGCGTGTAGTCCGGGGTCCCGGTCGCCAGGATCATCAGATCCACCTCGGCCGGCTCGACCTCGGCAGCGGCCAACGCAGCCACCGCAGCCTTGTACGCCATCCCGGAGTTGCTGTCGAAGTGCTCGCCGGTCCGAGGATCGATCATCCAGAAGCGCTGCTCGATGGTCAGCCCGTTCAGCACGTCGTCCGGCAGCGGGCCAACGAGCTTTTCAATGGTGGCGTTGTCGATCGGGTCACCGGGCTGGTATCCGCCGGTGCCGATGATCTGGGCGGTGCGCATGGGAGTCCTTTCAGACGGTGCGAGGCAGAACGCTGGCTTCGAGCAGAGCGGCAATGCGGCGCGCATCGGAGGCGGAATGGCAGTCCAGGTCGGGGTACGTGCGCCGGCAGATGCCCGTCAGCACCCGGCCGGGCCCGACCTCGGCGAACGTGGTGACGCCGGAGTCGACGAGAGTCGCAAGACTGTCCGTCCAGCGGACCGGCCCGGCCAACTGCCGGCGCAGCGAGTCACGCGCCTCGGCGCCGGTGGTGACGAATCCGCCGGTGGCGTTGGCCACCACCGGAATACGAGGATCGCGGAAGTCGACGGTGGCCAGCTCGGTGGCGAACTTCTCCTCCACCGGTGCCATCAGTGAGCAGTGGAACGGTGCGCCGACCCCGATCTTCTTGATCTGTCCGCCGGGGGGCAGCTCGGCCGTGGCCCGGCGCAGAAATTCCGCGACCGCCTCGGTCCTTCCAGACACGACGGTCTGCGTCGGCTCGTTGTAGTTGGCCACCTCGACCACCACACCGGAGGCTGCGGAGGCTTCCGCGCACAACCGCTCGACCACCGATGCGGTCAATCCCAGCGCGACCGCCATCGTGCCTGGGGTGGTCTCGTTGACCGCGGCCATGAGCTCGCCGCGGCGGCGGACCAGTCGCAGCGCGTCGGTCCACTCCAATACACCAGCCGCGACCAAGGCGGTGTACTCCCCCAGGCTGTGTCCGGCGACGGCCACCGGTTCGGACATTCGCTCGGCGAGCACACGATATGCCGCGTAACTCGCCACGAATATCGCGGGCTGCGTGATCTCGGTACGGCGCAGCCGATCCTCGGGCCCGGTCCAGGCTATTTCCGAGAGCGGGAAGCCCAGCAGCTCATCTGCGGTTTCGAAGATTTCCGCGACGAGATCGGGACGTTGTACGTAGAGGTCTCTTCCCATACCGACACGCTGGGAACCTTGACCTGGGAACAAAAAACACCAACGGCGTTGCACGTCATTGTTCATCAGTCCGACCTAACGCGCGCAGACGAGTATTTCATATAAGGGAACAGCGGTCATCCGACCTGTCGCGGGGCGCTAGTAGAACATTGCTACACAACGACTGTCAATGCGGTGGTCGACCGCGGACGAATTAAGAAGTGTTCACCTCTCAGTTCGACCGCGTACGCTCCTCGATTCGCCCCGCGAGGCGCAGCCACACCGCGCCCCGCTGCCGCGCCAGCCGTGCGACGGTCTCGAGGTGGTAGGGCGGCAGGCAAGCGACAGCCCGCTCACAGCCTTGCTCGTCGAAGGTCATCGTCGCGAGCCAGCGCAGCACCCACCGACCGCCGGCGGTCCGACGCACCGCCGGGTCGCTACGCAACCGCTGCATCATCAACTCTGCGGCCATCGCATCCGCCTCATCGAACTCGGGCTCTGCAACCACAGCGCCGGACACCGTCGCTCGCTGCCGGGCGGGCAGCGGATCTTTACCGCACCGCACCCGATTGCGCACGTCCTTAGCGGTAGTCAAGGAGATCCCGGCCTCGTCGGCAATCTGCCGCAGCGGCGCGTGCGGCCGCGACCGGATCAGTTCGGCCGCTCGCAGCCGACCCTCCACCAACGGCCGGCGGCTGATCGTTCCGTCACGGGCAACCCGGTCGGTCGGCTGCGGAATCTCCGCGGGCGACCGCCTGCGGATTGCCCCAACCGTCTTGTCGGAGACGCCAGTCACCGAGGCGATCGATCGGTCGGACCACTCGGGATAGTCGTGAAGGATGCGGGTCGCCGCCGCTTTCCGCTCCGCCAGCGACAGCGGCAGACCATGTGTCACGTTGAGCCGAACCGCGAGGACGAACGCCTCCCGGTCGCAACCGTCAAACAGCACTGCTGTGATCGTCCGCTGACCGCACAGCAGCGCTGCCCGCACCCGATGAGCACCGTCAATTACACGCATGGTACTGCGCTGCACCAGAATCGGCGGCAGCTCCGCCCCCGACTCGGCCAGCACACGCGCGTACGCCAGGTTCACACCACCGAATCGCAACGCCTCGACTCCGTGAAGATCCGCGATTGGCAGCTCAGCGATCGCAGCATCGGACCGGTCATGCCCGTGAACATCCGTCACATTCCGCTCGAGCAGCGCGGCACCACCAACCGAATACCGGCCTGACATCAGTTCTCCCCCGCAATCCGCCCGTACCTCCCACCGGAGGTTCGGATATGTCGTATCGGCTGTGCTGCAACAGGACTCACAAATGCCTGGATCGCCGACCGCAGGACCTACTGCGCCGTGCCAGTGGTCAGCCGCACGATCCGGCAACCCCCAAATCCGATCGGCCCGCCGCAGCACTTCGATCGCTGCGACGCCCCCGTACCGAGAGGATCGGGAGAGATGCCGTGGGTCGGCTCCCGCCAGTGCGTCTCGACGCTCGACGTGACCGCACGCACGCTGACCCACTGGGTGTCTGACCAGCGAGTCGATCCGTCAGGTCAAATCCATCGCTGTTCAATCCGTCCTCGACGTACGTGCTGTCTCGGACGTCTGGGTGCCCCGCCTGCCCCTATCCGTCGCCGTGCACTTCGGAACTCGGCTCGGGGGTGACCGCCGAGTGCCCGGATACGCAGGCACAGGCGGCCGTTTCCACCAGAACGGCGTGGGCGAGGGCGAGACCGGCAGTGTGCGAGATGGAAATCTCCACCTGACCCGCGCCGCGCCTTCGCCAGACCGCCGCCACCTCGCCGTACAGGTGAACCCGCGGCTTACCCCACGGCTCGTTGACGATCTCGACATCCGTCCACCGCATCCGTGGACCTAGGCCGGTGCCGAGCGCCTTCAGGACCGCCTCCTTGGCGGCGAACCGACCGGCGAGCCGCACGTACCGGTCTCGCCGGCCGGAGCAGGCGGCCAGTTCCCGTTCTGTGAACAGCTCACTGCTGGCGGCCGGCTGCTGCTTCAGCAGTGTCTGTACGCGGTCCACCTCGACGAGATCGACACCGACCCGTACTCCCACGAAATCAGCCGACGAGCTCGGTGTTCCGGTCGAGCACCAGATCCACGAGATTGTCCGCAGTGAACAACCCCATGACCTCCTCCGCCGGCAGCTTCCCTCGCAGGTCCTCCACCGCGATCTGTGGCATGACCTTCTTCAGGTGGGCAAGCCCGACCTCGGAGACGACCCCCTCCGGCGTGCCGAACTCTTCCTCAGGGATACCACCCTGGATGCGTTCGGCCAGGTCGCCGGCGGTGACCTTGATACCGAGGCTCCGCTCCAGCCGGAAGAGGATGTCCAGGAGATCGATGGACTCCGCGCCGAGATCACCGAACAGTGTCGCCTCCGGCGTCACCTCCTCGGGCTCGACGCCAAGCGCGTCCACCATTGCCGCTTTGACGGCGCCCACAACAACATCATGCGTGACAGCCACAATGGGTCCCTTCTCGTTGTCACCGAGCGGCCCTCGAAAGACCTCTCGCTTTTAAAGACCCGACGTGACCCCGAGTTCGTACACCTCCACGCAAAAAATCTTTGTCCGGCTCTTGGAACCGCTCGACCCATCCCACACCGTCACACATCTAAGCGCTGCGGGTTATCCTCGCCAATAACAGACCTAAGCCGGACAAGAGCAGCCGATCGCTAACCAGGCCGACAACACGTACAGCCACCTGTCGCAACCGGGTCCGTCGTTGAAGGGTGTAACTCCGAACAAAGGGAGACACCGAGATGGGAAACCGGCGCGCGTGGGGTCGGCGACAGCGACACCCCCAGGGCACCAAAACGCCACCCGGGCGTGCAGTGACGTCACCGCGGTGACGATCGGCTTGACGTCGCGTTTCCCAATCTCAACCAGAACATTACGGATCAAGTGGAGCCGTGAAGAGATACCACGTTGCTCCATGCTTCGGCGTCATTGGCGTGGTCCGCGGATCCCGAGGATTATTCACGACCGCTTGCGATGTGCTTCGAGGTGTTGTTGCCGCATCTGAAGAGCGGCAGCGATGGTTGGCGTTCGCGACCGCCGCCAGGTTGTTGGGTGCCGCCGACACCACCACCCGGGTGGTCACCGTGCGGGTGGTTGGCCAGCCGTGGCCCGCCCCCACCACCACGGCGGGGAGTCGCTCGACCGCACCTGCGGCGAGGATCCACAACACCACCGGCAAATCCGGTAAACGTCAGTGGACACCGGCATGAGGAGCGGCGTCACCATCGCATGCGTTGGTGACGGTCCTGAGGAGGTCAACATTGCTCGGGTAGGTCGCCGAGAGGAGTTCGCGTACGACGGGTTCACGGTCATAGTCATCGGCCAGGCGTAAGCCGAGGATGACGTTGGCCATCATGCCGGCGGCGAGGGTCTGACTGGCTTGTTCGGGTGTGAGCTTGCCGCGGTCGACGAGTACTCGGTAGACGCGGAGGAAGCCGTCTCTGGCGAGTGGCCCGATCTCCGGATCGCTGCCGGCGGTGAAGGCGTGCGCGAGGCAGAGTTGCAAGCCCTGCTCCTTGAACAGCCGAAGGTAGGCGATACCAATACGCGGCGCGAGGTCGCCGGGTGCGTCGTCGTCGATCGTCTGCTCGAACACCTCGACGACCCTGTCGAGCGCGTGCTCGATCGCGGCTCGTATGAGCGCGTCCTTGCTGCCGAACAGGGACACCACGTAGGGCTGGCTCACGGCGGCCTCGCGGGCGATGTCTGCCGTGGTGGTTGCGGCGAAGCCCTTACTGCCGAAAATCCGGATCGCCGCAGCGAGCACGGAAGCACGCCGCTGGGACGAGGAGACTCGTTTCTGGCCCATGGTTGACATGTTATCAATCAATCAATAACCTTCGCGGCATGCGCTGCTGATCAGCCACCTCCGCGGGAGCACCGGCCATCGCGGCGACCGGCTCCTGTCGTGCCTTCCCATGTGCGGTGTCACGTCGCGTGATGCTGCGGCACGGCTCGCCGATGTGGCTCGGTGCCGCGCAGGCCGCCACGACGAGAGAGGAGCGGGTATGGACGTGCTGATGTTCGCCACCGTCGCCGTGCTGGGGTTCACGGCGTGCGCCGAGTTCGGTTCATATGCTTTTGTGCATCCGGTGGTCAAGCGTCTGGCGCCGCGTGACCACATCCTGGTCGAACAGGGCCTGCTGCGCACCTTCGGCATTGTGATGCCGGTGGCGATGACGGCTTCGCTCGTGCTGGCTATCAGCTACGCGGCCCGCCCTGATGGGGCGGGGTTGCCCGAGGTGTTGCGCTGGGTGGCGGCCGCAGCCTGGGCCACGGGTATCGTCACGACCGTGGTCGTGAACGTGCCGATCAATCTATCGACGCTGCGCTGGGACAAGGATTCCCCTCCCGAACGCTGGCAGGAGCGCCGCAACCGCTGGGAGTGGTTCCAGGGATACCGATCGTGGGCCTATCTCGCGGCCTTCCTGCTCGTCGTTCTCTCGATCGCCACGGTCGACTGAGCCTGAGTGGAAGGAGTAGTGACTTTCCCCCACGCTCCGCGGCTCCGTCGTATTTGATTTGTCCCGCCTAGGTGGCAAGACCGCGTGCAGGGCTGTTGCCGATCTTGAAGGCGTCCTACCGGTGGGCCTGAGCCCGTGCCCGCGCCGCAGCGTGGCCATCCAGTGGCGGGAGACCCACACACCCTCAATCCGTCCGGTGTAGATGGTCATCCGCCGAGCCGCCCAGTGTGACAACCCGGTCTCGCTGAGCGGAGTCGTACTCATCAGCATTCGGATCCGCGCGGGCAGCTGTCACGAGGAGCGGCGTGCGAGGCATCGGTCCGGGCTGCCCACTCAACGCGGCCACGTCCTTACGGCGACGACGCCATAATCGGTGACGGCCTCGACGCAGCGGTCGGTGGATATGTCAGCAATGTGCTCACGGGACACCCGAACATCGGCCACACTCGCGGCGACCCCACAACCGCGCGGACTTTTCGCCGTTTACGGCACATTCTTTATCCGACTTCTTCCGAACGTACAGCACCCCTATCACTCTGTCCACGCACTACAACTGTGTGTTACAGTGTCCATAACGGACGTAAGCCGGACAAGAGCAGGCGATCACGAGTCAGGCTGACAACACACACATCACTCGGAATCCCATGCACATGATCAGGAACCGTGGACAGCCAGGCGGTCACCGGATCGTGGAATGCGGGCAGCGGTTGGTGTAGATCGACCAAGCATCCACATTGCGGGCGGCCTGGCTAGACGCATCGACGGGTTTGACCGGTATGAGAGATTCGCGGGCCGCCATACGGCGAATCCAAGCAGGCGGAATCTTGCGGGGGCAAAGAAATTAACAAAACTGGTACAATCGATTCAAGGCACGGGGGCCACATCAGGTGCGGGGCATGAATATGTCATCGAGCCCGATCGGAATGCTTACACGGCCTTAGGAGGTAGGGCATGGCTCGGCGAGTGACGCCCGATGACCCACATCCGACAGCGGATGAGCAGCTCCTCGCTGACCTCCGACTCGCCCTCGGCGGCGGCGTGCGCGCAGCGGAGATCGACCTCGCCATCAAGGTCCAGCAGGTCGCGCCGCCTTGGCGGGGGGGGGGGGGGGCGCCCGCCGGGGGCCCGGGGCGCCCCCCCCCCCCTGGCCAGACCACAAACGATGGCCGGGGGGGGGGGGCCACCGAGCCGGGGCCGGCGGCGGCAGCCCCCACCAAGAAA
>NZ_JBIAKV010000008.1:242998-301490 GCF_042872705.1 Micromonospora sp. NPDC005203 | reverse complement strand
GCATCACCCTCGATGCCGGCCTCGCCGACACCGTCACCTGGTACCGCGACAACCGCACCTGGTGGGAACCCCTCAAGACCACACCCACCGCATGACCCGCCTACTCGTCACCGGCGCCGGCGGGATGCTCGGCCGGGACCTGGTCACCGTGCTGCACACCCGGCCCGACCTCAAGGTGACCGCCGCCAGCCGGGCCGACCTGGACATCACCGATCCCGCCGCCGTCCGCGAGGCGGTCGCCGAGCACGACATCGTGATCAACACAGCGGCGTGGACCAACGTTGACGGCGCCGAGACCAACGAGGCGGCAGCCACCGCCGTCAACGGCAACGGCGTGGAGAGTCTCGCGTCGGCGTGTGCCGCCAGCGGCGCGCGGCTGATCCAGGTTTCCACCGACTACGTCTTCTCCGGTGACGCGAACACCCCCTACCCGGAGGACGCCCCCACCGCACCGGTCAACGCGTACGGCCGAGGCAAGTTGGTCGGCGAGCAGGCCGTCGCCCGGCTGCTGCCCGACAACGGGTACGTGGTCCGCACCGCCTGGCTGTACGGCGCGCACGGGCCGAACTTCGTGGCCACCATGCTCCGGCTCGCCGCCCAGCGGGAACAGATCACCGTGGTCGACGACCAGCACGGCCAGCCCACCTGGTCCTACCCGCTCGCCGAGCGGCTCGTCGCACTCGCCGACGCCGCCCTGGAGGGCCGGGCCGCTCCCGGCGTCTACCACAGCACCTGCGCCGGCCAGACGACCAAGTACGGGCTGGCCCGCGCCACGTTCACGCTGGCCGGTCTGGATCCCGACCGGATCCGACCCACCACCAGTGACCGGTATCCTCTTCCTGCCCCCCGTCCGGCGTACAGTGTGCTAGCACACAGCCGCTGGGCGGCCGCAGGTCTGCCGTCGCTCCCCGACTGGCATGCCACTCTCGTCGACGCATTCGACTCCCCCGCTCCGCCCGCTCCGTGGAAGGTCGCATGAAGCTCACCCTCGTCACCGGGTTGACCGGCCTGATATTGCTCGCCACCATCGTCGAGCTGCTGCGCCGCCGGCAGCTTCGCGAAAAGTACGGCATGCTCTGGCTCGGCGTCCTGGTGATCGTCATCCCCCTGTCGCTCTTCCCCCGCCTGCTGGACAACGTCGCCGAACTGCTCGGCGTCGCCTCCGGCGTGAGCCTCGTGCTCTTCCTCGGCATCGTCTTCCTGCTGCTGGTCTGCGTGCACCTCAGCTGGGAGGTCAGCCACCTGGAAGAAGAGACCCGCACCCTGGCCGAAGACTTCGCCCTGCTCCGTACCGAGATCGACGCGGAGCGCGCGGCCCGAAACGAACTGGTGTCCACCGATGGTTAACGGCAAGCGGGTCCTGATCATCATCCCGGCGCTCAACGAGTCCGGCTCGATCGCCGAGGTGGTCGGCGAGGTCCGCGGCGAGCTGCCCGGCGTCGACGTGATCGTCATCGACGACGGCTCCACCGACCGCACCGCCGCGGTCGCCGCCGCCGCCGGCGCCCTCGTGGCCAAGCTGCCGTACAACCTCGGCGTCGGCGGCGCCATGCGGGTCGGCTACCGGTACGCGCGCGACCACGACTACGACGTCGCCATCCAGATCGACGCGGACGGCCAGCACGACCCCCGGTACGTGCCGAAGCTCGTCGACCTGCTCGACGAGACCGACCTGGTGATCGGCGCCCGGTTCGCCGGCGAGGGTGACTACAACGTCCGCGGCCCCCGCCGCTGGGCCATGGTCATGCTCTCCGGTGTGCTGTCCCGCGTCGCCCGCACCAAGCTCACCGACACCACCTCCGGGTTCCGGGCCGCCAACCGTCGGGTGATCGAAATGTTCGCCACCTGGTACCCGGTGGAGTACCTGGGCGACACCGTGGAGACGCTGGTGCACACCGCCCGACGCGGCTACACCATCCGCCAGGTGCCGGTGGCCATGCGCAAGCGGATGGCGGGCACCCCCAGCCACTCCCCCGCCAAGGCCATGATCTACCTCGGCCGCGCCTTCGCCGTCCTCACGTTGGCGCTCATTCGCCGGTGATCCGCCGGCTCCTGAGTCTGGTCCCACCGGGCACCGTCGCCGTCGGCGCCGGCCTCGCCCTGCTGGGACTCGCCTCCTACGTTCACCTGGCAGTCGCCGGGCACAGTCTCACCGAGGCGGACTACAACTCCCTCTCCGTGCTCTGGACGATCGTCTTCACCCTCGGCATCGGCCTGTTCATGCCGGTCGAGCAGGAGGTCGCCCGACTCGTCGCCGCCCGGCACAGCCAGGGCCTCCCCCCCGGGCCGGTACTGGCCCGGGGGGCGGCCCTGGCCGCCGGCCTGCTCGCCGCCGTGGTCGCGCTGATCGTCGTCTTCCGGGAGACGCTCGCCGACCGGCTCTTCGCCGGCGACGGCACCATGGTCACCGTCCTGATCGGCGCGCTGGCCGGACTCGCCGTCGCGCACACCACCCGCGGCATCCTCTCCGGCCTGCAACTGTTCCCCTGGTACGGCACCCAACTCGGCATCGACGGCGGTCTGCGGATCGCGCTGGTCACCGTCCTCGGCCTGAACGGCGTCACCGACCCCGTCTGGTACGGCGCGGTGCTGGTCATCGCGCCCGTCGCCGGCGCCATCCTCACCGCACCACCGGTCCTGCGCGCCGTCGGCGGCGGCGTTCCCGTAGCCTGGGCGAGCCTGGTGCGCGGCCTCGGCCTCCTCATCGCCTCCAGCCTGCTCGCCCAGGTCGTGGTCAACATCGGCGTGATCAACGTCAAGGTGCTGGACCCATCCGACGAGGCGACCGCCGGCGCGCTGCTCTCCGCGCTGGTGCTGGTCCGGATCCCGCTGTTCGTCTTCGCCTCGTTGCAGGCATCGCTGCTGCCCGGCCTCTCCACCTCGGCCAGCACCGGCGACCTCACCGGCTTCCACAGCCTGCTACGCCGCGCCCTGGGCATCGTCAGCGCCCTCGGCCTCACCGGCGCCGTCCTCGCCGTGCTTGTCGGCCCACAACTGGTGCAGACCCTCTTCGACGCGCCCGGAGTCCTCGGCCACGCCGACTTCGCCTGGCTCGCCGTCGCCACCCTCGCCTACCTGTGGGCGATGGTCCTCGGCCAGGCACTCCTGGCCCTCGACCGGCACCGGGCGCAGGCCCTCGCCTGGGCCATCGGGGTGGCCGCACTCGTCGTCGCGACGCTCGCCCCGGTCTCCACCGCGCTGCGAGTCGAGCTCGGCTACGCCATCGGCTCCGTCGTGGTCGCCGCCGTCATGGCCGTGCTGCTGCGCACCCACGCCGCCCGCCCGGCAGCACCCACCCCAGCCCCGGCCTTCGAGGCTGCCGCGCCGGGAGTGACCGCAGGATCCTGACCAGGGCCACACCCCCGCGCGTCGCGGCCACACCGGCCCGCGACGCTCCGGCCGCCCGCCGCCGCAGATGCTGGACGTGCGGCGGCGGGCGGCCCGAACACCGGACCGCCCGCCGCCGTACCAACAGGTGTTACTTGCCGTCCGCCGGCTTGTCCTCCAGGTCAGCGGATGCCGCCGACGTCGTCGGCTTGTGCGACTCGGTGGTGGGCTGCGCCGGAGTGTCCGGGCCGCCCGCCTCCGCCGGCTGCTCCGCGGCGGACACATCGCCGTCCAGCAACGCGGTCAGCGCCGCACCGGTGATCCGGCGGAACGAACGCCCCACCCGGTGACGGTCCAACACCGCCACCTCCAACTGGTTGGCGGCGATCGTCCGGGCCGCGCCGCCCTCACCACCAACCGTGCTCAACGCCTGCACCGCCACCCGGGCCGCCTCGCCGAGGGACATGTCCGCACGGTGCTGGGACTTCAGCACACCGGTGATCGCCTCAGCCTGGCCGCCCATGGCCATCCGGCCCGGCTCGTCGTTGACCGAACCGTCGTACGTCAGCCGGTACAACTCGTCGTCGTCCGCGGTCGCCCCGACCTCCGCCACGCAGATCTCCACCTCGAACGGCTTCGACTGCTCGGTGAAGATCGCACCGAGCGTCTGCGCGAACGCGTTGGCCAGAGCCCGCCCGGTGACATCCCGCCGGTCGTAGCTGAGCCCGTTCAGGTCGGCCATCCGTACACCGGCCCGGCGCAGATTCTCGAACTCGTTGTACCGACCGACCGCGGCGAACCCGATCCGGTCGTAGATCTCGCTGACCTTGTGCAGGGCGCTGGAGAGGTTCTCCGCGACGAAGAGCACCCCGCCGGAATAGCTGAGGACCACCGCGCTGCGACCCCGAGCGATGCCCTTGCGGGCCAACTCGGAGCGGTCGCGCATGATCTGTTCGGGCGAGGCGTAGAACTGCATGGCCACGGCGGCGGTTCTCCTTACGGCGCGGTGCTGACGACTGCTGACTGGTGGGGGTGGACGGGGCTCACCCGCCCGGGTTCTCCATCCGAGCGGCGACCACGCCCTCGGCGATCGCCGCCGTCTCGGCGTCGGTCAACCGGCGGGTGCCCTCGGCGGTAGCGGTCATCACCACCGGATAGATCCGACGGGTCAGATCCGGTCCGCCGGTCGCGGTGTCGTCGTCCGCCGCGTCGTAGAGCGCCTCGACCGCGAGGCGGGTGGCGTCGTCGACCGACACACCGGCCCGGAAGCGCTTCTTCAGCGCCGACTTCGCAAAGAGCGAGCCGGAGCCGATCGCGTCGTACCCGGTCTCCTCGTACGGACCGCCGGTCACGTCGAAGCTGAAGATCCGACCGGCCCGCGCCGGGTCGGCGGCGGCCAGGTCGAACCCGGCGAACAGCGGGACCACGGCCAGGCCCTGCATGGCCGCACCCAGGTTGCCGCGGATCATCGACGCCAACCGGTTGGCCTTGCCGTCGAGCGAGAGCATCGCGCCCTCGATCTTCTCGTAGTGCTCCAGTTCCACCTGGAACAGTCGCATCAGCTCGATCCCGATGCCCGCCGTGCCCGCGATCCCCACCAGGGAGTACGCGTCGGCGGGGTGCACCTTCTCGATGTCACGCTGGGCGATCAGGTTGCCCATGGTGGCCCGCCGGTCGCCGGCCATCACGACGCCACCGGCGGCCGAGATCGCCACGATGGTGGTCGCGTGCGGCGCCAGGTCCGCTGCCATGCCCGGCGGCAACGGCCGCCGGCCGGGCAGCATCTCGGGGGCCACCCGACTCAGGAACGTCGTGAAGGAGGACGTCCCCGCGTTGGTGAACACATCTGGTAGACGCCCGGATGGATCAAAGCCCGCTGCCACGTGGTTCCTCTCAGGTACGTGATCGCCCTGGCCAGCCTCATGGGACTGTCACGGAACTGGCCAAGACCACCGTTGCAGTTGAAGCAGAGTATCCCGCGCACCCACCCGGTGCGATGATCGTGGTCCAGATGTTGCGGGTCCGCGCCGCCACAGATCGCACAGACCCCACCCTGCTCGACCAGGAGCTCCTGGAACTCCTTCTCACCGACGCCGTACCGCCGCCGCAGGTGGTACTCGCGGTTACCCCCGTAGAGCCGCTCTTTGGTCGCTCTCGTCCTGGTGTTGTGGCAGGGCTTGCAGTAGGTGGCATATCCGGAGGTGTCCGCCCGGTTACGGGGAAAGGCATCGAACGGTTTGACCGCATCGCAGGTCGGACAGTACTTGTGACCCTCGGGCACGACGCGACCTGCGCGCACCTCGCGGTCGAACTTCGCCTTCACTCGACGCGCGTAACTTGCCTTGGACCGCTCGTTGAAGCAGGGCTTGCAGTAACTTCCCCGCCCATCCAGCCTCTTGGAGTTCGCACAGAACTGATCGAGCGCCTTCCATTCGCTGCAATCTCGGCAGCGACGAAGTCCGTCCCGATCATCACTCGTTCTAGGCATGTCCGAATTAACCCTATATGCTCACTGACCTCCTTTCTGTACGTATCCCCGCACGAATTCTTCTGCGTTTTCTTCGAGGACGGAGTCGATCTCGTCGAGGAGGTCGTCGACGTCCTCGGTGATCTCGGCGTGCCGCTCGGCCACCTCGGGGTTGGCCTCGGTGGTGACGTCCTCGATTTCCTCGCCCTGACGGGACTTGCCGGACTGCGACTGGCCGCCGCTGTCATGAGTGGCCATTGCTGTCTCCTCCACGATCGTCTGCGATGAACTTACCTCGCGCGGGCGACGAAAAGCCCGCCGCGCGCCGGCTTGCGGCACGCGGCGGGCATAAGGACGTGCGTTCAGCCGCCGGTCAACGTCTCCAGCAGATCCTTCGCGCTGGCGCAGCGGTCGAACAGCGCCCCGACGTGCGCGCGCGTGCCGCGCTCCGGCTCCATCATCGGCACCCGGACGAGCGATTCCCGGCCCACGTCGAAGATCACCGAGTCCCAGCTCGCGGCGACCACCTCGGACGCGTACTGGGCCAGGCAGCGGCCCCGGAAGTAGGCCCGGGTGTCCTCCGGCGGCTCGGTCATCGCGGTGCGCGTCTCGTCGTCGGTGAGCAGCGTCTTCATCGCCTTTCGGGTGACCAGGCGGTGGTAGAGGCCCTTCTCCGGCCGGACGTCGGAATACTGCAGATCGACCAGTTGCAGCTTGTGCGAGCCCCAGCCGAGCTTCTCCCGCTCCCGGTAACCCTCGAGCAGCCGCAGTTTGGCCACCCAGTCCAACTCGTCGGCGCAGAGCATCGGGTCCCGGCCGAGCCGGTCCAGCACGCTCTCCCAGCGGTCGAGCACATCGACGGTCTGCTCGTCGGCGTCGGTGCCGTAGCGGTCGTCGACAAAGGACCGGGCGCGTTCCAGGTACGCCCATTGCAGGTCGAGTGCGGTGAGCCGGCGACCGTCGCGCAGTCGCATGAGGTGCGCCAGGCCGGGATCGTGGCTGACCGCGCGCAGCTCGCTGACCGGGTCGGCGATGCCGAGGTCGGCGCCGAGCGCCTTCTCCTCGATCATGTTGAGGATCAGGGCGGTGGTGCCGACCTTGAGGTAGGTGGAGATCTCGGAGAGGTTGGCGTCGCCGATGATCACGTGCAGCCGGCGGTACTTGTCGGCGTCGGCGTGCGGCTCGTCGCGGGTGTTGATGATGGGCCGCTTGAGGGTGGTCTCCAGGCCCACCTCGACCTCGAAGAAGTCGGCGCGCTGGGAGATCTGGAAGCCGCTCTGCCCGCCGTCCTGACCGATGCCGACCCGACCCGCGCCGCAGACGATCTGGCGGGTGACGAAGAACGGCGTCAGGTACGCCACGATGTCGGCGAACGGGGTCTGCCGGCGCATCAGGTAGTTCTCGTGGGCGCCGTAGCTGGCGCCCTTGTTGTCGGTGTTGTTCTTGTAGAGGTGGATCGGCTGGCTGCCCGGGATGGTGGCGGCTCGGCGGGACGCCTCGGCCATCACCCGCTCGCCGGCCTTGTCCCAGCGCACGATGTCGCGGGGGGTGGTGACCTCCGGGGTGGAGTATTCGGGGTGGGCGTGGTCGACGTAGAGACGGGCACCGTTGGTGAGTATCACGTTGGCGAGGCCGAGGTCCTCGTCCGCGAGGGCCTCGGCGGGATCGTAGGCGGCCCCGGAGTAGGTGAATCCGCGGGCGTCGCGCAGCGGCGACTCTTCCTCGTAGTCCCAGCGGGCTCGACCACCCCGGTTGAGCTCGGGGCGTGCCCCGTAGGCGTTGACCACCTGTGATGAGGTGACCATCGGGTTGGCTCCGGCCTGTCCGGGCACGGAGATGCCGTACTCGACTTCGGTGCCCATGATCCGACGTACCGTCATGCGACCACTCGCTTCGCTCGCCCCTGGAGCCGGCGTACCCGCCGCTCACACCATCGAGACTAGTCTGCGCGGTGGCGTACCGCGCGGCCCTGCCGGTCGGCGCGGCGCGGCTGCCGTGCCGTGGCGGGTCGTGGTGGCACCCTGCTCCGCCGGCGCGGCGCGCCCGTTGAGCGCGTGAATGTCGTCGATGGCCCGCGAAGCGCGCGGGTCGGCCGCGACGGGCCGCCGTGGGCGGGGTGCGGATGCGCGGGCTGGTGGGACGCACGCAGCGGCGGCACCGGACGAGGTCCGGTGCCGCCGCTGGCGGTCAGAGGTACTGGCCGGTGTTGCTGGCGGTCTCGATGGACCGGCCGGCCTCGGCGCCCTTGCCACCGGAGACGAGCGTGCGGATGTAGACGATCCGCTCGCCCTTCTTGCCGGAGATGCGCGCCCAGTCGTCGGGGTTTGTGGTGTTGGGGAGGTCTTCGTTCTCGCGGAACTCGTCGACGCAGGCGTCGAGCAGGTGCTGCAGGCGCAGCCCCTTGCGACCGGAGGTGAGGAACTCCTTGATGGCCATCTTCTTGCTCCGGTCGACGATGTTCTGGATCATCGCGCCGGAGTTGAAGTCCTTGAAGTAGAGGACTTCCTTGTCACCGTTGGCGTAGGTGACTTCGAGGAAGCGGTTCTCCTCGGTTTCGGAGTACATCCGCAGCACCACGGCGTCGATCATCGCCGCGACGGTGGCCTGGGGGTCGGTGCCGTGTTCGGCCAGGTCGTCCGGGTGCAGGGGCAGCCCGGCGAGGATGTACTTGGAGAAGATGTCCTTGGCCGCTTCGGCGTCCGGTCGCTCGATCTTGATTTTCACGTCGAGCCGACCGGGGCGCAGGATCGCCGGGTCGATCATGTCTTCCCGGTTGGAGGCGCCGATGACGATGACGTTCTCCAGCCCCTCCACGCCGTCGATCTCGCTGAGCAACTGCGGGACGATGGTGTTCTCCACATCGGAGGAGACACCGGAGCCACGGGTCCGGAAGATCGAGTCCATCTCGTCGAAGAACACGATCACCGGGGTGCCCTCGCCGGCCTTCTCCCGTGCCCGCTGGAAGATCAGCCGGATGTGCCGCTCGGTCTCGCCGACGTACTTGTTGAGCAGCTCGGGGCCCTTGATGTTGAGGAAGAAGCTGGTGTGCTTTTCCTTGCCCTGCCGTTCGGCGATCTTCTTGGCCAGCGAGTTGGCCACCGCCTTGGCGATGAGCGTCTTGCCACAGCCGGGCGGGCCGTAGAGCAGGATGCCCTTGGGCGGGCGGAGCTGGTGCTCACGGAACAGGTCCGCGTGCAGGAAGGGCAGCTCCACGGCGTCGCGGATCTGCTCGATCTGCGACTGGAGGCCACCGATGTCGCCGTAGTCGACGTCGGGCACCTCCTCCAGGACCAGCTCCTCGACCTCGCTCTTCGGGATCCGCTCGTACGCGTACGCCGAGCGGGGCTCGATCATGAGCGAGTCGCCGGCTCGGATCGCGGAGCCGATGAGGGTCTCGGCGAGGTGCACGATGCGCTCCTCGTCGGAGTGCGAGACCACCAGCGCCCGGTCACCCGGCCCACCGTTTGGTCCCTCCAGGATCTCCTTGAGCATCACGACCTCGCCGACCCGCTCATAGCCGAACGCGTCGACGATGTTGAGCGCGTCGTTGAGCAGGACCTCCTGGCCACGGCGCAGGTCACCCACGTCCAGCGAGGGTGAGACCGCGACCCGAAGTTTGCGACCGCCGGTGAAGACGTCCACCGAGCCGTCGTCGTGCTTGGCCAGGAAGACGCCATAGCCACTCGGCGGTTGCGCGAGCCGGTCGATCTCCTCCTTGAGCGTCACGATCTGCGTGCGAGCCTCCTTGAGGGTGCTCACCAGCCGGTCGTTGTTCTCGGTCAGCCGCGCCAACTGTGCCTGGGTGGCCGCCAGCCGCTCTTCGAGCTGCCGGACGTGTCGGGGGCTTTCGGTCAACTTGCGCCGCACCAGAGCGAGTTCCTCCTGGAGGAACGCGACCTGCGTGGAGAGATCGTGGGCTTCCTTCTCCCACCGTGCGGCGCGCGAGTCCGCGTCGTCGCTGCGTGCTGCCACGTCCCACCTCCCCGGGGGGCTTGAACGTTCTGCCCTAACACTAGCCGCTATGAGGCCGATTCGGTCCCACGCAACACCCTCGTCACCGAACCTTGATCGCCAAGGGTGGCCTGACGGGCGGTTACCGGCGTTCGGGTACCGTCGGAGTGTCAGACGGGAGAACATGGGGGGTGCACCGGTGACCGAGGTCGCGACCGATCAACTGCAGGTCTGGGTCGACCAGGATCTGTGCACGGGCGATGGGCTCTGTGTGCAGTACGCGCCGGAGGTCTTCGAGTTCGACATCGACGGTCTGGCGTACGTCAAGGGCGCCGACGGTGAGCTGCTGGCGGCGCCGGGCAGCCGCGTCGACGTGCCCGAGCACCTGCGGCTCGAGGTGATTGACTCCGCCAAGGAATGCCCGGGCGACTGCATCCACGTGGTGCGCGGCGACGGTGTCGAGGTCGCCGGTCCGGACGCCGAGGAAGTCTGAGTCACCCACCGGCCGGGCCGCGCGGCCCGGACCCGGGAGGGATACGCCTCAGAGCATCGGACGGCCGACCACCGAGGCGACCAACCGCGCGAACTCCTCCAGCCGGGCGATCTGCCCGGCCCCACCGTCGTCGAGGGTCTTGCCGAAGCGCAGCGCGTCGTGCCGTGGCGTGCCCACCATCTCCTCGCTCGGTGGGGCCTCGTCCAGTGAGGTGAGCAGCAGGTAGACGTCGATGCTGTCGACCCGGATCTCGCCGCTGTCGGTACGGTTGAGTCGCCGCCGGCAGCCGACCTCGGTGACGGTGGAGACCGGTACGACCCGCAACGACGAGGTCATCGAGCCCGCCGGGCCCTCCTCCGGCGGCACGTCCTCGCCGTGCCAGAGGATCAGCCGGCTGCCGTCGCAGACAACGACCTCCTGCCACACGCCGTTGACCTCGTTGACGAAGCGTTCCAGGGTGAAGCCGAGCACGGACGCGCCGCGCAGCACGCCGCCGAGCGCCTCCAGGGCGACGTCCGGGTCGCGCAGGTAGGCCCGCGCCGCCGACTCCAGATCCTGGTAGGGCGACCAGTCGGGGAAGACCGCGGGGAGGTCACCGCCGCCGTAGCCCGGTCGGCTCATGCCGGCGCCTCCCCCTGCTCGGCGGCGCCTCCGGCCAGCTCGATGGTCACGGCCTGTCCATCTCCCCCGTACCGTTGGGCTGCGCATCCGCCACCTGGGCAGCGGCCTGTCGGGCCGCCTCGGCCGCGCGCAGGTCCTGGCGGCGCTGCGCGTACGCCTCGGTGCCCTTGCTGGGCTTGCGGCGGCGCGGCGGCGCGGTGACCCCGGGGGCCAGCTTGCGCGCGGACACCAGGAACGCGGTGTGCGCGATCATCCGGTGGTCCGGCCGGACGGCGAGGCCCTCGGCGTGCCAGTCGCGTACCAGGGACTCCCAGGCGCGCGGCTCGGTCCAGCCGCCGCGCTCGCGCAGCGCCTCCACCAGCTCGGACAGCTGCGGCGTGGTGGCGACGTAGCCGATGAACACCCCGCCGGGGACCAGCGCCCGCTCGACCATGTCGAGAGTTTCCCAGGGGGTCAGCATGTCCAGGATGATCCGGTCGAAGCCGGTCTCCTGGCACTGCGCGACGTCACCTACGTGCAGGTGCCACGACGGGTGCGGCCCGTTGAAGAACGCCTCGACGTTGCGCTTGGCGATCTGGGCGAAGTCGTCGCGCAGCTCGAACGAGTGCAGCTCGCCCTCGGTGCCGACGGCCCGCAGCAGGGAGCAGCTCAGCGCACCGGAGCCGGCGCCGGCCTCGAGAACCTTGGCGCCGGGGAAGATGTCACCCATCGCGACGATCTGCGCCGAGTCCTTCGGGTAGATCACCTGGGCGCCGCGCGGCATGGACAGCACATAGTCCGACAGGAGGGGCCGCAGCGCGAGGAACGCGGTGCCGCCACCGGCGGTGCTGACCACGCTGCCGTCGGGGAGCCCGATCAGCGTGTCGTGCGCCAGGATGCCGCGGTGGGTGTGGAACTCCTTGCCGGGCTCCAGCGTCACGGTGTGCATCCGCCCCTTGGGGTCGGTCAGCTGAACCCGGTCGCCGGGCCGGAACGGCCCACGGTGCACGGGTGTCAGCGCCGGGGTGGTGGGGTCGGCTCCGACGGTGGAGGGAGTTGCGGTCACGGTGTCATCTTCCGGTTGGGTTCGAGGAGCTGTGCAAGGTCCGCGATGTGCAGAATGCCGACGACATCTTCGCCTGACGTCACCACGTACTGCGCGCCCGGGTGGGTCTGTACGGCCTCCATCACCCGCTCGCCGTCCCAGCCGACCGACAGCGCGGGAAGCGTGCCCAGCGCGCGGGCGACGGCGTCCACCGCCAGCCATGGTCGGCGATCGACGGGCACCGCGTCGGCGGCGGCCGGGTCGACGAGCGCCACCGGCCGTCCGGTGGAGTCGGTGACCAGCAGGGCCGCGGCCGGCTGCCCGCCTTCGGCGCGTCGGCGCTGGGCTTCGGCCAGGGGCGTACCGGTGGTCACCGGCCAGACCGGGCGGGCCAGCCGGGAAAGGTCGATCAGCGGGAACCGGCGGCTGACCCGGGCGGCCCGAACGGCCTGCCCGGCGCCCCGCCAGAGGGTGACGGCGACCAGCAGCATCAGCGGCAGCGCCAGCGGCGACAGGACGTCGGCCACGGTCAGCAGCCCGACCAGGACGGCGGTGCCGACCGCGACGATCCGGCCGGCCCAGCCGGCGACCTCGGTGCCGAGGTGCCGGTCGCGGGTCAGCCCCCAGACGGCGGCGCGCAGCGCCCGGCCGCCGTCGAGCGGCAGCCCGGGCAGACTGTTGAACACCGCGACGATGACGTTGCTGACCGCGAGTTGGAAGGCGAGTTGGTGCGCCACCGTGCGCTCGGGCAGGGCGAGGGTGGCCGCGACCGCGAGGACTCCGAGCACCGCGGAGACCGCCGGTCCGGCCAGTGAGACCAGCAGGTCGACACGGGGGGACGGGGCGTCCCGGTCCATCTCGGTGTAGCCGCCGAGCAGTTCCAGGGTGATTCCGCGCACACCGATGCCGTACCGACGGGCGGTGAGGGCGTGGCCCAACTCGTGCAGCAGCACCGAGCCGAGCAGCGACACCACGAACCCGAAGCCGATCAGGTAGCCGCTGATCTGCGGCAGGTCGAGCTGTCGGCGGGCGAACTCGGCGTACAGCACGGCGATGAGCACCGCGAACAGGACCATGGAGCCGTTGAGGTGCAGCGGCACCCCGAACACCCGGCCGACGTTCAGGCCGAGACGCCGGTCGGGTCGGCGCGGCGGCGGGGATGTCTGCTCCATCGCAACGATGCTACGGACCGTCGCCGGGCGGGGCGGGCGGCGGTCGGTGTCACACCGGTGCCCTAACCTTTGCCGACATGACGGCGGAATCGGTCACCACCCCCCAGCCCTCCCCCGCGGCGCAGGCGCCGCCGACGGTGCGGGCCTCGCTGTCGCCGTCGCGGGCGGCGGATTTCAAGACCTGCCCGCTGCTCTACCGGTTCCGCAGCATCGACCGGCTGCCCGAGCGCACCACGATCGAGCAGGCCCGGGGCACGTTGGTGCACGCGGTGCTGGAGCGCCTGTTCGACCTGCCGGCGACCGGCCGCACGCCGGCGGCGGCCGGCGACCTGGTGGCCCCCCAGTGGGACCGGCTGGTCACCGAGCAGCCGGAGCTGGCCGCAATCTTCGACGGCGCGGAGCCGGCCGGTCCGGTGGAGTTCCTGCGCTCGGCCGCCGGGCTGCTGGAGGGCTACTTCGCGGTGGAGGACCCGACGCGGCTGGAGCCCGCCGAGCGGGAGAGCCTGATCTCGGCGGTGGTCGACGACGAGTTGCTGATCCGGGGCTACCTCGACCGGCTCGACGTCGCTCCGGACGGCGCGCTGCGGGTCGTCGACTACAAGACCGGGGGCGCGCCCCGGGAGGCGTTCGAGGCGCGGGCGCTGTTCCAGCTGAAGTTCTACGCCCTGGTGTTGTGGCGCACCCGGGGGGTGGTGCCCCGGGTGCTGCGGTTGCTCTACCTGCGCGACGCCGAGGTGTTGGACTACACGCCGGACGCCGACGAGCTGGTCCGCTTCGAGCGCACGGTGGTGGCGCTGTGGCGCGCGATCGAGCAGGCCACCGCCCGGCAGGATTTCCGGCCCCGGCCCAGCAAGCTGTGCGACTGGTGCAGTCACCAGGCGCTGTGCCCGAGCTTCGGCGGCACCCCGCCGCCGTTCCCGGTGGCGGCGGCGACCGCTGATCCGCTGCGCGACGCCCGGTCCGCGCCGGTGGTGCCCGGCGCCGACGAGTGACGACCTTTGGCGGGCCGCTCGGGCGCGCCGCGGTGCGTCCGGCCGGTCGCTGACCGCCCCCGCCACGGGCACCGCGGAGCCTGACCGAAGCGGTGCCGCGTCGGTCACGACACCGCGGCGGGGGGCCTCTACCGTGGTCCGCGACGCACGTCCGCCGTACGCGAGGATGAGCGGTGCGGGCACGACGTCGGCGGAACGGGAGACGAGATGACGGATCGGGTGGCCTCGGCGCGGCCGGTGCGGATCCTGCTCGCCGACGACCAACCGCTGCTACGTACCGGCTTCCGGATGGTGCTGGGGGCCGAGAGTGACCTGAATGTGGTGGCCGAGGCCGGCGACGGTGTGGAGGCGGTGGAGCTGTCCCGCCGGCTGCTGCCCGACGTCGTGCTGATGGACATCCGGATGCCCCGGATGGACGGGGTGGCGGCGACCCGGGCCATCGTCGACTCCCGGCTGCCGGTGCGGGTGCTGGTGCTCACCACGTTCGACCTGGACGAGTACGTGGTGGGGGCGCTGCGCGCGGGCGCCAGCGGCTTCCTGGCCAAGGACGTGCCCGCCGAAGAGCTGATCGCGGCGATCCGTACGGTGGCCGGCGGGGACGCGGTGGTCTCGCCGCGGATCCTGCGGCGGCTGCTGGAGCGCTTCGCCGACCTGCTGCCCGATCCGGCGGCGACGCCCGCGCCGGTGCTCAACGCGCTCACCGACCGGGAACGCGAGGTGCTGGTGCAGGTGGCTCGGGGGTTGTCCAACGCCGAGATCGCGGCGGTGCTGTCGGTCAGCGAGACCACGGTGAAGACCCACGTCGGGCGCCTGCTGACGAAGCTGCGACTACGCGATCGGGTGCAGGCCGTGGTGCTGGCGTACGAGTCGGGTCTGATCCGCCCCGGGGCGTAGCCGACGTCCGGCGGCTACCCCACTCGGCGTACTCGGAAATCCCTCCGTGGGGGGACGGCCCCGTTGCCGTGCTCACCTACCGTGACCGGAGACGGCTCGGCGCGGTTGACCCTCCTGTGGCGTAAGGGGGCAGTCTCGGGTTCGGCGCTGTGCACCGGTCGCGGGAAACGGGTCGACCGGTCGTCGGGTCAGGGGCAACCCTGATCCGACATCGGGGGCCACCCGCAGCGGGAAATCCGCGCCGGGTCCCCCCAGGGGCGGACGGAACGGGCGTGAGCAGCGCCGATGATGGAACAGTCACGCCGGACCATCGGGGGGCGGCGTGAGCAGACGGACAGACGGAAGAGGTAGATGACGTGACCGCGACGGTAGGCCAAGCGCAGGCCGCGGCCCGGGCGAACGACGTGTGGAAGGTGTACGGCAGCGGCGAGGCTCAGGTCATCGCGCTGCGGGGGGTCAGCGCCGAGTTCGAACGTGGCCGGTTCACCGCGATCATGGGGCCGTCGGGTTCGGGCAAGTCGACGCTGATGCACTGCCTGGCCGGGCTGGACTCGGTGACCCGGGGGACGGTGGCGATCGGTGAGACGACCGTCACCGGGCTGGGCGACGCGGGGCTGACGAAGCTGCGCCGCGACAAGGTGGGCTTCATCTTCCAGCAGTTCAACCTGCTGCCCACGCTGACCGCCAAGGAGAACATCCTGCTGCCGTTGTCGATCGCCGGGCGCAAGCCGGACCCGGCCTGGTACGACACGGTGATCACCACGGTTGGTCTGAAGGACCGGCTGGACCACCGGCCGGCGCAGCTCTCCGGCGGGCAGCAGCAGCGGGTGGCGTGCGCGCGTGCCCTGGTCTCCCGCCCCGAGGTGATCTTCGCGGACGAGCCGACCGGCAACCTGGACTCGCGCTCCGGCGCGGAGGTGCTCAACTTCCTGCGTAGCTCGGTCCGCGAGCACGGCCAGACGATCGTGATGGTCACCCACGACCCGACCGCCGCCGCGTACGCCGACCGGGTGGTCTTCCTCGCCGACGGGCAGATCGTCTCGGAGTTGATCGAGCCGACCGCCGAGACGGTGCTGGACACCATGAAGAAGCTGGACACTCCGGCCGAGGTGGGCAACTGATGTTCCGGGCGACACTGAAGAGTCTGCTGGCCCGCAAGGTCCGGCTGATCCTGTCCGGTCTGGCGGTGGTGCTCGGGGTGATGTTCGTCTCCGGTGCCTTCGTGTTGACCGACACGCTGGGGCGTTCGTTCGACTCCGTCTTCGCCGACGGCTTCTCCGAGATCGACGTGAACGTCGCGGCGAAACCGAAGGTGGAGCTCAGCGAGATGGAGGGCGAGCAGACCTCGGCCCCGCTGCCCGCCGCCGTGGTGGAACGGGTCAAGCAGGTGCCAGGGGTGGCCTCGGCGACCGGCATCGTCAACGCCGACGGCGCCCGCGTGGTCGGCAGCAACGGCAAGGTGATCACCTCGTTCGGTCCGCCCCAGTTGGGCGAGAACTGGATCGGCGAGAGCGACCTGATGCAGTTGCGGGAGGGGCGCGCGCCGCAGGCCGAGGACGAGGTCGTGCTCAACAAGGCGCTGGCCACGGCGGCGAAGGTGCGCGTCGGCCAGAAGGTCGGCGTGCTCACCGCGTTCGAGTCGAAGAAACGGGACTTCACGCTGGTCGGCATCATGGGCTACAGCGGTGACCGGGACTCGATCGGCGGGGTCAACGAGGTCTTCTTCACCACGCCGGTGGCGCAGCGGCTCATGCTCGGCGAGCCGGACACGTTCAGCAGCGTCACCGTCCGCACCGCCGGTGGGGTCTCCGACGAGACGCTGCGCGACGATGTGGCCCGCGCGCTGGGGCCGGACTTCGAGGTGAAGACCGGTGAGCAGGTGGCCGCGGACGCGTCGGCCGGTCTGAAGGAGGGCTTGTCCTTCTTCAACAAGATCCTGCTCGGCTTCGCCGCGGTGGCGTTGCTGGTCGGCACGTTCCTGATCCTCAACACCTTCTCGATCATCGTCGCGCAGCGCACCCGGGAGTTGGCGTTGATGCGCGCCATCGGGGCCAGCGGTCGGCAGATCATCGGCTCGGTGGTGTTGGAGGCCATCGCGGTGGGGCTGATCGCCTCGGTGCTCGGTCTCGCCGCCGGCATCGGGGTGGGGGCGCTGCTGGCGTTCCTGTTCGGCAAGCTGGCCGGTGGGCTCACCCTGGCCGGGATCGGCGTGCCGGCGGCCGCGGTGATCGGCTCGTTCGCGGTGGGTCTGGTCATCACCGTGGTGGCTGCGCTGCTGCCGGCGCTGCGGGCGGCGCGGATCCCGCCGATCGCGGCCATGCAGGACGTGGCCACCCCGGACCGGCCGCTGACCAAGATCACCGTGACCGGCTCGGTGGTCACCGGGATCGGCGCGGTGCTGCTGTTCCTCGGGCTCAGCGGCAACGCCCGGGGCAGCACGTTGCCCACCATCCTGGGTGGGGTGCTGTTCGCCTTCATCGGGGTGGCGCTGCTGACCCCGCTGATCAGCCGGCCGGTGGTGAACCTGCTCGGCGCGATCTTCTCCTGGTCGGTGCCGGGCAAGCTGGGCCGACTCAACTCCGGGCGCAACCCGCGCCGCACCGCGATCACCGCCGCGGCGCTGATGGTCGGCATCGCGCTGGTCACCGGCGTCACGGTGATCCTCGACTCGGCCAAGGGCAGCATCAGCGCGCTCGCCCAGGACACCATCAAGGCCGAGCTGGTGATCTCCGGTCAGCAGGGCGGTCCGCGTCCGCCGAGCTTCGACCCGGCGGTGCTGGACAAGGCCAAGGCCCTGCCCGGCGTGCAGCTGGTCGACGGCGAGTACGGCGACATGGCGAAGCTCGACGGCGAGAGCACCTGGGTCGCGGCGAGCAGTGACATCGCGTCGCTGCGGCAGATCTTCGGGGCGAAGGCCACGGCCGGTGACATCGACCGGCTCGGGCCGACCCAGATGCTGGCCAGCTCGGACACGGCCACCTCGCGTGGCTGGTCGGTCGGTTCCACGGTCAAGGTGCAGTTGACCCGGGGTGAGGCGCGGACGTACACCGTCAGCGGCATCTACGAGTCGTCCCAGCTGACCAACCCGGTGACGTTGCCGGTGCAGGCCGCGAAGGACTTCACCATCCCGCAGCCCAGCCAGGGCTTCATCCAGCTCGCCCCCGGCGCCCGGGTCGCCGACGTGCAGCCCCAGGTGGAGACGCTGCTGGCGGACAGCCCCGAGGTGTCGGTGGCCGACCGGGACGCGTTCATCAAGCAGCAGACCGGTCAGCTCGACGGGCTGCTCACGATGATCCAGATCCTGCTGGCCCTGGCCATCGTGATCGCCGTGCTCGGCATCATCAACACCCTGGCGCTGTCGGTGCTGGAGCGGACCCGGGAGTTGGGTCTGCTGCGGGCGATCGGTCTACGCCGGGGCCAGACGATGGGCATGATCACCGTTGAGGCGGTGGTGATCTCCGTGTTCGGCGCGCTGCTGGGCGTGGCGGTCGGCACCGGTCTCGGCGCAGCCGTGGTCGAGGCGCTCAAGGACGAGGGCATCACCGACCTGATCCTGCCCTGGGGGCAGATGGGTGTCTTCCTCGGTCTCGCCGCGATCATCGGTGTGGTGGCCGCGGTGCTACCCGCCATCCGGGCGGCGCGAATCAACGTCCTGGGCGCGATCGCCCACGACTGATCGGCACCACAGTTGCCCCCGGTCGCCCAGTGCGATCGGGGGCAACCGCCGTTCCGGCTGACCGATCCGCCCTCTGCCCCAGCGAACAACCCCTAGGTTGGTGGTGCCGGCAGGGCGCCGGCCCGCCGACGGCTGCGGCGGTGGGCCAGGACCGGTGACATGACAGATCAGGACGCGTACCAGCGGGCACTCGACAACGCCGAGCGCCTCCTCGGTCAGCCACTGGTGCTGCCGCTCGGCGAGGGCGAACCGCCGGCCGGGGACGACTTCCGTCGTCTCGCCACCGTGCAGACCTTCGGCGAGGCATGGCCCCGGGAGGGCCTGGACCTGCGCAGCCGCTGCCTCATTTCGGTGGCGATCGCCGCCACCCTCGGCACCCACGAGCCGCTGCGCGGGCAGCTGCGCATCGCGTTGAACTCGGGCGTGACCAAGGAGGAGATCGTCGAGTTGTTCATCCACCTGGCCGCGTACGCGGGGGCCGCGAGGGCGTTCGACAGCTACCAGGTGGTCGGGGCGGTCTTCGCCGAACGCCGGTGACCCGGGCCGAACCGTCAGCCGGTCGCGGCGGCCCGGTCGGCCAGCAACGCCGCGAGCAGCCCCAGGTCCACGCCGGTCAGGCTCTCCACCTGGTGTACGCCGGCAGTGCGCCCAAGTGGCACCTCCGCCGGTACGGCCAGCACCGCCGCACCGGACGCGAGCGCGCTGGCCACCCCGGTCGGCGAGTCCTCGATCGCCACGCAACGCTCGATCGGCACACCGAGCTGCCGGGCGGCGGTCAGGTAGGGCTCGGGGTGCGGTTTGGCCGCCACCACCTCGTCGCCGGCGACCACGGTGTCGAAGTTGTCCCGGCCCAGGGTGTCCAGGGCGATCTCGACGAGCGCTCGGGGGCTGGAGGTGACCAACGCGGTGGGGATCCCCGCCGCCCGGACCGCGCGCAGCAACTCGAAGGCGCCCGGCCGCCAGGGCAGTCCGGTGCGGAACAACTCCAGGATCCGGGCGTTGATCCACGCCGCGCTGATCTCCGGATCCCGTTCGGGTTGCCCCAGGTCGTCGTGCAGGATGCGCATCGACTCGGCCATGGCAGTGCCGATGATCGACCGGCGGGCGTCCTCGGACAGCTCCCCGCCGTACTCCCGGGCGAGTTCCTGCAGTGCGACGTCCCACAGCTTCTCGCTGTCGACGAGCGTGCCGTCCATGTCGAAGAGCACGGCGGCAAGGTGGTGGCTGCTCAGCGGATCCTCCAGGGTCGTGGCCGACACCGGCGATCCTGCCAGGCCGGCACCCCGCTGGTGACCGCGATGGGCGCCGGCGTGATCCGGGCAACCCGCTCAACCCAGGTCGCAGGCCTCCAGCGAACGCTCGTAGCCGCGGAAGAACGAGTCGGTGCGCTGCTCGGCGGTGCCGTGCGAGCCCTCCGCGAACCACGGCTGGTCCGGGTCGTCGCCCACGGCCGCCAGCCCCTCACGGAACTCGTCGAGGTCACCGTCGGCCAGGGTCAGGACCTTGGCGCGCACCGAGTCGCCGAGGTACGCGCCGGCCATGCAGTCGGCCTGCAACTCCTGCTGGATGGTGAAGCTGTAGTTGATGCCGAGGCGCACCTGGATGCCGTGGGCGTACTCGTGGCCGAGCAGGTAGAACACGAACGCGTCACCGACCTGACGGAATGCCGCCACCGACCAGGCGATGTCGTACGCGATGAAGTCGCCCCGCGAGCAGTAGACGGCGTTGTTGCGCGGCAGCGGCTCGCCCCCGCAGGTCACCTCGCCCGCCCGCTGGTACGGGGTGATCCGTCGGATCGGTTGGAACCGCTGCCCGGACTCCTTGAACTGGGCCGCCCAGTACCGTTCGGCGATCGTCTGCGCGTCGGCGACGTCCTGCTCGAATTCGGCGACGCTTGTGGTGCCGTCGGCCCGGGTGGTGTTCGGCGCCGGGGATTCCTGCGAACGGGCCGGCGCGGGGCGCTCGCCCTCCGGCTCGGCCAGCCCGCCCCCGGCGCAGGCGAGCGACAGCAGGGCGGCGATCAGCAGTGCCGCCACCGGGCCCCGGGCGTCGCGTCCGGACCGTGTGCCCACTGTGCCTCCCCAGACATCCGTGCTCGCGCTGCGCAGTACCCCGACGATACGACCGCCACGCCCACGCTCCGGATTCACGTGCGCCGGCTGCGGATGGTTCACGGTGCCGTACGACAGGATGAGAGTGGGCGGGTGTGGCCGTCCGGCGAGGAGGGCTGTGATGCACGAGCTGGGCAGCCGTCTTCGCCGTCAGCCGGCCCCGCCACCCGTCGTGTGGCGTTCGTTGCGCGACCCGTACGAGGTGGGTAGCCGGCCCTGGCTGGAGCTACGTGACGACGAGGCGCCGCCGGGGGTGCTAGCCGGCTACGCGCCCGTACTGCTGGTCTGGTCGTCGCTGTGGCCGCACCGGCCGCTGGACCGGATCCGTTTCGACCTGGCCGCCCACCCACCCGGCCCGGAGTGCGCGCTGCGGTGGACGCTCACCACCGACGGGGAGGTGCCGAGCGAGAGCACTCTCGGGTACCTGCGGTACCGGCTCAACTACCTGATCAATGAACGGCTCCGCCGTTCCTACGGTCAGTGAACCGTCAGGCGCCGGCCTCGCGGCCACGCTGCCAGGTGTCGCCCTGGTCGCCGTGTCGCTCGGCCTCGTAGCGCTGCTGCCGGCCGTGGGCATCCTGACCGGCCGCGCGAGCGTCGCTCCCGACCTCGCCCGTCCGTCGCCCCCGCCGAACCACAACCCCGAACGCGGCAACAGCCACCGCCGCGAAACCTCCAACCACGACCCACACCACCGCCATGCCCGGCAACCTATCCCACCCCGTCCCCCACCCCCACCCCTCCTCCCCCGCCCCCACCACCCCCGTTGATCACGGAGTTATTGCCCCGGTGTCGGCGTGTCGGCGCTATAACCTCATGATCAACGGAACGGAACGGGCGGGGGGTGGCCGAGGACCCCCGGCTGTCGGCCGCCCGCGCGCGCCTGTGGGAGCTGGTGGGTGAGCGGGTCGCGGCGCGGGAGGCGTACCGGATGGCGGCGGCGCGCTCGACGAACCTGGCGCAGCAGCGCTACCTGAACGCCCGCGCGGACCGCCTCACGGGCGACCCGCCGCCCGCCGGCTGATGGTCAGGGGCTCGCGGCCAGGAAGACGAAGGCGGCCATCAACACCAGGTGGACGCCACCCTGAAGCACGTTGGCCCGGCCTGGCACGACGGTCAGCACCGCGGTCACGGCGGTCAGCGCGAGCAGCGTGAGCTGGGTGCCGCCGAGGCCGAGCAGCAGCGGGCCGTCCAGCCAGATCGAGGCGATGGCGATGGCCGGGATGGTCAGGCCGATGCTGGCCATCGCGGAGCCGAGGGCGAGGTTCAGGCTGATCTGGACGCGGTCGCGGCGGGCGGCGCGGGCGGCGGCCAGGGTCTCCGGCAGCAGCACCAACAGGGCGATGATCACGCCGACGAACGCGTGCGGCAGGTTCGCCGCCGCGACACCGGCCTCGATGGTCGGGGAGACCGTCTTGGCGTCGCCGACCACCGCGACCAGCGCCACCAGCAGCAGGCCCAGGCTGACCAGCGCCGCGCGGGTCGTCGGCGGCCTGGCGTGCTCCTCGGCGTCGATCACCCGGCCCTGGCTGTCGACCGGCAGGAAGTAGTCGCGGTGCCGGCCGGTCTGCACGAGCACGAACAGCCCGTACAGGGCCAGCGACGCGACGGCGGCGAAGGTGAGTTGGGCCGGGCTGAACTCCGGGCCGGGCCGGGCCGTGGTGAAGGTCGGGATGACCAGACTCAGCGTGGCCAGGGTGATCACGGTGGCCAACGCACCGCCGGTGCCCTCCGGGTTGAACACGGCGACGCGCCGGCGCAGCGCCCCGAGCAGCAGGGACAGGCCGAGGATGCCGTTACAGGTGATCATGACGGCGGCGAAGACGGTGTCGCGGGCGAGCGACTGGGTCTTCTCCGGCCCGCTGATCATCAGCGTGACGATGAGAGCGACCTCGATCACGGTGACCGCGACGGCGAGCACAAGTGACCCGTACGGCTCCCCCACCCGGTGCGCGACCACCTCCGCGTGGTGCACGGCCGCGAGCACCGCACCGCCGAGCAGCACCGCGACCACCACGATGATGGGAGCCGGCAGGTCCCGCCCCCAGGTGACGAGCAGCACCAGCACGGCGAGCACGGGTACGGCGACGGTCCAGTCGGTCATCCGGGAGCGAAGCAGGGTGGCCATGCAGTACAGAGTGCCAGGCGACCTGATCATGTGCCCACCATCGACGCAGGCGGGTCACCAAACCCGTAACTCAAGGGTTACGCTTTCCGGTATGGACGAGATGGCCACCGCAATCGCGGACCCGGTGCGACGGCACATCCTGACCATGCTGCGCGACGAACCCCTCTCCGCCGGCGACATCGCCCAACGGTTCGCGATCAGCCGGCCCGCCATCAGCCGCCACCTGCGGGTGCTGCGCGAGAGCGGGCTGGTCCGCGACGAGGTCGTCGGCCGACGCAGGATCTACCGCCTCGACCCCGGCCCACTCGCCCCGCTGGCCGACTGGCTCGCCGGGCTCGTCGGCGCGGACCGGTGGGAGCGGCACCTCGACGCACTGGAGACCGAGATCTATCGCACCCGCCGAGAGCGCCGCAGCAGCGGCCCGGCGGAGCATCGAAGGGAGCACACGGCATGACCCGTACGCCCACCGGACGCCTGTTTCGCACCGACACCGGCCACGACCTCGTCCTCACCCGGACCTTCCGCGCCCCGGCGGAGGACGTCTGGGCCAGTCTGACCGAGCCGGAGCGCACGGCCCGCTGGTACGGCCCGTGGGAGGGCGACGCCGCGCCCGGCCGGACCGTCCGGCTCCAGATGGCCTTCGAGGAGGAGCAGCCCTGGTCCGAGGTCCACATCGACGCGTGCGAGCCACTGCGACGCCTCGCCGTGTCGCTGATCGACAGCTACGGCACCTGGCGGCTGGAGCTGGCGTTGACCGAGACCGACGGCACCACCGAGCTGCGGTTCGTCCAGCACCTCACCAGCGTGGAGGGCATCGCCGAGGTCGGCGCCGGCTGGGAGTACTACCTGGACCTGCTCGTCGCCTCCCGGGACGGCTCACCTCGACCCGAGTTCGACGAGTACCACCCGGCCATGCAGCCCTACTATCAGGGGCTGGCGACCGACGAGGCCGTGCCGCACGCATAGGGCCTGTGGGATGAGACCTGGCCGGCGTGCGACGAGCCCGGACGACGACCGGCGGCGTGCGGGGTCACCGTCCGGACTTCACCTCGGCTCAACCGCCCTCAGGTCGTGGCCGGGCCGCTCAGCACGTCGACAACGACCGCAACGATTGTCGGGTCAGCCGCGTAGGCAAAAGGGATGGCCGGCTGGGTCACGCAGGACGCGAAAGCGTTCCGGCGCTGGTTGTTGTTGTTCTCTGGCGGCTCCGAGTTCGATCGCACGCGCCTCGGCATCATCGAGATCATCCGGGCCGTCGACGGCCAGGTCGAAGTGGATCTGCTGTGACCGCTCGCCGGAGGGCCAGGTCGGCGGCCGGTAGCCCTCGACGCGGACGGCGCCGAGATGCAGTGGACCCGCCTTGACCGCACAGAAGTCCGGGGTCTGGACGGTGATTTCACCAGCCAGCATCGCGGCCCAGAAGCGGGCCAGGGCGGCTGGGTCAGGGCATTCCAGGTTGATCGCAGCGAGGTGAGCTATCGGCATGAGTCCTCCATTGGACGAGATCGTCCGGCCGTCGGTGTCCTACCTGTACCGCCGGTGTCCACCGCGCCGCTCCGCGGCCCGGGCGTTCGGCGCACCACGCCTCGTAGAGTCGGTTGCCGCCGGCGAGCCCTCGTCAACCCAGCGGGTTGGCGACGGCAATGACCGGGTAACCGCGACGTTTGAGATTGGCAATCACCGCATTCCAACTCGACGCGTCGGCGAATGCCCCGTGGACCAGCACAACCGTCGGCATCTCCTGGGCGGACATGTCAGGAGCAGTATTCAACTGGAGTTCCTTTCCAGGGACCCCGCCTCCCGCTGCCTGCGGTACGCAGACCGGACCGACGAGGACGGTCGGCGGAGCGTTTCCCTGGCACCACGCCTCAGCCCACGCGATCCCGGCTCCGGCGTCTTGCACCATCCAGAATTCAGCATCGATGAGGCCGCCGTCAGCGGGATCGGAGAACGGCGTGCCTCGTCAACGGCACGCCACTGCCGCCGGCACAGATCAGACCGAACGTTCTATCGTTAAGATGGTCGGATGGCGAGCGACGAACCCAATGCCCGGCCCTCTGAGGCACGCCTCAGGCTTCTCCGAACGGCGACCAGGATCTTCTACGCCGAGGGCATTCACTCCGTTGGCGTCGACCGGATCATCGCCGAGGCGAAGGTGACCAGGGCTACCTTCTACCGGCACTTTCCCAGCAAGGACGACCTCATCCTGGCCTACCTGCGTGAGGTGCATCAGCTGGAACGCAGCATGGTCGAAGGGACCCTCGCCGCCAACCGATCGCCTGTCGACCCCCTCCTGGCCATCGCCAATTCCATCGCCCAGAACATCCGGTCCCCCGGGTTCCGTGGCTGCGCGTTCCTGAACGCCGCAGCGGAATATCCGAATACGAGCCATCCCGTGCACCAAGAACTCATGGCCCACCGGCAATGGTTCCTGGACACCATCACCACGCTCATGAGGCAGGTCCACGAAGGAACGGCGGATCCCGCGGCGCGCCACTTCGTCATGCTCCGGGACGGTGCCATGGCGGCCGGATGCCTGTCCGACCCCACGCTGGTGTCCGAGACCTTCCTGCGCGGCGTCGAGGGGCTCCTCCGGATCAACTCGGAGCGTCAATCGGCAGAGTCGGCCCGTTAGCCCTCGCCGCCCGGCTCCCGTCAGCGGCCGTACGCCTCCAGCAGGCGTAGCCACACCTCGCTGACGGTCGGATAGGCGGGCACCGCGTGCCACAGCCGCTCCGGTGGGACCTCGCCGACGATGGCGATCGTCGCGGCATGGATCAGTTCCGCGACGTCCGGACCGACGAGGGTGCAGCCGACGATCACCCGCCGGTCCTCGTCCACGACCATCCGGGCATGCCCCTGGTAGCCGTCAGCGCGGACCCGGCGACGGCGGCCAGGTCGTAGTCGACGACCCGGATCCGCAGCCCGGCGGCCTCGGCGGCGGCCGCGGTCAGCCCCACCGACGCGACCTCCGGATCGGTGAAGACGACCTGCGGCACGGCGCGCTCGTCGGCGGTGGCGACGTGCCGGCCCCACGGGCGGTCGTCCGCCGCCTCACCCCCGGCCCGGGCCACGATGACGTCGCCCACCGCGCGAGCCTGGTACTTGCCCTGGTGGGTCAGCAGCACACGTCGGTTGACGTCCCCGGCCGCGTACAGCCATCCGTCGCCGGCCAACGCTCCGGCACCGTCGAGCACCCGCAGTGTGTCGTCGACCGCGAGCCGGGCGCCCGGCTCCAGGCCGACCCGGTAGAGGCCGACGTCGTGCGTGTTCGGCGTACGGCCGATCGCGACGAGGATTTCGTCGGCGTCGACCGGTGCGCCGAGGCCCGCGCACGCGGTCGCCATCTCCGCGGCCACCACACCGCCACCGATGATCGCGAGCCGGCCGGGGACCTCGCTCGCGGCGGCCGCCGCACGGCTGGTCCACGGTGCCGCCTCGCGCAGACCGGCGATGTCCGGCACCAGTGCGCTGGTTCCGGTCGCGATGACGACCGCGTGCCGGGCGCTGAGCGAGGTGGTGGCCCCGCCCGCGCCGGTCACCTCGACGATCCGGTCGGAACTGATCCGTCCCTGCCCCCGATACAGCGCGATGCCCGCCGAGTTCGACCAGGACGCCTGACCGCCGTCAGGCCGCCCCGCACGGTGCGGTCGGCGACGTTCTCCCCCACCGGCCCCGCGCCGACGACAACGACGTCAAATGTGGCGTTCTGCACCTCGGTGTCCCTTCGCGACACGGCCGAGTCGGATGGCCGCGATGAGGAAGAAGATCGCGCCGGGGATGGCGTAGCCGATCGCGTTGGTCAGCGCCGGGTTGTCCGCGGAGGCAGCCGCGACGAACGATCCACCGGCGATGACGGAGATGCCACCGCTGATGATCATCGGCCATTGGCCACCCATCTTGCGGCGGGTGACGCCCACGACCAACTGGATCAGCCCGGCCACGACCGCCCAGGCGCCCCAGACGCGCAGGACCGGCGGGATGCCGGACGCGCCGGCGATGCCCAGGCCCACCGCGGCGAGCAGGCTGATCGCAATGTTCGCGTACAGCAGCGTGGGCGATCCGGTGGCCCGCGACGCGCGGACATCAACGATGGCGGCAGCCACGTCGAACAGCGGGTAGATCACGAGCAGCGCTGCGGTGAGGGGGTTGAGGTGCCTGGCGAGGGGGAACGTCACGGCAGCCCAGACGATCGCGAAGGCGAAGCGACCGAAGTACAACCGCCGCAGGGCGGCGGCCGTCGTCGAGATGCCGGCAACGGCAACGGTGGTCATGGTCATCCTCTCGGGGATTGCGGAGCGAAGGGGGGCGCCCAGCGGGGGTGCGGACCACCACCGGGACGAGACGGCGGTGCTACTCGCTGGTCGAGAACAGCCCGCTGATCTCTACCTGAGCGCAATGGAGGCCGCCGAAGACGGTGCCGGCAGCGGGCGTCGCGACTGCGGCGTCCTCGTAGCTGGCGAAGTACAGGTCGAGCGTCCGGTACGCGGGAGTGGGCATGGCGGTCTCCTTCAGTCACAGCCGCACACCCGAAAGACACCAGGTAGAACGAACGTTCTGTCACCAACGACGATACCTGCCCGAGCACCTACGGTCAAGACCGACCGTTCTATCTCGTGGGAGGTCTCGCTGCCAACGAGCCGGCCGACAGCGCAGGTGCGTCAGCGCTCATCCCGCCGAGTCCGAAGGCGCCCGTGGCGGCTAAGCCGCAGGGCCGGTCTCCTGGCGCAGCTTCGCGAACTCGGCGGTCAACGCCGGCAGGGGGAAGTGCGCGTTCAGGCCGCTGGGGTTGGGCAGCACCCACACCCGGGCCGGCCCCAGCCGATCCGGCTGCGGACCCAGCCCGGCCTTCGGCCGGACGAAGGCGATCCGGTACGCGGTCACCCCGAGGATCGCCACCCACCGCGGCCGGTACCGCTCGGCCTTCACCGCCAACCCCGTCACCCCGGCCACCAGCTCCGCCGAGGTCAGCTCGTCGGCGCGGGCGGTGGCCCGGTTGCTCAGGCTGGTGATGCCCAGACCCTGGCGCAGCAACTCGTCATGCTCCCACGGGTGCAACTTTCGGTCGGTGAAACCGCCGCCGTGCAGGGCCGGCCAGAACCGACTGCCCTGGCGGGCGAAGGGCAACCCCACGGCGGCGGAGTAGAGACCCGGGTTGAAGCCACAGAACAGCACCCGCAGGCCGGGGCCGATCACGTCGGCCAGGCCCCGGCCTGCCGCCGCCGCCACCTCCTGCGGGGTCGGCCGCCGAAACGGCCCCGACCGCTGCGCGTCCACCCCACCGATCCTGCCGTACGCGCGAACACCGGACGCGGCGCGCGCCAATGATCACGACGTGGCACCCTCAACGGATGCAGTCAGCCGACCACCTCGCCGCCAGCCGCCACGCCCGGATGCGCTGGAACACGCCGCTGGCACCGGAGCACGCGGCGTTACTGCTGCAACGACTCGACGTCCGCCCCGGCGCGCGCGTCCTCGATCTCGGCTGCGGTTGGGGTGAGCTGCTGCTGCGCGCGGTCGCCGCCGGGGGCGTGTCCGGTCCGGTCGCGACGCGCGGCGTCGGCGTCGACACCGACGGCGACGCCCTGGAGCGGGGACGGCGACTGGCCGCGGACCGGTCGCTGAACCGGCACGTCACCTTCGTCGAGGGTGAGGCGGCGGCCTGGCAGGAGCCGGCCGACCGGGTGCTCTGCATCGGATCGGCGCACGCCTTCGGCGGCACCCTGCCCGCGCTCGACGCGCTCACCGCCGTGGTCCGAACCGGTGGCCGGCTCCTGCTCGGTGACGCGTACTGGGAGCGCCCTCCGACACCGGAGGTCGAGGAGATCTTCGGCCCGGACGTGGTGACCCTCCCGGGGCTGGTCGAGGCCGCCCGGGAACGCGGCTGGCGGGTGCTGCACCTGAGCACCGCCGACCAACGGGAGTGGGACGACTTCGAGTCCACCTGGCTCGCGGGCCAACAGGAGTGGCTGCTGACATACCCGGAGGATCCCCGCGCCGCCGACGTCCGCACGCAGCTCGACGAGAGGTTGCACGAGTACGTCGACGGCTACCGGGGCATCCTCGGGTTCGCCTACCTCGTCCTCGGTCGCTGACGGCCCGTGTTGCCGCCGCTGGCTACGCTGCCGGTGGTGAATGACAGCCGTCGCATCGCCCTGCCCGGGCGGATCCTCATCGTCTACGCGGGTGCCGTGCTGGTGTGGCTGGCGCTCGGGGCTCTGCTCGACCGCGACTACGACCGCCCGACTCACGCCGTCGGAGCGGTCCTCACGACGGCGCTCGTCGTACCCCTGGTCGTGGTTGCCCGTCGTCGGCTCGACCGACGCCCCTGGGCCGGTCTCGGCCTACCCTCGTTGCGGTCCGGTTGGCGGCGTCTGCTGCTCGGCATGGCCTGCTGGCTGTTGCCCGCCGCCCTCGGGTTCGCGCTCTGCCTCGGTCTCGGCTGGGTCGAGATCAGCGTTCGGACGTCCGTCGGGGACGCGCTTCGGGTGGCGGCGTTGCTGGTCGTGCTCGTCGGGCTGAAAGAGGCGCTGCCGGAGGAACTCGTCTTCCGTGGCTACCTGCAGCACAATCTCGCCACCCGGTGGCCGGCCGGGCGGGCGGTGCTCGGGCAGGCGGTGTTGTTCACCGTGTTCGGGTTTCTCATCGGGGCCGCCCGGTCCGTCGACCGGATCGCGCTGTTCCTCGTCTTCGCCCTCCTGCTGGGTGCCTTCCGTGCCGCCACCGGCGACGTGTGGGCGAGCATCGGCTTCCACGTGGCCTTCCAGACGGTCGCCCAGCTGTTCGGGGACGTCGGAGCGGTCTTCGACGTCACCGGTTCGGCCGTCCTGGGAGTCGTGGCCATGGGCGCGATCCCGTTCTCGGTCGGCTGGCTGGTCGTCCGTCGTCACTACCGCGACCGCCTGGACTGGCGGGTGCTCGCAGCGGACCCGGTGCGCTGAGGGCGCGAACACCGACGTTCTGCCCCCGGCCGGACCGGCCTGGGGAAGAGTGGCAGGCGAGAGCTGTCGTCGACGACCCAGCGGTGGCACGGCGTCGCCCCGCCCGCGGAGGTTTCAGATGAGCGACATGTCCCCGGCCACGCGGCGCGCAACGTCGTGCTGGTCCACGGCGCGTACGCCGACGGCTCCTCCTGGTCCGACGTCATTCCCCTGCTCCAGCGGGCCGGGCTGACCGTCACCGCGGTGCAGAATTCGCTGACCTCCCTGGCCGGCGACGTCGCCGCCACCAACCGTGCCCTCGACCGCCAGGACGGGCCGACGGTGCTGGTGGGCCACTCCTGGGCCGGCACGGTCATCAGCGAGGCCGGCAACCATCCCCGGGTCACCGCCCTGGTGTACGTCGCGGCCCGCGCCCCGGACGCCGGCGAGGACTTCACCGCGCTCGCGGCGAAGTACCCCACGCCGCCGGCGAACGCCGGTCTCGTGCACCACGACGGGTACGCGCAGCTCAGCGAGAGCGCTTTCCTGGCCGACTTCGCCGGTGGAGTCGGCCAGGCCCGCGCCCGCGCCCTCTACGCCGTGCAGGGGCCGATCGCCGGAGACCTCTTCCAGGGCCGCACGACGACGGCCGCCTGGCGGGACCGACCCTGCTACTACTCGATCTCCACGCGGGACCGCACGACCGCGCCGGAGCTGGAGCGGTTCCTGGCCGAACGGATGAACGCGACGACGATCGAGGTCGAATCGTCGCACCTTGCCATGGTCACCCACCCGGAGACGATCGCCGACCTCATCCTCATGGCGACCCGGGGCACTCGCGGTGGCCCGTCCAACAGCCGAGGCTAGCCGCCGGGCGCGAGCGGGGTTGGTGGGTAAACCGGCAGCACCGCGCCTTGTCGGTCGCGACGTTTTCGTCGTGGCGGGTGGACCCGCCGCCGACGGCGCGTCGCGCCGCGCCGCCAGCGCCGCCGGCGCCACGGGACGCCCAGGCCGGAGCAGGTGGGCTTGACGAGGGCCAGACATCGGAGGTTTACTGCGTCAGCGATGCCAGTCGATACAATTGACCGTCCACAGTGCCGGTCGCGTCGACCGGCTGGCGCAGCGCCCCATCCCCCCATCACCCCACCACCCCCCGCACCACCTCAGCCGAGCATCGGCGGCCCGGCTTCCGCACCACCGCCACTGCGGCCCCGGCCTGCCCCGTGCACAGCCTGAGGTCGACGCTCAGCAGAGGAGCAAGACCATGCGTTCCCGTCCCCGCCTGTTGGCCCTCGTCACCGGCCTGGCCGTGTTGATGGCCGGCCTGATAGTCCTGCCCACGCAGGCCTCGGCCGCACCGCTGACCAAGGTCCTGGTGTTCAGCAAGACCGCCGGCTTCCGCCACTCGGCCATCCCCAACGGCATCGCCGCGATCCAGCAGCTCGGCTCGGCCAACGGCTTCACCGTGACCGCCACCGAGGATGCCGGCCAGTTCACCACCTCCAACCTGGCCCAGTACCAGGCGGTGGTCTTCATGTCGACGACCGGTGACGTCCTCAACGCCAGCCAGCAGACGGCGTTCGAGTCCTACATCGCCGCCGGCGGTGGGTACGTCGGCGTGCACGCCGCCGCGGACACCGAGTACAGCTGGCCGTGGTACGGCGGGCTGGTCGGGGCGTACTTCGACTCGCACCCGGCGATCCAGACGGCGACCGTGAAGATCGAGGACCAGACCAACCCGTCGACCGCGCACCTGCCCGCCACCTGGACCCGCTCCGACGAGTGGTACAACTACCGCACCAACCCCCGGTCCAGCGCGCGGGTTCTCGCCAGCCTCAACGAGTCGTCGTACAGCGGCGGCAACATGAACGGCGACCACCCGATCACCTGGTGCAAGGCGTACGCCGGCGGACGGGCCTGGTACACGGGTCTCGGGCACACCGAGGCGTCGTACACCGACCCGAACTTCACCCGCATGCTGCTCGGTGGCCTGCAGGTCGCCGCGGGTGCCGTGAGTGCCGACTGCTCGCCGCGGTCGACGAACCCGACGACCCCGCCGCCCACCACGGCCCCGCCGACCACCGCGCCGCCGACCACCGCGCCGCCCACCACGGCCCCGCCGACCACCCCGCCGCCCGCCGCCGCCGGCTCCACCCTGCGGGCCCGCGCCAACAACCAGTACGTGAGCGCGCCCAACGCCACCACCGCGCTGATCGCCAACAAGAGCTCCGTCGGGACCAGCGAGCGGTTCGAACTGGTCAACCTCGCCAACGGCAATGTCGCGCTGCGCGCCAAGAGCAACGGGCAGTTCGTCGCGGCGGAGAACGCCGGAGCCTCCGCGCTGATCGCCAACCGGGGCAGCGCCGGCGCCTGGGAGACCTTCCAGCTCGTCCGCAACTCCGACGGCACGGTGAGCCTGCGGGCCACGGTGAACAACCGTTACGTCGCGGCCGACAACGGTGGTGGCTCTCCGCTGATCGCCAACCGGACCTCCATCGGTCAGTGGGAGAAGTTCGACCTCGTCACCACCAACTGATCGCGTCTCGACGCGCTCTTCACCACCCCACCTGGCCGTGGTGCGCCCCCGCACGCCCCGGCCCTGGTCGTCGAGAAAGGACGATCATGCTTTCGAACCCCCGGCGCTGGTCCCGGGCACTCATCGCGGCGGTCACCACCGTCGCGAGCGTGACCCTGGCCGTGGCCGCACCGTCCACCGCGCAGGCGGTGGTCATCCCCGCCTCCGACTATCAGCAGGTCAAACTCGCCACCGGCTCCGCCGAGCTGGGTGAGGCCATGTCCCTGGCCGTGCTGCCCAACCGTTCGGTGCTGCACACCGCCCGCAACGGTGTCCTGCGGGTCACCGACGTGGCCGGCAACACCAAGACCTCCGGCACCCTGTCGGTCTACACGCACGACGAGGAGGGGTTGCAGGGCGTCGCCGTCGACCCCAACTTCGCCACCAACCGGTGGATCTACCTGTACTACTCGCCGACGTTGAGCACCCCGTCCGGGGACGCCCCGACCACCGGCTCGCAGTCGGACTGGGACCGGTGGAAGGGCCACCTGCGGCTGTCCCGGTTCACCCTCAACAGCGACGACACGCTCAACCTGAGCACCGAGAAGATCGTGCTCCAGGTCGCCAACGACCGTGGGCAGTGCTGCCACGTCGGTGGTGACCTGGACTTCGACGCCGCCGGCAACCTGTACCTGACCACCGGCGACGACACCAACCCGTTCGAGTCGTCCGGCTACGCGCCGCTTGACGAGCGGACCAACCGCAACCCGCAGTTCGACGCCCAGCGCTCGGCGGGCAACACCAACGACCTGCGGGGCAAGGTGCTGCGGATCAAGCCGCAGGCGGACGGCACGTACACCATCCCGTCGGGCAACCTGTTCGCCCCCGGCACGGCGAACACCCGCCCGGAGATCTACGCGATGGGTCTGCGTAACCCGTTCCGGATGAGCGTCGACAAGGCCACCGGCGTCGTCTACCTCGGCGACTACGGCCCCGACTCCGGGTCCACGAACTCCAGCCGCGGCCCCTCCGGTCAGGTCGAGTTCAACCGCATCACGGCACCGGGCAACTTCGGTTGGCCGTACTGCACCGGCAGCAACAGCAGCACCGAAACGTACAACGAATACACCTTCCCGTCCGGGCCGTCGCAGTCCAAGTACAACTGCACGGGCGGGCCGACCAACAACTCGTTCCGCAACACCGGCCTCGGCACGCTGCCCGCGGCGAAGCCGGCCTGGATCAAGTACGCCGGTGACTCCGGTTCGCCGTCGGAGTTCGGCAGCGGCTCGGAGTCGCCGATGGGTGGGCCGGTCTACCGGTACGACGCCTCGCTCAACTCCAGCATCAAGTTCCCGCAGTCGCTCAACGGCCAGTTCTTCGCCGGCGAGTACGGCCGCCGCTGGATCAAGCCCATCGCCATCAACTCCGACGGCTCGCGCGGGGAGATCTCCACCTTCCCGTGGAGCGGCACGCAGGTCATGGACATGGCCTTCGGCCCGGACGGCGCGCTCTACGTGCTGGACTACGGCACCGGCTCGAACAACCAGGCGCTCTTCCGGATCGAGTACATCGGTGGTGGCAACCGCAACCCGATCGCGGTGGCCGCGGCCAACCCCACCTCGGGATCGAACCCGCTGACCGTCAACTTCTCGTCGGCCGGCTCCTCCGACCCGGAGGGTGGGTCGCTGAGCTACCTGTGGACGTTCGGTGACGGCACCACGTCGACGGCGGCCAACCCCACGAAGACGTACACCACGAACGGCACCTTCTCCCCCACCCTGAAGGTCACCGACCCGACCGGCCTGACCGGCACGGCGAGCCTGGTCGTCACCGTGGGGAACACCGCGCCGACGGTGACGCTCAGCACGCCCGCCGACGGACAGCTGTTCAACTTCGGTGACACCGTGTCGTACCAGATCTCGGTGAGCGACCCGCAGGACGGCACGATCGACTGCACCAAGGTGAGCCTGACCTACGCGCTGGGCCACGACAGCCACGCCCACCAGATCACCTCGAAGACCGGGTGCAGTGGCTCCATCACCGTCCCGACGGATGGGGAGCACGACTCCGCGGCCAACATCTACGGAGTCTTCGACGCCGCCTACACCGACAACGGTGGGCTCACCACGCACAGCATCAAGACCCTGCAGCCGAAGCACCGGCAGGGTGAGCACTTCAGCGCCCAGTCCGGCGTCCAGGCGACCGACCACACCAGCGCCGAGGGTGGTCGCACCGCCGGGTTCATCGAGAACAACGACTGGATCTCGTACCAGCCGTACAACCTGACCAACGCCAACCGCATCACGGTGCGGGCGTCGTCGGCCGGCGCCGGCGGCACGATCGAGGTCCGGACCGGGTCGGCCACCGGCACCCTGCTGGGCACCGTCACAGTGCCGGTCACCGGCAACTGGGAGACCTTCGTCGAGGCGTCCGCCACGATCAGCAACCCGCCGAGCGCATCGACCACGCTGTACCTGGTGTTCAAGGGCGGGTCCGGCTACCTGTTCGATGTCGACGCGTTCACCTTCACCACCGGCACCGGTAGCGGCACGCCGGTGAGCACCCTACGGGCGCAGGTCAACAACCAGTACGTGTCGGCGGTCGGCACCACCGCGTTGATCGCCAACAAGGCCAGCGTCAGCAGCACCGAGCAGTTCGACCGGGTGGACGCCGGCAACGGCAACATCGCGCTGCGGTCGCGCGCCAACGGGCTCTACGTCTCGGCCGCGAACGCGGGCGCCAACCCGTTGGTCGCCAACGCCGCAGCCATCGGGTCATGGGAGACGTTCCAGCTCATCACCAACACGGATGGGACGGTGAGCCTGCGCGCCACCGTCAACAACCAGATCGTGTGCGCCGAGAACGCCGGGGCCGGATCCCTGATCGCCAACCGGACGTCGGTTGGCGCCTGGGAGAGGTTCATCCTGACCACCGGCTGAGCAGCGGTGGGCCCGGCCCGTTCGGCGATCGGGCCGGGCCCACCGAACCACCCACCCTCGGCGTTCCCGGCCGGGGGTGGTCTGCTGTGTGGCCGGCCGCCGGGGGCTCGTCGCCGGGCCGGTAGGCGTAGCCACAGTCGCCACACCGCACTCCGGTCGCACCTCGCGCCCCGCGTCCACACCGGTGCGTCGCGCAGTCAGGCACCCGTCACGTAACGCACACGACACGACCACTGCGGATCGACGGCGGCCACCTAGCGTGGACGGCGCGACGTCGGGGCGGATCGCCTCCGGCCGCCGTCCCGGGAGGTCTCGTGCGCAGGAACATCGCAATCGCCTCGATAGGCATCATGCTGCTGGCCAACGTCACCGTCGTGCAGGCCCCGGCCCGGGCCGGCACCGCCGCGGCGAACGGATCCGCGACGGTGGCCGAAGGGCGCGCCACCATCAACGGACGGCCGTCGAGCGACGCGGCCACCGCGGCGCTGGCGGGCAGTGCCTACTGGACTCCGCAACGTATGCGGGCGGCACGACCCGCTCCGATGCCGGACGGGGTCGACGCCCCCGACGGGGAGGCCACCGACCGCCCCGGCCGCGTCGGCGCGCCGCGCGACGTCGCGGCACCGGCCGCCCCACGGTCACCGGCCGCCGGTCTGGGCGTGTCCGCCCGGGGCAGCAGCCAGGGGAACCAGGCGGTGAACGCCTCACCCGGGGTAGGGCGGGTCTTCTTCACGCACAACAACGAGGACTTCTTCTGCTCCGGGGGGACCATCAACAACCCGCAGGCCAACCTGGTGTCCACCGCCGGTCACTGTGTGCATCCCGGCGACGGCGGGTCCGTCTGGTTCGACAACTGGGCGTACGCGCCGGAGTTCACCAACGGCGTGGCGTTGCACGGCCTCTGGTTCGCCAAGGAGTTCACCTCCGTCGAGGGTTGGGTCGACTGGGGTTACCTCTGGTGGGACTTCGCCTTCGTCACCATGCACCCGCTGGGCGGCGACCGGCTCGTGCACGTCACCGGCGGGCAGGGACTCAGCGTCAACAAGTCCAAGACGCTCACGGCGATGCTGCTCGGCTATCCGGGCGAAGCCCCGTACGACGGCCTGTCGCAGTACTACGCCCAGGGTGCCCTCAAGGCCGCCGGAGCGCAGCGGATCAAGCTGAAGAACTGCCCGCTCAACCATGGCTCCAGCGGCGGCCCGTTCCTGCGCGCCTGGGACAACGACCTCCGATTCGGGTACGTCAACTCGGTGATGTCGTACAAGTTCTCCGGCAACATGTACGGCCCCTACTTCGACGACGACGTCCTGGACATCTACAACGTCGCGAAGAACAAGCAGTGACCGGCCCGGCGGTGGTCGTGGGTTGACAAAGGCAGGGCTCCAGAGTGGACGATGTGCCGTGCGGATTCTCGTGGTGGGTGGCAGTGGCCTGATCGGCGCTCATGTCGTGGACGTGCTGCGTGAGCGCGGTCACGGCACGGCTTCGGTGGCACGGACCGCCCAGCCGGGGGTCGAACACCGGCTCGATGTCGAGACCGCCTCGGTCGACGACCTGCGGTCGTTGCTCGCCGGTCACGACGGCGTCGTGTACGCCACCCGCACCGACGAGCAACGGCCGCTACGCAAGCCGATCTACCCGCGGTTCCGCCGCGACAACGTCGAGCCGGTGGTACGCCTGTTCACCGCCGCCCGCGCGGAGGGCCTCACCCGCGGGGTGATCATGGGTTCGTACTACACCTACTTCGACCGGCTGCATCCGCAGTGGCGGCTCGCCGAGCGACACACGTACATCAGGTGCCGGGTCGAGCAGGCCCGGGAGGGGCGGGCGGCGGCCGGCCCGGGTCTGCCGGTCGCCGTCCTCGAACTGCCCTTCGTCTTCGGGCGGGCCGGTGACCGGCTGCCGAACTGGGCCGGGCCGCTGGACCGGTGGGCGCGCTCGCGTACCCCGCTGGTCGCGCCGACCGGCGGAAGCGCCGCGGCCTCGGCGCGCAGCGTGGCCGAGGTCGCGGCGGACGCGTTGGAGCAGGCCAGCGGCGCGGACCTCCCGGTCGCCGACGAGAACCTCACCTGGCCGGAGATGATCGGGCGCATCGCGGAGTCGGTCGGCCGACGCCGGCGGGTCACCCGGTTGCCGGCCCGCGCGGCGAAGGCCGCCCTGCGACTCGGCGGCGCGTTGCAGGGTCTCGGGGGCAAGGAGTCGGGCATCAACCCCACCTACCTCGCCGACCTGCTGCTCGCCGATCTGTTCGTCGAGCCGACGACCGGCCGGTCACTGGACTCCGCGCTGCGCGAGACCTTCCCTAACCGTCCGACGCCAGCGGCCGAGCAAGGTAGGCCGTATTGACGTCGGGCGCGAACCCGCAGGCGCGATAGAGGGCGTGCGTCGCCGGGGTCATGAGTTGGCACCACGACCCGGCCCGGACGCCGTCGCTCACGCCTGCGCCCGAGGCGCGGCGATCTCGACGAACTCCCGCACCAGCGGTGACCGGTTGTCCTCGGCCCAGGCCAGACACACCTGGTTGGGCACGAGGTCGTCGACCGGCACGTGGACGACACCCGGCCTGGTGTAGAACGTCGCGGTCGACAGCGGCAGGATCACCACACCGGCGTACGCGGCGACGTGTTCCAGCTTCTCCTCGACGGAGTTCAGCTCGGGCCGGGGGCGGGGGTCGGAGTCGACCGGACGGTTCCCCAGGTCCCGCCACTCGGGCACCGCGTCCGGGTCCTGAAGCAGTCGCTCCTCGACCAGCTCGGCGAGGTCGACCGACTCCTTACCCGCCAGCCGGTGTTCGTCGGGCAGGACCACGACACGGGGTTCGGTGAACAGCGGGCGTAGGCGCAGACCACGTTTGTCGACCGGAAGCCGTACGTAGCTGACGTCGGCGCGCCCCTCGCGGACCACCTCGGCCTGGTCCGCCCAGGAGGTGCGGACGACACCGACGGCCAGGTCGGGGTGCAGCTGGGCGATGGCGCGGGCCTCGGCGGTGACGATGATGCCCGGCATGAACGCGATGGTGAACGTCTGCCGGCCGTGTGCCGCGCGCTGCACCCGCCGACGCAGCGCGTCGGCCGAGGCGAGCAGCGGACCGGCATCGGCCAACAGTTGCCGGCCGGCCTCGGTCAGCACCGTGGAGCGGCGATCCCGGACGAAGAGCTCGGCGCGGAGTTCGTGCTCGAACGCCCGGATCTGCCGCGACAGGACCGGCTGGGCGATGTGCAACCGCGCGGCGGCGCGGCCGAAGTGCAACTCCTCCGCGACCGCCACGAAGTAGCGGAGCTTGCGCAGATCGACGTCCATCGGACCCCCCGTCCGCCCGCCTCGCACGCGCCTGACCCACCCCACGATACCCGTCGGGTATCACAGCAGAAGAAAGAGGTCTTGGACGCGAGCACGGGGACCGACGCACGGTGGTAACCGTCAGCGAAACACGATCCGGAAGGACCCGATCATGACCCTCACCGACCAGCGCGTCGTCGTACTCGGCGGAACCTCGGGAATCGGGCTCGCCACCGCCACCCGGGCCGCTCACGAGGGCGCCCAGGTCGTGGTCGCCTCCCGCAACCAGCGCAGCGTGGACCGCGCCCTCGCCGCCCTGCCGACCGGCACCCAGGGGTACGTCGCGGACCTCACCAACCCTGGCGACGTGTCCCGCCTGTTCCAGGGGCTCGGCCCGTTCGACCACCTCGTCTTCACCGCCGGCGAACCGCTCGCGCTGATGTCCGTCGACGCCCTCGACCTCGCCGCCGCCCGTACCGCCTTCGACCTGCGCTACTTCGGCTCGCTGGCGGCTGTCAACGCGGCACTGCCGTACCTGCGACCCGGCGGGTCGATCACCCTCACCACCGGCACCGCAAACCACCGGCCGAACGCGGGCTGGTCGGTGGCGTCCAGCATCACCGGGGCGATCGACGCGCTGGTCCGCTCGCTCGCCGTCGAACTCGCCCCGATCCGGGTCAACGCCGTCTCCGCCGGCGTCATCCGCTCACCGCTGTGGGACTCGCTGCCCACGGAAACCCGAGAGCAGATGTACGCCCAGCTCAGCGCGTCACTGCCGCTCGGTCGGGTGGGCGAACCCGAGGAGGTCGCCGAGGCGTTCACCTACCTCCTCCGGTCGACCTACGCCACCGGCACGATCGTGACCGTGGACGGCGGAACTCTCCTCGCCTGATCCGCGACAGATCTTGACGTCGGCATCGGCGTCGGGATCCGCGCAACTTCAGGGATGTAGTGGTGTCCGCCGCTCGTAAGGCCCCTACATCCCTGACGTTGTGGTCCCTGGACGACTGCGGTCGGGCCTCGGGGGCAAGGAGTCGGGCATCAACCACACCTGCTCGCCGACCTGTTCGTCGAGCCGACGACCGGCCGGTCACTGGACTCCGCGCTGCGCGAGACGTTCCCGGTCCAGCTTCTGGAAGCCGGTGGTCGAGCGAGGTACGCGGTCTTCACGTCGGGTGAGAACCCGCAGGCGCGATAGAAGGCGTGCGTCGCCGGGTTCTGCGAGCCCGTCATCAGCATCGCCTTGTAGCAGCCCGCGTCCCAGGCGGCCTGGAGCGTGCCGGCCATGATCTGCCGGCCGAGCCCGGTGCCGCGCCGCGACTCCTCGACGACCACGTTCTCGATGACGGCGTACGGCGACGCCGACCGGCTGAGGTTGGGAATCAGGTTGAGGTACGTCGTGGCGACGACGACCCCGTCCAGTTCGAGAACGAACAGGCGCAGCCCCGGTGTGGCCACGATCTGTCCGAAGACCACCTCGTCGGATCCATCGTCGAGCACCGGATCGTCGGGGTTGAGTTGCCGGTAGAGACGGATGATCTGCGCGAAGTCATCGGGCCGAGCCGCACGGAACATGCCCTGAGCGTAACGAGGACGCCACGAGCGCGGACCCGCGCAGGCGCCGCTAACGGTTGGCGCTGCGCACACCGCGATACAGCGCGGTGACGACCACGAAGAGCATGCCGACGAGCACGACGGTGATCGCGGCGTTGACCACCACGGGCAGGTCCTGCACCAGATACTGCTTCACGTAGTTGCCGCCGAGAATGACGCACAGGTAGACCCACCAGGGCGCCCACTTGCCGTTGCGTTCCTCTTTTCCGCTCACGTGGGGACCCTTTCGACATGGGTGTCGGGACCTCGGCCGTCGATGGCGGCCGTGGCACCGCGGACAGCGGGGCGACACCCGCATCCACTCTGGCCCCGACATTCGGCCGTGCCATCGACAGCGGGAACGAGAGGGACCTCATCAGTTGGTCGTACGACCATTGAGCTCAGCGAGTCACGTCCGCTCGGCCGGGTGGGCCAACCGGAGGAGGCCGCCTACCCGCGCCGTCAGCGGCGGCGGGTGTGGGTCCGGTGGCAGGATGCGTCGGTGCAGAACGTCGGTATCCGCGCCGCCACTCCTACCGATCTCCCGTTCCTGGTCGACATGCTGGTGGAGGCCATCAACTGGCTGCCGGAGCGCGACTGGTCTCGCGAGCGGATCCTGGCCGACCCCGCGCTGGCGCACTATGTCACCGGGTGGATGCGGCCGGACGACGTCGGGGTGGTAGCGGTGGAGCCGGCCGGTCAGCCGGTCGGCGCGGCCTGGTTTCGGCACCTGAGCGCCGCTGACCCCGGTTACGGGTACGTGAGCGACGACGTGCCGGAGTTGACCATCGGCGTGGTGGAGTCGTGGCGGGGTCGGGGTGTGGGCCGGACGCTGCTGCGTGCGGTCCTGGACGCCGCGGGCACACGCGGCGTCCGTCGGGTGTCGCTGAGTGTGGAGCGCGCGAACATCGCCTCGCGTCTCTGCGCAGCCGAGGGGTTCCGCACGGTCGAGTCGTTCGAGAACGCGGACACGATGGTCGCCGACATCCACGCCTGACGCTCGCCCGGGCAGCGCATTCCAGGTCAGCACCGGCATCGCGGTCCTGGCTCTGCTCACCGTGCTGATCGCGATCAGGTCGCCGGCCACCGGCCGGCCCCGGTGATGGGGGTCGGTGGCCGGGCCTCGTCGCCTCCGTCGGTTACGCTGCCCGCCACCGCTTCTTGGCATCCGTCGCGGTGGTCGTGCACACCATCGGCTTACCGGTCTTCGTCACGCCACGCGCCCCCTGGGTCGAGCAGAACGATCCGGGATGCACTGTCGACACGGCGGGCGGCTTCGGTTTCGCGGTGGTCGGCTTCGGCTTCGGCGCTGTTGTCGTCGCCTTCGGCTTCGGCGCTGACGTCGTCGCCTTGGCCTTCGGCTTGCTTGTCGTCGGCTTGGCGACCGGCCGGGATGTCGGCGTACCACTCGTGCGCTGCGGACCCGGTGTCGGGCTCAGTGCGGGTGACGGGGTGGTGGACGTCTGTGCGTTCGGCACCGGACTGGCGGTGGCAGTCGCGTTGTCGACGACACGGTCGCGGACCGTCGAAGCGCTCGCGGTGGCCACCGCAACGGGCTTCTTGTCACTGTCATCGTCGGTGAGCGCCCCAATGGTGCCAAGGCCGCAGCACAACAAGACGGAAATGGCCGCGGCTATACCGACGGCACCGAGATTCCCGTTTTTCTTCTTCTTTGCAGAGTAGGTGGTCACCCTCCGGAGTCTGCGGGACGGGGTTGTGGGCAGACACCACTGATCGGGGACAGTTGGACCCCAACGAAACAGGTGGTGGAATACCGCAGGATCATGATCGTCGCCCGATTGTCGACGGCCATCGGCTGGCCGTACCAGAAATTCCAGGAATCAGCAGACCGTGTACGCCGAACTGGTCGAACGCCGTGGCCCACTCGCGGCAGTCCACCCGGCGGCGCGGTGGCGGTCGGCCGTGATTCGCGGCGTCCTGTTCCGTCCCGGGGGGAACGGGTATGGGCGCTCCGCGGCCCTCAGAGACGCCAGATCAGGGCGACCGCCCATCCCTCAGGCCATCGAGCGGCGCCGCCGTCTTCCATCGAAACTGGTGGTCGGGCTCGTCACGGTGGTCCAGAACGCCAGCCCGCACCAACGCGTGCAGCATGTCGTAGAGCGCGGCACCGACCGGATTGTCCGACCAGAACACCCACTTGACCTGCGGGAACGTGCGACCCGTAAACAGGCCCATGGTCCTGCCCACCTCGTACTGAGCGCCGTCCACGTCCGTCCACTGAGCGAGAGCATCAGCCAGGCTCATGGCACAGATCCTCGCACGCGGGCAGGGCCAGCCCCGGTAGCGCGACGGCGACAGGCCGCGCCAACGACTGTGGCAGTGGCACCCCGATGCGGCAGGATCCTCGTCCGGGACACTCGTCCTGCCACCGCGACTGAGCGCGTCGGCTCAGCGGTTGCGCGGGGCCGCCCATCGACGAGGGCTGCCCACCGTGCAGCTTCCCACCTTCGAGGTGCCCACCGGCACGCACGCGGACCACCTGCACGCCGGGCCGACCTTCGCCGACGCCGTCGGCCCACTGCTCGGCATCGCCCCACTGACCATGATCGGCAGTTCATCCGGCCGCCCCGGCCCTAGGGCGCATGGTGGTCCCGCAGGGTGGCCGCGACAGGCGGAATCGACTCCAGTGGAGACGACCACAACCGACCGGTCTCGCCCACCGTCAAGTGGCGCTGCGCAAGAACCACGACTCCTGCTGCTGCCGCCGACAGTGCGCGGATCCGTCGAGGTGAGTGCGTGGAGCCTTGGTCATGGCACCGGTGTGTCGAGCCAACTCTCGATGAGTGGCATCGCGTCGCCGAGGGTCTCGGTGATGTGGTGTGCGGCGGTGAGCTGGGCGGCGGAGTGGGTGGTGGTCAGTGCGATCACCGTCATCCGCGCCGCGCGAGCTGCTTCGATTCCGGCCGGGGCGTCCTCGACGACCAGGCAACGCTCCGGCGGGGTCCGCAGCAGGTCCGCTGCACGGAGGTAACCCTGCGGGTCTGGTTTTCCCAGGGTCACCTGCGTGCTGTCCACCAGGACCGGGGGGACAGGTAGACCGCCTGCTCGCAGTCGTTGCCGCACGGTAGGGGCTCGTCAGCCATGAAGTCGCGTACCAGATGGTATTCGGCTTCGGCGTCGAGGTGTGGAGCGACGACTGCGATGGTGTCGATCGGGCGGCGGCCGTGGGTGTGAGTCCAGACGGTCTCCGGGTCCAGGCTGTGGTGCAGCGCCCAGCGGTCCCAGATCCGGTGATACGCGGCGTAGGAGTCGACCAGCACACCGTCGACGTCGAACAAAACGGCAGCGCCGCGGTCGGCGTCTGCGCTGACGCGAGCGAGGGAGGTCATGGGTACGAAGTCCCGTCTGCCGCCTGAATCGCGTGGCCCATCTGCTCGATGACGTCGACCGTCCGCGCCGTGAGTTCGTTGATGAGCCGGCCTGCTGGTCGGACGTCCCGGACGAGCTCGACCGATTGGCCGGCGTAGAGGGCCATGTCCGCCAGCTCGCCGGTCATGCCGGGTAGGGGCATCAGATCCTCGTACCGGTAATGGGCCTGGCCCGCGGCGTCGACGGCTACGACGTCGCCCTCGCCCGGACGCCCCGGCGCTGGGGGTGAACCGGCCAGTTCCCACCGTCGCAGGGTCGGATTCCGCAGTGCGCGGTGGGCGGCGTCGGGCCATCCGCCGTCGAAGCAGTGGGTGTGGACGGCGTCCTCGGCGGTGGCAGCGAGGAGGTGTTGCCGATACATCTGGTGGGTGAAGGCTTCAGCGGTCGCCAGGAAGCGCGTACCCATCCATGCGCCCTGTGCGCCCAGGGCCAGGACGGCGGCGAGGCCGCGGCCGTCGCTGATGCCGCCGGCGGCCATGACCGGAATGGGGTGCACCGCGTCGACGACTGCCGGCACCAGAACCATGGTGGCGGTCGTGCCACGAACATGACCGCCGGCCTCCCAGCCCTGCGCCACGATGACGTCGACGCCGCAGCCGGCGGCGTGCAGAGCGTCCCGCACGCTGCCGACCGTGTGCATGTGCAGTGCACCGGCAGCACGGATCCGGTGGCTGACCGGTTCCGGATCACCCCAGAAGGTGGAGATGACCGGCACGGCCTCGTCCAGGCACACCGCCAGCGTGTCGATGACGGGAAAGTCCAGCACCAGATTCACCCCGAACGGCCGCGACGTCCGCTGCCGAACATTGCGGATGCTGAGGCGCGCGCGTTCGGGACTCTGCCAGGTCGACGCAAGCATGCCGAGCCCACCGGCTTCGGCCACCGCCGCAGCCAGTTCGGGCGCCGCCGCGGAACCTATCGGCGCCTGCACCACCGGCACGTCGATACCCAACCGCCCACACAAAGCGGTACGCAACCTGGACGTCATGTGTGCCCGACCCCCTGCGCTTCGATAACCGAATCACTGGCGAGGGGGTAGCGTATCGGAAAAAGAAGCACTAGGAGAAGTGGGGCGAGACCATGGCAGTGCCGAGGCCGGGAACCCCGGTTCGCGGGTCGACCACCGGGCGCCCCTTGATGGCGGCACTCGACCTCTTCGGACGGCGATGGAGCCTGCGCATCGTCTGGGAGTTACAGCGCGGCGCACTCGGCTTCCGCGCACTGCAGCACCACTGCGACAACATGTCGTCAAGCGTCCTGCGGCAGAGGCTGACCGAGTTGATCGAGGCACGCCTCGTCACGCAGGAACCGGACGCCACCTATGCCCTCACCCAGCTCGGACAGGGCGCCTACCGCGCTCTGCGTCCCCTCGTGCGCTGGTCGGACGACTGGGCCGGCACCCTCGCCGACGGCGACCCGGCCACCGAGGAGGAAACCCCGACATGACCGGAAGCAACGGCAACGACGTGACGATCGTCGACGCCTGCACTCGCCGCCGAAAAGGTGGCAGCCCAACCGCAGTGCTGATCGATGACAGCACGCTCAGCGACAGCAGTCGGCGCGCGATCGTCCGCCGCGCCGGCACCTCGCACGCGGCGTTCGTCGCCGCCGACCCGAAAAACACGCCTACGGTACGGTTCTTCACCGCACATGGTGAGCTCACCAACTGCGGGCACGGCACAATCGCCGCCCAGGCGTTCCTGTTGCACCGTCGCCGGATCCGAAAACATCGCGTCCGTCAGCGGACCGGTGGCCGCACCTTCGACGCCACCGCGATCCAGCGCGACGACGGCATCGAGGTCTGGTTCGACCAAGGCACGGTGGAGCTTCAGTGCCCAGCCGCAGGACTCGACAGCATCCTCGCCGCCCTGGGCATCACGTCGAACGACATGGCGGCCGACGACACTCCGTGCGTCGCCTCACCGGGAACGCCACGCCTGCTCGTACCGGTCAGAACGCTGCCGACCCTGCTCGCGATGCGGCCGGATCTGGGTCGACTCGCCGCCGGATGCCGTCGTCTCGGCTATCTCGGCTGCTTCGTCTACCTGCTCTCCCCGACCCGCAGGGCAGCGGCCGCCCGGATGTTCGCACCGGCGATCGGAGTCGGCGAGGACGTCGTCAACGCCAACAGCACAGGATGCCTCGCCGCACACCTGTTCGCGACCCACGGCCTCAGCGGCATCGACGTCGAGCAAGGACACACCGCAGGCCGCCCCTCGTCGGTCTTCGCCACCGCAACCGCCACCGCGGACGGCATTTCTGTCAGGGTCGGCGGAATGGCCACCGTCCGATCTGGAAGGGCGGTCCATCGAGTGAGTCCGATGGGTTTCGGGTGACAGCAACGCCCGCCCGTTACTTGGCGTTGAAGTAGCTGGCCTCCGGGTGGTGGACCACGATCGCGTCGGTGGCCTGCTCCGGCATCAACTGGAACTCCTCGGACAACTCCACACCGATCCGCTCCGACCCGAGCAGGTCCACGATCTTCGCCCGGTCCTCCAGATCGGGGCAGGCCGGGTAGCCGAACGCGTACCGGCAGCCCCGGTAGTCGTTGCGCAGGATCCCCGCCAGGTCCGTCGGGTCGTCGGAGGTCAGCGGACGGCCGCCGGGCAGCGTCAACTCGGACCGGATGCGCCGGTGCCAGTACTCGGCGAGCGCCTCGGTGAGCTGCACGGACAGCCCGTGCACCTCCAGGTAGTCGCGGTACTCGTTGCGGGCGAACAGCTTCGCCGCGTACTCGCTGACCGGCTGACCCACGGTGACCAGTTGCAGCGCGACCACGTCGAGTTGGTCGCCCTTGGGCTTGAAGAAGTCCGCCAGGCAGAGTCGACGTTCCTGGCGCTGCCGGGGGAACGAGAACCGGGCGCGCTCCGCGTGCCCGTTTTCGTCGAGCACCACCAGGTCGTTGCCCTCGGAGTACGCGGGGAAGTAGCCGTACACCACGGCTGCCTCAAGGACCTGGTCGGCGATCAGCCGGTCCAGCCAGTACCGCAGGCGCGGCCGACCCTCGGTCTCCACCAGCTCGTCGTAGGACGGACCGTTGCCGCCGCGGGCCCCGTTCAACCCCCACTGCCCGCGGAAGGTGGCCCGCTCGTCGAGCAGCGCCGCGTACTCGGCCATCGGCACGCCCTTGACCACCCGCGTGCCGAAGAACGGCGGGGTGGGCACGACCACGTCGGCGGCCACGTCGGAGCGGGTCGAGGAGTCGTGCAGCTCGGGCAGGGACTCGGTCACCATGGACCGTTGCCGTTCCCGGCGGGCCCGCCGCGCCGCGAGGGCCGCCTCCCGCTCCGGGTCGATCACCGGGGCGCCGCCCCGCTTGGCGGTCATCACCTTGTCCATCAGGGACAGTCCCTCGAACGCGTCCCGCGCGTAGTGCACCTGCCCGGGGAACATCGCCCGCAGGTCGTCCTCGACGTACGCGCGGGTCAGCGCCGCCCCACCCAGCAGGACCGGCCAGCGCTCCGCGACCCCACGGGTGGCCATCTCGGCCAGGTTTTCCTTCATGATGACCGTGCTCTTCACCAGCAGCCCGGACATGCCGATCGCGTCGGCGCGGTGCTGCTCGGCAGCGTCCAGGATGGCGCTGATCGGCTGCTTGATGCCGATGTTCACCACCTCGTAGCCGTTGTTGGACAGGATGATGTCGACCAGGTTCTTACCGATGTCGTGCACGTCGCCGCGCACGGTGGCGAGCACGATGCGGCCCTTGCCGCCGTCCTCGAGGGTCTCCATGTGCGGCTCCAGGTAGGCCACCGCGGTCTTCATCACCTCGGCGGACTGGAGCACGAACGGCAGCTGCATCTGACCGGAGCCGAACAGCTCACCGACGACCTTCATGCCGTCCAGCAGGATGTCGTTGATGATCGACAGTGGGGACCGGCCGCCGGCCATCGCCTCGTCCAGGTCGGCCTCCAGGCCGTTACGCTCACCGTCGATGATCCGCCGTTTGAGGCGCTCGTCCAACGGCAGCGCCGCCAACTCCTGCGCCCGGCTGGCCCGGGCACTCGTCACGTCGACGCCCTCGAAGAGCTCCAGGAAGCGCTGCAAGGGGTCGTACCCGTCGCGGCGCCGGTCGTAGACCATGTCCAGGGCGACCTCGCGCTGCTCGTCGGGGATCTTCGACATCGGCAGGATCTTGCTGGCGTGCACGATCGCCGACGTCAGACCGGCCTGCACGCACTCGTGCAGGAACACCGAGTTGAGCACCTGCCGGGCCGCCGGGTTGAGCCCGAACGAGATGTTCGAGATGCCGAGGGTGAAGTTGATCCCCGGGTAGCGCCTGGCGATCTCCCGGATCGCCTCGATGGTCTCCAGCCCGTCGCGGCGGGTCTCCTCCTGCCCGGTGGCGATCGGGAAGGTCAGCGTGTCGATGAGGATGTCGGACAGGTCCATCCCCCACCGGCCGGTCAGGTCGTCGATGGTGCGCGAGGCGATGCGGACCTTGTCCGCCGAGGTGCGCGCCTGCCCCTCCTCGTCGATGCACATCACCACCACGGCGGCGCCGTGCTCCCGGATCACCGGCATCACCCGCCCGTAGCGGGACTCCGGGCCGTCGCCGTCCTCGAAGTTCACCGAGTTGACCACGCACCGGCCGCCGAGCATCTCCAGACCGGCCTCGATCACCGCCGGCTCGGTGGAGTCCAACATGATCGGCAGGGTGGACGCGGTGGCGAACCGGCCGGCCAGCTCCCGCATGTCCTGCGTGCCGTCGCGGCCGACGTAGTCCACGCACAGGTCGAGCAGGTGTGAGCCGTCGCGGGCCTGGCTGCGGGCGATCTCCACGCAGGCGCGCCAGTCGCCGGCGAGCATCGCTTCCCGGAACGCCTTCGAACCGTTGGCGTTGGTCCGCTCCCCCACCATCAGCACCGACGCGTCCTGGGCGAACGGCACCGGGTGGTAGACCGACGAGACACCCGCCTCGTGCCGGGGCTCCCGGGGCGGGGCGGAGACGCCGTGCAGCCGCTCGGCCAGCACGCGGATGTGCTCCGGGGTGGTGCCGCAGCAGCCGCCGATCAGCCCCACGCCGTACTCGTTGATGAACCGTTCCAGAGCCTCGGCCAGCTCCACGGGAGTCAGCGGGAAGTATGCCCCGTCGGCGGTCAGCACCGGCAGGCCGGCGTTCGGCATCACCGACAGCGGGATGCGGGAGTGCTGCGACAGGTAGCGCAGGTGCTCGCTCATCTCGGCCGGGCCGGTCGAGCAGTTGAGCCCGATCAGGTCCACGCCGAGCGGCTCGATCGCCGCCAGGGCCGCACCGATCTCACTGCCGACAAGCATGGTGCCGGTGGTCTCCACGGCCACGTGACAGATGATCGGCACCGACTGGCCCAGCTCGGCCATCGCCCGCTTGGATCCGACCACGGCGGCCTTGACCTGGAGCAGGTCCTGGCAGGTCTCGATGATCAGCGCATCCGCGCCACCGACGATCAGACCGGCGGCGTTCTCCTGGTACGCGTCGCGCAGGGTCGCGTAGGGGGCGTGCCCGAGGGTGGGGAGCTTGGTGCCCGGCCCGATCGAGCCGAGCACGAACCGGGGCCGCTGCGGGGTGCTGGCCGCGTCGGCGGCCTCCCGCGCGATCCTGGCGCCCGCCTCGGACAGCTCACGAATGCGTTGCGGGATGTCGTACTCGGCGAGGTTGGCGAGGTTGGCGCCGAAGGTGTTGGTCTCCACGCAGTCCGCGCCGGCCGCCAGGTAGGCGTCGTGCACCCCACGCACCACGTCCGGTCGGGTGACGTTGAGGATCTCGTTGCACCCTTCGAGGCCGTCGAAGTCGTCGAGCGTGAGGTCCGCGGCCTGCAGCATCGTGCCCATCGCCCCGTCGGCGATGAGAATCCGGTCGGCCAGCACATCCATCAACGAAGTCCGCACCCGTCCAGGTTAGTGCGGCGCCCGCCCTGCCCACTGACCATCAACGGGCGATCCCACATTGTGTCAGCGGGATCACCCTGTCCGGTCCGTTCCGTTCTGACCGGGCCTGGAAGCGGCCGACCGGCGCGGCCGACAGGCCGTACCTCCGCCCGGGACGTAGGCTGACAGACGTGAAGGACAACAGCGACGCCGCCGTGCCCCACGGTCTGACGACCGGGCACCATCCCGGCGCCGGCCGCGACGAGCAGGGTGAGGTGACGGCGTGACCGAGTTCGACGGACTGCCGGTGCTGCGGTCGCCGGTGGCCATCGCCGCGTTCGAGGGCTGGAATGACGCCGCCGACGCGTCCACCGCCGCCGTCGAGCACCTCGAGCAGGTCTGGAACGCCCGGCAGATCGCCGAGTTGGATCCGGAGGACTTCTACGACTTCCAGGTCAGCCGGCCCACCATCACCATGGCCGACGGGGAGACCCGCCGGGTGGAGTGGCCGACGACCCGGTTCATGGTGGCCAGCCCGGAGGGCACCGACCGTGACGTGGTGCTGATCCGCGGCATCGAGCCGAGCATGCGCTGGCGGACGTTCTGCGAGCAGGTGCTGGAGATCTGCCACAGCCTCGAGGTGGAACGGGTGGTGCTGCTCGGCGCGCTGCTGGCCGATGTTCCGTACACCCGGCCGCTGCCGATCAGCGGCAGCGCCTCCGACGCGCAGGCCGCCGAGCGCTACCAGCTGACCCCCACCCGCTACGACGGGCCGACCGGGATCGTCGGCGTGCTGCACGACGCCTGCACCCGCGCCGACGTGGATGCCGTCTCGTTCTGGGTGCACGTGCCGCACTACGCCAACAACCCGCCGTGCCCCAAGGCCACCCTCGCCCTGCTGCACCGGGTGGAGGAGGTCGTCGACCTGCCCGTGCCGATGGCCGACCTGGCCGAGGAGTCCGCCGAGTGGGAGCAGCGGGTGCGCGGCGCCGCCGAGCAGGATGCCGAGCTCGGCGAATACGTCCGCGAGCTGGAGGAACGGGTCGGCGACGAGGGCATCACCCCGCTGACCGGTGACGAGATCGCTCAGGAGTTCGAGAAGTACCTGCGTCGTCGGGGCGGTTCGGCCGGCCCCACCGCCGGCTCCTGGTAACACTGCTCACTGCGGGCCCTCGGACCTTTGTGGTCCGGGGGCCCGTTTTGGCGTGTCCAGGGTGGCGCCGTCACACCCTCTAGGGCATCCTAGGAACCTAGATGTGATCAAGGAGGTGGGTGTGCAGATCAACCCCGGGGCCGCCGAGTTCCCGCACCGACAGATCGCCGCGCAGCTCAAGGCCCAGGTCCGCCGCGGCGACTGGGGGCCCGGCGAGCGGCTGCCGTCCATCCCGGCCATCGCCGAGATGTTCGGCGTCGCCAAGCAGACCGTGCAACGCGCCGTCGACCAGTTGCGGGTCGAGGGCATCCTGATCACCAAACCCGGCTCCGGTACGTACGTCCGGGGCACCCGCCGCCGGCTCAACCGGCTCTCCCGGGGCCGGTACGGCGGCTTCCGCGGCTATCACACCGACCTGGCCGCCCGATACCGTCAACAGCTCGTCTCCGTCGGGCACGCCCCCGCTCCCGCCGAGGTGGCCGACGCCTTCGGCGTGTCGGACGGCACCAACCTGCTCTGCCGCCGGCACCTCGTCCGCACCGACGACTCCCCCGTCGAGGTGGGCGCCTCCTGGTTCCTGCCCCGCGACACCGCCGGAACCTCGCTTGAGCGCGCCGAGGCGTTCGGCCGCCCGCTCTACCAGGAGGCCGAGGAAGCCACCGGGCGGCAGTACGTCTCGGCCACCGACACGATCAGCGCCCGCCAGCCCAGCCGGGAGGAGGCCGAGACGCTCCAGATCCGGCCGGACACCCCGGTGCTGCACCTGCTGCACGTCGCGTACGACGCGCACCGCAAGCCGATCGAGGTGGCGCAGGCCACCTGGCCCGGCCCGATGACCACCCTGACCGAGGAGTACAAGATCCCCAGCCCGACCCCGGACCCGGAACCGGACCCCGGCCTGGTCCTGGGCTGACTGTCCCACCTTGCCCTCGCGCACCTGGGCTGAGCCGTTTGATCGACTCGGCTTCCTGGAAATCGGTGCGTCGCAGGCCTCGGGACACCGCGACTTCCCGAAAACCGAGTGGATCAACGCGGGCGCACGGCGCGTGCGGCGTGCGGCGTGCGGCGTGCAGAGGTGGGTCAGAGGCGGATGCCCAGGAGGGCGTCCACCGTCTTCGCGAAGAGGGCCGGGGCGTCCGTGTCGTCGGCGGCACCGGCCAGGGTCGCGTCGGCCCACCGGTCGGCTGCCGCCAGGGCGCCGTGGGTGTCCAGGTCATCGGCGAGGCGCTCGCGTACCCCGGCCAGCAGCGCGGCCCCGGACGGCCCGGCGGGCGCGGCGGCGGCCCGCCGCCAGCGGTCCAGGCGCTCCTGCGCGGCCGTGAGCAGCTCGTCGGTCCAGGTCCGGTCGCTGCGGTAGTGCCCGGAGACCAACGCCAGCCGGATCGCCATCGGGTCCACCTTGTCGGCGCGCAGCCGGGACACGAAGACCAGATTGCCGCGGGACTTGGACATCTTCTCGCCGTCCAGACCGATCATCCCGGCGTGCACGTAGTGCTCGGCGAACGGCGCCTGACCGGTGAGCCGCTCGGCGTGCGCGGCCGACGCCTCGTGGTGCGGGAACAGCAGGTCGTTGCCGCCGCCCTGCACGTCGATGTTGTCACCGAGCAGGTTGAGCGCGATCACCGCGCACTCGATGTGCCAACCGGGGCGCCCCGGCCCCAGGTCGCCGCCCGGCCAGGACGGCTCGCCCTCGCGGGCGCCGCGCCACAGCAGCGGGTCCAGGGGGTCGCGCTTGCCGGCCCGGTCGGGGTCGCCGCCGCGCTCCGGGAAGATCTCCAGCATCTGCTCGCGGGTCAGGTTGGACTCGTAGCCGAACCGGCCGGTGGCGGAGATGTCGAAGTAGACGTCGCCGGTGCCGTCGTCGATGCGGTACGCGGCGCCGTCCTTGACCAGCACCTCGACCTTGTCGGCGATGTCCGGGATCGACTCGACCGCGCCCACGTAGTGCGCCGGCGGGATGATCCGCAGCGCCTCCATGTCCTCGCGGAACAGCGCCGTCTCGCGCATCGCCAGGACCACCCAGTCCTCGCCGTCGCGGGCGGCGCGCTCCAGCAGCGGGTCGTCGATGTCGGTGACGTTCTGCACGTAGCGCACCGGACGGCCGGCGTCGCGCCACATCCGCTGCACGAGGTCGAACGTGATCATGGTGGCGGCGTGACCGAGGTGCGTGGCGTCGTACGGGGTGATGCCGCAGACGTACATGCTGCCGGCGTCCGCCGGCTCGCTCGGGTGGACACCCTGCCGCGCCGAGTCGTACAACGCCAGTGGCTCGCCCCTGCCCGGCAGCCGTGGCACCTCGTGTCCCGCCCAAGACTCCATGGGATCAGCCTAGCCAGCCCGACGACGCCGACGGAGCGCCCCACAGGTGATCAAGATGACAGCGGCTCACATGGGCGGCCAGGGGATCGCCGGCCAGTCCTCCGGTGGCTGCGGGAAGCGGCCGGTCTGGCGCAACCTGTCGATCCGGGCGGCCACCTCGGCCACCTCGCTGATCGTCAGGTGGTCGGCCAGCTCCGCGCCGAGCTCCCCGGCGACCTGCCCGGCGAGCCCGTCGAGCATCTCCACGGCATCCGGGGGCAACTGCTTGCCGGCCCAGCCCCAGAGCACCGTGCGCAGCTTGTCCTCCACGTGGAAGCTCACCCCGTGGTCCACCCCGTAGATCCGGTCGTCGGCACCGACCAGCACGTGAGCACCCTTACGGTCCGCGTTGTTGATCACCGCGTCGAGCACCGCGAGGCGCGCCAGCCGGGGGTCGTCGGCGTGCGCGAGGGCGTACGCCGTGCCGTCGTCGTCGCGGGCCGCGGCGATCGGGAACCAGCGCGGCGGCAGCTCCCCGGCCGGCAGGAAACCCACGAGCGGGTCGGCGTCCTCCGGCTCGTCGATCCACAACTGGCAGGAGCCGGGGCCGAACGGGCCGTCGCGCAGCACCGTGGGCGGCACCAGGCCCCAGCCGGTGGCCCGGGAGACCAGGTACGCCGAGACCTCCCGGCCCGCCAGGGTGCCGTCGGGGAAGTCCCAGAGCGGACGCTCACCGCGAACCGGTTTGTAGACGCAGCGGGCGGTGGCCCCGTCCAGGGTCAGGATGCCGCGCAACGTGGTGTTCGAGGCGTCGACCAGCCGACCCTCCAGGTCGAGCGTGCCGTCGCGCAGCAGCCGCAGCGCCGCGTCGCCGTCCTGGCGAGGCTGGAGGCCGGACGAGGTCACCGGTGATAACCGTTGTGCCGCGGGCAGAGGTGCCCGGCGGGGTCCAACGGTTGGCCGCAGAGCGGGCACGGAGGCCGACCCGCGTTGACCACTCGCCGGGCCCGCTCGATGAACTGACGGGTGGCCTGCGGGGTGAGCCGGACCCGGAGCCGGTCGAGGTCCTCGTCCGGCTCGTCGTCCTCGACCTCGTCGTCGGGGTCCTCGTCGTCCTCGTCGCCCAACTCGACCTCGGGCTCCACCTCGCCCGCGGCGATCGCCTCGATCACCACGGTCGCGGTGTCCACGTCGAAGGCCAGCCCGAGGGTCCCGACGCGGAACTCCTCGTCGACGGGCGTGTCCAGTGGCTCGTTGTCGCCGATCACCGGGGCCAGCTCGGGCAGGTCCACCCCGAAGCGCCGCTGCGCCTCGGTGAGCAGCTCCTCCAGCTTCTCGGCGAGCAGGGACACCTGAACCTTTTCCAGCGCGACGCTGACCAGCCTGCCGCCGCCGCGGGCCTGCAGGAAGAACGCGCGCTCCCCCGGCGGCCCGACAGTCCCGGCGACGAACCGCTCCGGCGGTTCGAAGGCGTGCACCTGGTGGGTCATACCCACGACCCTATCCGGCCCGCCTTGGCATCGCGCACCCCACCGACGCGAATCGCCGCAGCGGCGGCGCGCCCGGCGTACGAGGGCCTAAACCCGGGCGTGGCGGCCTTTCTGGCGTGCGCCGCTCCGGTCGGGGACGGTGTCGTGACGTGACTCACCGCGACCCGCCCGCCCCACCGCCGACGGCCGCGTCCGAGTCGGCGACGCGGTTCGCGCGCCGACGCCGCTTGGCCGGCGGCGGCACCAGCGCCGCCAGGTCGCCACCGGTGTCGTTGAGCCGCACCAGAAACGGACGCAGCGGCGTGAACCGGATCGCCGTCACCGACGCCGGGTCGGCCACGATCCGCTGAAAGGCATCCAGGTGTACGCCGAGCGCGTCCGCCACGATGGCCTTGATCACGTCGCCGTGGCTACAGGCCAGCCAGACCGCCTCCGGCCCGTGTTCGGCGTTCACCCGGGCGTCCCAGGAGCGCACCGCCGCCACGGCACGCGCCGCCATCGCCGCCATCGCCTCCCCGCTCGGGAAGACCGCCGCGCTGGGGTGTTGCTGGACAACCGGCCAGAGCGGCTCCTTGGCGAGCTTCTTCAGCGGCTGCCCCTCCCAACTGCCGTAGTCGCACTCGATCAGCCCGTCCTCGACCACCGGGGTGGCCTGCGGGAGGGCCAACTCCAGGGTCTGCCGGCACCGGATGAGCGGGCTGGTCACCACGGCGGCCAGTGGCACCGCCCGCAGGCGCTCGCCGACCGCGGTGGCCTGGGCGCGTCCGGTGTCGTCCAGCTCGACCGGTTGGCGGCCGGCGAGGCCGCCATCGGCGTTCGCCGTGGTTCGGCCGTGTCGCAAGAGCAGAAGGGTCGCCACGGAGACCACCCTATGACCTGGACCCCGTGCCGGGCCGTCGTGGGCGGCGGAAGGACGATTGCGGCCCCCGACTCCGCTCGCGGGCGGGGTCGGGGGCCGTCGTCGGCGGGTCGCTCAGGTGGCGTCGATCGCGCCGGTCAGCAGCAGGGCCAGGACCAGGGTGCCCAGCGCGACCCGGTACAGCACGAAGACGTACAGGGTGTGGTGGGCGACGTAGCGCAGCAACCAGGCGATAGCCGCGTACCCGATGCCGAAGGCGATGAGGGTGGCCACGATCGTCTGGGCCACCGTCGGCACGGAGGTGCCCGGGGCGGACGGCTCGAAGACGTCCCCGAGGCTGAACACGCCGGACATCACCACCGCCGGGATGGCCAGCAGGAACGAGTACCGGGCCGCCGCCTCCCGGGTGAGGTTGAGCAGCAGGCCGGCGGTGAGCGTGCCACCGGAGCGGGACACCCCGGGGACCAGCGCCATGGCCTGGGCGAAGCCCATCACGATGCCGTCCTTCATCCGGAAGTTCTCCAGGGTGCGGGTCTGCCGCCCCCAGTACTCCGCGAACGCCAGCACGAAGGCGAAGACGATGAGCGTGGTCGCCACGACCCACAGGTTGCGCCCGGCGGTCTTGATCTGGTCCTTGAACAGGAAACCGAACAACCCGATCGGAATCGAGCCGACGATCACATACCAGCCCATCCGGTAGTCGAGGCTGGAGCGGACCGACGTGTCGCGGATGCCCACCAGCCAGGTCCGGGTGATCCGCCAGATGTCCTTGGCGAAGTAGATCAGCACGGCCGCCTCGGTGCCGAGCTGGGTGACCGCGGTGAACGACGCGCCGGCGTCCCGGTCGAAGAAGATCGCCGAGGTGATCCGCAGATGCCCCGACGAGCTGACCGGCAAAAACTCGGTCAGTCCCTGGACGATGCCCAGGACGATGGCCTCAACCCAGGTCACTCGCCGACTCCCGAAAGCTCCAGTGCCTCGGCGACGGTACGCAGGGTCTGCACACCGCTGTCCCGGTCGGCGACGAACAGGGTCACCGACAGTGTGGTGACGCCGGCGGCAGCGTACTCCCGCATCCGCTCGGCGACGCGCTCCTTCGGGCCGAGCAGTGAGGTGCGGTCGATGAACTCCATGGGTACGGCCGCGGCGGCGTCGCGCTGCCGCTTGGCCAGGTACAGGTCCTGCACCTCGCGGGCGGCGTCGCCGTACCCCATCCGGGTGGCGAGCTGGTTGTAGAAGTTCTGCTCGCGGCTGCCCATGCCGCCCACGTACAGCGCCGCGTACCAGCGGACCAGCTCGGCGCAGGAGGCCACGTCGTCGCCGATCACCACGGGCACCGAGGGCACCACGTCGAACCCGGCCAACTCCTTGCCGACCTTCGCCCGACCGGCGCGGACCGATGCGAGCTGCTCCTCGGCGAACTCCGGGGCGTAGAACACGGCCAGCCAGCCGTCGGCGATCTCACCCGCCAGCTCCAGGTTCTTCGGGCCGACCGCCGCCAGGTAGATCGGTATGTGCTCGCGGGGTGGATGGAAACCCAACCGCAGGGCCTTACCCGGGCCGTCCGGCAGCGGCAGCGTGTAGTGCTGCCCGTCGTAGGCCACCTCCTTGCGGGCGATGGCCAGCTTCACGATGTCGACGAACTCGCGGGTCCGCGCGAGGGGCTTGGCGAAGCGCACACCGTGCCAGCCCTCGGAGACCTGCGGACCGGAGACACCCAGGCCGAGCCGGAACCGGCCACCGGAGAGCGCGTCGATGGTGGCGGCGGTCATGGCGGTGGCGGCCGGCGTACGGGCGGGGATCTGCATCACCGCGGCGCCGACGTCGATCCGTTCGGTCTGGCCAGCCATCCAGGCGAGCATGCTGGGCGAGTCGGAGCCGTACGCCTCCGCCGCCCACACCACCGAGTAGCCCAGCCGGTCCGCCTCCTGGGCGAGGGCCAGGTGGTCGGCCGGTGTGCTCCACGCTGTCTGGTATCCGAGACTGAGCCCGAGTCGCACTGGTCCTCCCCCATCCGTGGCACAGGTCGCACCAGGTTACGCAATGCCGAAAACGGACTCGATCACCGGCTCGACACCTTCGCTCCCCCCTCCGTCGGGGCAGCCCACGGCGGCGGAACCGGCAGAACCGGCAGAGATACGGGAGCGAGGATATCCGTGGCGGCAGGTTCGAAATAAGGTTCACCCATGCAACAGCGACCGCTCGGCCGAAGCGGGCTGGCGGTTTCCCGGCTCGCGCTCGGCACCATGACCTGGGGCCGGGACACCGACGCCGACGACGCGGCCGCCCAGCTGAAGAGTTACCTGGACGCGGGCGGCAACCTGATCGACACCGCCGACGTGTACGGCGACGGCGACGCCGAGTCGGTGATCGGGTCGCTGCTGGGCACCCTCGTGCCCCGCGACGAGCTGCTGATCGCCACCAAGGCGGGGCTGCGCCCAGGCAGTGGTCGACGTCGCGACGGCTCCCGGGGACACCTGCTGCGGACGTTGGACGCGTCGCTGCGCCGCCTCGGCACCGACCACGTCGACCTGTTCCAGGTGCACGGGTACGACCCGGACACCCCCCTGGAGGAGACCCTCGCCGCGTTGGACCACGCGGTGGCCAGCGGCAAGGTCCGCTACGTCGGTGTGTCGAACTTCTCCGGCTGGCAGACCGCACGGGCCGCCGCCTGGCAGACCGCCTGGCCGGGGCGGGCGCCCGTGGTCGCCACGCAGGTGGAGTACTCGCTGCTGGAACGGGGTGTGGAGCGGGAGGTGCTGCCCGCGTGCGACGCGCTCGGCCTCGGCCTGCTGCCCTGGTCACCGCTGGGCCGGGGCGTGCTCACCGGCAAGTACCGGCACGGCCGTCCGGCGGACTCCCGAGCCGCGTCGCCGCACTTCGAGCGGTTTGTCTCGACGTACCTGGAGCCGCGCTGCTCCAGCATCGTGGAGGCGGTGGCCACCGCGGCCGGCGGCCTGGGGGTGTCGCCGCTGGAGGTGGCATTGGCGTGGATCCGGGACCGGCCGGGGGTGACCGCGCCGATCCTCGGCGCACGCACGGTCGGGCAACTGCTCGGCGCGCTGCCCGTGGAACGGATCACCCTGCCGGAGGAGATCACCACCGCGCTGGACGACGTCTCGGCGGTGCCGTTGGGCTACCCCGAACGCGACAGCTGACCGGCGATCTTCCTCGCCCCCGGTCGCGGCACTCGGCACTCGGCACTCGGCACTCGGCACTCGGCAAGATCGTGCTCGATCCTGGATGCGGTGGCATCCCACGACGACGTAACCACTACGTCATGGATCGAGCGCGATCTTGGGCACGGCTGGGCGCGGCACGGCGGCAGATGCTTGGGGGCAGGGCGTGCCCGC
>NZ_JBIAKV010000008.1:30242-242899 GCF_042872705.1 Micromonospora sp. NPDC005203 | reverse complement strand
CCGGGGGCAGGGCGTGCCCGCCGGGGGCAGGGCGTGCCCGCCGGGGGCAGGGCGTGCCCGCCGGGGGCAGGGCGTGCCCGCCGGGGGCAGGGCGTGCCCGCCGGGGGCAGGGCGTCAGGGCGACGGGCGCCGCCCGGGGAGGTCGTGGATCGCGGTCAGGAAGAGCGACTGGTCGTCGCGGACCGCGGGCTGGGTGAGTCGAATCCACGAGTCGTCGTCGAAGACGACCGTGGAGGTCAGCTGCATGAACCCGGCCGCGCCGCGCGCCGAGTCGATCCGGGCCACCCGGTCGCGTCGCACACTCCACAGGACGCGCGGTTGGCGCCGGTCGGGGCGGTCGGCGTCCGGGCGGGGACCCATCCGCAGCAGGTGCAGATGGGTGTCGGTCACCGCCAGCGGGGTGCCGTTGTACCGCTCCAGGAAGAGCAGCAGGCTGCCGGCGAGGGTGGCGAGGTCGCCGCTGAAGACGTACCGGCGGCGGTAGGCGATCTCGGCGAGCTGGTCGGCCAGCGGGCGGTACAGGCTGAGCCGGAACAGGGCGCGGAACGCCTCCTGTTCCTCGGTGAGCGGGATGGGATCGCGCTGCGCGCGCTGCGGTGGTGGCACCGGCTCCGGTTCGGCCGCCTCCGGCACACCGGCCGCCTCCGCCTCCCGGAACGCGGCGGCGGCGGCACCGTCGGGCGCCTCGACGGCAGCGACCTTGGCGGGCAGCAGCAGCAGGCCCGCCGCCAGCCGGACCGGCGTCAGCACCGCGTCCACCCAGACCACCGGGTTGACGATGTTGAGCAACCCGAACAGCACCTTCGGGTCGAGCGAGTCGACGAACTCGTCGGCCAGCACACCGGCGAGCTGCCGCCCGGCCTTGTGGGTCTGCGGGGCGCGGACCGGGCCGAGCCCCACGTACCGCAGCTCCTGTCCGGGCAGCAGTGGCGCGACGAGGGCCCGTTCGGGTTCGTCGCTCGTGCGGAACTCGTCGCGCAGCTCACGGGCCTTGTCCCGGGCCGCCCGCGCGCCGCCGAGCACCGCGTCGGTGAACCGACCCAGCCGGCCCCGTTCCCCTGACATCACGCGTCCCCTCCCGACCGGCCCGCCGGCGGTTGCCCGAAGACACGCTGGTTGATCCAGTCCGCCTCGACCGCGGCGGGGGAGTTGTCGAGGCGCCGGGTGGCGGTCTCCAGTCGACGGACCGCCCGCACGTCGACGTCGATATCCGGCGGCATGCCGTTCCTCCCCCACGAGTCGAGCGCACCGACGATACGATTCCCGGCCACCCGGCACCACCCCGTGGCACGGACAGCACGCTCCACGGGGCAGGGGCGCACAGGTCGGCACGAACCACCCCACGGCAGCGTCGTTGGTCACCCCCAAGGGGGTGGCGAACAGCCGCTGGGCTGGGCAGCATGGATGGCATGGACTACGAATACGCGCCACTGCGGCTGCCGCCGAACGTCGACCGGTTGACCGCGGCGGCGCAGTTGGCGATCCAGGCGGAGTTCTCCGGATGGGAGTTGGCCCGGGTGCGGTTGTACCGGGACGGCACGCGGCAGGTGGTGCTGCGGCGGCGGCGGGTCAACCAGCCGCAGCCGGGCCTGTCGTACTGACGGCCGGACGCCCGGGGCCACGTGGACCCCGGGCGTCGAACGGCCTTGGTGCGCCCCAGGGCGTGCGTCAAAGCCCCTGGCCGGCCGAGGACTTCTACCCGCGCCCTAGTGCTGGTGCCCGGCGTGGTCGTGATCGTCGTCGAGCTCCACGAACGGGTGCTCGTCGAGCCGGCCGACCAGCCGGTCGTCGACCGCCGGCTGGAACGGGCCGACCGCGTCGTCGTCGTCGAACGACTCCAGATCGACCGGCGTGCCCACCTCGCTGACCATCACCACCCCGTCGAGGGGCTCCAGCTCGGGGACGTCCAGCGCGCCGAGCGAGCCGTCGCCGCTCTGCAGCAACTCCAGCACCGCCTCGCCGACGCCCTCCACCGGCGCCGGCTCGTCGTCCTCCGGGGTGCCCTCGCGGCGGGCCGCCTCGGCCACCCGCAGCAGCGCGGCGACGCTCGGCACCCGGTAGTCGCGACGCTGCCGCACCGAGATCACCCGGGGGTGCGGGTCGCTGGCCTCGGAACCCTCAGGGCCGCCGAAGCGCTCGTCGGCCTCGTCCGGGTCGATCGAGTCGACATCCCACGGCGTCACCTCGCCGAAGGCGTCGAGCAACCGCTCGTCGTACGCGAAGGAAGCGTTGTTCAACGCCACGTACGCCTGCCAGACGTCGTCGTCGTCGACGCGGCCCTGCGCGGCGCGTACGGCGGCCAGGTGGTGGCGGGCCGCTTCGATCACCCGCTCGAGAGCGGCGTCCAGCTCACCGTGCTGGTCGGTCATGTGGGGCAGTCCCTTCACGTTGGGGAGGTCGCGCGCCGGATGCAGCGCCGGGCGCGGCTAGCAGGTGCGGAGGAACCGGTCGAGAACCCGCACGCCGAACTGTAGTCCGTCGACCGGAACCCGCTCGTCGATGCCGTGGAACAACGCCGAGAAGTTCAGGTCGGCGGGCAGCCGCAACGGGGCGAACCCGAAGCAGCGGATGCCGAGCTGGGAGAACGCCTTGGCGTCGGTGCCGCCGGAGAGCATGTACGGGACCGGACGCGCCCCCGGGTCCTCGGCGCGCAGCGCCGCCGACATGGCCTCGACCAGGTCGCCGTCGAAGGTGGTCTCCAGCGCGGGCTGCCGCTGGATGTACTCGATGGCGATGTCCGGGCCGATCAGCTCCCGCAGCTGCCGCTCCAGCAGTTCGGACTGGCCGGGCAGGCTGCGGCAGTCGATCGTAGCGGTGGCCCGGCCGGGGATGACGTTGTCCTTGTAGCCGGCGTCGAGCCGGGTCGGGTTGGCGGTGTTGCGGATGGTCGCCCCGATGATGTTGGCGATCGGGCCGAGTTTCGCGATGGCCGTCTCCGGGTCCTCCGGGTCCAGCTCGACGCCGAGCAGGTCGGAGACCTCCTCCAGGAAGGCCCGCACGGTGTCGGTGACCACCACCGGGAAGCGGTGCCGGCCGATCCGGGCGACCGCCTCGGCGAGCGCGGTGACCGCGTTGTCGTCGTGCACCATCGAGCCGTGCCCGGGGCGACCCTTGGCGTGCAGCCGCAGCCAGTCGATGCCCTTCTCGGCGGTCTCGATCAGGTAGAGCCGCTGGCTGTCGTTGACCGAGTAGGAAAAACCGCCGACCTCACCGATCGCCTCCGTGCAGCCGTCGAAGAGGTCCTGGTGGTTCTCCACCAGGAAACGCGCGCCGTAGTCGCTGCCCGCCTCCTCGTCGGCGGTGTACGCGAGCACGATGTCCCGCGGTGGCCGTACGCCGGTGCGCTGCCAGTGCCGCACCACGGCGAGCACCATCGCGTCGAAGTCCTTCATGTCGATCGCGCCGCGGCCCCAGAGGTAACCGTCGCGCAGCTCGCCGGAGAACGGGTGCACCGACCACTCGTCGGCGTCGGCGGGCACCACGTCCAGGTGGCCGTGCACCAGCAGCGCGCCCCGGCTCGGGTCGGTGCCGGGGATGCGGGCCACCACGTTCGCCCGGCCCGGCGCGGCCTCGTGCAGGACGGACTCCACGCCCACCTCGGCGAGCTTCTCCGCCACGTACTCGGCGGCGCGGCGCTCGCCGACGCTCGTGTCGTTGTCCCCCGTGTTGGTGGTGTCGATGCGCAGCAGGTCGCGGCAGAGGTCCACGACCTCCGCGCTGGGGTCGGGTCGGGTGGAGGCCGCATCGCTCGTCATCGCCTCTTCATACCAGCCGGCCCCGGTCGGCCGGGCGGCGCACCGGTGCGCACGGGCCGGCACACCGGTTGGCCCCGGGCCGGCGCATCGACGGGCCCGGTTTCGCCGGGAGCGGGTTCGGGTACCGCCGCCCACGACCGCACATTCCTGCCGGAGCTTCCGCCCGCCAGTCGAGGAGGGCACCATGTCCGCCGTTCCCCTGCCGCCGCTGCCGCCCGCACCCGCACCCGAGGAGGGCTACCGACCCGGTGGCCGCAACATCGCCGACATCGTCGAGGCGGAGCACCGTCAACTGGTGGCGCTGCTGGACCAGCTGACCGGCCCGGACGCCACACCGCGGGAAGGGCTGCCGGTGCTCACCGCCGCGTTGTCGCGGCACCTCTCCGCCGAGGAGCAGTACCTGCTGCCGGCGGTACGCGCCGCGCTGCCGGCGGCCGCCGAGCGGGTGGACGCCGAGATCAACGCCGACGCCAGTCTGCTCAGCGCCCTGAAGGGCGCGACCGACGAGGCGTTGGCCGAGATCGCCGAGCGGGTCCGCCACCACGTCGACGGGGTGGGTGCGCTCGTCACCGAGCTGCGCGCGGTCGCGACCCAGGAGGAGCTGATCCGGCTGGGCAACCGGCTGGAGATCGCCGAGGAGGCCGCGCCGACCCGGCCGCACCCGGGCACCCCGGCCACCCCTCCGTGGAACCGGATCGTGGAGCCGGCGGTCGGGGTGGTGGACAAGGTGCTCGACGCGGTGACCCGCCGGCCGACGTACCTGGCGGACCTGCCGGAGTCGCCGCGGGACTGACGGCGGCGGCACTGCCAGGTGCATTCATTATCACCGATCCGCTCGGGCTATTCCGCCGGCTGACGTGTAGTCCTACCGTCACGGTATGAACCTGGAGCTGCGTCACCTGCGGGTGGTCTGCGCGATCGCGGAGACGGGGAGTGTGACGAAGGCGGCCTCGGCGCTCGGCCTGGCCCAGCCGGCGCTGACCGCCCAGCTCCAGCGCATCGAGCGGACCCTGGGCGGCCCGCTGTTCGACCGGGACCGACGCGGCGCCCGGCCCACCGCTCTTGGTGAGCTGGTGCTGGCTCGGGCCCGGGTGCTGCTGCCGGCGATGAAGGGGTTGCAGGACGAGGCGGCCCGGCTGGCCGGGGCCGGCGACGCGCCGCCGTGCTACCGGTTCGGTGGGGTGAACAGCCCGATCCTGGGCCGGATGGTGCACCGTCTGGCGGCCGAGCAGCCGCCGGCCCAGATCACCACGCTCGCCTCCTGGTCGGTCGACGAGTTGGCGCAGTTGGTGGCGGGCGGCCGACTGGACTTCGCCCTCACCGGGGTGTGCGGCGACGCCAGCCCGTCGGCGGGGTTCGGGTTGAGCTGGCAGGAGGTGGCCATCGACCCGGTGCTGGTCCTGCTGCCGGAGACGCACCCTCTCGCGGCGCACGACGAGGTGCGCCTGGCGGACCTGCGGCACGAGCAGTGGGTGGCCGCCCCGGGCGACGGCTGCTTCGCCGACTGCTTCGCCACCGCCTGCGCCCGCGCCGGATTCACCCCCCGCAAGGTGTACGAGACCGACATCCGCGGCTGCGTCGATCTGGTGGAAGCAGGGGTGGCGATCGCGCTGTGCCAGGCGACGTTCCGCCCGGTGGCCGGGTTGGTCACCCGCCGCCTCGCCGGCATACCGTTGCGCTGGCGGCTCCTGCTCGGCTGGCATCCGGACTCCCCCGCCGCCCGAAAGGCAGACCTGATGGTGCAGACGGCGAAGGCGGCGTACGTCGACTCGTTGGCCCCGCATCCTGCGTACCTGGACTGGCTGCTGCGTCACCCGGCGTTCGGCGTCCGGCAGCCCACCGGGGTCCGGCCGGGCTGATCGGCCGGTATTCCCGGCCGCTGGCGGTGCGAACCGCCGTGGGCCGGGTATCTGGCGGACATGACCGACCTCTACCCGCCCGCCGACGACCGGGAACTGCTCCGCGAGGCGGCCGCCGCGCACACCGCCGCCACCCGTGCGGTGGAGGCGTTCCTGCGCCGCCTGCCGCAGGTGCCCGACCCGGCCGCCGTCACCGAGTACGCCAACCTGCTCAGCCGGGAGGACCAGACCCGCACCGACCGCGACGCCGCCGCCGACGCGGCGGGGCTGACCATCGCCAGCCTGGAACCGGACCAGGGCCAGTAGTCGAGACGCGACGGTGCCGTCCCCGCCCGGGACGGCGCCGTCGCGCGTGGCCTCGTTCAGCGTTCGACGAGCGGGTCGTGTCCGAGGTCGAGCAGCGAGTGCCGCCAGTCGTCGTCGGCGTTGCCGCGTGACGGCTTGGCGTCCATCAGCTCGCGGATCCGCTCGACCGCCTCCCGCATCACCTCGATGTCCTCCGGGGTGAGGTCCACCTTGCGCTTGTTCAGCACCTTGAGGATCTCCCGGCCCGGCTGGGGCAGGTCGAGATTCGGGTTCGGGCTGAACGACTCCTCCCCGGAACCCCGGGTCAGCAACCACGTCCGCAGCTGCTCCGACGGGACGTTGACCTCGGCGTGGAAGTCCTCCCAGAGCACTTCCACCTCGGGGTCGAGCCGCGCTTCGCGTACCATCAGGTCTCCTCTCCGGGCGGTTTCCCGGACGTCTCCGGGTCGTCCTGGTCGGTCTTGGGATGCAGGCCCTCCGCGGGCACCCGCGTGCGGCGGGGGTTCGCGGTCGGCGGCGCCAGGATCGGGTCGGGATGGTCGTCCTCGTCCCGGGCTTTCGTGGGCTCGTGCGGGTCCTCGTGCTCGTCTCGCCGCGCCGGCCCGCTCATCGCGGGTGGGTGGTCGTGGCGGCGGTGTACCCCCGCTCGCCCGCGGTCACGTCGAAGGTGAGCGCACCGTCGCGGACGTCCACCGTGACCTTCTGCCCCGGTGAGATCGCCGACTCCAGCAGCATCCGGGACAGGTGGTTGTCCACCTCCCGCTGGATCACCCTGCGCAGCGGGCGGGCGCCGAACTCCGGCTGGTAGCCGTGTTCGGCGAGCCAGTCGATGCCGGCGGTGGTGAACTCGACCTGGAGGTCCTGGGCGTGCATCCGGCGGCGGGTTTCCTCCAGCAGCAGCGCGGTGATGTCGCGCAACTGCTCGGCCTCCAGCCGGCGGAAGATGATGACCTCGTCGATGCGGTTGAGGAACTCCGGGCGGAAGTTCTCCTGCAGGCGGCGCATGAGCCGCTCCCGCAGCTCGTTGCTCTCCTGCTCGCTGCCCACGTCCCCGGTGCCGAAGCCGACCGAGCGCTGGGCGCCGGTGATCAGCTCGGAGCCGAGGTTGCTCGTCATGATCAGGACGGTGTTCTTGAAGTTCACCGTGCGACCCTGGCTGTCGGTGAGCCGCCCGTCGTCGAGCACCTGGAGCAGGATGTTGAACACGTCCGGGTGGGCCTTCTCGATCTCGTCGAGCAGCACCACGGCGTACGGGCGGCGACGCACCGCCTCGGTGAGCTGGCCGGCCTCCTCGTAGCCGACGTATCCGGGTGGAGCGCCGACCAGCCGGCTGACCGTGTGCCGTTCCTGGAACTCGCTCATGTCCACCCGGACCATCCGGTCGGCCTCGCCGAACAACGCCTCGGCCAGGGCCCGCGCCAACTCGGTCTTGCCGACGCCGGTCGGGCCGAGGAACAGGAAGCTGCCCATCGGTCGCTCCGGGTCGGCCAGCCCGGCCCGGGAGCGGCGCACCGCCTCGGCGACCGCGGTGACCGCGTCGTCCTGGCCGACCACCTTCTGGTGCAGGTGACCCTCCAGGCGCAGCAGCCGGTCGCGTTCCTCCTCGGTGAGCTGGCTGACCGGGATGCCGGTGGCCCGGGAGACGACCTCGGCGATCTCCTTGGGGCCCACCTCGGGCACCTGGGAGCCGGACGAGCCGTCCTCGCCGTTCGCGCGTCGGATGTCCTCCTCCAACTCGGCGATCCGGTCACGCAGCGCGGAGGCCCGCTCGTACTGCTCGTCGGTGACGGCCTGTTCCTTGTCGCGGCGTACCTCGTCGAGTTCCTGCTCCAGCTCGCGCACGTCGGACGCCGGGGTGCGGGTCCGCAACCGCACCCGCGCGCCGGCCTGGTCGATGAGGTCGATCGCCTTGTCCGGCAGGAACCGGTCCGTGACGTACCGGTCGGACAGCTCGGCTGCCGAGACCAGCGCCTCGTCGCTGAAGCGCACCTGGTGGTGGGCCTCGTACCTGTCGCGCAGCCCGCGCAGGATGGCGATGGTGTCGTCGACGCCGGGCTCGGGCACCAGCACCGGTTGAAAGCGCCGGGCCAGCGCGGCGTCCTTCTCGATGCTCTTGCGGTACTCGTCGAGCGTGGTCGCGCCGATCACCCGCAGCTCGCCGCGGGCGAGGGCGGGTTTGAGCATGTTGGACGCGTCCATGCCGCCCTCGCTGCCGGCGCCGCCCGCTCCGACCAGCGTGTGGATCTCGTCCATGAAGATGATCAGCTCGTCCCGGTGCGCCCGGATCTCGTCGATCACCTTCTTCAGCCGTTCCTCGAAGTCCCCCCGGTATCGGGTGCCGGCGACCAGACCCGCCAGGTCGAGTTGGACGACCCGCTTGCCGAGCAGGGTCTGCGGCACGTCCCCGTCGCAGATCCGCTCGGCCAGCCCCTCCACAATGGCGGTCTTGCCGACGCCGGCCTCGCCGATCAGCACCGGATTGTTCTTGGTGCGCCGGGACAGGATCTCGATGGCCTGTTCGATCTCGTCGGCCCGTCCGACCACCGGGTCGATCTGGTCCATCCGCGCCAGCTCGGTGAGGTCCTGCCCGTACTGGTCGAGGGTGGGCGTGCCGCGATCCGGCTTCGGCCCGGTCATCGGCCCACGCTCGGCGTTGGCGGCCTGCAACGACTCGGGTTGGATCCGGCCGGCGGCCAGCATCCGACCGGCCGGCGACTCCGGGTTGAGCGGCAGCGCCATCAGGATGTGCTCGGGGCCGATGTAGTTGGCGCCCATCGCCCGGGACAGCTGGTGGGCGTCGAGCAGCGCCCGCTTGGCGGCCGGGGTCAGCGAGAGGTTGGGCGGCACCTCGCCACGTGGCGCGCCGTCGCCCTTGCCGCCGAGCGCGTTGAGCAGGGTGTCCGGGTCTGCTCCGGCCCGGCGTACCAGGTCACGTAGCGGTTCGCGTTGCAGCGCCGCCCAGAGCAGGTGGTCGGTGTCCAGGTCGTTGCTGTGGCGTTGCGCGGCCCGCCGGGCCGCGTCGGCCAGCATTTCGCGGGCGTCCGCGGTCATGAGTCGGGTGATGTCGACCCGGTGCGGCGGTCGGCGTCCTCCCTCGCCCCGACCGAAGTACCTGGCCAGGAATTCGTCCCACGGGTCGGAGCCGGTGTCACCGGGTCCCATCATGTCTGTCCTCCGCAGTCGGGCGCGGCACGGTCGGCAGGGGCTACCCGGCGCGCGCCCCGACAAACGCCGCGGGAGACGGCGTACCGGTATCCCGGGAGTGGCGTCGGGGTCGGGACCGCCCGTTGGTGGCAGGCTGGCCGGATGGATGAGACCCCGCTGCTGATCGTGGATGGCGCCAACGTGGTGGGCTCCCGCCCGAACGGGTGGTGGCGTGACCGGGCCGGGGCGGCGGCCCGTCTGCGCGACTCGCTCGCCCCGGTGGCGACCATCGGGTTGCCGGCCCGACTGCCGGCCCCGGTGGAGGTGGTGCTGGTGGTCGAGGGGGCCGCGCGGGACGTACCCGGGACCGACGGCGTCCGGGTGGTCTCCGCCCCCGGCTCCGGCGACGACAGCGTCGTCGACCTGGTCGCGGGCGCACCGCTTCGACGTCGGTTGGTGGTCACCGCGGACCGGGAGCTGCGCGAGCGGGTCACGGCCCTGGGCGCGGAGGTGTACGGGCCCCGGTGGCTCCGGGAGAACTGAGAAGTTCTCGCACTGGGAGTCCCACAGAATGGACTCCCGGCACATCCGGGGGCCTTCCGGACAGGCGGGCAGGAACACCGACAGGGCGGATGTTCTTTCGCGGCGGCCGATAGGCTCTAATGGAGATCTCCCCCGCCCCCAGGAGGTTCCGCCGTGGCGAGCGTCGCCGAGCTGAAGGCTGCCATCGATGTCGCCCTCCAACAGATCGGTGACGGGCAGACAGCCGTGCAGGCGGCCGGCGAGAAACTGGCCGAGGCGCAGCAGACCCTGGCCGGCGCACTGGAGGGCAGCGGGCACGAGACAGTGGAGGCGGCCCAGGCGTCGCTGACACAGGCCAGCCAGGAGCTGGAGGAGTGTCTCGCCGCGACACTTGTCGCGGTCGAGCAGGCGCAGCTCTACGTCGCGACGCTGTAGGCCGCCATGTCCATCATCGAGGACGTCGGTGGGCAGGTCCGCGCCGCCAGCGAGGAGTTCCCGCTGGCCCTGCTCGGGCAGGCGCTGGATAAGTTCGGCCTGGCCGCGGAGCGACTGCGCTGGGTCCGCCAGGAGTCGGCAAACCCGATGGGAGTGCCGGAGTTGTCCGCCGCTACCGAGCACGCCGAGAGCGCCGGCTACGCGTTGCGGGTCGCGCAGGAGCAGCTCTCGGCCTATCTGGCGGCGATCGGGTTGGGGGCGGACGGCGCTCCGGCGCCCCGCCCTGCGCAACGCGCTCCCCGACACGACACGCCGCCGGCGGCCGGTCCCAGCACGGTCGCGCCGGAGCCGACCGAACAGGTCCGGATGCGCCGCTGGTGGTCGGTGCGGGTGGCGGAGCTGACCGGCGGGCGCGAGGGCGTCGACGACGAGCCCGACGAGCGGGTGGACGACTCCCAGGAACTGCTGCGCCGAGTGGCGGGTGGTGTCCGCTCCGGCGACCGGGACCGGCTCCGCAAGGAGCTGCGGCGGGCACCGGCCGACGTGGGGCTGGGGATGGCGGCGCTGGCGCCACCGCTGCTGCGCGAGCTGGCCGGTGAGCTGCTGGGGCACCCGCCGCGCGCCGCCGACCTCGGTCGGTTGCGCGGGGAGTTGGACGGGAGGGTCCGCGACCTGCTGCCCGGGCTGCCGACACCGGTGCTGGAGACGCTGCTGACCCGGGTGTGCCGGATGCCGCCGCCGCGCGCCTCCGGGGAGCCGCCGCACGCCGCCGACTCCGCGGTGACCGCCGGTGTGGCGACCGGGCTGCTGCTCGCCCGCCTCGGCCGGGACCTGCCCTCCGGCGCGGGCCAACCAGCCGGCGCGGGCCAACCAGCCGGCGCGGGCCAACCAGCCGGCGCGGGCCAACCAGCCGGCGCGGGCGATCAACGCGGAGCGCGTCAACCAGGCGGCGTGGGTGCGCGCCCCGGTGGTGCGGTCCGGCGGCCGGGGGATGCGGGTGGACAACGCTCCGGTGGGCTGCCGCCGCGTTCGGGCAGCCCGTGGCGGGACGCGCCGACTCGTCGGGGCTCCGATGGCTGACCGGCGTGGTCAGCTCGCCGGGCGAATCCGGGACACCCTGGCCGAGGCGCTGGGAGCCACCCGTACCCGGCTGTCCGCCGCCCAGGCGGAACTGACCGCCGGGCGGGAACGGCTGGCCCGGGTCCAGCGGGCGGCGGCCGCCGTACCGGAGCGGGTGGGCGCCCAGCGGGACCGCCGCATCGCCGAGATCGACGCCCGCTACTCCGCCCGGATCGCCGAGCTGGCCCGGCGCGCCGCCGAGGCGGCCCGGCAGGAGGCGCCCGGCTGCGCGGGGGCCGACTGGGTGGGGTGGGCGCCGACGCCGACGCGGCGCGCGGAGCCGCCCGGCGCGCTGCGGGTCGGCACGGTCCGGATCGACGGCGTCGATCCGGTGCCCGCGCTGGTGCCGCTGCTCGACGCCGGCCACGTCCACCTCTCCGGAGACGATCGGGCCGGCTGCGACGCGGTGGTGTCCGCGTTGCTGCTGCGGGCCGCTGGCCGCGCCGACCCCGGGGCGGTACGGCTGGTCGGGTACGACCCGGAGCAGCTCGGCGGCGGCCTGGCCGGGTTCGCGCCGCTGGGCACGGCGGGGCTGCTCACCTTCGTCGGCCCCGGCGGGCTGGGTCCCCTGCTGGACGACCTGGTGGAGCAGATCCGCCGGATCAACGAGACGGTGCTCGCCGGCGAGTACGCCTCGCTGCGGGAACTGGCCGCGGCGACCGGCCGGCGACCCGAACCGTGGCGGGTGGCGGTGCTGCTCGGCGGCGACGAGCTCAACCGGCACGAGCGCGGCCAACTGGACCGGGTGGTCCGTGCCGGCGCGGCCTGCGGGGTGCACCTGGTGGTGCACGGGGTGCCGGTGCCGGAGGACCCGACGGTGACCCGGGTGGTCGCCGGGGCCTCCGGTGCGCGCATCGGCGGGTCGGCCGGGCTGCCGGTCCGGCTGGATCCGCCGCCACCGGCGACGCTCGTCACCGAGACCTGTCGGGAGATCGCCGTCCAGGTGAACGCCGGCCCGCCGCCGACCCCGTTCGCGGACCTGCTGCCCCCGCCCGAGCTGATGTGGCGGGAGGATTCCGCCGACGGGTTGACCGCCCCGATCGGTGAGGGGCCGCAGGGTCGACCGGTACGGCTGTCGTTGGGCGACTATCCGCCGCACGCGCTGATCGGTGGGCCGTCCGGCACCGGCAAGACCAACCTGATCTTCGCGTGGATCGGCGCGCTCGCCGCCCGCTACTCCCCCGCCGAGCTGGAATTCTATCTGCTGGACTTCAAGGAGGGGGTGTCCTTCGCGCGGTTCGCACAGGGCCGCCGTGACCCGAGCTGGTTGCCGCACATGCGCCTGGTCGGCATCAACGTGAACACCGACCGGGAGTTCGGCCTGGCGCTGCTGCGGTTCCTCGCCGAGGAGCTGCGCCGGCGCGCCGACGCGGCCAAGAAGCACGAGGTCACCAAGCTGGCCGAGCTGCGGGCGGTCGACCCGACCGGGCACTGGCCGCGGATCGTCGCGGTGGTCGACGAGTTCCAGATGCTGCTGGCCGGTCGGGACGTGGTCGCCCGGGAGGCGGCCGACCTGCTGGAGGACCTGGCCCGGCGCGGCCGGTCGCAGGGCATCCACCTGGTGCTCGCCTCGCAGGACGTGCGGGGCATCGAGGCGCTGTGGGGGCGGCCCGCGCTCGTCGCCCAGTTCACCCTGCGCATCGCGCTGCCCAAGGCGCTGCGGATCCTCGCCGAACGCAACGACGCGGCACAGTCGCTGCCCCGCTGGCACGCGGTGGTCAACGCCGAGTCGGGGATGGTGGAGGGCAACGAGGTCGCCCGGATCCCGTCCGCCAGCGACTGGGAGACGTGGAGCGGGTTGCAGCACCGGCTGTGGCGGATGCGCTCACCCGACGCGGCGCCGGCCCGACTCTTCGACGGCGACGCGATTCCCCGGCTGGCGGACGCCCCGGACTTCCGGGCGCTCGCCGCACCCCCGGACGGGAGCGTGCCGCGCAGCCCGGTGGCCCTGCTCGGCGAGATCATCGACGTGCAGTCCCGCTCGGCGGCGCTGCGCCTGCCGCGCGCCCCGGGCCGCAACCTCGCCGTGCTCGGCACCCGGGTGGACGAGGCGTGCGCGGTACTGGACGCGGCGGCCCGGTCACTGGCCCGCCAACATCCACCCGGCACCGCCCGGTTCTCCATCGCCTGCCTCGACGCGGACGCCGACCCGATGGCCCGCGCCCTCTACGACGACCTGGCCGACGACGCCGCCTGGTACGACGAGGAGACCGTGGGCGAGCTGATGGCCGAGACGGCCGACGGGCTGACCGGGCCGGGAAGCCCGCACTACCTGCTGCTGTTCGCGGTCGACGCGGCGGCCGGCGCGCTGGCCGCCCGCGCCGGCCGGCGCACCGGCCTGGAGCAGCTACGCCGGATCCTGCACGACGGGCCGGAACGCCGGACGCACGTGCTGGCCTGGTGGCGGGGTGTGGCCCGGATGCGCGCCGACCTCGGTGGTCCGGCCGCCCGCACCGACCAGATCGGCGCCTGGGTGGCGCTGGACGCGCACGGCGGCGAGCTGGGCTCCTCGCTCTACCCGGGCACCGGCGGCCCGGACTGGTATCCCCGCCCGTGGCGCGGGCTCTTCTTCGACCGGGCGGTCCACCGCACCGGACAGGTGATCATCCCTTACGGACCGTCGCGATGAACGAACCAGTGGCCAGCGAGACGTACGCGGCGCAGTTGCGGCGACTGGCCGAACTGACCGCACGGGTGGGTGAGCAGCGCGGCGAGGCGCACACCTGGTACGAGCGGCAGTGCGCGGCTGCCGAGCGGGCCGTCACCGACGCCGGCGAGCAGGTCCAACACGCCGAGGTGGAACTCGTCGAGGCGCGCGAGCAGCAGGAACGCGTCGACGCCGAGGTGGCGCACCTGTGGCAGCAGGTGCGTACCCGCCTCGGCGCCCGTCGTCTCGGCGGCCCGCCCGCTCCGGCGAACAGCGGCGGGACCACCGACGCGGTGGCGCTCCTCACCCGGGCCCGGGACCTGCTCGACCGGGCCGGCCAGCCGGGTGAGCTGCCGGGTTCGGTCAACCCCCTGCTGGCGCTCTGCGGGGTGGGCGGCGCGGTGTTCGCGTACGCGCTGGGGGCCGGGGCACGGGCGTTGGGCGTCGGGTACGGCGGCGACCTGGCGGTCGGGATGCCGGTGCTGGCGCTGGTGGTGACCCTGTTCGGGCCGTTGGTCGGGCTGGCGCCGGCGCGGGTGCTGGCCGACCGGCGGCACGCGGTGCTCGGACCCCGGCCGATCATCGTGGTGATCGGCGCGGGGTTGGTCACGACCGCTTTGCTGCTGGCGCTCGGGCGTTGACCCGGTCGAGCGCGGTCGTCGCCGCGTCGTCCACCCAGGCGCCGCCGCCGGTGATCAAGCGAGGCGCCCGCCGCCGTTGATCCACTCGGCTTCCCGGAAACCGCGCCATCCCACCGTCCAGACACCGCGACTTCAGGGAAACGGAGTCGATCGTCCGCCGGGCGGCGCAGGCAAGACGAGCCGGGCAGCGCGGACGCAGGCCGAGCCGAGCCGCGCGGGCCGAGCCGAGCCGAGCCGCGCGGGCCGAGCCGAGCCGGGCCGCGCGGGCGGGGCCGCGCGGGCCGAGCCGGCTGTCAGGCCGGGACCAGGACGGCCTCGCGGAGCAGGCGGCGGGTCAGGGTGACCCGGTCGGCGTCGTCGGGCAATCCGGGCAGGTCACCGACCCGGGTGACCGCGCCGCCGAGCAGGACACGAGCCGCCGCCTCGCACGCGGCGGGCAGGGTGATGGTGCGGTCGAACAGCCGCAACGCCACCGTGTCCGAGCCGTGCGGCACCAGTTGCCAGCGCAGACCGGGGCGCAGGGTGACCCGGGCGTCGGCGTCCAGCGTGGCCACCGCGTCGGCCTGGGCGAGCGGCCGGATGGGTGCCGGGCGGGCAGCGGGCCAGGCCCGCTGGCGCAGCCGCGCGGCGACCGCGGCCGGGTCGGCGCGCAGCAGCCAGTCCCGCAGCGCCTCCACCGTCTCGGTCAGCTCCGGCTCGATGGCGTCCGGGTCGGCGACGTCGGTGCCGAACGGCAGGGTGGCCCGCAGCCGCTGGTCCTCGGCGGCCAGCGCGAGCAGCTCCTCGACCAGGGCGTACCGGGTGAGCGCCCGAATGCCCACGGTCAGGTGCAGCGAACTGGCGTCCTGCGCCTGCGCGCTGTGCAGCCAACCCCGGGGCAGGTAGAGGGCGTCGCCGGGGGCGAGCACCACGTCCAGCGCGGCGGGACCCTGCGCGGTCGCGCCGACCTCGTCGGCCCGGCCACCCCACGGCTGCTTCTCCAGCGGGTCGGGCAGCACCGGCGGGTGGATCCGCCAGTGCTTGCGGCCGTCGACCTGGAGGACGAACACGTCGTGCGTGTCGTAGTGGGTGGCGAATCCCTGACTGCCGGCCGGCGTCAGGTAGGCGTTGATCTGCAACGGCTGGTTGAGCGCGAGGCCCAGGTCGCCGGCGAAGTCGACGAGCGGCGGCCAGATCCGGTGCAGACCCTGCAACACAAGCGTGGCGCCGGAGGCGTACTGCTCCAGGACCCGCTCGTCGAGCACCTGGTCGCCGATCTCGGCGCCGGCGCCGCCGCCGCCGGTCCAGCGCGCCGCCGGCACCAACTGGCCGTCCTTGGCAACCCGCAGAAACGGGGTACGCAGACCGCGCCGGCTCAGCAGCTCGTCGGCGTCGGCGGGGCTGAGCAGGTCGGTGAAGCCGGCCGGGTCGGGCAGCTCGGCGGCGCGGGACAGCAGCGGGGTGTGTCCCCAGTGCGCGGCGGCGAACTTGGCCGGTTCGACCGAGACGCAACGGGCCAGCGCCGCCGCGGCGGATGCGGACGGAACCGCCGGGCGGCCGTGGCCGCCCGGCGGGTCGAGGTGCGTCATGGTGTGCCGCTACCGCGCGCTGCCGTCGGCGCCGCCGTCCTGCTGGCCCGGCGTCGCACCGCCGTCGGCGGGACCTTCCGCGCTGCCGTCCGCGCCACCGTCGTGCTGACCCGGGGTCGCGCCACCGTCGGCGGGGCCTTCCGCGCCACCGTCCGCGCCACCGTCGTGCTGACCCGGGGTCGCGCCACCGTCGGCCGGGCCCTCCGCGCCACCGTCCGCGCCACCGTCCTGGTGGCCGGGGGTCGCGCCACCGTCGGCCGGGCCTTCCAGGCCGCCGCCGCCCGTGGTCTGCATGTCGTCGTCGTTGAGTGCCATCGGTACTCCCTCGGGTGTGCCGCCCCGCCGTACGCCGGGGTCCGTCGTGCTGCGGGTGGTACCCCACGCGCGATCTTCTCTAACCCTCACCGTAGACGTCGAAGCGGGACGACACGGGCGGTTCGCGAGCCGCGGCGGAGAGTGTCACGATGGGACGGTGATCCTGGTGGGTGCGGCCGGCTGGCAGTATCGGGACTGGCGGGGCCGCTTCTGTCCGCAGCAGTTGCCGAAGCGACTCTGGCTGGAGCGCTTCGCCGAGGGTTTCGCCACGGTAAAGGTCAACAACGCCTTCTACCGGTTGCCGGAGCGCGACACCGTCGCCGCCTGGCGGGCGCGGACCCCGGCGGACTTCCGCGTGGCGGTGAAGATGAGCCGCTATCTCACCCACATCAAGCGGCGGCGTGAGCCGGCCGAGCCGGTGGCCCGGTTCCTCGGTCGCGCCACCGACCGCCGCCGAGGCGGACCCCACCGACGCAGAGCCCGCCCGACAGGTCGTCGGGCGGGCTTCGGCGCGTCAGGTCGTCACGGCATCATCACGGCCAGATCGGCCGGCATGGTGTCCTTCACGTCCTGCCACTCACCCTGGGTGACGTGTCGGCGTAGGGTGTCGAGCACCACCTGCGTCACCCGCTCCGGGCCGCCCTCCGCGTCGTACGGGAAGCCCTGGCGGACCTCGTAGAGGAAGTCGTCCCGGTTGAGCTTGATCGGCACGTCCGACGGGACCCACCCGTCGAAGTAGATGCCCCGCACCAGCACCGGCAACTGCTGGGCGAACTCCACGCTCTCGTCCACCGGCAGCCGGTCGCGCAACAGGTGCAACACCGTGCGCAGCGCCGCGTACGACTGGTTGCGCCGATCCTTCGGCCAGCCGTAGGCGTTCTCGATGTCCTTCAGGATCAGGTTCGTCTTGTCCAGCGAGGATTCGAACGCTGAGATCATCGCGTCAGCCATCGGTGGCCCCCCGTTCCGTGTTGTCCCACCGTCGGTCGTCGGTACGACGTGGCGGCCCCGCTGGGCCGCGTCGGGCCCGCACCGGGCTGCCCTGCGGGGCGCTCCGGGCGTTGTCGGGCGTGCCGACCACGTGCAGGACGGCTCCGCGCCGTCGATCCGTCACCACTCGAACCGTCATCCCCCGTCACCTCCGTGTCGTCTCCGGCGTCGGCCACCCTGCGGGCGACCGGCACCACCGTGTCCACCCTGCCGGCGGGGCGGGTGAGCCGGCACCACCCCGATCGGGTGAGCCGCGCCGCCCCGGCGGCGGTCAGTCGGTGCCGAGGAGCCCGGCCAGGGTCGTGGCGTTCGTCTGCGCGTAGTCGCGGTAGCAGTTGTTCATCAAAATGTGGGTCTGCCCGGCCTGGTCGGCCAGCTCGCGCAGCTTCGGCGCCCAGTCGGCCAACTCCCGCTTGGAGTAGTGGTAGCCGAACTTCTCGTGGATGTCCTTGCTCGTCCACTTGTCGCTGTGCCCGTGGAAACGCACAACCGCGAGGTCCGCGGTGGCGGCCAGCACCGGGGGCAGCGACGAGCGGTGGCCCTGCGGCATGTCCACGCAGACGTACGGCAGGTCGTGCTCGCGCAGGAAGGCCAGGGTCTCGTCGGCGTTGTCGCCGTCGAACCAGGAGGCGTGCCGGAACTCGTACACCGGGCGCAACGGCGCGCAGCGCTTCGCCACCTCCAGCAGGTACTCCTTGTTGGCCCGCTTGATGGTGAACCAGGGCGGGAACTGGAACAGCAGCGCGCCCAGCTTGCCCGCCTCGACGAGCGGGTCCAGCGCGGACAGGAACCGCGTCCAGATCTCCTCGTACGCCTGCGCGGGCAGGTCGTCGGGGTAGACGTTCTTCTTGTCGGTCTCCGGCCGCAGGTCCTTGTAGAGCGCGCTGACCCGGGTGGGATGTCCGGTCAGCAGGCTGAACGCCTTGATGTTGAAGGTGAAGCCGTCCGGGGTGCGTTCGGCCCACAGCCTCGCGGTCGCCTCGGCGGGCGGGGAGTAGTAGGTGGCGTCCACTTCGACGAGCGGAAACTGCCGGGCGTAGTAGGCCAGCCGCTTCTCCGGGGTGTCCGCGGTCTGCGGATACCAGCCCGAGTCCAGCAAGGTGCGGTCGGTCCAGGACGCGGTGCCCACCAGGATGTCACCCATGGGTGAAGTCCATCGCGTCGTGGGCCGACCGGCAACCGCTGGCGTTACTCAGGCCGCCCGCCGTTCACGGGTCTGCTTACAGGTCACACAGGTGGTGGCGGCCGGGAAGATCTCCAGCCGCTCCACCGGGATCGCCGCCGCGCACCCCTCACACCAGCCGTAGGTGCCCTCCTCGAGCCGGCCGAGGGCGTGCTCGTACTGGGCGCGGCGGTCGAGGATGGTGCGCAACAGCGACTGCGCGGTGTCCCGCTCGGCCGTCTTGGTTCCGCTGTCGGCCTGGTCGTCGCCCGCGGTGTCGCCGACCTCCACCAGGCGCAGCACCTGACTCTGGAGCACAGCCTGGTCGTACTCGGCGGTCAGCTCGTCGTAGCGCGCCTGGAGGGAGAGCCGGATCTGGTCGATCTCCGCCTGGGGGCGGATCGTACCGACCGTGTCGTCGACGAGCATCGCTGCCTGCCTTTCCTGGGCCTGAGGCTCACGGTGAACCGGATGCCGGCGGCATCGTGCCCCGGGTCACGGTCGCATTCGGTACACGGGCGGTCACCCGCGCTCTGTGAGCCGGGCGATTACCCGCCGTACGAGCCGAGCAAACCGAGGTTTCCCGACGGTTTTCAGGCGTCGCCGTCGGCCTCCACGAGCGCCGGGTGGCGGGGGTCGTCGGCCCGCACCACGACGTCGGCGAAGCTCGCCGGCGCGACCTCCTCGGCGTACCTGTCGAAGGCCGGCAGCGCCCACACCTGTCCGGCCTCGGTACGCCGGCGCAGCGCCGCCGCGGACACCTGGAGGTGAACGGTGACGTCGAAGGGCAGGCCCCCGCCGAGCAGCAGCGGGCCGCTGACCAGGACGACACCTCCGGGTGGCAGGTGGACGTAACGGGCGCGGCTGGCCCGGTCGGCGTCGGCGTCCCAGAGCGACGGGAGCAGCCGCCCGGTGCCGCCCGGACCGGCCGGGTCGAGCACCTCGCGACGCAGCCCGGCCTCGTCGACCCAGTTCTCGTAAAAGGAGTCCGGGTTGGTGCGACCCAGCTCGAAGCGCAGCGAGGCGGGGCGGAGGAAGTCGGAGGCGCGGACGTGCAGCACCGGACGACCCCGGGCGCGCAGCGGGTCGACGAGCGCGTCGGCCAGGTCGTCGACGCCCGCGGCGGGAGCGCCGTCCACGGCCACGCGCAACCGCGCGGGTCCGGCGCCGTCGGTCGCGGCGCGTGTCGCGGCGTCGGCCAGCCGGCCGGTCAGCTCGTCGACGAGCAGGTCGGGCGAGATGGGGCGGATGCGCACCGGACCATCCTGCCCGGCCAAGGACGGGCCGGTGACGCCGGTCAGCCGGAACGGTCGATGGTCACCCGGGCGTCGTCGGCCAACCGGTAACCCACGCCGTAGACGGTGGTGACCAGTGGTACGTCCACACCGACCTTGCCGCGCAGCCGACGCACGTGCACGTCGACGGTGCGGACGCCGGCGTGCTCGTAGCCCCAGACCGCGTTGAGCAGTTGCAGCCTGGTGAACACCCGGCGCGGGTGGGCGACCAGGTGCAACAGCAGGTCGAACTCCAACCGGGTCAGCGGCAGCGGCTCGTCGTCGCGCAGCACCGAGCGGGACGACGCGAGGATGTGCAGGGCCGGGATGGTCGGGCTGAGCGCCCGGGTCGGCGACCGGTTGGGGGAGGCCTGGTCGGGGCGGCGCTCGGCCGGCACGGTCCCGATGATCACGCCCTCGCCCCGCTCCAGCATCTCCCGGGCGGCGTCGAGCAGCAGACGTGCCGCCGGGGTCAGCGACTCCTCAGAGGCCAGCGGGATGGACAGCGTCACGGTGAGCACGGGCGCGGCGGTGTTGGCCGGGCGACGCTGGCCACCGGGCGGTCGACCGGGCACCGGAGGTTGGGACGTATGCCATCCGGCGCGCGACGAGGCAGGGCTGACCGACATGGTCCTCCTTGGGCTGATCCGGGTATCTCCCCACGGCCCGGGACGCCGCTTCATCGATGTTTCCCGGCGCTTGGGCGAGGGTCAAGAGGCGGCCGCGTTGCATGACTGTGACAATTGACTTACACATCGGAGCCAGACGCTCGCTCTGCGTGTGAAGTCAGATGATTACAGCAGAGCCCACGCGATGCCCCGATACGGGGGTCCCCGTCCTGTTCAGCGGGACGATCGCCGGGTCGCCGCAGCGGGGTTCAGCGGCTGTGGTCCACGCTGATCCCCGCCTCGTCGGCCAGCCGGTAGCCGACCCCGTAGACGGTGGTGATCAACTCCGCCCCGGGCAGCTTGGCGCGCAGCCGGCGGACGTGCACGTCCACGGTCCGGGCCACCGCGTGCTCGTAACCCCAGACGCTCGACAACAGCTGCAGGCGGGTGAAGACCCGGCGCGGCCGCTCGGCCAGGAACAGCAGCAGCTCGTACTCGATGCGGGTCAGTGGGACGACCCGGCCACCCCGGCGGACCAGCCGCGAGCCGGCCAGGATGTCCACGTGGTCCCTGTCGGCGGGCGGCTCGGCGATGGCCGGGCTCGGGGCCGGTCGCGGCACCGCCGCGACATCATCGACGGTACGCAGCTGACCCTCGCCCGACTCGGCCAGCTCACCGAGCAACTGCACCAGCCGGGCCAGCCGCGGGCTCAGCGGCCCGGGGACGAGGTCGAGGGTGATGGTCAGGGTCGGTGCGGTGCGCGGCCGCGCGGGGCGCAGCCCGGGGTGACGGCGCGTGGGGATGGCGACGACGGACATGGTGCCTCCTGAGTGGCGGTACGCCCGCCACGCCGGGTACGGCGTGACGGTCAGTGGCGCGCTCGCCCGGTGTTGACCGGGGACGCGTGAGGGGTGGTGCGGTGCAGCGGGGTCGGGCCGAGGGCCGGCAGACCGGCGATCCGCCAGGCGGCGAACCCACCCGCCACGTCCGTGGCCCGGTGCAGGCCGATGTCCTGTAGGGCGGCGGCGGCCAGCGACGAGGTGTAACCCTCCTGGCAGAGGATCACCACCGGCACGTCGTAGTCGACCGCCTGTGCCAGGCGTGCCGGACAGCGCGGATCGAAGCGCCACTCCAGCACGTTGCGCTCGACCACGAGCGAGCCCGGCACCATGCCGTGCGCGGCCCGCTGCGCCGCCGGCCGGATGTCGACAAGCAGCGCTCCGGTCCGGTACGCCAGGTGCGCCCGTTCCGGGTCCAGCCGGTCGAGGCGAGCGCGCGCGGCGTCCAGGATCTCGTCGATGCCCCGAGAGCCCGGCGGCGGCACGGGGGCCGGGCGGTGCTCGGCGGTTAGCTGCATTATGGGTTCCTTCCGGTGACAGGTATGAATCGTGGCTGGCCGGCGCTCACCAGGACCGGCCGGCCTCGGCGACTTCGGCGACCCGCAGCCGTCCGTCGACGAGGTGATAGCGGGTCATCCGCAGCAGCGCCGGCCGGTAGACGTGCACGCTGACCGCCGGCACCGAGCCCTGGTTGGTCACCTGGTGCACGTGTCGGGGGCCGAAGCGACGACCGACGCCGGCGGACAGCAGCCGTGGGCGTAGCCGACCGAGACTGACCGTCTCCTCGGTGAGCGCGCCGTCGACGACCCGGAACGCTCCCGCGGAGCCGCCGTGGTCGTGCAGGTCGGTGCCCTGCCCGGGCAGCCAACTCAGGGCCCACACCTCGTGGTCGTCGCCGACGTCGAGGCGTGCGTACCAGCGCTCGGCAGGGTCGAAGCGCAACGCGACCGGCCAGCCGGCCGGGTCGGCCCAACGGGCGGCGACGGTGAGCAGGTCGGGCTCCGGGCGGTGCGTCATGGCGGTTCCTCGCGGGTCGTTCGGCGGGGTGCCCTCGTACTCTAGACGGTAAAGCCTATAGGTTTAGTAGGTAATACCGCCTGGTGGGACGGCGGTCCGCCGCCGACGACCAGCTCAGGGGGTGCGGTTTTCCACACCCGGCCGGTGTGGTCTCCCCGCTGAGGTCGGCGGTCGACCTCATGGCCTGGGCCACAGGGAGTCCATAACGTCGTCGGCATGATCCAGAACGTCGTCACCACGGTCCGCGCGCTCGCCGGTAAGCCTTTCACCGCGCGGATCGGCCGGTGGAGCGCCCACCATCCCTGGCTGGCGATCACGGCCTGGCTGTGTTTCGTGGCGGCCAGCGTGGTCGGTGGCAGCCTGGTCGGCACGGTCGAGGCCACCACGCAGGACAGCCTGCACGGGGAACTGGCCCGCGCGGATCGCATCGAACAGGCCGGCGCGTTCCCCGACGCCCCGGCGGCGGAGAGCGTCCTGATCACGGCACGGGCGGGCGATCTCGATCTCCGACGCGCGCAGACCGCGGCGATTGACCTGTCCACGCGGATGCGCGTCCTGCCCGAGGTGGCGACGGTCGCCGACCCGGTCACCTCGCCCGATCGCGGTGCAGTGCTGGTCGAGGTGGAGATGACCGCTTCGGCGGACGACGCTGACGCTCGCGTCGGACCGCTGCTGGATGCCACCACGCAGGCGCAGCAGCGGTATCCCGACCTGTGGGTGGAACAGGTGGGGTCGGCATCCCTGGGGAAGGCACTGACCGAGACGCTGGCGGCGGATTTCGTCCGGGCGGAGCTGATCAGCGTGCCGGTGGCGCTGGTGATCCTGCTGTTCAGCTTCGGCGCGTTGATCGCCGCCGGAGTGCCCGTCGTGCTGGCGTTGTCAGCCGTGGCCGCTGCGATGGGGCTGGCAAGATTCGCCTCGCACCTCTTCCCGGCCGGGGAGATGGTCAGCAGCATCATCCTGCTGATCGGCTTGGCGGTCGGCGTCGACTACTCGCTGTTCTACCTCCGCCGCGAGCGGGAGGAACGAGCGCGCGGGCGTGACCATCGCAGCGCGGTCGAGATCGCGGCCGCCACCTCGGGGCACGCGGTACTGGTCTCCGGCGTCGCCGTCATGGTCGCCATGGCCAGCCTGTTCCTGGTCGGCGACAACACGTTCAGTTCGATGGCGACCGGCTCGATCCTGGTGGTCGGCGTTGCCGTGGTCGGCTCCCTCACCGTGCTGCCCGCGATCCTGGTCGCCCTCGGGCGCTGGGTGGACCGGTTACGCGTGCCCTTCCTCGGTCGGCGGATCCACCGGGCGCAGCGGAGCCGCCTCTGGGCCGCGGTCCTACGGCCGGCGCTGCGCGCGCCGCTGCCGACCCTCGTGATCTCCGTCGGAGCACTGGTTCTCGTCGCCATCCCGGCGCTGGACATGAACCTCAAGAAGCCGACCATGACCGACCTGCCCCGCTCGATTCCGATCCTGCGCAGCGTCGACCGTCTGGCGCAGGCGTTCCCGAGCAACGACCTGGGCACCAGTCACGTCGTCGCGGTCCGCACCACCACCGCCGGCGGCGCGGCGGTGCACCGGGAACTCGCCGAGCTCTCCAGGCGGATCAGCGGCGACAGCCGGTTCGCCCAGGACCGTCCCCCGACCGTCCGCAGGTCGGCCGACGGCACCGTCTTCCTGTGCACCGTCCACGTGGCGGGCGCCAGCGACAGTCGCGTGGCGACGCAGTCTCTGCGGCGGCTGCGCGGCGAACTGCTACCGCAGACGGTCGGCACCGTCCCGGAAACGCGGTGGGCAGTGACCGGACGTACCGCCAGCGACGCCGACTTCCGTGACCGCATGGCGGCGGCGCTGCCACCGGTCGTCGGGTTCGTGCTCGCCACGACGTTCCTGATCATGCTCTGCACGTTCCGGTCGGTCGTGGTTGCGCTGACGTCGGTCCTGCTCAACACGATCTCCGTGGCCGCCTCGTACGGGCTGCTGGTGCTGGTGTTCCAGTACACCTGGGCGGAGGGCCTGCTCGGCTTCACCTCCAACGGCGCGGTCGTGTCCTGGCTGCCACTCATGCTGTTCGTCATCCTCTTCGGGCTCTCGATGGACTACCACGTGTTCGTCGTGAGCCGCATTCACGAGGCTGTCCAGCGCGGCGTACCGACCCGGCAGGCGATCGAGCAGGGCATCGTCTCGTCGGCGTCCACCGTCAGCAGCGCCGCGATCATCATGGTCGCCGTCTTCTGCGTCTTCGCCACGCTGTCGATCGTCGAGTTCAAACAGCTCGGCGTGGGGCTCGCCGCCGCGATCCTGATCGACGCCACCATCATCCGCGCGGTCGTCCTGCCGTCACTCATGCGACTGCTCGGAGAGGCGAACTGGTGGGCCCCACGATTCTTGACCAGCCGCCGTGGGATCGCTGGCACACCCCGCGACGGTGACGCCGACACACAGGTCATCATGGCGAGCGTGGACCGGTAGCCCCGTGTGATGACGGCTGGGGGCGCGGCCCTCGTGACCGGCCGCCACCGACCCGGACGACCTGGACCCGAGACGACCTGGACCCGAGACGACCTGAGCCATGAGGGGACCGCCAGATGGCAGAGCGAGCCGCGCACGGTCGGCGATCGTGGATCGCCGCCGTGGCCCGCCCGACCACGGGCGTGGTGCTCGGCGTCCTCACCGCGGCGGCCGAAGTCCTGTTCCTGCTCCTCGCCGGGCTGGCCATGGTCGCGCTCTCGCCGGCGCCGGCGGTCCGCCGCCGCACGGGCACCAGCACCGTCCGGTACGCCAGACGTATCGCCGAGTGGGAGCAGCACCGGTTGGCCGTCAGCGCCTCGCAGCCACCCTCGCCACCGATCCAGGCGAGCGGACCGCGCGTGCTCGGCTACCTCGCCGCCCGCCTCCTGCCGGCGGCGCTCGGCCTGCTCACCGCCGGCCTGCTCGTGGTCGGCGCCGCACTCGCCGCCATCGTGGTGCGCTCCTTCGTCGGGGGCAGCATGACCGTGGGCACCCTCCTGCTGCAGGGGCTCGTCGGGGCGGCCCTGCTGTTGGTGAACCTGCAGGCGATCGCCAGCGTCGCCAGGCTTGACCGGTGGCTGGCCCACAGCCTGCTCGAATCTCACACCCGGGCGGCGTTGCACCAGCGGATCAGCGACCTGACCGTCAGCCGAGCCGGCGTCCTCAGCGCGGTCGACGCGGAACGCCAGCGCATCGAGCGCGATCTCCACGACGGGTTGCAGCAACACCTCGTCGCGCTCGGCGTGCTGCTGGGGCGGGCGCGACGCAGCCGCGACCCGGACAGGGCGAGCGCACTTCTCGGACAGGCGCACGAGGACGTGCAACGCGCCATCGACGAGCTGCGGGACGTGGCCTGGCGGGTCTACCCCTCCGCACTCGACCACAGCACCCTGGACGAGGTGCTGACCATGGTGGCGCAACGATCCGCCACCCCTGTCAAGATCAGCTATGACGTGCCCGTCCGGCCCACCCGACCGATCGAGACCGTGCTCTACTTCGTCGCCTGCGAAGCGATCACCAACACCACCAAACACGCCCGAGCCACCCTGATCACCATCGAAATCGAGAAACGGAACGCGAGAATCGAGATGCGCGTATGCGACGACGGCGCCGGCGGTGCCGACCCACACGGCAACGGCCTACAGGGGCTCGCCCGCCGGGTCACCGCTCTGGACGGGCAGTTCGACCTGCACAGCCCACCCGGCGGCCCGACGACGATCCGGGCGGTGCTGCCGTGCGCATAGTTCTCGCCGAAGATTCCACCCTGCTCCGCGAAGGGCTGGCCCGCCTCCTCGCCGACGAGGAACACCAGGTGGTGGCCGCCATCGCGGACGCCGATCAGCTCGTCACCGCCGTCGAGCAGCACCGCCCCGACGTCGTCGTCACCGACGTCCGCATGCCACCCACCAACACCGACGACGGGCTACGGGCCGCGCTGGAGATCCGCCGCCGATGGCCCGACATCGGCGTACTCGTCCTCTCCCAATACGTCGAGAAGCGCTACGCCGCGAAGCTCCTCGCCGACCGGTCCGAAGGCGTCGGCTACGTCCTGAAGGACCGCGTCGCCCAGGTCGAGGACTTCCTCGACGCGCTCGACCGTGTCGCCGCCGGCTCCACCGCCCTCGACCCCGAGGTCGTCCGGCAGCTCATCTCCGCGACCCGACACACCGACCCACTCAACCGACTCACCCCACGGGAGCGCGACGTGCTGCACCACATGGCTCAGGGGCACACCAACGCCGCCGTCGCCGCGCGCCTGCACGTCTCACAGAGCGCTGTCGAGAAACACGTCAACACCATCTTCGACAAACTCGACCTCACCCACGCCACCGGATACAGCCGCCGCATCCTCGCGATCCTGCAGTACCTCGGCTCCTAGCTGTTCGACCCACCCGGTGGCACCGTGGGGCGCGGCTGGGCGACGTGGCCGCAGCGGGGCTGTCGTGGAGCCGATCAGCGCAGGACCGGAGGATCCACCCGGTAGCCGGGCAGGGAGGGCCACCGCACGGTCAGCACCACCGACGCGCGCTCGGCGAACCAGGAGTGATCCACCCCCCGGCCCCACACCACGTAGTCGCCCGGCGCGGCCAGCCGTACCGTCCGGTCCGGCAACTCCACCCGGAAACACCCCTCGACGAGGACGAGCAGGGTGGTACGCCGCTCTCCGGTCGCCCACCGCGACCGGGCATGCCCGGGCGGATGCACGCCCCACTTCACCTCGACCTCGGTGCTGTGCCGAACCTCTCCCGGCGGCACGAAATGCCCCAGCAGCCAACCGGCGTCGGCGGCACCGTCGACACCCGCGTTACCCACGTACACCGTCTCCGCCATCGGCCCCTCCCCCAGCGTGCCGGCCGAGCAACCTATCAGGACCGGGGCAACTAACCTGGACCGGTGACCGACCACCTCGACGCCGAGACGCTGGCGTTCGCGCACCGGATGTTCGACCTGGCCCGGGCCGGCTGCACCGAGGAACTGGCCGCGCAACTCGACGCCGGCCTGCCCGTCAACCTCACCAACGACAAGGGCGACACGCTGCTGATCCTGGCCGCGTACCACGCCCACCCGGACACGGTGGCCGCCCTGCTCGATCGCGGCGCCGACCACTCCCGGGCCAACGACCGTGGTCAGACCGCGCTGGCCGCCGCGGTCTTCCGCAGCAGCATTGAGGCGGTCCGCGCGCTCCTCGCCGCCGGCGCCGATCCGGCCCACGGTAACCCGTCGGCCCTGGACACCGCGGCGTTCTTCGACCTGCCGGAGATGACGCAGCTGCTGCGCGCCGGCTGACAGCGACGCCGACCGGCCGGTATACAGGGTCGGTGGAAGATCCTCTAGCCGAGCAGATGCGCGCGGCCGGCACCGCGCTGCTGGCCGCGCTCGACCCCGCCGCCCAGGACAGCGCCGTGCACCCGTTCGACGACGAGTCGGCCCGACGGTGGCTGGAATATCGGCCCCGACCCCGACCCGGCGTCTGCCTCGCCGCGCTCGACGTCGCCGGCCGCAAGGCCGCGCACCGGCTGCTGGCCACCGCGCTCAGCCCCTCGGCGTACGCGCAGGCGATGGCGATCTTCTCGCTGGAGGAAGTGCTGGACCGGGCCGAGGACTGGCGGCGCGGGCGGCACAGCGCTGACTACTGGGTGGCCGTCTTCGGCGATCCGGCGCGCGACGACCGGTGGGCGTGGCGGCTGGAAGGACACCACCTGTCGGTCACCATGACAGTGGTGGACGACCAGGTCTCCCCCGCGCCGATCTTCTTCGGCGCCAACCCGGCAACGGTCCGGTACGCCGGCCGCCCGGTCTCCCGGCCGCTGGGCGTCGAGGAGGACCTGGCCCGTGCCCTGCTCGACGCCCTGGGGCCGGCCGAGCGGGGCGCCGCGATCATCGCCGACGAGGCGCCGGCCGACATCATCAGCGCCACCCGCGGACGGGTCGACGGACCCCTCGAACCGCTCGGCGTGCCGGCGGACCGGCTGGGGCCGACCGGCCGCGCATTACTCGACCAGGTCGTCGCGCTCTACCTGGATCGGCTGCCACCCGAGCTGGCCGTCCGGGAGGCGGCGCGCGTACACCGCGGTCAGCTGCACTTCGCCTGGGCCGGCCCGACGAGGCCCGGCCAGCGGCACTACTACCGGGTGCAGGGCGACGATCTGCTGATCGAGTACGACAACACCAGCGCCGACGGCAACCACGCGCACACCGTGCTCCGCCGCCCCGCCAGCGACTTCGGCGCCGACATCCTGGCCACCCACCACGGGTCCCACGCCCACTAGTGGTGCGTGTGTCAAAGTCCTCGGTCGAGCCGAGGCGGAGTCCAGGCGGCGGTCCGGCGAGGCGCACAGTCCTGACTCATGGCAGGGCTGGGGCCGTCCCCGTGCGCGGCTTGCGGGCGCTTGTCGCGTCGGCGGCCTCAGGGGCGAATGGCCTCGATGAGGAAACGCTGGGCATGGGTCACGAAGGTGCCCTCACCGGCGATCCGGTGGTGCAGGACGCGCAGTTGTTCGCGGTAGCGGTCGACCGTGAAGTCGGGCACCGTCCACACCACCTTACGAAGGAACCAGACCACCGCGCCGATGTCGTGGAAGACCGCACGCAGCGTGGCCCGGCGCAGGTCGACCACCCGCAGCCCGGCGGCCTCGGCAGCGGCAATCGCGTGCTCGGGGTGCCGATGGGTCGGCGGCGGCAGCGGACCGAGGATCGCCTCACTCAGCTCCCGCATGGTGCCCGCCCCGATCTGCTGCGACAGGAACGTGCCGCCGGGTCGCAGCACCCGTGCCGTCTGCGCCCAGTCGGTACGCACCGGGTGCCGGCTGACGACCAGGTCGAAGGAGGCGTCGCGGAACGGCAACGGCCCCTCCTGAGCGACCGCGACGACCGTGGCACCCACCCGGCGCAGGTTCCGCCGGGCGACCTCCACGTTCGGCGGCCAACCCTCGGTGGCCGCCAGCAGCCTCGGTGGACGCGGTACCTCGGCGAGCACCTCCCCGCCGCCGGTGTCCACGTCCAGTGCGGCGTCGGCGCGCGCCATCCGGTCAGCGACCAGCCGCGCGTACCCCCAGGGTGGACGCTCCTCGGTGGCCCGGCCGGCAAGCCACCCGAAACCCCAACCGTCGACCGGCGCGGCCGCACCCTGCGCGATCAACTCCTCGGCATCATCCTCGGCGTTCACGACGATCAGCCTCGCCGGCCGGCCACGCGGCCGGCAACTCAATTGCTCGCAGCGACGGGCCTCAGCCGAGCCCCAGGTTGTGCTCCTCGAGGGCGGCCTGGAGGGTGACGAGCGCCTTCGGCCCCATGCCGTGCAGCTTGGCCAGGTCCGAGCGGGGGACTCCGGCGAGTTGACGCAGGGTGGTGTAGCCGGCGCCGTGCAGGGCACGCGTCGCGGGCGCACCGATCTTCGGAAGTGTGTCCAGCGGTGAGGTCATGCGCGGATGATAGTGATCCCCGCCGACACGGCCGGTTCGGCGCGGCGGACCTGGATCCCGATCAGGGGCGCGGTCGGGATATCTCCACCGGGGAGCCGGCGAGCGTCTCCAGGCCACCGGCCTCGGCCCGGCCGGTGTCGAACTGGCGCATCAGCCGCGCGCCCAGGTGCACGCCGACCCCACCGACAGCCAACGCGACCAGCTCGGTGACCAGGATCGCGGCGGACGCGCCGCGCTGCGGGGAGTGCGATCGAACCAGGCAGGCGAGGAGGAACACGGCGGCCATCACGGTGTTCACCAGGTTGAAGGCGACCGCGGTGCGGCGGGTGCGGTCACCCGGCACGTCCCACAGGTCGACCATGCCGGCCACCGCGGTCAGCGCGGCGGCCACGAGGGCGGCGACGGCCGTCCAGTAGCCGACCTCACCCAGGAACACCGGCCCGCCGAGGATGTCGATGAGGTCGAAGACGGCCGCGCTCACGAACAGCCCGAGCGGGAACGTCACGAGCATGGGTTGGATGGGGTGGCCCTGCACCCGCAGCCGGCTCTGCATCGGTCCTCCCCCGGGTCGGCGCACCGCACCTGACCCAGAGTGCTACCTGAGGCCACTCACCGTGAAACGATGCCGCCCGACTCCCCACCAGCGAGGAGAACGGGCACCCGTGGCCCCGCCCCGGCGACACCCAAAGGGTGATCGACTCGGGTTCCGGGAAACCGCGTCATCCACAAGCCCGGGACACCCCGACTCCAGAGTCGATCAGCAGCCGCCCGAGCGGCCCGACGGCCGAGCGCGCCCAGCGGGCCGACGGCCGAGCCGCCCGAGCGGCCCGACGGCCGAGCGGACCCAGCGGCCCGACGGCCGAGCGCGCCCAGCGGGCCGACGGCCGAGCGGACCCAGCGGCCCGAGCGGGCCCGTGGTCAGGCGTCGCGCTGGCGGGAGACCGTCCGGACCAGCCGCTCGGCCACCTCGCGGAGCGGGATGTCCAGCGACGACGCGGCGGTACGCAGCACCTCCAGGGCCTCGACAGGTGGGCACCCGCGCTGGGTCATGATCACGCCGATGGCCTGGCCCACCACCCCGTCCTGCAGCAGCGCGGCGTCCCGCTCCCCGGCGAGAGCGGTTTGTCGGCCCCGGTCGCGGACGGCGGCCAGCAGCAGGCCGGCATGTTCGGCGAGCAGCATCGCGGTCAACTGGTGTGGTGGAGTGAGTACGTCCGGCGAACCGGCGTAGAGGTTGATCGCCCCGATCACCTGGTCGTCGATGTCGACCGGGGCCGAGATCACCCCGTTTACGCCGAGGTCGCGGGCGCGCGCCGTCCAGACCGGCCAACGCGGCTCACCGGCCAGGTCGGCGGCGAGGACCATCTCCCGGCGGCGGATCGCGCTCATCGCCGGCGAGTCCGGCCCGTGCCGCAGGTCGTCCAGGCCGGCCAGCCGCTCGTCAGAGGCGGCCACGCCCGCCGGTTCGCCGGCGCGCAGGGCGGTGAACCCGCACCAGCGCACCCCGGCCACCGCGTCACGGGTGACCCGGACCAGCGCCAGCAACGCCTCATCGAAATCGGTCAGCGCGATCAGGCCGGCGGTCAGTTCCCGCAACAGTGCGGCAGTTTCCAGGACGCCGAGACTCTGCACCACCGGTTCCCGCGTGTCGAGGTTCACCGGTTCGCAGCCTCCGTACACCCTCGCGCCTGCCCGGCGGGCATCGTCACCTGTGTCATCCGCCTGCTCTCTCCCGACTCAACCGAACAGTGCTACTACCCGCGGCACCAGCGTCGAAACGGCGCAAATCGGAGCCCCTGCCACCCGGACGCGCGGTGACAGGGGCCCGACTGCGTGTGTCAGCGCGAGGCACCGCTGAGTCGTCGACCGATGGAGGCGATGAGCCGGTCGAGTTCCGAACCGAACGGGTTGTCGTGCACCAGGTACGTCCAGGTGGCGGTGGGCCGGACCAGGGTGCCGTCGTCGGGCTGCCAGTCCTCATCGAATTCGGTCTCGTTGAAGGTGGCGATGGTGCGGGCCTCGATCTCCGGGACGAGGTCGTTGAACGCCGGCACGGCGGCCCGGTGAAACTCGTCCAGCGGGTCGAGCCGGCCCAGCGCGCGCAGGTGCACGCCCTCACGGACCTCCGACAACTCGGCCAGGTGCTCGGCCCAGAGCCGGTCCAGGTGGAAGAGCGCGACCGACCGGGCCACCCGGGCCAGCAGGTCCTCGTCCATCTCGGTGGCCTTCTCCGGCGCCTTCTCCAGCAGCATCACCGCGGCCACGTCGCTGGTCAGCAGCCGCTCCCGGCGCGCGGCGAGGGCCTTGCGCTGCTGCTCGATCACCACGCTGTAGCGCCAGGTGTTGCGGTGGATCTCGTGGTTGACGCCCTCGGCGACCCGCTGGGCGTGCTCCACCGCGTAGTCCACCTGCTCGTCGGTGACCAGGCCGTCGGCGTTCATCCGGGGCGACGGCGGCACCGCGTCGGCGGCGTGCCGGACGACCAGGTCGTCCTCCAGACTGACCAGGAAGACGGAACCTCCCGGGTCGCCCTGCCGGCCCGCCCGACCGCGCAGCTGGTCGTCCACCCGGCGGCTGTCGTGCCGGCCGCTGCCGATCACGTAGAGCCCGCCCAGCTCGGTGACCCGCTCCTGGTCGCTCTGGTCGCTGCCGCCGAGCCGGATGTCGACGCCCCGGCCGGCCATCTGGGTGGACACGGTCACCGCGCCGTACGCGCCGGCCTCGGCGATGATCGCCGCTTCCTCGTCGTCGTTCTTGGCGTTCAGCACCACGCAGGGCACCCCGGCCGCGTTGAGCCCGGCGGCCAGGCTCTCGGACTCCTTGACGTCGAGCGTGCCGACCAGCATCGGCCGTCCCTTGGCGTGCCAGCGCTGAATCTCGTCGATCAGCGCCTCGTCCCGCTCGGCCCGGGTGGCGTAGATGCGGTCCGGCTCGTCCTCGCGGATGCACGGGGTGTTCGGCGGGATCACCGCGACCTCAAGGTCGAAGAACTCCCGCAACTGGTCGCCGACCAGCACCGCCGTGGCGGTCATCCCGCAGACCTTCGGGTAGAGCGCGATGTACGCCTGCATGGCGATGGTGCCGAGCACCTCGCCCTCGGCGGTGGCGTCCAGGCCCTCCTTGGCCTCGACCGCCGCCTGGAGCCCATCCGGCCAGCGGCGGCGCTGGGCCACCCGGCCGCGCATCTCGTCGACCAGCTCGACCGAACCGTCCCGGACGATGTAATCCACGTCACGGTTGAGCAGGGCGTGCGCGTGCAGCGCCACGTGGACCGCGGAGAGCTGGGTGACGTGCTCGGAGTCGTACAGGTCGATGCCGAGCTTGGCCTCGACGGCGGCCAGGCCGGCGGCGGTGAACGCCACGCTGCGCCCGTCCTCGGCGACGGTGTAGTGCTTGCCCTTGCGCAGCCCGCGGACCAGCGCCGCGGCGGCGTGCACCGGGTCCTGCTCGCCCGGCACCGCCCCGGCGAGGACCATCGGCACCCGGGCCTCGTCGATCATGATCGAGTCGGCCTCGTCGACGATCGCGGTGCTCAGCGGCGGCTGCACCCGGTCGTCGACGTCGATAGCGAGCTGGTCGCGCAGATAGTCGAAGCCGGCCTCGCTGACCGAGACGTAGGTGACGTCGCAGGCGTAGGCGTCGCGCCGCTCCTGCGGGGTGGATGCCTCGTTGACCCAGCCCACGGTGAGGCCGAGCAGGGTGTAGACGGGCTCCATCCACTGGGCGTCGCGGCGGGCCAGGTAGTCGTTGATGGTGAGCACGTGCACCGGCCCGTTGCCGAGCCGGACATGCCCGTACGCGGCGATCGTGGCGGTCAGCGTCTTGCCCTCACCGGTGGCCATCTCGGCGACCTTGCCGGAGAGCAGCGACATCGCGCCGAGCAGCTGCACGTCGTACGGCCGCTGGTCGAGGCCCCGGCGGGCGGCCTCGCGGCCGACGGCGCAGATCTCCTCGTAGCCGACGGCGGCACCTGCGGCCTCGGTCAACTCGGCGTCGTCGAGCGCGGCCAGCTCGTCCGCACGCGCCTCGATCGCCGGCAGCAGCTTCTCCAGCGGAGCGAGATCCACGGTCGAGCCGGGCCGCTGGAGGAACCGCCGGAACTTGCTCTTGAACCGTTGCGACACACCCATGAGCGGCAACGGTACGCGATTCGAAGCGGCTTGCGCGGCCCGGCCGCCGGCAAGTTGAACCGGATCCGTCGGTGTCAGCCGACCAGCAGCTGATGGGCGGCGAGTTCCCGGTAGAGCGGGTCGGTGGCGGTCAGCTCGGCGTGGGTGCCGACGGCCACCACCCGACCGCCGTCGAGGACGACGATCTGGTCGGCGTCGACCACGGTGGCGAGCCGGTGCGCCACGATCAACAGGGTGCGGCGGACGGCCACCGCGTCGATGGCACGGCGCAGCGCGACCTCGTTGCGCGAGTCGAGGTTGCTCGTCGGCTCGTCGAGCAGCAGCACCGGCGGGCTGGCGAGCAACGCACGGGCGATGGCCAGCCGCTGCCGCTCACCCCCGGAGAGCAGCACCCCACCCTCGCCCACCTGGACGTCCAGCCCCTGGGCGGTGCGCTCGGCCAGGTGGCTCAGGTTGACCTCGTCGAGGACGCCGCGCAACCGGTCGTCGGTGGCATCGGGGGTGGTGATCAGGAGGTTCTCCCGCAGCGTGCCGGCCAGCACGGGGGCCTCCTGTTCCACGTAGCCGAGCCGGGCGCGCAGCGCGTCGCGGGGCAGGTCCCGCACGTCGCTGCCGTCGATCCGGACCGCCCCGGCGCTCACCTCGTAGAAGCGCTCGACCAGCGCGAGCAGCGTCGACTTCCCGGCGCCCGAGGGCCCGACCAACGCGGTACGGGTGCCGGCGGCCACCGCGAAGCTGACCTCGCGCAGCACCGGCTCGCCGCCCGGGTAGCCGAACCCCACCCGGTCGAACTCGATCATGGGGGCGGGGTCGCGCGGGGTCGCCGTCGCGCCGGCCGGCGCCGGCCGGTCCGCCGCGCCCTCCGCCGGCACGGCCAGGATCTCCTCGATCCGCTGCAGGGCGCCCAGGCCGGACTGCAACTGGGTGTACGCCCGCAGCACCTGGGCCAGCGGCAGGGCCAGGAAGAACAGGTACATGACGAAGGCGACCAGGTCTCCCACGGTGATCGCCCCGGCGGCCACCCGGGCACCGCCGATGGCGAGCACCAGCAGGAAGGCGCCCTGCACGGTGAGCGAGCCGATCGGCCCGACCACCGCCTGCACCCGGGCCACCCGCAGCCCCGCCGCGTACGCCTCCCGGGCGCTGCCGGTGACGGTCTGCGTCTCCCGGGCCTCGGCCCGGCTGGCCCGGATGGTCCGGGCCGCCGAGATGGCCCGCTCCACCGCCGAGGTCATCTCGCCGATCCGCTCCTGGGCGGTGCGGGCCAACGCCCGGACCCGCCGGGCGAAGGTGGCCGCGAATCCCAGCCCCAGCGCCACCCCGAGCAGGGTGACGCCGAACAGCAGCGGGTCGAGCAGCACCATGGCGGTGCCGGCGCCGACCACCATCACCGTCCCGGTGACCGTCTCGAAGAGCCCGGCGGTGACGACCGCGCGCAACAGGGTGGTGTCCGAGCCGACCCGGGAGAGCAGGTCACCGGTGCGCCGCCGGTCGTACTCGGCGATCGGCAACCGCAGCAGGTGCCCGGCCAGCCGCCGCCGGGTGCCCAGCACCAGCCCTTCGGCGGTGCGTTGCAGGAGATAGTCGCGCAGCCCTCCGATCGCCGCGGCGAGCACCACGAGGGCCACCAGCACCGCCACCAGGTCCGAGACCTGCTCATCGGCGCTGATCCGGTCGAGCACCGACCGGGTGAGCAGCGGTTGGGCCAGCGACGCCGCCGCGCCGACGAGCGACAACACGCCCACCACGACCAGGGTGCCGCGGTGCTCTCGCAGATAGGGCAGCAGTGCGCTCAGACCGACCGGCCGGCCGTGCGCCGTGTCGGCGTCCGGCCGGCCTCGCGAGGTGCTCATTGCGCGAACGGTAGCCGGCCCGGTCACCCGGCGGGTCCGCTCCGGCACCTCAGGCGGACAGCACCACCTGTAGCTCCTGGCGGCGACGGTCGGCCAGGTCGGTGAGCAGGGTCGGCGCCTGGTCGAACGGCACCACGGCGGAGACGAGGTGCTTGCGGACCACGTCTGCATAGGTCCGGAGCAGGTCGACGGTCTCAGCGGAGAGCCGCTCCCGGTCCCAGCTGGGGGCGAGTCCGCGCGGCACCCGGCCGATCTGCGCGCAGCGCAGCGACAGGCCGTTGTGGTGGAACTCCTCGCCGAGCCGGACCGCGTCCGCCCCGCCCTGGTAGAAGGCGAGGTCGATGACGGTGCCCTGGGGCCGCAGCAGCCGCAGGGCGAGCTGCAATGCCCACGCCTGCCCCCGGCACTGGAACACCACGTCGGCGCCGCGGTCACCGGCGGTGTGCGCCCACCGGGTCTTGAGCACGACCGCCGGGTCGTCCGCGTCCGGGTCGAGGGTTTCCAGACCGAGCGCCTCGGCGACCTGCCGGCGGTGCGGGGTGGGATCAAGCACCACCACCGAGGCGGCGCCGTTTCGTCGGGCGAACAGCGCCGTCAGCAGCGCCACCACGCCCGCGCCGACCACGGCGACCCGTCGGCCGCGTACCCCGTCGCCGAGCGAGCGGACGTCGGCGCCGTGCAGGTCGGCGGCGGCGTGCAGCAGACCGTTGGCGCAGATCGGGCCCATGTGCGCGACGTAGACACCGAGCAGCGGGTCCAGGTCGTCGGGCAGCGCCACGAAACGCTCGGCGACCGGGTCGGCGAGCCAGCCGGTGCGGTGCCCGTAGGTCATCGCACCGACCATGCCCACCGCGACAGCGGGGGTCTCGCTCTCCACCACCCGGCCGACCTGCATGTAACCCAGCCGGGTCACCGGGTACAGCGTGCTCGCCGCTCCCGGCTGGAACAGCCCCAGGTCGGCGTTCCAGGTGACGTTCAGGTAGGGGTTGGTGCCCTTGACGTAGCTCAGCTCGGTGCCGGCCGAAACGCCGCTGAACAGCGTCTCGACCCGGAACGTGCCGGGGCGCAGCGGGGCGGCGTCCTGCTCCACCAGCTCCACGCGGCCCGGACCGGTGACCACCACGACCGTGTCACGCATCGACGGTCACCCCCGTGTCGAGGACCGCCGGCAGGCCCGGGGTGGTGAGCCGCACGGTCGCGCCGGTGCGGGCCGAGTCGGCAACCGCGAGGGCCAGCCGCTGGGTCGCGAGGGCCTCGGCGTACGGGACGCGCACGTCGTCGCCGACGCCTCGCACGGCGTCGACGAAGGCGCGGTCCACCGCCACCCGGGCGGCATCCGGGTCGGCCGGGACGTGTCGTTCCCCGTCGGCGTCGCGGATCGTCAGGCCGTCCTCGCTCAGCGCGAGAGCCAGCCCGTCGGCGAGGATCTCCAACCCGGCGCGGTGCTTCCAGCCCAGCACACAGGCGGCGCTGAGCGTGCCGACCGCGCCGTCGGTGAAGCGCAGGGCCGCGGTGGTCACCGAGTCGATGTCGGCGCCGTCGACAGGTGGCGGCGTGCCGTTGCCGTACGCGGTGACCTCGGTCACCTCGCCGGCCAGCACGCGGATCAGGTCGAGCACGTGTGCGGCCTGCTCGACCACCGGGCCACCGGAGCGGTCCCGCCGCGACCACCACGCCACCGGGGGCACCTTGTCCAGCCAGGCGCCGCTGACCATCCGCACCGGACGGTCGGCGAGCAACTCGCGGGCCTCGTCGAGCACCGTCAGGTAACGCCAGTGGTGGCCGACTGCGGTGCGCAGCCCGCTGCGGGCAACCAGGTCGGCGATCCGCTCGGCGGTACCCAGGTCGACCGATACGGGTTTCTCCACGAACATCGGCACGCCGGCCTCGATCACGGCTTCCTCCGCCGGACCGTGCGCGAACGGCGGCACACAGATGTAGACCGCGTCCGGGCCGGTGGCCAGCAGCTCGGCGATGTCGGCACAGGCCCGCCCCCCGTACTGCCCGACCAGCGCGGACGCCGCGTCCGGTGTGACGTCGGTGACCGCCACCAACTCCACGTCGTCGAATCCGGTCAGCACCCGCGCGTGGCGTTGTGCCACTCCACCGGCTCCGACCAGACCCACCCGGCATACACGCATTCGACACCCCTTCGAAGACCTTTTCATGTGCGGTGGGAGCAGTCCCCTGGGGTGCGCGCAATCAAACGTTCATCCCCTGGGAACGCGTTCATGTCACCGTTGTGATCAAGCTGTTGCCGGAAAAGCGGTTAGAGCGCGCTGGCGATTGGGAACAACCAAATTTGGTTTTTCCACGCACGAACGGAGGGGTGCCCGTGCGGGATACGACAATAGGCGTGTCACCGGTGGTGGAGGCGTGGGCCACGTACCGGACGACGTCGGCGGCCGACTGGCCGGCACGTCGGCTGCTGCGTGCCAAGGGAACGACCCGGGTCAGCGTGGTGCTGCCGGCCCGTAACGAGGAAGCCACCGTCGGCGCGATCGTGTCGACCATCCGGGAGCACCTGATGGATCGGGTCGCCCTGGTCGACGAGCTGATCGTGGTGGATTCCCGGTCCACCGACCGGACCGCGCAGGTCGCCCGCGCCGCCGGCGCCGAGGTGGTCAGCCAGGACGCGATGACCCGAGGGCTGCCCCGACTCACCGGCAAGGGCGACGCGCTCTGGGCCGGGTTGGCCGCCGCCGAGGGTGACGTGGTGGCATTCATCGACGCCGACCTGCGGGAGTTTCGCCCGCACTTCGTCAGCGGGCTGCTCGGCCCGCTGCTGACCGACCCGTCTGTCGATTTCGTGAAGGGCTTCTATCACCGCCCACTGGTGGGCGCCGCGAACGTGGAACAGGACGGCGGCGGGCGCGTGACCGAGCTGATGGCCCGGCCGCTGCTCAACCTGTTCTGGCCCGAGTTGGCCGGCTTCGTGCAGCCGCTCGCCGGCGAGTACGCGGGACGCCGGGACGTGCTGTCCCAGGTGCCGTTCGTCTCCGGGTACGGGGTGGAGACGGCCATGATGATCGACCTACTCGACCTGGTGGGCCTGGACGCGATGGCGCAGGTCGACCTCGGTGAGCGTAAGCACCGACACCAGGACACCGCGGCCCTCGGCCGGATGTCCGCCCAGATCATGTTGACCGCCTGGTCCCGGTTGCAGCGGCGCGGCTGGGCGACTCCCGGGCTGGTGCCGGAGTCGTTGCTGACCCAGTTCCGTCGCGGCGGCTCCGACACGCTGCCCAACCTCGACCGCGAGATCGTGGTCAGCGACGTGTCCATCGAGGAGCGCCCGCCCCTGGCGGAGCTACGCCACCGGGTGCCCCGCCGCCGGGTGGCCGCCGCGTGAGCGCGAGGAGTGAGCCGATCTCGCGAGCCAGGAAGGGACGGGCACGATGAGCCTGACCGTGTTGATGAACGCCGGCCCGTGGCTGTCCGTGCCCCCACCCGGGTACGGCGGCATCGAGAACGTGATCGCCACGCTGGTGCCGGAGCTGCGGCGACTCGGCGTACGGGTGGTGCTCGCCTCGGTGGGCAGCAGCACCCTGCCGGTGGACGAGCAGGTGTCGGTCTTCGCCGACGGGCAGTTCGCCGCGTTGCAGCGGCCGTACAACCAGGTCTGCGGGATCGCCCAGGCGCACCTGGCCGGGGTGGTGCGGGAGCTGCACTCCCGCGACGACATCGACCTGGTGCACGACCACGTCGAGGCGGTCGGGCTGGCCACTCTCGCCGCGATGGGACCGGCCGGCCCGCCGACCCTGCACACCCTGCACTGGGACCTGGCCAAGCATCCGGCGCTCTACGGCGGCCTGGACGGCGGCGACCGGGTCCGGGTCAACGGCGTCTCCGCGTCGCAGTTGGCCCGCGCTCCGCTGGCGTTGCGGGAACACTCGGTGGGGCACGTGCACCTGTCCACCCCGCTCGCCGTCGACGCCGATCGGCGGCCCCGACCGGAGAAGGGCGAGCACCTGCTCATCCTGGGCCGGATCAACCCGGGCAAGGGGCAGGACGTGGGTGCCCGGCTCGCGCACCGGATCGGCGTTCCGCTGGTGCTGGCCGGTCCCGTCGGCCCGTACCATCGGCCGGCCGACCTGGCCGCGGCCGGTGACGAGGCCCGGCAGAACCCGGACGTGCGGTTCTTCCTCGACGAGGTGGCGCCCCACGTCGACGGCGACCTGGTCCGCTGGGTCGGCACCGTGGCCGGTCAGGAGCGCGACGACCTGCTCGCCAGCGCCCGTGCGTCGCTGTTCCCGCTGCGCTGGGAGGAGCCGGGCGGCACGGCGGTCGTCGAGTCCCTCGCCCTGGGCACGCCGGTGGTGGCCACCTCCCGGGGCTGCCTGCCGGAGCTGATCGAGCACGGCCGCACCGGTCTGCTCACCACCGACGAGGGGGAACTGGACGACCTCGTACTCTCCGCCGAACTGCTCGACCCCGACGAGTGCCGGCGGGTCGCCGCGCAGCGGTTCACCCCCGCGGTCATGGCGCAGCGCTACGTCGAGTTGTACGAGCGGGTCCGCCAGCTGGCCAGCGCGCCGAGGCTGCTCCCCGCCTGACGGTGGCGACCCGGCCGGATCGGCGACACGCCCGGACCCGGGAGCGCGGTTTGGCGGTGGCGGCAGCGGGTAGGCCGGCAGCCTCATGCCCGCGGCGCAGCGAGGAGCCGGTGATGGTCGGACCGATGGCGCACTCCCGGGCGCGCCCCAACCCGGCTGACGGCAAGCCGCCGGTACGTCGCGCGGCGGCATCGGTGGGGGTGCTGTTCCTGCTGGTCGGCGCGCTCGGTTTCGTCCCGGGGATCACCAGCGGCATGGACGCCCTGCGCTTCGCCGGCCACGGCTCCGGCGCGTACCTGTTCGGCGTCTTCCAGGTGTCGGTGCTGCACAACCTGGTGCACCTGGCGTTCGGGGTGGCGGGTCTGGTGCTGGCCCGGACGGTCACCGGCGCCCGGGCGTTCCTGATCGGGGGCGGTGCCGTCTACCTGGTGTTGTGGCTGTACGGGCTGGCGGTGGACCACGACACCGGGGCGAACGTCCTGCCGGTCAACAACGCCGACGGCTGGCTGCACCTGGGACTCGGCGCCGGCATGATCGCGCTGGGTGTCGGCACCGGCCGGCACCGGCCGTGACCTGCCGGTTCGGTACGTGACCCGGCTCGCCTCGCTGCCGATCCCGTTTGGCGCGGCCGGGCGTCGGGTAGTTGGCAGATCCCGACCCAGCAGCGAATGGAGGGCGCCGATGTCCAGCCGGATCACCTGCGACGTGCGCACCACGGCACCGGTGGCGGTTGTCCGGCTCAGCGGCGCACTGGACCTGGGCACCATGCGGTCGGTGCACCAGGCCCTCAGCGGCGCACTCGTCGAGGAGACGGAGGCGCTGGTGGTCGACCTGGCCGAGGTCGACGTTCGCGACCGGCTGGCGCTGTCGGTCTTCGCCGCGACCGCCCGCCGGGCCGAGGAGTGGCCATCCGTGCCGGTCGTGCTCTGTTGCCCGTCGCCGGTGGCCGCGCGGTGGCTGGCCGAGTCGAGCACCTGCCGGGTGGTCCCGACATCGCCGGACTGCGCCGAGGCGACCCGGGTGGCCGGCGCGACGTCCCCGTTGCGGATGCGGGCGCGGCTGGAGCCGGTGGCCGGGGCCTGCCGGCGCGCTCGGGACCTGGTCACCGACGCCTGCACGAGGTGGAACCTGCCCGACGCGGCCGGTCCGGCCTCGCTGGTGCTCAGTGAACTGGTCGGCAACGTGGTCCGGCACGCCGGCACGCCGATGCAGGTGACGGTGACCCTGCGCCGACCGTATCTGCACCTTGCCGTGGTGGACGGCAGCAGTGCCCAGGCTCGGGAGGGCGGGGCGGATCTGCACGCCGAGGGTGGGCGGGGCCTGCTGCTGGTGCGGGAGTTGACCCAGCGCTGGGGCAGCGTGCCGGCCGGGCAGGGCAAGGCCGTCTGGGCGATGCTGCCGGCGACCTGAGCGTTCGAGGTGCTCGCGCCGGTACTGGCGATCTGACCGAAATTACCGCTTCGGGCTGGTTACATGGTGCAAGGGTCGGGTAGGCACGCCCGTCCTTTCTGCCGTCACGACGGGGTGAGCAGCCATGCCCAAGCGGGTAACCACGGAACCCGGTCGCGATCGGGGCCCGGCGATCCTGGCACCGGCCCGCTTCGGGGGGTTCCCCGGAGCGGTACGGGCACCGGTTCCCGGCGGCTCGTTGATCAAGTTTCTCGCGACCACCGACCACAAACAGATCGGCCTGCTGTACCTGCTGACGTCCTTCGGGTTCTTCCTGCTGGCCGGGCTCCAGGCGATGCTGATGCGCGCCGAGCTGGCCCGCCCGGGGATGCAGTTCCTCTCCTCCGAGCAGTACAACCAGCTCTTCACCTCGCACGGCGCGGTGATGCTGCTGCTGTTCGCCACGCCCGCGGCGTTCGGGTTCGCCAACTTCATCGTGCCGATCCAGATCGGCGCGCCGGACGTGTCGTTCCCCCGCCTCAACGCACTGGCCTACTGGCTGTACCTGTTCGGTGGGCTGATGGTGGTCGGCGGGTTCCTCGCTCCGGGCGGCTCGGCGGACTTCGGGTGGACCGCGTACAACCCCCTGAGCAGCGTCGAGAACAGCCCCGGGGTGGGCGCGAACATGTGGGTGCTCGGCCTGGTCATCTCCGGGCTCGGCACCATCCTCGGCGCGGTCAACCTGATCACCACGATCCTCACCCTGCGCGCACCCGGGATGACCATGTTCCGGATGCCGATCTTCACCTGGAACATGCTGTTCACCAGCGTGCTGGTGATCCTCGTCTTCCCGCTGTTGGCCGCCGCGCTGCTGGCGCTGTCCGCCGACCGGCTGCTCAACGCGCACGTGTACGACGCGGCCACCGGCGGCCCGATGCTCTGGCAGCACCTGTTCTGGTTCTTCGGTCACCCCGAGGTGTACATCATCGCGCTGCCGTTCTTCGGCATCATCACCGAGATCATTCCAGTCTTCTCCCGTAAGCCGCTCTTCGGCTACACCGGGATCGTGCTGGCCACCATCGCGATCACCGTGCTGTCCATGACGGTGTGGGCGCACCACATGTTCGCCACCGGCCAGGTGCTGCTGCCGTTCTTCAGCATCCTGAGCTACCTGATCGCCGTACCCACCGGTGTGAAGTTCTTCAACTGGATCGGCACCATGTGGAAGGGGCAGCTCACCTTCGAGACGCCGATGCTGTTCGCCATCGGCTTCCTGGTCACCTTCCTGCTCGGCGGCCTCACCGGGGTGCTGCTGGCCAGCCCGCCGGTCGACTGGCACACCCACGACAGCTACTTCGTGGTGGCGCACTTCCACTACGTGGTCTTCGGCACCGTGGTCTTCGCCCTCTTCGGCGGCTACTACTTCTGGTGGCCGAAGATGACCGGGCGGCTGCTCGACGAGCGGCTCGGCAAGGCGCACTTCTGGACCATGTTCATCGGCTTCCACGGCACCTTCCTGGTGCACCACTGGCTGGGCAGTGAGGGCATGCCCCGCCGGTACGCCGACTACCTGCCCAGCGACGGCTTCACCACGCTGAACACGATCTCCAGCGTCTTCGCGTTCATCCTGGGTCTGTCCACGTTGTTCTTCATCTACAACGCGTGGAAGTCCTGGCGGTACGGGGCGGTGGTGACTGTCGACGACCCGTGGGGCTTCGGCAACTCCCTCGAGTGGGCCACCAGCTGCCCGCCGCCGCTGCGCAACTTCGACCGGATGCCGCGGATCCGCTCCGAGCGCCCCGCGTTCGACCTGAAGTACGGCCCGCTCGTCGCCGATCTGGGCCGGGACCTGCCGCAGCGCACCACGAAGCCGCCGCAGCACTTCGCCGAGGAGCTGCGGATGGAGCACCACACGCCGGAGTCGCCGGCCGCCGAGGGCGCGCACGGCGCCCGGGAGGCGACCGACTTCCAGCCGGCGCCGCGATCCGGTGCGAGACCGGTGGACGTGCCGGATCCCGAGGGCGTCCGTCGGCCGAGCTTCGAGGACAGCGACGCGCCGAAGGACGCCGACGACGCGCCGAAGCCGCACGAACGCTGGCGGCATCCGCACAGCGACGGCAACCCCGAGCAGGGCTGACCGACGTACGCGCAGGGCCGGCACCTGGTGGTGTCGGCCCTCGTCGCGTCGGTCGGTGCGGGCGTGCGTGCCTGCCGGATCTCGGACCAGCGGCGTGGCTCCCTCCCGTCGGGAGGGAGCCAGCGCGGTGGCTCAGTCCCGCACGGGTGCCAGGCCGGCGGCGGTGAGCGAGCGGCGTACCGCGGGTTGGACCCGGGTCAGCCGCAGCGGTACGCCGGTTCGCTCCGCCGCCTCGTGTCCGGCCAGCAGCGCGGCGATCCCCCCGGCGTCGAACCCACCCGCGCCGACCAGGTCGACGACCACCTCGCTGGGCTGGCCGGTGACCGCCTCCAACATGGCCCGGCGCAACTGGTCCGCGCCGTCGCGGTCGATCTCGCCGCCGACCTCGACCACCACGCGGTCGCCGTTCTGTTTCACCGAGATCCGGGTCTTGCCCGGGTCGGGTTCGGCGGCACCGTTCTGCCACGGCGGCGGCGCGTCGGCGAGCATCGCCTGACGCAGCCAGGTCAGCGCCCGCGACAGCAGCCGGGACACGTGCATCTGCGAGATGCCGAACCGGGCGGCGATCTCGGCCTGGGTCTGGTTGCCGTAGAAGCGCATCGCCAGGATGCGCCGCTCGCGCCAGGGCAGTCGGTGCAGCAGTCCGCTCACCGTGACCCGGTCGTCGACGGACTCCAGGGCGTTGTCCGACTCGCCGACCAGGTCGCCGAACTCCGCGGAGCTCTCACCACCGACCGGGGCGTTGAGCGAGGCCGGACTGTAGCCGGCCGCCGACTCCAACGCGGCGAGGATCTCCTCCTGCGGGGTCTCCAGTCGGGCCGACAGTTCGGCCACCGACGGCGCCCGGGACAGTTCGCTGGTCAGTGCGGCGGTGGCCTGTCCGACCTCGAGGATCAGGTCACGCAGTCGGCGGGGCACGTGGACGCCCCAGGTGCGGTCCCGGAAATGCCGTTTGATCTCGCCCACGATGGTGATCGCGGCGTAGGCCGTGAACGAGCCCCGTTCCGGGTCATACCGGTCGACGGCGTTGACCAGCCCCAGCCGGGCGACCTGCTCCAGGTCCTCCAGTGGCTCCCCACGCCCCCGGTACCGGCGGGCCAGCCGCCCGGCGAACGGCAGCGCGAAGCGCACCAGGTCGTCGCGGGCCTCCCCCCGCCGCTCCGGCGGAAGCCCGGCGATCCGGGCCGCGTACGCCATTGCCGCCGCGTCGAGATCCTCCAGACCCCGCTCGGTGGGTGGTGGTGGTGGTGGTGGTGTGGTCGTGGTCGTGCTCGTCTGTCCGAACATCCGCGCCTCCCTCAGGAAGGTCCCCCGCCCGGATCGGGAAACCGGTCGTGCGCGTGGCCGAGCCACGCACCGGGCCGGAAAAGTGGGTCAGTGACTGGGATGCCAGCGGGCGACACCGCCTCTGCGCAGCGCAATCAGGCCGTCGCAGCCAGCGATGTTCCCGCTCCGTAGGTACTCAATCACGGGACCCCGGGTTCGCGAGGAAGTTTCGGCGTGTCCGCCTCAGGAGACGAGTAACCCCTGGTGGCCGCCACTGTCGCGGAGCACGGCCAGCGCCTCTGCGACCCCCAGCGGGGGCGGCAGGGGCAGGTCGTACGGCTGGGCCCGAAGCACCTCGGTGGCCCGACGGGTCGGCACCGAGGTGACCGGGTAGCCCCGCGCGGTGGTCCGGTCCAAGGCGCGACGGCGACGTCCGAAACCGGCCACCGCCAGCCACTGGGGCAGCCCGGCCAGCGCCGGTGAGCGCATCCCGGGCGGCTCGGGCAGCACGTCCACCGAGCTGAAGGCCTCGCTGCCGGCCAGCCACCACTCGGCCTCGTCGACGCTGCGCCGGGTGGCGTTCTCACACCAGTACGGCACCAGCCCCGCCCGCACCACCTGCCACGGGTCGAGCAGCCGGCCACACTCCACCACCAACCGGTCGCCGGTCTTGCCGGCGCCGCGCAACCACCGCCGGTACAGGTCGGCCACGCCCGCGCTCAGCGCCGCCGGGCGGGGCACCAGCATCCGGTGCAGCGGGTGCCGATGCGAGGCGGACCAGTCCCGCACGGCCGGTTCGAAGCCCGGGTCGACGTCCTGCTCGGCGTAACCGGACGGGACGGAGACCTCCGGTGGGTCCCAGCGGGTCGCGTCGCCGCCAACGGAGCGCAGCACCTGCCGCAGCGCGTGGCTGTCCGGGTGGAAGTCGACCGGGTCCAGCCCGCTGGCCGGGCAGCCGACCTGGAAGCTGTGGCCGGGACCGCGCTCCAGCACCGGCCAGGTGCGCGCGTCACGGACCAGCAGCACCGGGGCGCCCGGGGGCAGCCGGTCGGTCAGAAACTGCGCGTACGCGGCCGGCAGTGCCCGCCACGCGGCGGTCAGCGACACCGTCGCCCCGGTCAGCGGACCTCGACTGGCCGGGCAGTGCACCTGGCGCAGGTGCAGGTCGGCGTTGCCGGCGAGCAACCGGGCGGCGAGTGCCGCGCCGTGCTCCAGCGCGTCCCCGGGACGGTCCACCGCGCCGTCGGACCAGTGCACGGTCATCTCGAAACCGGCCGGCAGCCACGGCACGCCGAGGGCCACCGCGAGGTGTGCCGCCGCGCCGTGCGGCGAGCCGATCAGCACCCCGGGATAGCGCCGACGGGGATACTGGTCGACGAACCAGCGCGCCACCCGGGCGGCGTCCACCTCGTCGACCTGGGCCACGGTGAGCGCGACCCGACCGGCGGCGCGGGTGACCGCGGCGCGACGTACCGGCTCCGGGGCACCCGGGAAGCGCGACGTCGGCCCGGTGTGCCCGAGATCGGCGCAGTCCTCCCCGCGCAGCGCCCGGGCGGTGGCGGCGACCAACACCCGGGCGGCGCTGCCCGCGGCCACGACCCGGTCGCCGGCGAGACCGGCGCCATCGGCCGTGAGCCCCTTGTGCACCTTGTGCACCGGCCCCACCTTGCCTCGTTCGCTCACCACGCGGCCCGGCTTCCCGTACCGATGGGGTTCAAACGGGGCATCACCCACCCGGCAGCACATTCCGCTGGTCACCGGGGTGCGCCGGTCATCACCGCCGTTCGGCGACGATCCGCCGGAGTCGCCTCTTCGACGGCAGTCGGCACGGGTTTCGCCCGAGCCAGGGCGGGCACTTCCGGGGCCATGCGCACCGACGACACCGGCGAGCCAGCCACCGCCACCATCACCCCGTACGAGGACGGACCGCTACTGGTCCGCGGCGACTTCGCACTTGTCACGCCCGACGGCGAGCACATCGACGCGCGCCGGGGCACGGTGGCGTTGTGCCGGTGCGGCAAGTCGGCGCTCAAGCCCTTCTGCGACGGCACCCACAAGGCGATCAACTTCCGCGCCGGCACCGACCGGCAGTCCTGACGCGCGCACCGCGCCTCGTCGTAACGAGGGAGCGACGAGGCCGCGGCTGCCCCCCGGGCCGCGTCCTTTGCTCTGCTTCAACGGACGCCACACTTCCCGGCCGTACCGTTGCGCGGGTTGATGCAGAGCAAAGGTGGCGCGCAGGGGTCGGCGGAGGGCCGCGTCGACCGTGGCGCGGCCGTTCAGACGACGACGGGCCGGGCCGGCGGGGTCACCGCGGCCGACGCCGTCGCGGTGAGCGAGACGGTCGGCGGCACGGTGGACGACGCCGGCGACCGCAGAGAGCTGCGGCCGGCGGCCCAGTTGTCCAGCAGGTGCCCGGCGAACAGCCGGTCCACCGCCAGCCCGGCCGCCGCGCCGAACAGCACGTCGGGGGCGAGAGCCGGTTCGACCCGGACCAGGCCACCGCACATGTCGTGGGCGGCGATCTGCTCGTGCACCGCGTCGGCCTCGACGTGCTCGTCGTAGAAGCGGGTGGCCACCTCGTCGAGGCCGAGCCGGCGCAGCCCGTTGCCGTAGCGGCGGTTCGGCAGCGAGGAGGTCATCTCGAACGCGGCCAGGTGCCCGAGCAGCGCGCCGCGCCAGCGCCGGTGCAGCCCGAACAGCGACATCAGGTTGTTGGTCGCCAGGGTCACCGCGGGTGCGGCGTCCAGGTGCGCGCCGTACGCGGTGTCCAACCCCAGCCGTTCGAGGGTGCGCCGGAACAGCTCGGCGTGCATCCGGTCCAGCCGTCCGTTGCCGTACTCGTCGGTCTGGATCTCCACGAGGGCGGCCTTGGCCGGCCCGCCGAGGCGGGGCAGCGCCCAGCTGTGCGGGTCGGCCTCGCGCAGGTGGTAGACGGAGCGGTGGGTGACGAACTCGCGGAACTGGGTGAGATCGGCACGGCGTTGCAGCGTCGCGGCCAGCGGCGGGCCGTTGTCGGCCCCGACCAGTTCGCCCAGGCCGGCCGCCACGCCGGCGGCCGGCACCGACGGTGCGCCGACCAGCCGGCGCAGGGCCGCCCCGAAGGGCCGTTCGGCTTCGGCGCGCAGCGCGAGCAGCGTCGGCTGCCACTCCCAGGCCTCGTCCACCCCGCACCAACCGCGGTAGTGCAGCTCGTAGCAGAGGAACAGGGTGAGCTGAAGGTCCTCGTCCGTGATCGGGTCGGTGGGGTCGAGGTCGGCGCCGAGCCCCGCCGGCAGGTCGTGCGGCGGGCGTCGGAGTGCGTCGAGCACCGCGGCGGAGACCGGGCCGCGTGACTGCGGCAGGGCCGCCGGACCATAGCGGCGGTCAGCGGGCTCGGACATGGGACCTCCAGCGTCGTCGGGCCGCTTCTGATGCCCTGGCCGAAGGCGGCTAAACGAGGTCTTCGGCGTTCGCGGTGACCTCCACCTGCTCCCGGACCTTCCGGGCCGGAGCGCCGTCGGCGTACAGGCCGCGCAGGTCGGCGAACGCCGGCTCCGGCGGCGCCAGTGACACCGCCGGGTCGACAACCGCCTCCAGTACGCAGGGACGGTCCGCGGCGAGGGCTTCGTCCCAGGCCGCGCCGACCAGCTCCGGGCGGTCCACCCGCACACCGTGCAGCCCCAGCAGGCGGGCCCAACCGGCGTATGGCACGTCGGGGCGGCGGTTGGCCGGGTCGGAGGACGGCTGCCGCCCGCCACCCATGCCGTTCTGGTCCCGGTTGTTGAGCACCAGCACCACCAACCGTGGGTCACGCCAGCTCTGCCAGTGGTGCGACACGGTGATCAACTCGGCGAGGCCGTTGAGCTGCATCGCCCCGTCGCCGACCAGCGCGATCACCGGCCGGTCGGGGGCGGCGAGCTTGGCGGCCACCGCGTACGGCAGCGCACAGCCCATCGAGCCCAGGGTGCCGCAGAGCTGCGCGTTCACCCCCGGTGGCAGGGTGAGGTGCCGGGCGTACCAGTAGAGGACCGAGCCGACGTCGACCGCGACCGCTCCCGTGCTCGGCAGACGGGCCGACAACTCCTGGAGTACGAGCTGCGGGTTCACCGGGTCGGCGGGCGAGGCCACCCGCTCGGCGGCCACCGCCCGCCACCGGTCCACCGAATTCTCCACGGTGGCGCGCCACTGCTGCTCGGGTCGATCACGCAGTCGGGTCAGCAACGCCCGCAACGTCTCGGCGGCGTCGCCGACCAGCGGCACGTCGGCCGGGTAGCGGGTGCCGATCCGGCGGCCGTCGATGTCGATCTGCACCGTGCGGGCCTGCTCGGGCATCGGGAAGTAGTCGGTCCACGGGTCGTTGGTACCCACCATCAGCAGGGTGTCGCAGCCACCCATCAGCTCGGCGGCGGCCGGGGTGCCGACCTCGCCGAGCACCCCGGTGTGGAACGGCAGCCGCTCGTCGAGCACCGGCTTGCCCAGCAGTGAACTGGCCACCCCGGCGCCGAGCCGGTCGGCCACCTCGATGATCTCCGCGGCCGCGTCCCGCCCGCCCTGGCCCACCAGGATCGCGACGCGCTGGCCGCCACCGAGCAGTTGCGCGGCGGCGTCGAGGTCCGCCTCGTGCGGCAGCACCCGAGCCAGCGGCTCACCGGGGGTGGCCGAGACCACCCCGACGGCGGACGTCTGCACGTCGGGCACCAGGGTTTCCTGCAACTCCCGGGGCAGCACGACACAGGTCGGGCTGCGGGTCGCCGCCGCCGTCCGGAACGCCTGGTCCAGCAGCGCGGCCACGTCCTCGGGGTTGCGCCCGTAGCGGACGAACTGGTTGCACACGTCGCCGAAGAGCCGACTCAACCCGATCTCCTGGTGCGCGCCGCCGAGCGGCCCGGAGATGTCCTCCCCCACGATCGCCACCACCGGCTTGCTGTCCAGCTTGGCGTCGTAGAGGCCGTTGAGCAGTTGCACGGCGCTGGGTCCCTGGGTGGCGAGGCAGACCCCGATGCCGCCGGTGAACTTGGCGTGCCCGGTGGCCATGAACGAGGCGGTCTCCTCGTGCCGGGCCGGGACGAACGCCGGTTCGCCGCCGGCACGGTCCAACGCCTCGACCAGCGGGGCGATTGCCGCGCCCGGGTAGCCGAAGGCGCGGGGCACCCGCCAGGCCAGCAGCCGCTCCACCACGAGGTCTGCCACCCGGCGCTCAGCCATTGCCGCGCCCCGGTGTGCCGGGGTCGACGTAGCGCAGCACCGCGCCGACGCCGTCGGTGAGCTCGGGAGCCTCCTCCGGACCCAGCACGGTCAGGGCCGCGTCGGTGCCGACCAGCGCGCGGACCAGCGCGGCGTCCGCGCGTACCCGCTGCGGTTCGGCCACCGACATCGCGGCCAACTGCCTCGCGTCGACGGCGATCTCGGTGGGTTCCGAGCCGATCCACAGCTCGCCGTCGGCCGACGGGTCATCAACGATGATCATGGTGTCGACCTGGTTGCGTTGCAGGGCCGAGACGACCGCGTCGAGGCCGGCGCCCACGTCCTCCTGCACCCCGAACCGGTCCAGCGCGGCGCTGATCCGCTGGTCGGCGACCTCCGCGATGGTCTGCACGGTGAGGTCGTCGAGCATCGTCTGGTCGGCGCCACCGGCCCGCGACCCGGCGTCGGTACGGACCACCAGGTCCTGCCAGCGCTCCGGCATCTGGGCGGCGATCATTCCGGTGGCCCGGACGTCCCCGGCGACCACCACCACGTCCGCGCCGACCCGGTCCGCCAGCTCCACCGTGGCGGCGGTGACGTCACCGGCGTTCTGGTGCCAGGCCTCCATGGCAGCCCTCTGGTAGCGCGACTGGGACCAGCCGCCGGGCTTCGCCCGCCGCAGCGGGTACGCGTCGCGCCCAGCGACGTGCGCCCGCCGGGGCACCCCGCCGGCGCTGACCGCCATGGCGTCGGCGCCCAGCCGGTCGGCGATCACCCGTACCCAGGCCACCTGTTCGCCGCGTTGGGCGAGCAGCGGCATCACGTGTGGCAGCGGCGCGAAACTGGCCAGGTCACGAAGTGGTGGCGCGGACAGGTACTCGGAGAGCACCACCCGCCCGTGACTGGCGAAGACCGCGAGGCCGTAGTCCCCGACCATCGGGTCGTGGCCACGGATCACCCGGTCCAACGCGGCGATGCTCGCCTCGTCGGCGCCCTGTTCGCTCAGGCGACGTTGCAGGGCACGCCAGCGCAGGTCCAGCGCCGGTTTGGCGTCCTCCGTGTCGGCGGAGGCGTCCAGATACACCGAGCACCACGGCCCGGGACGGTCGTAGAGCGGGCGCAGGAAGGACAGCTGCATGCTCGACCCCTTTCCAGCTCGGCCCCCCGCTTACCCTCCTCGCCCGGGATGTCACCTCGCGGCCGTGAGCCCGTGACCAGGTTTCATTCACGTCGTTCAACCCAGGACGTCGATACGATCTGTGCACACAAGCGGACTCTCGGTGGTGGCAATGGACAGCGGACTCGAAAGCCGACGGATCGTGCACCCGACGGAGAGGATCGTCACCGGGCGGTTGGTCCGCCTGCTCGACGGTTACACCCGCGAGGTCCGCGTCGGTCAGCCGGTGCTGGTGGCGGTGCTCGCCGCGGCGGCGATCGCCCGGCTGCCCGCCCTGCTGCTGCGCTCGCTGTTCTCCTTCGGCGGTGGCGGCACCCGCCGACGGTGGAAGGAACTCAAGCAGGGACCGGAATATCTGGTCGTTCCGGTGCGCCTGCGCAACACCGCCGGCCAGCTCTGCGAGGTGGAGCTGCACGGGCACCTGCCGCAGAGCGCCCTGCACCCGGCGGACCAGGTGCAACTCACCCTGCGCCCGCAACGCGACCCGGAGTTGCCGCCGCGGATCGAGCGGATCGTCAACCTCACCACCGGGCAGTTGCTCACCCCGCGCACCGCGACGCTCTGGTCGCACCTCGGGCCGCCGCTGCTGTTGCAGGCGTTCCTGGGCGCGCTGCTGGTCGCCGGCATCACGGCCTGCTCCGCGCTGACCTGAGCCGCCGGCCCGCGTTTCGGGTCCGCTGAGGCCGGGCATCGGCACCCCATGTTCCCCGGATTCACCCTCGACGAGATCGATGTCGGCCCGGTCCGTCTGCGGGTGCGCCACGGCGGCGCCGGCTCGCCCGTGGTGCTGCTGCACGGCCATCCCCGCACCCATGCGACCTGGCACCGGGTGGCACCGCTACTCGCCGAGCGGCACACGGTGATCTGCCCGGACCTGCGGGGGTACGGCGGTTCGACGAAGCCGGCGGAGACGCCCGACCACAGCGCGTACGCCAAGCGTGCGATGGCCCGCGACGTCATCGCGCTGCTCGACGCGCTCGGTCACCAGCGTGCCGCCGTGGTCGGTCACGACCGAGGGTCGTACGTGGCGATGCGTACCGCCCTGGACCACCCGGAACGGGTCAGTCGCCTCGGCGTGCTCGACGGGGTGCCGATCGGCGCGGCGCTGGCCACCTGCGACGCCCGGTTCGCCGCCCGCTGGTGGCACTGGTTCTTCCTCGGTCAGACCGACAAGCCGGCGGAACGGCTGATCAACGCCGACCCGGACGCCTGGTACGGCGGCTCCCCCGCCGAGATGGGCGAGGAGGCCTACGCGGACTACCACCGGGCCATCCACGACCCGGCGACGGTGCACGCGATGTGCGAGGACTACCGGGCGGGTCTGGGGCCGGACCGCGCCGCCGACGACGCCGACCGGGCGGCCGGGCGGAAGATCTTCTGCCCGGTGCTGTTCGTCTGGGCCGAGCGCGACGACATGGTGGAGTTGCACGGTGACCCGGCGACGATCTGGCGGGAGTGGGCCGACGACGTGCGGGCTACGTCGGTCGACTCGGGTCACCACCTGGCCGAGGCGGCGCCGGAGGCCCTGGCGGGCGTGCTGGGTGCTTTTCTGACCGACTGAGTGGTCAGCCGATCCGCACCGGCTCGCGGACGGGTCGGCGGGCCACGCCGAGCATGCCCCGGCGGCGCGCCCAGCGCTCGAAGATCAGGGTGGCGAACGGCGGCACGGCGCTGACCAGGGCGACCGCCGTGGCCAGCAGGCTCCACCGGTGCAGCCGGGCCACGGCCAGCGTCAACACAACGTACGCGACGAACAGGCCGCCGTGGATCGGCCCGAAGATCTTGACACCCAGCTCGTTCTCCGGCGGGCCGTACTTGACCAGCATGCCGACCAGCAGGGCCAGCCAGGAGCAGGCCTCCGCGATCGCCGCCGCAACGAACAGTCGGGTCACCTTGTCGCGCATCGCCACGCCACCACCTCTCGGGCGGCAATGGTAGCGGCGTCGGTGCGCCGCCACCTGACGGACCTCGTGAACGGGACAGGGGTCACCGGGTCCGTCACTGGGTAGGAAAGAAGCCTCAGGTGTTCCCCTGCCCGACGAGGACGTGCGAGGTTAGGGGAACCAGCGGTGACAGGGTGGTGACGATGGGCGAGGACGTCGGCGTACGAACCTTCAGTCGAGCAGATCGGGCCCGCTACCGCGACAAGGTCCGCCGCTGCCTGGACGTCTTCGCCGAGATGCTGCGTGAGTCGCGCTTCGACGTGGACCGTCCGATGACCGGCGTGGAGATCGAGCTGAACCTGGTCGACGAGGCGTCGAACCCGGCGATGCGCAACGCCGACGTGCTGGCGGCGATCTCCGACCCGAGTTTCCAGACCGAGTTGGGCCAGTTCAACGTCGAGATCAACGTGCCGCCGCGACGGCTGACCGGCACCGGCACCGCGGACTTCGAGGAGTACGTCCGGGCCAGCCTGAACGCCGCCGAGGTGAAGGCGCGGGCGATCGGCGCGCACATGGTCATGATCGGGATCCTGCCGACGCTGCGCCCCGAGCACCTGACCGCCGAGACGCTCTCCGCCAATCCCCGCTACAAGCTGCTCAACGAGCAGATCTTCGCCGCGCGCGGTGAGGATCTGCCGATCGCCATCAGCGGCGTGGAGCGCCTGGCGGTCACCGCCGACACGATCACCCCGGAGGCGGCCTGCACCAGCACCCAGTTCCACCTGCAGGTCAGCCCGCCCCAGTTCGCCGACTACTGGAACGCCGCCCAGGCGGTCGCCGGCGTCCAGGTGGCCGTCGGTGCGAACTCGCCGCTGTTCTTCGGCCGGGAGCTGTGGCGCGAGACCCGCATTCCGCTGTTCCAGCAGGCCACCGACACCCGGTCGGAAGAGATCAAGGCCCAGGGGGTACGCCCCCGGGTCTGGTTCGGCGAACGCTGGATCACCAGCGTGTTCGACCTGTTCGAGGAGAACGTTCGCTACTTCCCGGCGTTGCTGCCGGTCTGCGACCCGGAGGACCCGGTGCGGGCCCTCGCGGCCGGCGAGGTGCCCAATCTCGCCGAGCTGCGCCTGCACAACGGCACCATCTACCGGTGGAACCGCCCGGTGTACGACGTGTCCCGCGGCCGACCGCATCTCCGGGTGGAGAACCGGGTGTTGCCCGCCGGTCCGACCGTGCTGGACACCATTGCCAACGGCGCCTTCTACTTCGGGCTGGTCCGTGCCCTGGCCGAATCCGACCGGCCACTGTGGTCACAGATGTCGTTCAGCGCCGCTGAGGAGAACTTCACCAACTGCGCCCGGCACGGCATCGACGCGCAGGTCTTCTGGCCCGGCCTGGGTTATCTGCCCGTCACCGAGTTGGTGCTGCGCCGGTTGCTGCCGTTGGCACACCACGGCCTGGACCGGTGGGGGCTCGACCCCGGTGAGCGCGACCGGCTGCTCGGCATCATCGAGCAGCGCTGCCTGACCAGCCGCAACGGTGCGACCTGGCAGGTGGAGACGCTGCACCGGTTGGAGTCCGCCGACCACCTGGACCGGCCGGAGGCGCTCCGGGAGGTGGTCCGCCACTACATCGACCTGATGCACAGCAACCGACCGGTGCACGAGTGGCCGATCCCGTAGGCGTCCGTGGGGCTCAGCCTCGTCGGGCTCAGCCTCGCGGGGTGGGCACACCGAAGAGATCGGTGATGCCGCCGGGAAGCTGGGCGAGCAGGTCGTGTCGCTGGTCGTCATCGAGCGCCTCGGCGACGGTCCGCAACACCGCCTGGGCGTGCTGACGCACGTGGTCCGCGTTCGCGACCTGCTCGCGGTCCCCGACGGCCTTCAGGAACTGGCCGACATCCCACCGGCGGCCCTGCGGATTGCGCGTGACGGACCCGTTCAACCGCTCCGGTAGCTGTGCCGCCAGGTGGTCGGCCTCCTGCCCGGCGAGCCGTTCACCGAGCACCGACAGGACGGCCTCTACGGACCGCACGGCCTCGTTCTCGCCGAGGCCGGCGCGCTGTCGTACCGTGGCGATCATCTGCTCGTACTCCATGCTCCGCTCCTTCGTTTTCCTCGACATGCCGTCCGGCTTGCCTGCGGACGAACGGGGCGAGTTCCCCGGCTCCCCGGCCACAAACGGGTCACCCGCGGACCCGGACTTCCCCGCCAACGACGGGCGGGGTCGGACAAACCCGACAGTCACGTCACTCGGGTTGCCAGCGGAACCAGGTCGGGCCGTGGGCAGCGCCCGTCCACTGGAGATGCTGTCCCTTGTGGACCCCGTGCGGCACTGGGAATTGTCGTAGGCTGCGGTGGCTCGTACATCGTCTGATCACGATGAGGGGACGCCGGTGGCCACTTCTGGAACCGACCCAGCTTCGACCCGGGGGCCCGCGCGGGTCCCCCTGTCCCGTCGACACATGCTGCGGATGGGAGCGGCGGCGGCCGGTGGCGCGGTGCTCGCCGGCGGGGTGCAGACCGGGACCGCGCAGGCCGCGCCGGGTGGTGCGAAGCGCGTGCTGCGGGCACCGGCGCTGGCGCCCGGCGATCGGGTCCGGGTCGTGTCGCCCGGCAGCACTCCCGACCCCACGAACATGGCTCGCGGCATCGAGATCCTGCGCAGTTGGGGCCTGGTGGTCGAGTTGGGCCAGCACGTCTTCGCCAAGTACGGCTATCTGGCCGGCACCGACGCGCAGCGGCTCGCCGACCTCAACGCCGCGCTCAACGACCCGGGGATCCGTGCGGTCTTCGCCGCCCGTGGCGGTTACGGCACCCAGCGGATCGTCGACGAACTCGACGTTTCCGGTCTGCGCCGGGATCCGCGGGTGGTCGTCGGTTTCAGCGACATCACCAGCATCCACGGCAAGCTCTGGCGCGACCTTGGCCTGGTCACCTTCTACGGCCCGATGGTCAACTGGAGCGACAGCCGCACCGGCCCCGAGTCGGCCGAGGCCCTGCGCCAGGCGGTGATGACCACCGCCCCCGTCACGATCGTCCGGGATCCGGCCGAGACGGCCGCTCCCGTGCTGGTGCCCGGGCGGGCTTCGGGACCGCTGCTCGGCGGCTGCCTCACCCTGCTCTCCACCTCGCTCGGCGCCAGTGACGCGCCGAAGTTCAACGACGCGCTCCTGTTCTTCGAGGACGTGGACGAGGCCCCCTACAGCATCGACATGATGCTCACCGAGCTTCGCCGGGTGGGCGTCCTGTCCAGGGTCGCCGGGGTGGTCATCGGCCAGATCACCAACAGTGTCGGCGAACCCGGCGAGTGGGACGCGGCGGCGGTCCTCAAGGACCGCCTGTACGACCTCGGCGTGCCGGTCCTGGGTGGGCTCCGGCTGGGGCACGGCAACGGGCAGCTCACCGTGCCGCTCGGCGCGCGGGCCACGATCGACGCCGAGGCGGGGACCCTGACGGTGGAGTCCGGGGTCCGGCCGCGTTAGCCGGTGGTCCCCGCGTCCCAGGGTGACGGGTCGTCGCGCAACCGACTGTAGAGGTGGGCGTCGCGCCACCGGCCGGCCCGAAACTCGCTGGCCCGCACGACGCCCTCCAACTGGAAGCCGGCCTTCTCCAGCGCCCGCTGCTCGGCGATGTTCTCCGGGTGGGTGCCGGCCTGGATGCGTTGCGCCGGCGTGTGGTGGAACAGGTAGTCGCAGAGCAGCGCCTGCGCCCGCCAACCGATGCCCCGCCCGCGCCAGGGTGGCAGCAGGACGACCCCGATCTCCCAGTACGACGCCCGCCCGGCGTAACGCCCGGAGGTGTAGCTGACGAGCCCGGCGGCCGCCTGCTCCTGCTCCACCTCGACGACGAGCCGCCCGTCGTCCTCACCGAGGTAGCCGTCGAGCGCGAACCGCCGGGCCGGCGCCCCGGCGTCCTGGAAGCCGGCCCAGTCCAGCCCGATCAGGCCCGGCTCCGTGCGGAACCGGCGGAACATCACCAGGTCGGGCTCGGCAACCGGTCGCAGCCGAACGGTGAGATCGGCCGTCACCGGCACCGAGATGCCACCGTGATCCATGGCAATACGCTAGCCGGTCGCGGTCGCTCCCGGCCGGAGGGAGTGTCGGGTCAGGCCGTGAGCAGCACCTTCGTACAGTCGTCCTGCTTCTTCTGGAAGATCTTGTAGCCCTTCGGGGCGTCGCGCAGCGGCAGCCGGTGGCTGACGATGAAGCTCGGATCGATCTCGCCACGCCGGATCCGTTCCAGCAGCGGCCGGGTGTAGCGCTGGACGTGGCACTGACCGGTCCGCATGACGAGCGACCGGTTCATGAACGCACCCATGGGGAACTTGTCGACGAAGCCGCCGTACGCGCCGACGACCGAGACCACCCCTCCCGAGCGGCAGGCGAGGATCGCCTGGCGCAGCGCGAACGGCCGCTCCGTCTCGACCCGGGCGGCCTGCTTCACCCGGTCGTACGCGTACATGGCGGCGTTGCCGTGGTGGCCCTCCAGGCCGACCGCGTCGATGCACGCGTCGGGTCCTCGGCCGGCGGTCAGCTCGTTGAGGGTGTCCAGCACGTCCAGCTCTTCGTAGTTGATCGTCTCGGCGCCGATGTGCTCCTCGGCGAGCCGCAACCGGTACGGGTACCGGTCGATGACGATCACCCGTTCCGCGCCGAGCAGCCGGGCGCTGGCCGCGGCGAACAGGCCGACCGGCCCGGCGCCCCAGACGGCGATCACCTGCCCGGGTTTGATGTCGCACATCTCGGCGCCCATGTAGCCGGTGGGGAACACGTCGGCGAGCATGACCGCCTGGTCGTCGCGGACGTCGTCGGGCACCTTGAGCGGGCCGACGTCGGCGAACGGCACCCGGGCGTACTCGGCCTGACCGCCGGCGTACCCGCCGAGCAGGTGGGAGTAGCCGAAGATGCCGGCCGGCGAGTGGCCCATGATCTTCTCGGCGATGCCGGCGTTCGGGTTGGAGTTCTCGCAGACCGAGTAGAGGCCGCGTTGACACGACGAGCAGTGCCCGCAGGCGATCGGGAAGGGCACCACCACCCGGTCGCCGGGTTTGAGGTTGCGCACCTGCGGGCCGACCTCGACCACCTCACCCATGAACTCGTGGCCGAGAATGTCGCCCTTGCGCATGGCGGGGATGTAGCCGTGGTAGAGGTGCAGGTCGGATCCGCAGATCGCGGTGGTGCTGATCCGGACGATCGCGTCCCGGGCGTTCATGATCTTCGGGTCCGGTACGTCGATGACCTTGACCCGGTCGGTGCCCATCCAGGCGTTGGCCTTCATCCTCGTCCCTTTCGAAAGCGGGCGGTCATCGGCGCGACGGCGGCAGGGGCTGGGCGGGTCGTTGGATGGCCTGTTGGCGTACGGAGATGCCGTTGGGGCTGCCCTCCGAGCGGACCACCTCGCCGGTCTCCAGCACCTGCTTGAACCGGCGCAGGTCGTCGCGGACCTGCTGCTCGGGTTCCTCGCCGAAGAGTTTCGCCACCGCCCGGCCGAGCGCGCCGGCCGGCGGCGCGTAGCGCAACTCCACCCGAACCTCGGTGCCCCGGTCACCGGGTGCGGGCACGAAGCGGACCCGCCCGGCATTGGGCACCCCGGTCCCCGCCATCGAACGCCAGGTGATCGCCGTGTTCGGCTGGTCGTGGATGATCTCGGCGTCCCATTCGACGCGGTGACCGGCCGGGCCGCGGGCCACCCAGTGCGAGCGGCGCAGGTCGTCGGCGCGCACCGACTCCAGGTGCGTCATGAACCGGGGTAGGTTCTCCAGGTCGCGCCAGAACCGGTACGCCTCGGCGGGGGAACGGTTGACGGTCACGGCGATCTCCATCCGGATCATCCGCGCCCGTGCCCGTCCAGCCCGGCTGATCCGCACCGCGGAGAGCACGTCGACGGCCGCGATGCCGGCGACCGCGAGGGTGGTCAGGGCGACCCGGCGGCGTCGTTCACCGCTGCGGTCGGCGAGGGCGCGGCCGAGCAGGGTCAGGTCCATGGCGTCGCCGGCCACCCGGCTCCAGGCCCAGCCCGCCGGGCGACGACCGCCGAGCAGGCCGGCGGCGCTGCCCAACTCCCGCACCCCGATGGCCGGGAGCACCGCGCGCGCGGCCGGGGCGTCGTCCACCCCGGCCAGGCGCGCGAGGGGGCCGGGAGCGGCCAGGGCGCCGACGCCCAGGGCCAGGCTCAGCAGGCCGAGCGCGCTCGGCAGCGTCGCAGGCACGGGTCCGTCCAGCTCCGGCAGGAGCACACTGTCGACGTGGTCCATTTCCGGTCCCCTCCGGTCGGCGTAACCGGCGGCGGACCGGCGCAGCGGCGCAGCCGCCGCCCTGACGCTATGTCCTGAACGCGGCTCGCGTGCCCGCTTCGCGGCAGAAGGTCCGTTCCGGGCGGGCGCGCGTTCCACAACAGTCGGCATGGTGACATTGACCGATTTGGATCATCGACGGGCCGATACCGTCAGTCCAATCCGTCGCGCCGCCGAGAGGACGACCCCCCATGCGCCGCTCGCTCCTGCGCCACCTGACCGCCGCCGTCGCCGTCGCACTGCTCGTCGTCGGGGTCGCCGAACCGGCCGCCGCGCGTACCCCCGGGTCTCCGTCGACCGCGCCCGGCGTCGTCCGCACCGTGGTCCGCGACGCCGCCACGGGCGCTCCGGTGCCGCGGGCCTGCGCCGCGTTCGTGCCGGTGGACGCCGCGGCGTTGGCGTCGGTCATCCTCGGCGAGGACCAGCTGGGCCGGTACGGGGGCTGCGCCGACGAGCAGGGCACCCTGGTCGCCGACAACGTGACGCCCGGAGACTACCGGCTGCTCGTGCGCCCCTACGACACAACCGCGCACGGCTGGCAGTGGGTGGGTCGGCACGGCGGCACGGGTGAGCGCGAGCGCGCCCGGGTGGTCCGGGTCCGGGCTGGCGCGGTGACCGACGTGCCGGCCATCCGGCTCGATCCGCCGGGCAGCATCGCCGGCGTGGTGACCGACGCGGCGACGGGTGCCCCGGTCTATCGGGCGCTGGCGATGGTGGTGCCGTACGTGCCGCATCCGAAGTACGGCGATCACGGCCCCACCACCGACGAGGACGGCCGCTACACGATCACCGGCCTCGGGCCGTACCACTGGCCGGTGCAGTTCGCCGCGAACGGGTTGGCGACCGTGTGGTCCGGTGGGGTCGGCAGGCGGGAGCAGGCGCGGTCGGTGCGGGTGCGCGCCCACCAGACGGTGACCCTGGACCAGGCGCTGCCCGCCGGCACGCTTGTCAGCGGCGCGGTACGCGTCGACGAGCTGGCCACCTACGCCCAGGTGATCGCGTTCGACGCGACCAGCGGGGATCTGGCCGGCGTCGCGGACGTGGGCAGCGGTTACGCCCTGCGCCTGCTCCCCGGGCAGCGGGTGAAGCTGCGCTGCGACTGCACGTACGCCCCGCAGGTGTGGCACCGCGACGCGGCCAGCTTCGGTGCCGCGACCCCGGTGCGGGTCCGGCGGACGCCGACGGTGGTGGACTTCGACCTCGGATGACCCGAACGAGGCAGGCCGCCGGGAGTTAACGGCGAGCCGCACCGGGTAGCCGGCATCCGCTTCTACCAGCGCCCGGGAGGTGGGATGACGGCGACCAGTACGTTCTTCGAACGGTTGACGGGCGCCGGCCAGGATCCGCGGTTCAACAAGGTGTGCGGGAGCGTGCGGTTCGACATTCGCGACGGCGACCACCTGGAGCAGTGGCTGCTGGAGATCGATCACGGCCAGATGCGGGTGACGCGCAGCGCCGACCCCGCCACCACCGTGATCACGGTGTCCGCGCCGGTCGCGGAGGCGATGGCGCGCGGTGAAGTGAACGGTCTGGCGGCGATCACCCGCGGCGAGATCATGGTCGACGGTGACCTCGGCCTCGCGCTGCGGCTCGGGCGGCTGTTTCCGCGGACACCGGGGCCCTCGCAGAACAAGGCCGCGACAGTGGGACGTGACCGGTGAGGGACATCGCGGACACCGTGTCGTGTATCGACGGCAACACGTTCATGGTGTCCGACGCCAGTGGTGACGTGGAGTCGTCCCCGGCCACGCCGGTCGGGCTGTTCGCCGCCGACACCCGCTTCCTGTCCCGCTGGATGCTCTTCGTCAACGGCGAGTGCATGACCGCGCTGTCGGTGGACGACAGCCAGTACTACGAGGTCACGTTCTTCGTGGTGCCGGGCGAGGCGGTCGACTACGTGCAGGCCGACGTGTCGGCCATCCGGCGCAGGCGCATCGGCCCGGACCTGACCGAATCGCTGACGATCTTCAACTACGGCGACCAGGACAGGGATCTCGACATCCGGCTGGAGGTGGCCGCCGACTTCGCCGACATCTTCGAGATCAAGTTCGACGTCGGCGCGAAGACCGGCACGCACTACACCCACGTGGGTCCGGACGAGTTGCGCCTGGGCTACCGGCGCGGCACGTACCGACGTGAGGTCGTCGTGTCGGCGAGCGAACCCGCCGAGTTCGACCCGGAGGGCATCCGCTTCACGGTCCGACTGCGCCCCGGCGAGCAGTGGTCGACGCGGTTGCAGGTGGCCATGCTGGCGCTGCGTCCGGACGGCGTCGACCTGCGCTCCGCGCTGCGGGCTCAGCGGCCCGACGACTCCACCCTGCCCACCAGCCTGCGGGCCTGGGTCGCGGCGGCCCCCACCCTGGACACCGAGAGCGCCGCGCTGCAACAGGTGTACCACCGCAGCCTGGTGGACCTGGCGGCGCTGCGCTTCGCGCCGCTCTCGCTCAGCGGCGCGGCCGTGCCCGCCGCCGGGCTGCCCTGGTTCATGACCCTGTTCGGCCGCGACAGCCTGCTGACCTGCCTGCAGACCCTGCCCGTCACCCCGTCGCTGACCCCGCCGACGCTTCGGATCCTCGCCTCGTTGCAGGGCGTCCGCACCGACGACGTGCTGGAGGAGGATCCCGGCCGGATCCTGCACGAGCTGCGCTACGGGGAGTCGGCCGCGTTCGAGGAACAGCCGCACTCCCCCTACTACGGCACCGTGGACGCCTCACCGCTGTTCGTGGTGCTGCTCGACGAGTACGAACGGTGGAGTGGCGACGCCGCGCTGGTGCGGGAGTTGGAGCAGGAGGCTCGCGCGGCCCTGGCGTGGATCGACGACTACGCGGACCTGACGTCCACCGGTTACATCTGGTACGAACGACGAAACCGCGCCACCGGCCTGGAGAACCAGTGCTGGAAGGACTCCTGGGACAGCATCTCCTACGCCGACGGACGGCTGCCGGGCTTCCCGAGGGCCACCTGCGAAACCCAGGGGTACGCCTACGACGCGAAGATCCGCGGGGCTCGACTGGCCCGTACCGTCTGGGGTGACCCTGCCTACGCCGAGCGGCTGGAGCGCGACGCGGCGTCGCTGTACGACCGGTTCAACCGGGACTTCTGGCTGGCCGACCGCGGCTACTACGCCCTCGCGCTGGACCACGACGGCACGCCCGTCGACAGCCTGTCGTCGAACATCGGGCATCTGCTGTGGAGTGGCATCGTGCCGCCGGAGCGTGCCCCGCAGGTCGTCGAACACCTGATGGGTGAGGCGCTCTTCTCCGGTTGGGGGGTGCGAACCCTGGCCGAGGGGCAGCGCCGCTACAACCCCCTCGGCTACCACAACGGCACGGTCTGGCCGTTCGACAACTCGTTCATCGCGTGGGGTCTGCGCCGGTACGGGTTCACCAGCGAGGCGGGCCGGATCGCGGAGAGCATCCTGTCCGCCGCCACCTTCTTCGAGGGTCGGTTGCCCGAGGCCTTCGGCGGGTTCGACCGCGACACCACCCGCTACCCGGTCCGGTACCCCACCGCCGGCAGCCCGCAGGCGTGGTCCAGCGGAGCCTCCGTGCTGCTCCTGCGCACCATGCTCGGCCTCAACCCGCACGAGGACCACCTGGCCGTGGACCCCGCGCTGCCGTCGGCCTTCGGGCGGGTCGCGCTGCTGGACATCCCCGGCCGCTGGGGCAAGGCCGACGCCTTCGCCCGGCACCGCCCCGACCAACGTTAGCGGCACGTTCGGCTGACGGCGCAGGGCAGGAGTCGGGCAGTCTGCCCGACTCCGACGAGTGACGCCCTGCGCGTTCCCGGTCAGGGCTCAGTCGGTGGCCCGGAAGGTGCGGCGGTACGCGTCCGGCGGCACGCCGACGGTGCGGTGGAAGTGCCGACGCAGCGTGGTGGCGGTGCCCAGGCCGGCCGCCGCGGCGATGACGTCGATGCTGTCGTCGCTGTTCTCCAACAGCTCCTGCGCCCGGCGGATCCGCTGCGTCGACAGCCAGAGCAGCGGGGTGGTGCCGGTGGCCGACCGGAAGTGCCGAGCCAGGGTGCGCGAACTCACGTTCGCCTGCCGGGCCAGGTCCTCGACGGTCAGCGGTCGGTCCAGTCGTCGCAGCACCCAGGGCAACAGGGCGGCGAGCGGGTGGTCGTCGCGGGCGGGCACCGGTGTGGCGACGTACTGGGCCTGTCCGCCGGCCCGGTGTGGCGGCACCACCAGGCGGCGGGCAACGGCGTTGGCAACCGTGGAGCCGTGGTCGCGGCGGATCAGGTGCAGACACAGGTCGATGGCGGCGGCCTTGCCGGCGGAGGCGAGCACGGTGCCGTTGTCGACGTAGAGCACGTCCGGGTCGACCCGTACCCGGGGATGGCGGGCGGCCAGCGCCTCGGTGTGCGCCCAGTGCGTGGTGGCGCGCAGCCCGTCGAGCACCCCGGCGGCGGCCAGCACGAACGCGCCGGTGCACAGCGAGACCATTCGGGCGCCCGCCACGTGGGCGGCGCGCACGGCGTCGAGCAGCTCGGGCGGTACGTCCGCGTCGACGTCCTGCACCGCCGGGATGATCACGGTGTCGGCACGAGCCAGCCGCTCCAGCCCGTCGTCGGGCTCCAGCTGGAACCGGCCGACGCGGACCGGCCCGGCGCCGCAGACCACCACGTCGTACCACGGGTCCGCCTGGCCGGTCGGGTCGCGGGCGAAGACCTCGCAGGCCATCCCCAGCTCGAAGTGCAGCATCCCGTCGGTGGCGGCGATCGCGAGAGAGGTCATGTCCGAAACTGTACGGGTCATGGCGTTCCCGACACTGGCCGATCATCCGCCGCTGCTGGAGGCTGTACCCAGTCGATCTTCTCAGGGGGCAGCAATGAATCAGCGTGTAGCGGTGTTCGGAGCGTACGGGCACACCGGACGGTTCGTGGTGACGGAGTTGCGCGAGCGCGGGTTCGTGCCGCTACTGCTGGGCCGCGACGAGAGCAGACTGGCGGCGTCGGGGCTCGCCTACCGGGTGGCGTCGGTGGACGATCCGGTCTCGCTCGACCAGGCACTGATCGGCGTGGAAGCGGTCGTCAACTGCGCCGGCCCGTTCGCCTCGACGGCCGCCCCGGTGATCGAGGCCGCGCTGCGCGCCGGGATCCCGTACGTGGACGTGGCGGCCGAGATCGAGGCCAACGTCGACACGTTCGCGCACTTCAGCGAGCCTGCCCGTGCGGCCGGCGTCGCGGTGGTCCCGGCGATGGCGTTCTTCGGCGGGCTCGGCGACCTGCTGGTCACCACGGCGATGGGCGACTGGACGTCGGCCGACGAGGCGCACGTCGCGTACGGACTGAGCAACTGGCACCCGACGGCCGGGACGGTGGCCGCCGGGGTCGTCTCCCGCGAGCGCCGTGACGGCCGCCGGGTCCGCTACACCGGGGGACAGTTGGAGTACCACGTCGGCGAGCACGACCTGCCGAGCCTGGACTGGGATTTTCCCCCGCCGCTGGGCCGGCGCCGGGTGCTCGGTGAGTTCACCATGGCCGATGTCGTGACCGTCCCGAGCCACCTGGCCATCCCCGAGGTCCGCACCTACATGGCCGCCGACGCCGCCACCGACCTGGCCGCCGCGCAGGCACCGGTCGCTGCCGACGAATCGGGGCGCTCGGCGCAGACGTTCACCGTCGACGTCGTGGTGCGGCGCGGCGACACGCGACGGCGCGTCGTCGCCACCGGACGGGACATCTACGCCGTCAGCGCGCCCCTGGCCGTCGAGGCGGTCCGCCGCATCCTCGCCGGTCAGACGAGGACGAGCGGTGTCGCCTCCGCCGGTGAGATCTTCGACGCGCCCGACTTCCTCCGCTCGCTGTCGCCAAGCATCTCGGTCGAGCTGCTCGACGGCTGCCGTCCCGGCTGAATCGTCCACGACGGCTCCCCACCGCGACGCCGGGCGGCCGACCCAACGAATCGCCGTAAGAAATCATCTCAGAAATATGTAATCATCGAGGCGCCGGGGAGACGCGACCCCGGCACTCAAACACTTAATCAAGACTTAAGACTGCACGCCCGAAAAACTGTTATCCCAAACGGAGATGACGGCGACCAGGAGACTTACCAAGCACCGTTCTTAATTCTTCGTCCGCGAGTTGTTGCTGACTCCCGCCGCGCTCATACTTCCTTTCGTCAAGAGCTTTGTCGCCGACGCAAAGGACAACACTGGTAATGCGGAATCCCCCCGCGCATGTCGCACCGGCGGACCGGGCGCGAAAGCGTCGCCGCCGCACCCGTATCTCGCTCGCCGCCGCCGTCGTGGCCACACTGGGTGCCAGCGGCATCTACATCGCCGGCGCCCAGGCCGAAGAGGTCGCCGTGCCCGGCCGGGTCCAGGCCGAGGCCTTCGCGGCACAGTCCGGGGCGCAGACCGAGGGCACCGGCGACGCCGACGGCGGCCGGAACGTCGGCTGGCTGGCCAGCGGCGACTGGCTGCGCTACGACGGCGTGTCGATCACCGGCGCCAACCTCACGGCCCGGGTCTCCTCGCACAACGCCACCGGCGGCACGGTCGAGCTGCGCCTCGGCGCGCCGGACGGGCAGGCGCTGGCCACCTTCCCGATCGCGCAGACCGGCGGCTGGCAGAAGTGGACGACAGTCACAGCGAAGGCGTCCAGCGCGCCGACCGGCCCGCAGACCGTCTTCGCGGTCATGAAGAGCACCTCGACGTCGGACTTCGTGAACCTGAACTGGTTCACGTTCGGCCCCGCGGCGGGCTCGTCGCCGAGCGCACCGGCGAGCGCCTCGGCGACGCCCCCCGCCTCGTCCGCGCCGAGTCCCACCCCGTCGGCCTCCGCCTCCACGTCCGTCCCGCCGAGCGCACCGGCCGGCGGCTGGGTCCCGGTCGACCAGGCCCGGTGGAGCAGGGAACTGGCCGCCTTCGACGCCCTCACCCCGAAGGCGGTGACGCCGGGAACCACCCGGGTCCCCGAGTTCCACACCGACTGCGAGGTCGCCAACTCGGCGCCGGACGACCCGATCGTCGTGCCGGCCCTGCCGGGCGCCTCGCACATGCACACGTTCTTCGGTCCGAAGATCGACGCGTTCAGCACGACCGACAAGCTGCTCTCCGCGACGACCAACTGCAACGCCCCGGGTGACAACAGCGCCTACTGGACCCCGGAGTTGCGCAAGGACGGTCAGCCGGTCCCGATCAAGAGCATGCGCGTCTACTACGGCTCGCGGGTCAAGGACCCGTCGACCGTGAAGCCCTTCCCGCCGGGCCTGCGAGTCGTCGAGGGCGACGCCAAGCGGCAGGTGGACACCCCGAAGAACGCCGGTAGCAATCAGTTCTGGTGCGCCGGCAGCGCCGAGATCGGCCGCAGCGGCGACGGCAACTGGCCGGTCTGCGCCCCCGGCGGCAACCTGATCTTCCAGCTGGTGTTCAAGGACTGCTGGGACGGCAAGAACATCGACTCACCCGACCACAAGTCGCACATGGGCGACCCGGTGAACGGCGTCTGCACCGGCAAGTACCCGGTGGCCGTGCCGGACCTGTCCTTCATGGTCAACTACCAGTCGCTGGGCGGTGACGGTCTCACGCTCTCCTCCGGCAAGCCGTCGTCCATGCACGGCGACTTCATGAACGCCTGGGAGCCGGCACGCCTCGGCGCCCTGGTGAAGTCCTGCCTCAACCAGAACGCCAAGTGCGGCACCGAGGTCACGTTCGCCGGCGGCTGACCGGGGCGCCCACACCGTTGCCACCGGACGACCCCCTCGCTCAGGCGAGGGGGTCGTCCGGCGTCGTGCCCGGCCCGGGATCGTCGCGAAATCCTCCGATCCCGGTGCGGCGCTTGCCGCCCCCCGTCCGGAGCGTGCGGATGGAGGTCGCTGTCAGCGCGACGGCGCGGTCGTCGTCCCGGGACAGGTCCACCAGGGCGCGCTCCGCGGTGCCGCCGGGGATGTCCGCCAGCGCCTCGGTCAGCCGCCGACGCGCGGACGGTGCCAGGGTCCCCCGGGCGAGGCAGTCGACGAGCCTGGTCGCGATCCGCTCCGCCACCGCGGGTTCGCTCGCCAGCACGGCCAACACGTCGGCCGCCTCGGCGTCCTTCGTCTCCTCGACGACCATGTCGACAAGCGTCGGGACCGCGTCCACCACCCGCCGTGCCCCGAGCGCCAGCGCCGCGTACCTGCGGACCACGACGTCGCAGTTCGTGAGGGCGTCCCGCAGCACGTCGGTCGCCGCGTCGTGCGGGATCTCGGCGATGGTCTGGACGGCCCGTTCGCGCACCTCGGCCTGTGGTGCCCGCAGGCCGTCCGCGAGCAGCGCCAGGCCGCCGTCCCCCGACTGCTCCAGCGCCCATCGCAGGGCTCCGGCGACGTTCGGGTCGGTCTCGTTCAGCGCCGCCTCGACGAGTGCCTCCACGGGCACCGGCACTCCGTCGGCCGAGGACAGGGCCGCGCGCTGACGCCGGCCCGCGCTCGGTGAGCCCAGTGCCTGTAGGAGCGCGACGACCTGGAGGACGTCCTCCCAGTCGGCGGGTTCGGCGGCACCGATCCGACGCAGTCGGGTGAGCAGGTCCAGCTCGTCCGCGATGCGCTGTCGTGTCCGCTGGATCAGGTCGTCGACGAGGTGGGTGGGGGTGAAGCCGGGATCGTCGAGCGCCCGCCGGACGTCACGCAGCGACAGGCCCAGGGACCGGAGGCTCTCGACCTGAAAGATCAGCCGGAGGTCCGCGTCGGAGTACTCCCGGTAGCCCGCGCCGCTGCGGCCGGTCGGTCGGACCAGGCCGAGCGAGTCGTAGTGCCGGAGCATGCGGGCGCTCACCCCGGACCGGCGCGCCACGTCACCGATCAGCACCTGCGCATCATCCCCTCTCGCCGGTCACGCCGAGGGCCACCACACGCTTCGCCTCCTCGATCGAGAACTCGACATGGGCATCCGGGTCCCGCGCCAGCCGTTGCGTCGCGATCGCGTGCGCGCGTACCTGCGGGTCAGGATCTGTCATAGCGACGCGCAGGACTGGCGTCACCACCGCACCGAGCGCGACCAACGCCCGGCTGAGGCTCAACCGCGTATCCCGCGTATCCCGCGTGCCGCGCCCGAACTGCGTCGCCAACACGTCGGCCAACTCGGGCTCGTCGCCCGGGGGCACGAGGACGACCGCCGCCCGCCAGGCGCTCCGCGCCACCTCGTCGTCCGGGTCGGTCAGCAGCGCCCGTGTCACCGCCGGCCAGGCCCGCCGATCACCGATCTTGGACAACGTGTGCAACGCCTGGCTCCGGGCCTGCGCAGGCTGCGAGCGGAGTTGGTCGGTGAGCCGCGGGACGGTCAGCGCGGGTGGGTGGCGGATCAGTGCCCAGGTGAGCATCTCGCGTACGGGGAACTCGGGCTCGATCGCGCATCGCGCGACGAGGGTGTCGACGAACCGCGGGTCCGGGGCTGTGCCGACCGCCAGCGCCGCACGCAGCCGCACCGACGGGTCGCCGTGCTCCAGCGCCCGGAGCGCCCGCCCGGCGTTCGTCTCCCTCTGCGGTCCGGTCATCGAGACCACCTCCTCGATAGCACTGAAGACCGTGTCACCGTGTCAAGGTCAAGGCGTCCTACGGCGAGTGCCCCGGGCAACTTTCGTCGACCACGGTAGATCCATCGGTGGGCATCAACTGGTAGGAAGGAGGCAACACCTAGCCCCCCGGGAGATCGCCTTGGCACGTGCACACCTGTCCCGTCGTTCGCTGCTGACTGCCGGTGGCGCCGCCGCCGTCGCAGTCGGTGCGGCAGCAAGCCCGTCCGCTGCGGCGGCCGCACCGCTCGACAACCCGGTCGGTACGCCGGCCGAGGCGCTGCGCCGGCTGCAGGCCGGCAACCGGCGGTTCACCTCCGGCCACGGCCGGCACCCGCACCAGGGCCTCACCGACCTGCACCGACTCGCCGCCGGCCAGCACCCGTTCGCCATCACCGTCGGCTGCGCGGACTCCCGGGTGGCGCCGGAGGTGCTCTTCGACCAGGGGCTCGGCGACCTGTTCGACAACCGGGTGGCCGGCAACATCGTGGACGACCTGCTGCTGGGCAGCGTCGAGTTCGCCGTGGAGGAGTTCGGCAGTCTGCTGATCGTCGTCCTCGGCCACGAGCGCTGCGGCGCGATCACCGCCACCATCGACGCCATCCACAGCGGCGGTACGGCACCCGGACACATCGGCGTCATCGTGGACGCTCTGCGTCCGATCGTCGAGCCGGTGCTGGACCAGCCCGGCGACCCGGTGGAGAACGGGGTCCGCGCCAACATCGCCGCGCAGGTGGCGGCGCTCTCCGCCCGCAGCACGATCATCGCCGAGAAGGTGCACCAGGGTGCGCTGCGCGTCGTGGGCGCCCGCTACGACCTGGACAACGGCCGCGCATCGCTGGTGGCCTGACGGCCCCGCCGGATGGGCGCTGCGCGCCTGGACCAAACCGCCGCATCTAGGGTACAGGCATGGTCGATCGACAGCAGGTGCTGAGCTTCCGGGTCCGGGCCCAGCAGCTCGACCGAACAGCGGGCGCGCTCACCGATGCCGCCGTCCTGGACATCGGGGTGCAGAACACCGGTCCGGACGGCGCCCGGTGGGCGCTCGCGGTGCGCGGCGTCGACGTGACCGCGCTGTCCGGCGCGGAGGTGGTGCTGTTGTGGACGGTGCGCGGTGCCCCGCACCTCTACCGGCGGGCCGACATCGGGCACGTGCTGGCCGCGGTGGAGCCCTTCTCCGACGCCGACGCGGGCAAGCGCATCTACGACGCGTCCACGCCGTTGAAGGCGGCCGGGATCGCCAACCTCGCGGCCCTCGACGAGGTGGCCGCCCGGATGCGGGCCATCGTCACCACGCCGACGGTCAAGGGAGCGGTCTCCGGTCGCCTGGCCTCGGTGCTGCCCGAGCCGTACCTGCGGTTCTGCCGGCCCTGCGACGCCACGCACGTCTACGAGATGCCGTTCCGGCTCGCCGCCGCGCGGGCCGGGCTGGAGCTGCAACTCGACACCTCACCACCGGTCCTGCGGCGCATCGCCGGGCTCCGGAAGGCGGTCGCCCCGGGCGATCGCTTCGACCTCGTCCGCGCCTACCTTCGCCTGCTCGGCCCGGCCACTCCGAAACAGGTGGCCGACTATCTCGACGCACCGCTGAAGGACGTGAAGGCGCGCTGGCCCGACGACGTGATCGAGGTGACGGTCGCCGGCGAGGTGCGCTCGCTGCTGGCCGCCGACGAGGAGGCGCTGGCATCCGCCGACACCCGGGTCACCCGCCTTCTCGGCCCGTTCGACCTTTTCCTCCAGGCCAAAGACCGGGCGACGCTGGTGCCGGACACCGCCCACGCGAAGGAGTTGTGGCCGGTGCTGGGGCGCCCCGGTGGTGTGCTGGTCGACGGCGACCTGGTCGGCACCTGGCGTCCCCGCAAGTCCGGTCGCACCTTCACGGTCGCGGTCCAGCCCTGGCACCCGCTGTCGGACGCCGCGCGTACGGCCGTCACCGCACAGGCCGAGCGCCTCGCCGCATACCGGTCCGTCTCCCTCGGCGGCGTCGACTTCGCCACCTGACGGTAGGGATCACTCCAGCGTCCACTCGATCGCGGGCGGGTGGACCCGGGCGCAGATCGGGCCGCCCGTCGCATCGGTCAGGCCGACCCGGCCGACCAGGACCCCGCCGCCCTCGTGTGCGGCGCGCAGCACCTCGGTCGGGATGTCGGTGAACATCAGCTTCGCTCGGCGGAACATCGCGAAGCCGTCCTCGGTCACCGCGCCCCAACTCAGATACAGGAAGCGTGCCCCGGGTCGGCCGTGCACCCACTGGCCGCCGACGTCCAGCAACCCGTCGACCTCCCGGCTGGACACCTCGAACGCCCAGGCGGCCCGCTCGGCGTCGGCCGGCACCTGATCGACAACCTCGGCCTTGCGTTGGACCCCGACGTGCACGTTGCCGAGCCGCAGCGCGTCGGCCTGCGCACCGGGGCGCCGCCCGGGGAGGTCGCTGCCGTCGATCCGGATCCGCATGCCGGCGACTCTAGTTTCTCGACCAGGCGTCAGCGGTCGCGATCCGTGGAGCCCGCCGCTTGCAGATTCGCCCGGTCGTAGGCCTCCTGCGCCGCCGACACGTCACCGAGGTGCGTGATCGACCATTCCTCCAGCGCGCGCAGCGGCCCGCGCAGGGTACGTCCGGCCTCGGTGAGCGCGTACTCGACGCGGACCGGCACCTCCGGGTAGACGGTGCGGCGCACGAGACCGTCGCGTTCGAGCCCGCGAAGGGTCTGGGTGAGCATCTTCTGCGAGACGCCCTCGACGCGTCGGCGCAACTCGGAGAACCGGGCGCTGCCGTCCCAGAGCGCGCCTACGATGAGCACCGTCCACCGGTCGCCGATGCGGTCCAGGATGTGACGAGTCGGGCAGTCCGCGCGGTAGGGGCTGCCCCGCAGCACCGGCTCGACCCCGGGGGTGGTTACCACAAAGTGCCTACTTCCCGTTGGAGAGTTGCACTCGTACGGTAATCGCAGCGCGTCGTCCGACGCCAACCATCTCCTGGAAAGGCACCTCGTGTCTCGCATCACCGTCATCGGCGGCACCGGTTACGCCGGTTCGGCCATCGTCGCGGAGGCCGCGGCTCGCGGTCACCAGGTCACCGCACTGAGCCGCTCGGGTCCCTCGGCGCCGGTCCCGAACGTGACCTACCGCCAGGGCGACGCCAGAGACGAAGCGACCCTCTCGGCGTCCATCGAAGGTGCGGACGTCGTCGTGGCCGCACTCGCCCCACGCGGCCCCCTGGCCGGCGTCTTCCGCGACGTCTACCGCAGCGTCGCACGTCTGGCCGATGCCGCCGGCGTTCCCCTGTTCGTCGTCGGCGGCTACTCGTCGCTGCGCCCCGCGCCCGGGGCGGAACGCTTCGTCGCCGACCTCAGCCACGTCCCGGCGGAACTCCACGACGAGATCCGCGCCGGGGCAGCGCTCATCATCGAGGACCTCCCGGCCGCGCCCGCGACACTCGACTGGGTCTTCGTGAGCCCGGCGCTCAGGTTCGGCGCATACATGCCCAGCGAGCAACTCGGCCGTTACCGGCTCGGCGACGACGTCGCGGTCGCCCCCGAGGACGGCGGAGCGATCTCCGCCGCGGACTACGCGCTCGGGTTCGTCGACCTCATCGAGAAGGGCGAACACCACCGGACGCAGGTCAACCTCGGCAACTGACGACGAGGTCAGCGGCAACCATCGGTCCGCGGTCGGCGGCAACACCCGATCTCCGGCTGCCGGCGGACGCGGCATGGAACACTGCGAAGTGCCGTCGGTCGGTGCCGCCGGCCAGTGAGCCCCCTCCGGATGCGGCAGCGGGAGGCGCGTCGTCGCCCCGCGTGCGGAAGGGGCGCGGATGCAACCCACCTGGCTGCTGGCCCTGTCCTGGGTCTCGCTCGCGTTCGGGGTCGTGAGCTGCGCGGTCGTCGTCGCCGACACCTATCTTCGCGGGCACCGTCAGCCGGTCCGGGTCATGGAGATCGTCTGGCTGGTGACCGTCCTCTACGTCGGCCCGGCAGCCGTGCGCCTCTACTGGAACTGGGGCAGGCCGGAGGCGTTTGGCCAGCGGCGGCAGGAGGGGCAGCGCCGACGGCCCCGCCGGGGCATCGTCGTCACCCGGGTGTCCCGCTGCGGCGCCCACTGCGCCCTCGGTTTCGTCGTCGCCGAGGTCGCCCTGTACGTCGTCAGGTCCCATCCGGCGCAGGAAACCCTGTGGGTCGACTACGCCGGGGACTACCTGGCGGCGGTGGCGATCGCGGTGCTCTTCCGGTACGTCGGCGCACCCGGCCGCAGTGTCCGGAAGATCTGGCACGCCCTGTCCACGGTCGCCCGGGTCGAGCTGCTGACCATCAGCGCGTTCGAGGTGACGTTGTTCGTGTGGCTGACGCTCGCGCATCGCGTGGTCTTTCCCGAGCCACCGCTGCGGCCCGACAGCCCGCTCTTCTGGTTCGCCGGCCAGTTGGGGCTGATCGCCGGCTTCGTCGCGGCGTGGCCCACCGCCTCCTGGCAGTTCGGCCGAGGGTGGCGACTCGAACCGCGCCGACTGCCCTACGACTGAACGCGGTGGGCCGCACAGGTCGGTGAGAAGCCGCGCTCACCCAACTCGGCCGTGACCGGCAAGCACGTCGCCGAGGGCATGAGCCTGCGTCGTCGCCCACCTCTGACCGGGGTGGTGGTCGCCGAGGGTGTGAGCGTCAGGCGGTCCGGGCGCGGCCGCGCGCCGGCGCGGTCAGCGGGCCTGTTCGGCGTCGTCGGCCGGCAGGCGCTCGGGCAGTCCGAGCCGCGGGAACTGGTCGTCGTGGAACGTGACGATCTCGGTGATCGCGCCGCCGGTGACGCGCAGGACGTCGATCGTCAGCGGCAGGTACGCGCCCTCCTGCGCGTGCCACAGGTAGAAGGCGACCGCCGGCTGCCGGTTGACCGAGGTGGGGACCCCGCGCAGGCCCCGCAGGTCGGCGAACCCGTCCTGCGCCCAGTTGGTGACCACCGCGTCGCGGCCGACGGACAGGCCGGGCGTGGGCGGCATCGAGCATCGGACGTCGTCGCGCAACATGGCGGCGAGCACGTCGATGTCGGTGGCCACACTGGCGTCGGTGAAGCGGCGCACCAGCTCGCGGGTGCCGGCGTCCTCCTCGCCGCCGGTCCAGTCCTGCCGCTCGGCGGGCAGGTGCTCCCGCATGCCGGCGCGGGCTCGTTGCAGCGCGCTGTTGACCGAGTTGACGGAGTCCCCGAGGAGGTCCGCGACGTCCTTCGCCGGCCACCCGAGCACGTCGCGCAGGATCAGCACGGCCCGTGGGCGCGGCGCGAGGTGTTGGACCGCGACCACGTACGCCAGCTCGATCGTCTCGCGCGCGACGGCCAGCGCCTCCGGTTCGTCCGCGCCACCCGCGGGCAGTTCGTCGAGCAGCCGATCCGGGTACGGCTGGAGCCACCGCACCTCACCGCCGCTGGCGGCTTCCGGACGGCGTTTGGCCAGCAGGTTCAGGCAGGAGTTCGTGGCGATCCGGTACAGCCAGGCCCGGAACGTGGACCGTCCCTCGTAGGTCTCCCGTCCCCGCCAGGCACGCAGCAATGTTTCCTGTACGGCGTCCTCGGCGTCCTCGAACGACCCGAGCATCCGGTAGCAGTGCACGTGCAACTCCCGCCGGTGCCGAGCCGCCAGCCCCGAGAACGTCAGCTCGTCGACCTCGCCGTCCAACCGTGTGTCCGCACTCATCACGTCATCCTTCCGCCTCGTCAGGTCCTGTCGTGGGTGTGACCGGTGCGGGCGCGAAAACTCATCACCGGCGTCGGTCGCGGCGGTCTTCCGGCCCGACTCCGCAGGTTGCCCGGCGGTGGCACCATCGTTGCGATGAACGTTCGGCGCCTGGCGGCAATCGACATGTACGGCAGCCGGGGCACCACCCGTCGACGCTGGATCATCCTGGCCGAGTTCCTCGTCGGCGTGGTCGTGATGGTGACGTGGGGTGTCTGGCTGCTGGCGTCGGCGCACGGCCTCGGCAGCCGGGTACTGGGGCTGTGGCTGACCGGCGCGGGTCTCAACTACGCCCCGCTGTCCGCGTACGCGATCGCGCTGATGCGCCCCGGCGCCCTCGACGCCGAACTGGCCGGCGCGTCCATCGACGGGGAGCTACGTCGGTACACCGTGCTTCAGCTCTGGGTGTTCATCCCGCTCTCACTCGTCGTGCTCGCCATCCGCGACGTGCTCACCCGGCCCCGGGCGCGCGGCTGAGCGCTCCGAACAATCGGGCCGCCACCGACGGGTAGGACGCACCCCCCCGTGGACCGGGGTCGTGCGATACGGTCAGTTCGTGGTTCCGGTGGAGGCGGTCGCGGCTTCGTACGCCCGGTGGATCACGCCCCCCCTGCCGTTGTACGGCAACGACCACGACCGGTCCGACTTCGCTCCCTGACCCGCGCCGGCAGTTGCTGACGGGTCCATTCGATTCCTTCCATCGCACCGGGAGCGATGTCTCATGTCCACATCCGGTATCCGGGTGGTCCTGCGTGCACCGCAGGTGCTCTGGGTCCTGCTCGCCGCCCAGGTGGGCCGGCTGCCCTCGGCCTCCGGGCCGCTCGCTCTCCTGCTGTTCGCGCGGGAGTCGTTCAGCCTGGCCGCAGCCGGGTTGCTCGTCGCCGCGTACACCGCCGGGGTGGCGGTGGGTACGCCGCTGCTCGCCCGAGCGGTGGACCGCTGGCGACAGCCACCGGTGCTGTGCCTCGCGGTGGTGGTGTCCGGCGCCGGGTTCGGCTTCGTGGCCACCGGCGCCTTCGGCGCGACGGGTGCGGCGGTCGGCGCCGTGGTCGCCGGGCTCGGCGCTCCCCCGTTGGAGGCGTGCCTGCGCTCGTTGTGGCCGGACCTGCTGCCGCCGGCGGCAGTGCCGGCCGCGTACGCGTTGGATGTCGCCGTACAGGAAGTGATCTTCGTGGCCGGACCGCTCACGACGCTCCTCGCGGTAGCGCTCGGCGGGCCGGTCGCCGGGTTGGTGGTGGCGGCGCTGCTGCAGCTCGTCGGCACCGCCGCGTTCGTCCGCGCTCCCGCCGTGCGGGCCTGGCGGGGAGTCCCGGCCGCACGACACTGGGCCGGTCCGCTGCGCGTACCCCGGTTCGCGGCCCTGCTGGCGGGGGTGGTCGGCACGGGGATGGCGGTCGGCGGCATCGCGGTGGCGGTCACCGCCTACGCGGAGGAAGCCGGCAACCGGCACCTGGCCGGCTGGTTGCTCGCCGCGCAGGCAACCGGCGCCCTGATCGGCGGCCTGCTCTACATCCGGGCCAGGCCGGCGGGAGCGCGGCGGCTGCCGCTGCTCACCGCCGGTCTGACCCTCGGCTTCGTGCCGCTGCTGCTGACACCGCGCCCCACGCTGATGGCGGTGTTGCTGGCGATCAGCGGTCTGGCCCTACCGCCGGCGTTGACCGCCATCTTCCTCCTGGTGGACCAGCTCGCGGCGCCGGGCACCGTGGCCGAGGCGTTCGCGTGGGTCGCCACCGCGTTCACCATCGGCAGTGCCGCCGGCTCGGCGGTCACCGGTCTGGTGGCGGCGAACGGCGTCCGCTACGGCCTAGGCCTCGCCCCCGTCGCCGCACTGCTCAGCACCATCATCATGGTGGCCGTCGCCAGGGACACGACCCGCCCGGTCGTCACCAGCGGCGGCGACCACGACCCCCGTCTCATGCAACAGGGTTAGACCATCGTGATCAGAAGTTGACGCTGGCTCCGGCCGCCTTGCACGCTGCGGTGAGCTCCGTGCCGGCCTTCTCGAGGGCTCCGTTGTCGGCAGCGGACTCCGGGTCGGCGGCAGCCGCGGCCTTGCCCGCCTCGGCGCCGAACGACTTGAGGGCAGCGGCCACCTTGCTGTCGCCGCCGGCCGAGGCCAACGCGGCCGTCTCCTTCTCCAGATCGGCGAGGATCTTCTTGAAGTCCGCCGCCGTCGGCTCACCAGCCGTGGCGATCTTCACCAGCTCGGCCTTCATCTCGTCGGCGGCCTTGCTGAACGACGTGCAGAGTTCTTTGTCGGCCGTGGAGCCCGCGGCGGCCGACGACGCCGGCGCGGCGGAAGGGGAGGCGGCGGCCGTGGTGGCAGACGGGGTCGAGCCGGCGGTCGTCGCCGCGTCCCCGTCACCGCAGGCGGTCAGCGCGGTGGCAGCGGCAAGGATCACCAGTGCGGAAGCAATTCGAGAGTGATTCACGGACGCGGACACTAACCGATGGAAGAGAGATCATCCATCCGCGGGGGACATTTCGGTTTATCACGGCGCTTCTGCAGCGGCGCGCCAAGGTGACGGCACGCCGGAGGTTTGGCCGAGGACAACTTCGAGCACCACCAGGAAGGCCGATCCCCGTTTGCCGGACAGGAGTGACGCCCGTGAGGCGACCTTCAGCGCGCGCGACGGTAGTGCATGGCCACCGCGCCGTTGCGGAGCGGCTCCGCCGAGAGCAACTCCAGCTGGCGCGTGGCGGGCAGCCCGCCCTGGTACAGCGTCGGGCCGTGGCCGGCGATCCTGGGATGCACGAGCAGCTTGTACTCGTCGATCAGGTCCAGCCGGTCGAGTTCGGTCGCAAGTGTGCCGCTTCCGAGGAGGACCCCGGTCGGGGTCGCGTCCTTGAGCTTCTGCACGCCCTCGCGCAGGTCGCCGACGATGTGGTGGCTGTTGGTCCACGGGAAGTCCTGGCGCGTCGACGACACCACGTACTTGGGTTTGGCCTCCAGCTTGACCGCCCATTCGCGAAGGGCCGCCGGCGCCTCCACGTCGCCGCTGGCGACGGCCGGCCAGTAGCTCTCCATCATCTCGTAGGTGACGCGTCCCCACAGCATCGCTCCGCCCTCCTCCATGAGACGGGTGAAGAAGGCGTGCGTCTCGTCGTCGGCGATCCCTTCCTGGTGGTCGACGCAACCGTCCAGGGTGACGTTGAGGCTGAAGGTCAGGAGTCCCATGGCCGGCGAGTCTAACGCCGCTACGCGCGGGCGGGTGCCTGCCGCCGGCGACGCCGCTTGAGCAGTTCGCGGATGACGACTCGGAGCGCGCCCAGAGTGAGCGCCAGCCCGCCGGCCGCCGGCAGAAACTCCAGGCCGCCTCGGGTCACCCACAACCGGCCGTCCAGCGGGGCATCCGGCGAATAGATCACCTTGACCCTGTCACCGTCGCGGTCGAGGGAGCCGCTGGGGGTCACCCTGAAGCTGGTGGCCACCTGCCGTCCGTCGGTGATCGCGTACTGGAACTCGTACCACGTCCCCTTGCGCTTCTCGTGCCGGGCCGATGGGTGGGAGCCGGTCAGCGTGCCCGTCGTGGTCAGCTCCCGCGGTGAGCCCCGGTCGTCCCAGACGAAGGTGACGCCGATACCGGTCGCCAGGATTCCGACGATGACCAGCGTCAGCGCCGTCCGGAGCGTCGAGACGCCCGAGGTGTCCCCGCGAAAGTCAGGCATGGCCGAGAGGATAGCCACGAGCCACAAACGACTGATGGGTCGGCACGGCGCCCCAGCCGCCACGAAATCGCGTACGCCGACGTGGGCGCCGCCGCGATCGGCGCGGCGATGCAACTGGTCGCCCTCAGCGCCGCGCTCATCCTCGACCTGCGCGCCTGCTCCGGCGGAACACCTGAGGGCGCCGCGATGTGCTGCAGCTACTTCTTCCGCGACGACCAGGTGCACCTCGACGACTTCTACGAACGGTCCACCGGCGCCACCCGCCAGTTCTGGACGACCGCGCACCTTCCCGCGCCGCGCTACGCGGACCGCCCGGTCCACGTACTCACCAGCGCGATGACGTTCTCCGGGGGCGAGGACGTGGCGTACACCCCGCAGGCGCACGGCCGGGCCGTCGTCGTCGTCGGCGAGACGACACGTGGCGGCGCGCATCCGACGGCCCGCCACCCGTCTTCCCGGCCGGCGGCCAATGATCGACTCGGCTTTCGCGTGAAGTCGGGGTGTCCGCCGCGCCGGGACACCCCGACCTCTGTGCAGGCGAGTGAATCATGCCGGGCGCGAGCAACGCCGGCTTGCCCAGCTCGACCCGATCGTCGGGCGGAAGGTTGCGCGGACGGTCAGGGTCGACGGAAGCCCTGGTAGGCCCGCCAACAGCCCCAGCCGATCGCGGCGAAGCAGGCGATCCGCACCGCCAGCAGGATCGGCAGGCCCCACCGGCCCTGGTCGACGAGCCAGTCGCGCAGCCCCCAGCAGAGTGCGGTGAACACGACCGCGGCCACCACCGCCACAAGCACGCCGGTCACCGCCCGCACCCAACGGCGGCTCGGTACAACCCGGGTCGCGTCGCCGCCGGGCGTCGGCATCGTCGGGTCGCACAGCTCGCGGTCGCCGTCGAGCCGGCGCCCCCTCGCCATCGACCCCCGCCATGCCGGTCAGCCTGGTTCCGGTTACAGCGTCCGCCGCGCTGACGTCCTCCAGACGCAGATCGACCCAGCCACCCACCTCCACCACCACGGCCGGGTATAAAGAAAATTAAGATCAAACTCTTGGAAACTTAGGATTCTTGAGCTACAAATTCAGTTGTGACAGATCAGGCGATGGATTGGCAGGACCTCACCAGCCTGACGCGAGGGCAGCCGTTCGTCGTCGAACGGGTGCGCCTGGCGAGCAACGGCGTCGCGATCGAGGGCGAGTTCGAGCCACCGCAACTGGCTCAGCTCAACATCGAGGACCAGGTCTTCGTCACGGCGTTCGTGCGCTGCCACGGTTCGATCAAGGAGATGGAACGCATCTTCGGGGTGAGCTACCCGACGATCAAGTCACGACTCAACCGGATCACGCAGATGCTCGACTTCGTCGAGACCGACCCGGCACCCTCGCGGGCCGACATCATCGACCAGTTGCGCCGCGGTGAGATCACCGCACAGCAGGCGCTGGCCGAGCTGGACGGCCGGACGTGATGCCGCAGTTGGTGACCGTCAGGGTCAACCGCCCGGACCGCAGACCCGTCCGCGTCTGGGTTCCGGTGCTCCCCGTGGTGCTCGTGCTCTTCCCGGTCGTGGTCCTGGTCGTGCTGGCGGCGATCGTGGCCTGCGTCGTGTTCCGCATCGGGGTGGTGCGGGCACTCGGCGCCGCCTGGCGTGTCATCTCCGCGCTGCCCGGCGCCCGCTTCGACATCGAGCAGGGCCGCACGGCCGTGCTCGTGGCTATCCGATAGGAGAGGTTCGCATGACCGAACAACGCAAGAACATCCTCGACCTGCTGGCCACCGGCAAGATCACCGCCGAGGAGGCGGAGCAGCTCCTCGCCGCCCTCGAACGGGACCAGACACCGCCGACGGCGACTCACGACACCCGCCCGAAGGGCAAGGTGAAGTACCTGCGGGTGCTGGTGGACGCCACCGACAACGGCGAGCCGTCGCGGGTCAACGTGCGGGTGCCACTGCAACTGCTGCGCGCCGGCGTACGGCTGGCGGCCCTGGTCCCGCCGCAGGCCCTGGTCAAGGCCAACGCCTCGCTCAGCGACTCGGGTGTGCCGATCGACCTGACGCAGCTCAAGCCCGAGCAGTTGGAGGCGCTCGTGGAGCACCTCGACGAGGTGACCGTGGAAGTGGATTCACCAGACGCCACCGTGCGGGTCTTCTGCGAGTAGGCGCCGGCTGCGCGCGGGCAACATCGACGATCACGGTACGGCGCCCCGCCACGCCTCCTGCCCGAACTGCCCCAGGCCGCCGCAACGCTTCGACGACGTCACCCGGCCAGGCCACCATCTCCCCCGCCAACTCGCCGGCAAGGGCGCCCACTGGCGAACGGTGTGCGTTATGGCCTCACCTCAGACCACCCGCACTCACGGCACGACGAGCCCCGGCCATCCGCTGTGGCTGCCCGCCCGGCGGAGGTGACCGACAGTCACCGCCGGCCGCCGGCTGCGCCCACCGCCAGGAGATTGACCACTGTGTGGTGACGGCTCAGCCCTTGGCCTGGCTGCGACGGGTCCGACGACGGGGCTTGTCGTCGCCGCCGGCGAGCCGGGTGAAGGTGAGCATGTTTGCCAGCGCCACGGCGATGATCGCCAAGCCGATCTGGATCGCGAGCACGACCCAGTCCCAGCGCAGCACCCACACCTCCACGTTGGCCCCGTCGTCGATGTCCAGCGCCCTGGCGACCACGGTGCCCAGCACCGCCGAGCCGACGCCGAGGACGAACGTGGCAAAGACACCGATCCGCTGCCTTCCGGGCAGGATGAGTCGGCCGAGCAGACCGACGAGTGCACCGATGAGCACCGCGCCGAGATAACCAGTTACCAGCATTGCCGAATCTCCCCTCCAGCTGCCCAGGTACATGCCCGAAACTCACGTTCGCGGAAACCCCGCCAGGTCGCGGCCCGAGGTCGCGGGCCGTTTCGGAGGCGGCGACCTCGTCGGGGTGCGCCTCGGTAGAGGGTGGTCGCCACGCCGCAGCCCGTGCAGGACAGCACGGTCAAACCGTCAGGGACTTGATCATGTTGAGTGCCTCAGGTCGGCTGGCAGGCCGGCCAGCCACCGCAGGAAAATCGGCTCCACCAGCGCGGCGAGGCGGGCATAACCAGCCGCGAACGGATGATAGGCATCACCCGAAGCGATCTCCTGACTCCAGACCGGGTCTGCGGAAAGCTCCGTGACATCGACGAACGGCACGCCTCGGGTGGTACACATCTGCGCCATCGTGGCGGCGAGATCGGCTGCCCGTTTGCTTGCCTGCGGGTCCAGCACCGGCGGCGGCCCCACGACAAGCGTGTGCCACCGTGCGGCGTGAGCGTCATCGAGCATCGCGGTAAGCAGCGCGAGTGATCGGCCGGGCGGGACACGAACCTGGCCGAGCTGCAGGTCCACGTCGTTGGTCCCGAACGCGAACACGACCCCGAAAGCCTGCCCGTCCTTGAGTCGGACACGGGCTTCAGGAAGCCAGCGTTGGGCCACGTCCAGGGATGTGTCCCGGCGAACCCCCATGTTGTAGGCGGTCAGATCATGGCCCTGCGCACGGGCGGCAGCAGCCACGTGCCCCACCCAGCCCACACCGGACGGATCGCCAACCCCCGTCGTGAACGAGTCACCAAAGAAGCACACCCGCAGGTCGCACCGCGATCCCGTCACGCCGGGCTCCTCCGGTGGCGCCAGCCCCGCCCCACTCATCCGACTGCCCGGCGGCAGGTGACCATCGGGAGGGTCCGTCTTCCCCCGAGGAACAGACAGTCGAGACGGGCACGAGGATAGACGGATAACACGCCCTCAGCATATATATGCAATTGCTTGCATGGCAATGCACTTCCAGTGTCAGTCGCCGTGACCTCAGACTGCCGATTCTGCTACCCGGTGCGGCTCGGTGACGTCTCCAGGTCAGCGAGCATCGCCGCGGCCGGCCACGCGCGGGCGACATCGGCGATCACCGTACGCGCCAACGGCCGGCACCGAACCTCCGCCGGCGCGACACTGTCCGCGTCCACAAGCGCCCCGACCGCTGGGTGGATCCGTCGCGGTCCTCCAGCCTCACGGCCGAATGATCGAGTCTGAACGTTCTTGAACGTCTCGATCCTTTTCATGGCATCTCTTGATCCGAATCGCATAAATATGATTCGATGCGATCAGACGATGCCGTGCCACCTCTGGACACCGCAGGCCGGCGAGCCCGAGGCGTCGCCTGCCACACGTTGACCGGTTGACTGGAGATCTCATGACCAGCCCTCGATCCGCTCCGCCTCGGCAGACTCCGGGAGCAGCCCGCCCGCGCCGTGCCCGCGTCAGGCCCACAGCGCTGAGCATGCTGTCGGTCGCAGTGCTAGCCCTGACGTACGTGGTAGCCATGCCTGTCGCGTCCACACCAGTGGGCCTGACCATGGAAGTAGCCGCCACCTACGTCAAACTGGGCAACCGGACCACCGGCAAGTTCATCGACGGCATGGGCCGGACCACCAACGGCGCCGCGGTCGGCCAGTATTCCTCGTCGTCCAGCGACAACCAGCAGTGGACGATCGATGCCGTCGGCGACCACGTCCGGATCAGGAATCGGGCCACCGGCCTGTACCTGGACGGGATGGGCCGCACGACGGGCGGGTCCATCTGCGGCCAGTGGAGTGACAGCGGCAGCACCAACCAGCAGTGGACCCGGGAGGACTCCGGCGGCTACGCCAAGTTCAGGAACCGGGCCAACGGGCTGTACCTGGATGGCGGGGGCAGCACGTCCGACGGCGCCAACCTCGTCCAGTACGCGAACAGCGGCAGCACCAACCAGCAGTGGATCGTCACCGACGTGTCGACTCCGGGATCGGGCACGATCATGGTGGACGGCAACAACATCCGCGCCGGCAACGTCAACGGCCTGACGTTCAAGGGCTTCGGTGCGCTCAGCGCCAACAGCACCAGCGAGTTGCTGATGGATTACAAGGCCCAGAGCCCGACCGCCTACGCGCAACTGCTGCGGGTCCTCTTCGGTGGGGAGAGTCCGGTCTTCACCAACGTGAAGATCGAGATGGGCAACGACCGCAACAACTCCACCGGACCGGACCCCGCGACCATGCGTTGGGAGTCCGAGACCCCCAACGTCAAGCGTGCGCAGGGCTTCCAACTCGCGGCCGACGCGAAGAAGGTCAACCCCAACGTCAAGGTGTCCCTGCTGCGGTGGAACTCCCCCGGCTGGGCGAACAGTAACGACAAGGTCTACACCTGGTTCAAGAAGACCATCCTGAGCGCGTACCGGACCTACGGGTTCATGGTCGACTACGTCAACCCTGGTCTCAACGAGCGCGGGGCGGACCTGAACTGGACCAAGACCTATGCCAACCGGGTCAGGACCGACAGTGCCGACTTCGCCAACTCGACAGAGCAGTCCCGGTACAACCAGCTCAAGGTCGTCATCTCCGACGAGGTCGGTGTCGGGTCGTTCGGCGGCAGCATGATCAGCGACGCCGGCCTGCGTGACGTGGTGGCGGCGGCCGGCTACCACTACAGCCCCGACGACGACAGCGCCGGCAACTTCAAGCGCCTGGCGACGGACTACGACAAGGAGATCTGGAACAGCGAGGCACAGGCGACCTTCGGCAACTCCGCCCTACGCCCCAACAACAACATGCGGTCCCCGTCGGTGGTCGGAACCGGCATCGGCGGCACCAACAGTGCGCTGGAGATGGGAAACACCATCATCAAGGGATTCGTCAACTCGCGCCGGACCAACTTCATCTACCAACCGGCCATCGGGTCCTTCTACGAGGGTGGGCAGTACTCCTACAAGGAGGTCGTCAGCGCCCGTGATCCCTGGTCGGGCTGGGTGCACTACGACGCCGCCATCGACGTGCTGCGGCACTTCAGCTGGTTCGCCAAGACCGGCTGGGAGAACTCCAGCAACACGGCCGGTATCTGGCGTGCCGTCCCCGAATCCAGCTATACCGGAGCGACCGGGACGAACCCGGTGGTCGGACGCAACGGCACGCCCAGCTATCTCACGCTCGCCGCGCCCGACAGGCGCAACTTCTCCACGGTCTTCATGAACGACAGCGAGTACACCCAGTCGTACCGCCTCCAGCCGGTGAACATGGCCTACTCGGGCACTCCGGCCCTACAGCTGTGGGAAACCCGCGCGGCCGACCCCGGCCAGGCGTTCAACGCCAACTACCTGAAGCACCTCGGCAGCGTCCCGGCCGAAGACGGCGGGGTGTACTCGGTGACGGTCAGGCCGAACTCGGTCGTCACCGTGACGACGCTTGCCAACCACACCAAGCCCGAGTACCTGGAACCCCTGCCGGTGGAGGGCCAGCGCACCGTGCTGGACACCGACATCTCCGGCGACGTGCAGAGCACCAGCGACAACATCCTCTACGCCGACGGCTTTGACTACTCCGGCAAGACGGTCCCGGTGATCGGCAGTGGCGGCACCATCACGGGCACGGAGGACTTCATCACGTCGCGTGGCGGCGCCAGGAGCGTCATCCCGCGCTACGCCAGCGACCGCAACGGCGCCTTCGAGGCGTACCAGCCGGACGGATCGACCAATTACGTCCTGCGCCAGCAGTTGGACGGCCCGAGCCAGGGCCTGGGCGGCGCGTGGAACGGGGGGGACGCGGTCACCAGGATCGGTGACAGCCGGTGGCTCAACTACAAGGCCAGTGTCGACGTCTCCTTCGAGAACAGCAGCACCCAGAACGGCGCCAACCACGCCCGGCTGGGCATCCGCGAGCAGCACGGTGACAACGGTGCGCCGTACTCGGTGAGGTTCACCTTCGACGGGGGCTGGCAGTTGCTGGTCAACAACAGCGCGGTCGCCAGCGGCAACGTGGTCAGCGGCGCCGGCGGCGTGCGGATCGGTGGGTTCAACACCGCTCCCAACGCGTGGCACAACATCGCGCTGAGGGGCGTCGGAAGCACGGTGACCGCCTACCTCGACGGCGTCACACTGGCCACCTACACCGACCCGAATCCCAAGCTGTCCGGCCGGATCACGCTGGGCAGCGGTTACTACTTCACCCGGTTTGACAACCTCAAGGTGGAGACGGTCGACGGAAGCCCGCCGTACTACTCCGAGGTGCTGGACAACCTGGAGATGTCCGACCTGGCCAACCCGCCCGCCCGGAAGCTGGTGTACGGCGGGTCCTGGGCGCACGAAAACGGTAAGGGTATGTACAACGTTCAGCGGAGCCTGTCGACCAGCCAGGGAAGCGGCTCGACGCTGACCTACACGTTCGCCGGCACCGGACTGGACATCATCGGGCCGAACAACGGCTCGGCCGTCCTGCAGGTCACGGTGGACGGTACGGTGGTCAACTCCGCAGCGAGCACGCTCGCCTCTCCCGAGTTCTATCAGACGTACGCCCTGCGCAACCTCGGCGCCGGCACGCACACCGTGGAGATCGTGGTGCGCAGCGGCACTCTCGTCGTAGATGCCGTCGGGGCCGTCCGGCCGTGATGCCTGTCGCGCCGCAACCGCCTGCACCCAACAAACTGCGGACCGCCCGCGCTCGGCTCTGATCGATCCTGAATCAGTCAGCTCATGTCGTGGCGTGCCGCCGCAACAGCGACCACACACCAATAGAACCTGCATCGTCCCGTCCCCGTCCCCCAACAGAAAGGACGACGCAATGCGACCTACCATGTTCAGCCGCCCCCTGTCCCGAATGGCCAGGCTCGTGGCCGCAAGCGCGGTGATGGCGACCACGGCTGCCGCGGCGGCAATCGCCATCACCGCCACCGCCGGCCCGGCCGCTGCCGCCACCAGCCAGTTCAGAGGCATGAACTGGGCTCAACTGGGTGACAACTTCAGCACCAGCCCGCTCGTCGTGCAGGGCCTGAGCCAATCCGACAGCTACGCGACAGTGCAGGCCAAGGCCAACGCCCTCTACGACGACATGGCCTCCACCATGGGGATCAACACCGTCCGGTTGCCCATCAACACTCAGACAGTGGCCAACACCACCTGGTGGAACGCCTACCGGGGCGCCATTGACGCCGCCACCGCCCGTGGAATGAAGGTCATCCTCACCTTCTGGACGGATCATTCCTCCGGCGCGAGGATCGCGAACCTCGCCGCGTGGAACACGATGTGGTCCAGCGTGACCAGCGCCTACGGCTCGAACACCAACGTGTACTTCGAGCCAATGAACGAGCCGGGCGGTTACAGCTCGGCACAGTGGCGCGACATCGCAGCCACCTGGCTCAGCACCCACTACTCGGCCGCGCCCAGCCGGGTGCTCATCGGCGGCACTGGCGCAAGCCAGGACCTGCGCGACATCTGCAACGACAGCCGCTTCAACTCGACGCTGCTGTCCTTCCACCACTACGCGTTCTTCTACGGCTCGATGACCTACGACGCCTGGCGGAGTCACATGCAGACGCGTCTGGGCAACTGTGCCTCCCGGGCGGTCGCGACCGAGTTCGGCGGACCCATGGACAACGGCCTCAACTACGCCGACGCGAACAGCACCGACAACTTCGTGCGCCACATCCGTGCCATGGCTCAGGTCATGCGTGACAACCAGATGGGCGGCACCTACTGGCCCGCCATCGGCGGCAAGAACTCCGGCTCCGGTCACGACTGGTATTCGATGTTCGCCCTCAGTGGCAGCGGCACCGATCTCAACTTGACCATCCGCAACACTTCTGGCGCCGACCGGATCCGCTATGCCTATGGCGACAACATCGGCGGCGGGTCCACGACGCCCCCGCCCTCGGGGACCCACTACCGGATCAACAACGTCAACAGCGGCAAGGCGATGGACGTGATCGGGCAGTCCACGGCCGACAGCGCCGAGATCAAGCAATGGAGCTACGTGGGCGGCAGCAACCAGAAATGGCGCTTCGAGGACGCCGGTGGCGGCTACTTCCGCATCGTCAACCAGAACAGCGGCAAGTGCCTCGACGTCGCCTCCGCCTCCACCGCGGACGGCGCGAACATCGTCCAGTGGACGTGCGGCAGCGGCCAGAATCAGCAGTGGCAATGGCAGTCCCAGGGTAGCAACTTCCGGCTCGTGGCCCGGCACAGCGGCAAGTGTCTGGACGTGTACCAGTCAGGGACCGCAGACGGCGCGGACATCCAGCAGTGGACCTGCGGAAGCGCCAACAACCAGCGCTGGACAAGAACCGCGGTCTGACCGGGGCTCACCGAGGCGGGGTGGCAGACCGTGCGGCACGGTCTGCCACCCCCGATTGGTTACTCCAACGTCACTTGGCTGCGCCGTCTGGCGTGGCGTGGGCATGAGGACCGGTGGCGGGTCGACCTGGACGAGGCGGTGACGCGTGGCGTTCGCTGTGAGTCGAAACGACGGGCTGACGACGACCCGTCACGGGTCCGGTCGGACGAGGTGCGGTCGACGGGTGAGGCCGACAAGCGTCGCCAGTCGCGCCACGCCAGCCGGCGCCGGCTGCGCACGGACAACATCGGCGATCACCGTACGCGTCAACGGCCGGGCCTCGCCTCCGTGATCATGAGGTGGGCGGGTGGTTCGATCTCCACCCGGCTCGTCAACATCATGATCACCGGGGCGGGACGGGGTCGGGTTGGTGGGGGTGGGCGGGAGGATGCGGTTTGCGGCCGTCAGGGCCGCTGCCAGGGCCAGGTGGTCGCGGTGTGACGCGCGGAGCGCCTGGGCTACCGCGATGGCTGCTGTTGCCGCCACGAGCTGGTTGTCTTCGGCGGTGGCCACCGCCCGGTCGGCGGCCAGCCGGGCCAGGTCGGCCCCGCCGAGCTTGACCAGCAGCGACGAGGTGATCCGGTACGCCGGCACCAGCAGCTCCGCCGACCGCACGCCCTGGGCGGCGTCGAGCAGACCCGGCAACTCCCGGGCGGGTCAGGCGCCTTCCGTGGTCCGCCGGCTTTCGAGCCTCGATCGGCGATGATGGGCGGCAACGTGCGACGACCCGCCCGGGGAGCCAGGTAGCTCAGCGCCCACGGGCGACTTGCTCGCGTATCAGTCGCCGGTTCCTGTTGCGAAGACGCGGCGGTGCGGAAGACTGGGGAATCAGCGGGGGTTTGCCTGTCCGACCACGGACGAAGTGCGCAAGTGCCTGGTCATGGCCGACGGCGGAGCCAGCGAGCTGATCGGCGTGGCTGACAAGGAGTGGCGACGTTGAGTGATACGGATCTTGGTACCCGCAGCGACCGGGGTAGTGAGTACGCCGACCTTTCCCGTCTGGTCCGAAACACGGGTCTCCTCGACCGACGACCCCGCCGCTACGCGGGGCGGGTGACGGTGATCCTGGCTTGTCTCGTAGTGCTGGGCGTGGTGTTCGTGCGGCTCGGGTCGTCCTGGTGGCAGACGGCCACCGCGGCCGGCGTCGCGGTGCTCCTCGCGCAGCTGGCGTTTCTCGGTCACGACGCCGGGCATCGGCAGATCTTCCGCTCCCGCCGGGCGAACGACGTGGTCGGCCTGGTGTGCGCCAACCTGGTGAACGGGATCAGTTACGGGTGGTGGGTTGACAAGCACAACCGCCACCACGCCCACCCGAACACCGAAGGCCGCGACCCCGACATCGTCGTGGCTCCGCTGTCCTTCACCCCGGGTCAGGCCGCGACGCAGCACGGCCTGCGGGCGCTGTTCGTCCGGCACCAGGCGGCGCTGTTCTTCCCCCTGCTGCTGGCGGAGGGTCTGCACCTGCACGGCGCCAGCATCCGGGCGATCGTCAGCCGCGGCGGACTCAAACGCCGACGAACCGAGGCCGGCCTGCTCGTCCTGCACTTCGCCGGCTACCTCGCAGCCGTGTTCCTGGTCCTGAGTGTTCCGCAGGCGATCGTGTTCATCCTGGTCAACCAGGCCCTATTCGGGCTCTACCTGGGCAGCTCCTTCGCCCCGAACCACAAGGGCATGCCCATCCTGACCGAGGCCGACGACCTCGACTACCTACGCCGACAGGTCCTCACCTCCCGCAACGTGCGCGGCGGCCCGTTCCTCGACGCACTACTCGGTGGGCTCAACTACCAGATCGAACACCACCTCTTCCCCAGCATGCCCCGACCCAACCTCCGCCACGCCCAGCCGCTGATCCGCCAGTTCTGCGCGGACCACGAGATCGCCTACCACGAAACCACCCTCATCCAGTCCTGGGCGCAAGGGCTGGCACACCTACGGGCAGTGGGCACCGGACCGACCCGATCGGGCAACGACTGAGACTTGGTGCTCACCGGCCGCGCCACGGAAGTGCCAGCGCCGGCCCCCAGGCCGCCTTCGCCTGCCAGCCGCCACCCGGCCCATTCACGCCTGACTCTTCCAGCCGCGCGCCATCCCGCTCGGTGCGCCCCGGTCGCGACACACCTAGAGTGCGAGGGGTGACGAGTGTCCCCCGGGAGGCAGAAGCGCCCATCGGTCCGATCGGCGCGACACTGAGCCGACTGATGTTCCTGGCCATCTGCCTGCCCGGGCCGGTGCTGCTCGTCGCCGCCGTGACGCTGGAGCCACCGCGACCGCCCGCAGACTTCTGGGGCCTACTCGCCGGTGGCGTACTGGCGACGTTGGTCGGCGTTGGTTTCGGCGTCTTCGGCTGGCGGGTGGTCAACCGTTCGCGCCGTGACGCACGTCGGCTGTCCGCCGCTGGTGTCGCCGCGACGGCGGAGATTCTCGCTGTCGCCAACCACCTGGGCGGAGAGGATCCCGGGCTGGAACTGCACCTGCGGATCAGCGGGTCCGGGTTCGCGACGTTCGAGGCGGACACGGTCCGGGCGGTAGACCCGACGCTCGTGCCCGGCGCGGTGCTGGCTGTCGTCGTCGACCCCACCGATCGTGTCTTTTCGATCGCTTAGCGAACCGCGACACGCAGGACCAGCCCAGGTGACCTCGCTGCCCGAAACAAACGGGGAAGGCCGACGAGCGTCGCGGCAATGAGGCGTGCGTCGCCACCTGGGTCGGCCGCGAGTGAACAGAACAGGCCCCCACCTCGTCAGGCCGACCACCCAGGCACGTTGCTCACCCCGTGGAGACGGTGCTCCTCGGCGTGGGGCTGACTCCCGTTATCGCCAAAGCGAGCAGCCGCCTCGCGTCGGCGGCGGGGTCCGGGTGGTGCTCCGTGGCCAGGGCGATGCCGGTGATCAGCGCGAGCAGATCGCTGATGGTCACCTCCGGTGCCACCGCGCCGTCCGTCGCGGCTCGGCGTACGAGTGGTGCACCCGCCGCGGTGAGCTGGTCTGTGGCGCAGTGCTCGTGCGCCTCGGTGGGTTCGGTCGTGCAGTCGCGGGTCATCGCCATGGCCAGCCCCCGCATGGTGGCGGCGTACCCGGTGACGGTCTCCAGCCACGCCAGCAGCGCGGCCCGCGCGTCGGTCGCGTCCGCCAGGGCTCGGGCCTGGTCGCACAGGGTTTCGATCAACCCGTGGAAGACCGCGTCCAGCAGTGCGTGCCGGCTGGGAAAGTGCCGACGCACGGTGGCGGAGCCGACTCCGGCGATGCGGGCGATCTGTTCCAGGGACGCGTCGGCACCGTGCGCGGCGATCTCCTGCTCGGCCACGGCCAGCAGGCGCGCGTAGTTACGCCGGGCGTCCGCTCGCTGGGTGTGCATGGCGTCACCTCGGGTTGCTAAGTGGCGGGGTCCGCCATATCTTAGCCGAGTGGAAACGGCGGGTCCCGCCGTTTAACATTCACCCCGCGACAGGAGACTCGTCATGTCCACCGATTTCGCACCCGTCCTGGTCACCGGCGCCACCGGAAGGCAGGGTGGCGCCACGGCCCGCGCCCTGCTCACGGCCGGCGTACCCGTCCGAGCCCTGGTTCGTGACCCCGCAACCGACCGGGCGAGGGCGGTCGAGGCGCTCGGCGCCGAGCTGGTCACCGGCGACCTCCGCGACCGCGACTCGCTGATCAGGGCGGCCCAGGGAGCCCGGGCCGTCTTCTCGGTGCAGATGCCCGCGATGACCGAAACCACCATCGACTTCGACGGTGAGCTGACCCAGGGCTTCAACCTGATCGATGCCGCGCTGGCCGCCGAGGTGCCGCAGTTCGTGCACACCTCCGTGAGCGGCGCCGGCCAGCACACCGAGACGCCCGGCTGGGCCGAGGGCCGGTGGGCGGCCATGGCGCCCTACTACGCCACCAAGGCCGGCATTCAAGACCGGGTACGCGAGGCGGGCTTCAAACGCTGGACGCTTCTCAAGCCGAGCTTCTTCATGGACAACTTCCTGCCCTCCATGGCATACCTGATCCCCCGTGGCGTCGCCGGTGGCCTGGCGACCGTCATCAAGCCCCAGACGTCGCTCTCCCTCGTCGCGACCGACGACATCGGCCGCGCGGCCGCCGCGGCCATCGCCGAGCCGGATCGGTTCCACGGGGTCGAGCTGGAGTTGGCGAGCGACTACCGGACGATGACGGAGATCGCGAAGGCCCTCTCCGACGCGCTGGGCGTCGAGCTGAGCGCGCCGGACATGACCGAGGAGGAGGCGATCGCCGCCGGCATGCCGGAGTTCGCCGCCATCTCCCACGAGCAGATGAACGTCGTCGGGCAGCCGGCCCGCCCGGAGTACGCGCAGGCCCTCGGCATCCCCCTCACGACCTTCGCGCAGTGGGCGCGCGACGCCCTGCGGGAGTCGTCGCGGCGTTGAGTGGCTGACGCCCACCGGGTTGGGCGGGCGTGCCTCGCATCAGCGTGCGGCCCGGCCGGGGACGGACCGCGGGTACCGGAAGGCGCTCCACAGGGCGGTGGCGACCGCAGCGGCCAGCAGAATCCGCACCGCGTTGAACACCACCGTGTCGCCCGTGGAGTGCGGCGGGAAGACGTCCTTGACGAGCCAGCCGACACCCAGCCCCAGCCCGATGCAGGCGTACATCGCGGCCCGCAGGCGTGGAAGGGGCTGCGGACGGCCGAAGATCCGCCGCACCGTCGTGCCGCCTCGGCTCTTGACGAGCAGCACGGCGGCCATGGCCAGGTTGGCGGCGGCGCACACGATGGCCAGGGCCAGGTGCACGGGTTCCATGGGGCCACACGCTAGCGCAGGGCTGCCACGCGGCAGGGACGGCAGCACCCGCGAACGCCGGTCGGAGGTTTGGCCGGAGACAACTTCGAGCACTACCGGGGGGTCAGGCCCACGTGCCACAGAGGAGCGAGCCCAGTGAAGAATCCGCCTCTCGGCATCTTCCTCGTCATCGTCGGCACCATCATCGGGTTTGTGCTCGCCGACACCATCGGTGAACGCCATCCAGACGCCTTCGTGGCTATCGCGGGCGGCGTCATCATTCTGGGCATGACTGGTGTGCTCGTGCACCTGCTGCGCCAGCGGCGACAGCGGAACTGACCCAGCCGCCGGAACATCAGGGGGAGACACACGATGCTGCGTCGACAGGCAACGCTGACACTGGTCGTACTCGCGTTCTTCGCGATGGTCATGGTGGCGAGGTTCATCTGGCCAGAGATATCACCAGCGCTTCGGTACCTGAGTGGCGGTTTGATCGCGGTCGGCCTGCTCGTCATGGTCGTCGGCTTCGTGCTGAGGGAACGACGGCGGCGCTCTGAAAGCTGACACCGCGCGAGGTCGACAGCCCTGACCGCCGGTCATCGAGTCAGGCCGACCAGCGTCGCCGGTCGCGCCACGCCGGCCCACGCCGCGCCGCGCGTAGCTGTCCCACACGATCAGGCAGAGGCGAGCAACTGGGTCAACCCCAGATTGCCATGACCGGTGCGCGACATTCTGGGCGATTGCGGACGAAAGATGATGGGTCCGGCCAAACTGGCGTCGCACACAACGGCTCCGACCCACAATGTGGGGTGCGGAGGCGTCATCCGCGGCCGCCATGCGAAGCGCCGGGTTGTGAGTGGGTCATCACCGCGGACCGGTACGGCAGGCCCGGGAACCCCGAGGCGGGACTTTCCTTGCAGCCAGATCGATCGGCCGTGGCCGCAGGTACCAACGGCCCGACCACACCAGCGTCAGCCACTCATGCGGTGCTCATCAGATGCTCATCGGTCTGCGGCAAGGTCGAGAGGAGCGCCTGCCGACTGCGGCGGGTGCACCGTTCCGGCACCGGTCGGCGACCACTCACCAGGAGAACAGCACGTGGACCTGCAACTCACCGGCAAGACCGCATTCATCAGCGGATCCAGTCAAGGCATCGGTTACGCAACCGCGAAGGCCCTGGCCGGCGAGGGCGTCAACATCGTCCTCAACGGCCGCGACCCGGCAAAGCTGGCCGAGGCTGTCGACGTGTTGCGTCGGGAGGCGCCCGGCGTTTCCGTCACAGGTATCCAAGCCGACTTCTCAGTTGTCGATGACGTCGACAGGCTGTGCGACGAGCTGCCCGGCGTCGACATCCTCATCAACAACGTCGGGCTCTACGAGCTCAAACCTTTCGACCTCATTTCCGACGAGGAGTGGCGGCTCTACTTCGAGGTGAACGTGCTCAGCGGGGTCCGGCTTGCCCGGCACCTCATGCCGGCGATGCTCGATCGGGGGTGGGGCCGGATCGTGTTCGTGAGCAGCGAGTCGGGCGTCAACATCCCCGCCGATATGCTTCACTACGGCACGTCCAAGACGGCGATGCTCGCACTGGGTAACGGCCTGGCGAAGCTGACGAAGGGCACTGCGGTGACCGTCAACTCGGTGCTGGGCGGGCCCACATATTCCACCGGCGTCGCCGAAACGGTCAGGTCGCTGGCCGATGCCCAATCCCTGCTGGAGGACGACCTGAAAGTGGCGATCATCGGTGCCAATCAGACCTCCCTACTGGGACGCTTCATCGAACCGAGTGAGATCGCAAACGCCGTGACCTTCCTCGCCAGTCCCGCCGCGTCCGCAATCAACGGATCGGCGGTGCGCGTCGATGGAGGTGTGCTGACCACGATTCTCTGAGTCCGCAGCGGGATTGATCCGCCGAGGCCCGTACCGGTGGCGGGCCGTGGGATCATCGGGGCGAGCCCACAGTAAGCGGCGACGTGGCCGGGCGGCGAAGCTGCTTCCGTCGCCGCCCGAGCAGGACCCCGGGCTGCGGTCCTGACCGCGATGCCGGGGATCGGGGTCAGGACCGCGCATCATGACATCGGCGATCACGGTACGCGCCAACGGCCGACACCGAACCTCAGCCGGCGCGACACTGTCCGCGTTGACCAGCGCCCGTGCGACGCCGCGCAGGTCACCCACCTGGAGGTACGCCCGCGTGACGTCCACGAGGCACGCGCCCGATACTCGACCGGCAGCCGCCGCCACGCCTTCCGCCGAATCACGGTCGAGTGCCTGTGCAGCGCCTCGTCCGCCTCGGCAGCGGGGAGCAGCGTCATTGTCGGCCGTCATCGCTGCCGAACGAGATGCCTCCGTGGACGTCGCGAGCCTGTACGACTGACCCGCCGATCTCGCCGGACACCGTATTTGTCACATTGCCCGACTGGGTCGCGACAACCGCCCGCACCTGAGCGAAACGGGCGCGGAACTCCGCGTCGAAAGCGGGGTCACGCAGCGCCTCCTGCTCCAGGAGCGCGGCGAGACGAAGAGCAGTTTCTGGCGGCGGTGCCCCTCCGGTGGCCTGCGCCAAATCCTGCACGGCGGCCTCACCGCGAAAGCGGCGCTGGAGGAATTCGGTCAGGCCCACCACGGCAGATCGTGCCCCTTCGGCAAGGCTGGTGGTCGCCCACGCGACGAGCGTGGTTGCCGCGATGAGCATGAGCGTGTCGTCCACTGCGCACCCTTCGGTCAGCCACGCTGGTCTGCGCCCCAGCTCGGCCGAGTTCGATCCAACCAGCTCAATGTTACTATCCGTGCCTACGTCACCACATCGCTGGAGGCCGTCGTGAGCGCACGCCGATGGGAAGCAGACCCGTCCGCCCAGCTCAGTCGCCGTTGGGGGAAGTCGTCGCACGAGTTGGGCAACACCTCCGGAGACGGGAGCTGTCCCGATGTGTGGGAGCTCAGCAACGGGGACGTCGCCGTCATTGGGCAGGATCTCACCGAGAGCTACCGGGACAGACTCCCCGACGGCGTGTCAGTCGACCCCGGCGAACGCCTTATCATCATCCCTCGATCAACCATGCTCGCGGCGAAGGTGGACATCCCCGATGCGTGAGCTCCTCGGCGGAGACCTCGGCGAACTGCTGGCCCTCGACGACTACTGGGCCGACTTCGAGCAGCGGTTCTGGAAGACCGGGCCGCCGGGCTTCTACAAGCTGGAGCGGCAACAGACGTTCAAGGAACCTCATGACGAGGGCTGGCAGGCGTTCGCCGCCGGCCGGTGGCAGGAGTCGCTGCGGATTCTCGACGCGCGACGCCCCGAGTTCGAGGACTACTACCGACGTGTCACCGTCAGCGGCTTCGCCACTCGCCGGGTACGGGTCGTCCAGGAGCCGCTCACCGCGTACCTGCAATGGGAGCTGCACGTGTTGCGACTGCGGCACGAATGCGGCGGTCTGACCCGGGTGGTGGGGCCGGATCGGGTCGCCTCCGCGGAGACTGACCGTCCACTGCCGGAGATCTACACTCTCGGCACCGATGTGATGTACGAGGCGATCTACGACGCCGACGGCGTACTCGAAGCGGCGCGACGGTGGCGGACGCCGGCCGTGGTGGCACGGTGTCAGGAGTTCATCGAGGCGCTCTACCTCGACGGTGAGCCGCTGGACGAATACTTCGCACGCGCGGTGGCGCCACTGGAGCCTCCGCGGGTGGACTGAGCGATGGTCGGCACGGGCGAAGACGAACGTCGACCAGATCATGTCAACCAGTCCACGGTGTCCAGCCCCGCCGACGTCGTGCAGGCCCGCGACGTCTACGGCGGGGTGCACTTCCACGCCGTAGACCGCCTCCCCGTCCACCCGCCTGCTCGCCAGTTGCCCGGCGAGGCGTTCGGCTTCGTCAACCGAATCGACGAGCTGGGCTCACTCAATCGCTTCCTCCTCGACGAGGCCGTCCGCGCGACCCTCTTCGTCATCTCCGGCACCGCAGGCGTGGGCAAGACGGCACTGGCGTTGCGATGGGCGCATGCCGTACGACAGCGGTTTCCCGATGGGCAGCTCTACGCGAACCTCCGCGGCTACGATCCGGGCCAGCCCAGCGGCCCGGAACAGGTGCTCGACCGGTTCCTGCGCGCGCTCGGCGTTCCCGCGTCCGCCGTGCCCCCCGACCTTGAGGATCGCGCGGCGCTGTACCGCTCCCGACTGGCTGACCGGCGGGTTCTGGTGCTCCTGGACAATGCCGCCTCCGTTCGGCAGGTACGCCCGCTGTTGCCGGGCACGAACAGTTGCCTGGTGATCGTCACCAGTCGGAGCATGCTGTCCGGTCTCGTCAGCCGCGACGGCGGCCGGCGCCTGACGCTTCGGGTGTTGTCCGAGGGCGACGCGGTGGCCCTGCTGCGAGACGTGATCGCGCCCTATCGCGCCGGGGACGACCCACATGAGCTGGCCGAACTGGCGCGCTTGTGCGCGCGGCTGCCGCTGGCGCTTCGGATCGCGGCCGAACGGGCGGCGAGCCGGCCGTTCATGCCGCTCGCCGAGCTGATTCGGGACCTGCGCGACGAGTCGGCGCTCTGGGACGCCCTCAGCGCCGACGAGGGCGACGACGCCGACGCGGTCCGCTCCGTCTTCGCGTGGTCCTACCGGGCGTTGAACACCTCCGCCGCCCGGCTGTTCCGGCTGCTCGGCCTGCAACCCGGCCCGGATCTCAGCGCGCCGGCCGCAGCCGCTCTCGCCGACCTGCCGGAGGGGCAGATTCGGCAGCCGCTCGACGCGCTGGTGCACGCACACCTGCTCGAACAGAACGCTCCCGGCCGCTACCAACTGCACGATCTGTTGCGCGCGTACGCGGCGGATCAGGCGCGACACCTGGAGAGCGAGGAGAGCCGTCGAGAGGCAGTGAGCCGCGTACTCCGCTGGTATCTGCACACGGCGGACGCCGCGCTGGGGCGCACCCTGCCGTTCTACCGGACGATGCCCCTGGACCCGCCGAGCGACGTCACGCCCCTGTCCTTCGCCACCGCTGAGGACGCCGACGGCTGGTTCACCGTCGAACAGGACAACCTCGTCGCCGCCACGCGCGCCGCGGCGGACGCGGGCCTGCCCCGGGTGGCCTGGCACCTGGCGGTGCTGTTGCGCAGCGTCTTCATGCACCGCAACGCCTTCGACGCGTGGTTCGCCACCGCCCGGACCGGTCTCGCGGCAGCCAGGTCGCTGGGTGACAAGCGTGCGGAGGCGGAGGCGTTGGAGAGTCTGGGGAAGGCCCACTTCCAGGCCCGCCAGCTCGTGGAGGCGGCGGAGCACCACCAGGCCGCGCTGACTGTTCGGCGGGACATCCGCGACGAGCACGGCATCGCTGTGTCGATCAACGCGCTGGGGCTGTTGGCACTGCGGCACCGCCGACTCGACGACGCGCTCGCCCGGTTCGGCGAGAGCCTGGACATCTTCACGCGACGCGACGACCAGCGGTGGCGGGCGCTGCTGCTGAGCAATCTCGCGGAGACCCGGTACGAGCTGGGTGACCTCGCCGAGGCGGTGCCGCTGCTGGAGCAGGCACTGGCGGTGCAGCGGGGCATCGACGACCGGGGACAGGAGGGCAACTCCCTGTTCTTCCTCAGTCTGACGCTGCGGGAACTCGGCCGTACCGGCGAGGCCCTGGCCGCGATCAAGGCGGCGCTCGTCATCGCCGAGAACGGCAGCCCGGTCTGGTTGGCGCACTGGCTGGTGGAGTACGCCCGGGTGCAGCGTGCCCTTGGCCACCCCGCCGCGGCGATGGAGGCGGCGCACCGGGCGGCCACGATTCAACGCCGACTGGGTGACCGCAGCCGGGAGGCGGTGGCGCTGGACGAGACCGGCGCGGCTTATCAACGGCTGGAGCAGCCGGGGGAAGCGATCGCCTTTCACCGCCGCGCCGCCGCGATGCACCGCGATCTCGGCGACGGCTGGCAGCTCGCGCTGACGCTGGATCACCTGGCGGCGGCGCTGACCGGGACCGGGCACGCCGAGGAGGCGGAACGGCATCAGCGGGAGGCGGTCCGGCTGCTGACCGGGTTCCCGGACGTCCGTGCGCAACGGCTGCGCCAGCGCGTCGAGTCGGGACTCCGAGAAGGACCGGTCAGCGGGTGAGGCCAACCAGCGTCGCCAGTCGCGCCACGCCGGCCGGTGCCGGCTGCGCGCGGGCAACCTCGGCGATCACGGTACGCGCCAACGGCCGGCACCGAACCTCAGCCGGCGCGACACTGTCCGCGTCCACCAGGGCGCGGGCAGCCCCGCGCAGGTCACCCACCTGGAGGTACGCCCGCGCGACATCGACCAGGTACGCGCCCCGATACTCGGCCGGCAACCGCCGCCACCCCTCCCGCCGCACCACGCCCGAGTGCCCGTGCAGCGCCTCGTCGGCGTCACCCCGTTGCGCCGCCACCACCACCCGAGCCAGGTCGACGGCGATCGGCCCGAAGCTGGTGCGGTGCGTGTCGTCGTACCCCCGAAGGTGTGCGGCAACGCCCGCGGCCCGGTCGGTCAACTCCCCGGCGCGGTGGTGGTCGCCGCTGCCAGCGGCGGCAAGAGCGGCCTGCACCAACAGCGTCCCACCCACCGCCCACTCCCCCGCCGACCGCTGCAGCCGAACCCGGCTCGCGGCAGCGAGGGACGCGGCCAGGGCCAAGCCGTCGCGGCCGGCGACGCGGAGCGCCTGGCTGACCGAGATGCCCGCCGTCGCCGCGAGCGCCGGGTCGTCGGCGGCGGTGGCCATCGCGCGGTCGGCGGCCAGCCAGGCCAGGTCGGCCTCGCCGAGCTTGACCAACAGCGACGAGGTGATCCGGTACGCCGGCACCAGCACCTCGGCCGACCGCGCGCCCTGGACGGCGTCCAGCAGACCCGGCAACACCCGCACCAACTGCCCGTAGTGCGCGTGCTGGTAGGACAACCAGGCGTACCCGACCTGCCTCCGCAACTCCTCCGGCGTCTGCGCCGGGGCCTGCGGGATGTCGTAGCGGGCGAACGCGGCCCGGATGTCGTCCACCCCGTCCGGCGTGCCCGCCGGGGTGCTCGGCTGCTGGCCGAGCAGCACCTCCGGGTCGACCCGCAGGACGTGGGCCAGCTCCTGGATGACCGAGTACCGGTCCAGGGCGCGCACGCCCCGCTCCACCTTGTCCACCCAACTCTTCGACCTGCGCAGCCGGTCGGCGAGCATCTGCTGCGTCATCGACCGCCGCACCCGCCAGCGGGCCACCCGGCGACCGATCGGGAGGTCATCGCTTGTCACGCCGCCACCGCCGGTCCGGGACCGCGCGGGTCGTGTCGTTTACGGGTACGCGGTCCGCTTCGGCCTGGGCCAAGAGGCGCTGTTTGGCAGCCTCCCGTTCGGCCGCCTCTGACTGCTCGCCCCTGCTCACGGGCTCGTCGCCTAGCACGCCCACCTCCGTCAGTCGGGCGCGACGGACTGATTGTCGCCGTCGCCCACGAACTCCTGTGATTAGCGAAGCGGGCTGCTCGGTAACCGACCAGATGACGAACGATGCGTCCCATTGCGCTGCTCAAGACGTGGGTTGCGCGGGGTTGCGCCAGTCTCCACAAGACCGAAACAACCCATAGGCTCGTCACTAGTAGTAGTTGGCTCATGCCTGGAGGCGGAACAATGACGCGACCGGTGACGAACGCGGCGTTTGAAGGAATGCTCCGGGCAGCCGGATATGGCAACGCCCACGCCGCCTTCGCTCGCCAGCTCAATCACGCCGGCCGCAACGAGGGTGCCTGGCGGTATGACGCTGCCAGCGTCTACTGGTGGCTACGCGGTCGTCGGCCTGGCGAGCACGTCCAAGCCGCCATGGCCGAAACACTGGCCCGCAAGCTCGGCCGCTCGGTCGCCGCTAGGGAGCTGGGGTTCGACACAGCAGACAGCATCGGAACATGTGCCTACCCCGCCTCCGTTGACGGTGCGATCGATACCGCCGAGCAGACCTGGACGAGGCTCGCCAGGCACATCGATCAGCATTCGAGCGGAGCGTTCGACAGCGGCAAGGCCCTTCAGGCGGCGCTCAGTTGGCGGTATGACCTGCCCGACGAGACGGTCAACCGCTCCGGCCGACGGCAAGTCACGGCCACCGACGTTCAGTCGCTGTACGCCCTGGCGGACCACTTCACCGACCTCGACCGACGTCACGGCAGCGGCTCTCCAAACACCCGTGCCGTCATGGCGGACTTCCTCGCACGTCAGGTCGCGCCCATGCTGCGCGGCACCTACACCGACGCCGTGGGGCGCGACCTCGTGCGCGCGGCGGCAACGCTCTCCGGCCAGCTCGCCTTCATGTCGTACGACGCGGGCGAGCACGCCATAGCGCAACATCACGTGACCCTCGGTCTGCGACTCGCGAAGGCGGCCGACGACCGCCTCTACGGTGCCCACCTGCTGGCCAACCTGGCCACGCAGGCCGTGTTCGTGGGGCATGCCCGGGAGGCAGCGCGGCTCATCGAAGCGGCCATTGACGGGGCCGGACGCGCGCCCGCCGCTGTCCTCGCTCGGCTGCATGCCACCGCCGCTACTGCGTACGGACAGTCAGGCGAGCGACGTGCCTGCCAGCTCTCTCTCACGAAGGCTGAGCGTGCTCTCGATCGGGCGGACACAGATCTCGGTCCGCGCTGGGTCGGCTACTTCAGCCCTGCCCACCTCGCCGGGGCGGCGCTAAGGTGCCTGGGTGACCTGCATCTATACACACAGGCGCTTCGACACGCTCCCGACGCGCTCACCCTCGGCAGTCAGAACATCCGAACTCGAGCCCTGCACACTGCCCTCATCGCTGTGACCCATGCCCGCGCTGGGAACACCGAAGCCGCCTGCAACTGGGCGTGGAAGCTAGCGCAGCACAATGCGGGCATTCAGTCCGCACGTGTTCAAACCCGCGTCCGCGAACTCACTACTGCACTCAGCCCGCAGCAGGCAAAGCCCCAGGTTAACGAGATATTGCATACTCTCACGACCAGCTCAGCCGACTGCTGACGCGAGTGCATCTGGACACGTCCGCTACCGTCATCGAGGTGACCTGGACGGAGCCCACGGCGTGGTACGCCAACCTGGCCTCTTTCTACGCCGCTGCTGCGGCCTTCATCACCAGCCCGGCAGGCGAGGTGCTTCTTGTCAAACCGTTCTACAGGGAACACTGGGTCTTCCCAGGAGGCTACATAGAGGAAGATGAGTTCCCACACCAAGCTTGTGCACGTGAGGTCCGCGAGGAGTTGGGTCTCACGTTGGTGGTCGGCGGATTGCTCGTCGTCGACTGGGCACCGTCGGCGGGAGAGCGACCCCGCGCGATTATCAGCTTGACATTCGACTGCGGGACTCTCTCGACGCTGGACGATCTCGAACTACCTGGGCAAGAATTGGACGAGGTTGCCTTCTTCTCGCTAGGCGAGGCGGAACGGCACCTACCCGAGAACGTCGCTCCCCGAGTCCGCGCGGCCGCACACGCCCGAGCCAGCAAAGTTCCCGCTTACCTAGCTGGCGGTTCCGCCGGGCGGACGTAGGCAAACAATCACTCTTGTGACCATTTTATGCACTTCCGCTGCCCAAGAGGATCGGGAATCCGACAGTTGCCACCCAGCCGGGGAGGCTTGAGTGCGATGAGTTGACGCGCAAGGTCTATTCTGTCGAGAGAAGATTGAACGGGGCACGCAGAACCGCAACCCGTTGCGCACCACGCGCAGCCGGTGGCCACTGCTGACCTATGCTTGTTCGACTGGTGGAGGAAAATTGGCCGGAAAGCGCCGCAATGCGCAAATCAGTTTCTATCAAGTCAGGAGCGCCACCGGCGAGCCTTTCGGCGATAAAGTGAATTGGCAAGAGCTCCTCAGCTACATTTCCGAGCAATCGATCGAAGAGCGTCGACACTTCATAAACGGAGCCAACCACTGGGGCAAATCCTACCACTATAAGGGCATCTGGCACCTGCTGCTTGCTCGGAAGCGGGACGAGGTATCGTCCCTCGACCTCGGCAAAGACGAGCTGATTGATACAGAGTCCGATGCGTCAAGCCCATACGTAGAAGTGACGTTTATCCACTTCATTCCGAAAACAAATTCCTTGGGGCTCGTACTAGGATCCAATGCCGCACCCCGAGTTAGCACCCTGGCTGCCTGGATAAACCAGCATCAGGTCCTTGACGAGGAAGTCGAGATTGTCCCGGTAATCGACGCACGGGTAATGGAAAAAATCTATAGCGCGAAATCAGCCAAATTGGTCAAGGTGACTTTTGAAGCAGACCATCCGGATCGCATCCGGCAAAGCAGCGCACTAGCTGATGCCGCATATCGAATGCAAGAACGCATTGGTGATGTTGAGATCAGCCTTGAGTTGAAGGTTGCGCCGAGCCCGCGCGAGCGGAGGAACCTACTAGAAGAAGTTCAAAGCCTCGCTGCCACAAGAGACTTCAAGAAAGCCTTTGCTTCGTTGATATCCATTGACGACGATGGGAACGAAAGGACCGAGGCTGTCGATTTCCTAAATAACCGTCTGACCGCGAAGGCTAAGATCACTGTCACCGACAAGGACGGAAAATCGGTTAGGGTCCACTCTGCTATCGATGCGATCTACCGAGCCATCGAGAATAAGCGTGGCGACCTACCTGAACTTGCATCCACCCTCGACAAAATTGTCATAGAGCAGGCCCTGTCGGCTCCGAGGGCTCTTTCGCTCAAGCAGAGGCCACGGCCAGCGATCGAGGCGGGATCGGACGCCTCGGATCCTGTCACACCCTAGCTATACCCTCCAGAGGGAGGTGGTGGCATGGGACACACAGTTCGCGACGCTCTAACTGGAGTCCGGGCTTCGCTACGACGTCGGCTATTTCGGGTTCTCAACCCATGGTCCAATCATCCAGGAATTGACCTTCTACTCGTTGCCCTAGCCGTAGGGGTCCATTCTTACATCGTGGGGGTGCACCACGTCGGCGATGCATTGGCATGGACTAGCCAAGACCAAAGAAAGGATATATACAGCGCGGGGTCCGCTTTAATGGCCCTGATAGCAGGATTCGCGGGCACTGCAATCGCTCAGTATGGCAGTTCATCAGGTCCCGTAGTAACTGCTTTGCGCTCTACCCACGGACCAAGAATTCGTCGAAATTGGATCAACATCGCTGCATGGCTACTTGTCGGCGCGGTCTTTTGCCTGGGTGCCATGACGGTCGATCGCCCCAGCAATCCTAATGGCTCTCAATGGATATTTGAGAGCGCCCTAGCTATCGCCATAACTAAATTTGCGCGGCTACTTTTCCTATTCAATCTCATCCTATTGTCAGTAGATGCGGAAGTGGAAAACATCCCCAGGAGAAGGGCGCCTCAACTACGTGTCCCACGTGATTTAGAGAACGAGCAATAACTACGTAATCTGATGCGCATATTGATGTTAGAGCGCCACAATCGCCGCAGTCTCCGCAGGCAACTGGATCCGGTCCCGCATGACGGTGACCCCCTCCCCCGTAGCCAGCAACACCCGCCGAGCCACCCCAGGCAGCGACACCCCCTGCCCCCGCCCAGCGAAGTTCGCCACCACAAGCGTGTCCCCCCGCCGCATCAGCAAAAACTGGTCCCCATGCTGCACAGAAACCGCATGCAGCCGAGGATCCGACAGGTCAGGCACAGACCGCCGCAGCCCAATCAACCGCTGGTAGAACGACAACATCGAAGCATGCTCAGGCTTGTCCAGCTCTGCCCAGTCCAACCGCGACCGCACGAACGTCTCCGGATCCTGCGGATCCGGCACGTCCCCCTCCGGCCACCCGTGCGACGCGAACTCCCGCCGCCGCCCGCTACGCACCGCAGACGCCAACTCCGGCTCCGGATGCGACGTGAAGAACTGCCAGGGCGTAGAGGCAGCCCACTCCTCCCCCATGAACAACATGGGAGTAAACGGAGCCGTCAACAGCAACGTGGCCCCGACCCGCAGCAGCGAAGGCGACAGCGAAGCCGAGATCCGATCCCCGGTAGCCCGGTTCCCGATCTGATCATGGTTCTGCAGGTAAGCCACCAACCGATGCCCAGGCACCCGCGAATCCAGCGGCCGCCCATGGTGCCGGTTGCGGAAGCTCGACCAGGTCCCGGCGTGGAAGAACCCACCCGTCAGCACATCCGACAGCGTCTCCAGAGAGCCAAAATCCCCGTAGTACCCCTGCCGCTCCCCCGTCAGCAACGTGTGCAGCGCGTGATGAGCATCGTCGTTCCACTGCGCGTGCAGCCCGAACCCACCAGCCTCCCGAGACGTGATCAGCCGCGGATCGTTGAGGTCGGACTCGGCGATCAGCGACAACGGCCGCCCCAGGTGCGTCGACAGCGACTCCACGGCAAGAGCCAGCTCTTCGAGCAGCGGCACCGCCCGCGAGTCCGGCAGGGCGTGCACGGCATCCAACCGCAGCCCGTCCACGTGATAGTCGCGCAGCCACATGAGGACGCTGTCGATGATGTAGCGGCGTACCTCGTCGGAGTGCGGCCCGTCCAGGTTGACCGACCGCCCCCAGGAGTTCGACTGCTCGGCGAGGTACGGCCCGAACTGTGGCGCGTAGGCCCCGGAGGGCCCGAAATGGTTGTAGACGACGTCGAGGATCACCCCCAACCCGCGCGCGTGGGCGGCGTCGACGAACCGTTTCAGGCCGTCGGGGCCGCCGTACGGCTGGTGCGGGGCAAACCAGCAGACGCCGTCGTACCCCCAGTTGTGTTCGCCGTTGAAGGCGTTGACCGGGAGCAGTTCGATCAGGTCGACGCCGAGTGACACCAGGTGGTCGAGGCGGTCGATCGCCGCGTCGAAGGTGCCTTCCGGGGTGAAGGTGCCGATGTGCAGCTCGTAGAGGATGCTGCCGGGCAGTTGCCGGCCGGTCCACGAGGTGTCGGACCACGCGAAGGCCGAGTGGTCGTAGCGGCGGCTGGGCCCGTGCACACCAGCAGGCTGCCACGGTGAGCGGGGGTCGGGCAGCGGGGTTTCGTCGTCGTTCAGCAGAAAGGAGTAGTCGAGGCCGGCGTTGGGCACGTCGACGCGCCACCAGCCGTCGGCGGCGGCGCGCATCTCGTGGTCGGCGTCACCGGTGAGGCGTAGCCGCACGCGGGTGGCGTCCGGTGCCCACACGGAGAATTCGGTCATGACGCAGCCTCCACGGCAGCGGTGGGTGGGGCCAGCAGTGCGACGGGATAGTCGGACAGAAGGTCGTCCAGAGGGGTCTCCCCGCCACTGTAGACCCGACCGGTGAACAGGTCGGTCACCTCGTTAACGGGAAGCGACAGCGCGGTGTCGCACCAGCCGCCGGCGCGGGCCAGGCCCAGCGGCAGCCGGGTCGCGACGGTGATCGCGCCGCCCCGGTCGAACGCCACCGCGTGCCGCCCCAGCCGCCCGTGCGCCGGCACCGGCCGGTAGCCGGTGAACAGCTCCGGGTGCGCCCGCCGCAGCCGCAGGGTCCGCGACACGACGAGCAGCTTCGCCGCGCCGTCGGTGTCGATCGGGGGACGCCAGCCGCCGTCGAGGCGGGCCAGCAACTCTCGGCGTACGTCGAAGTCGACCGGGCGGCGGTTGTCCGGGTCGACCAGGGAGTTGTCCCACAACTCGGTGCCCTGGTAGGTGTCCGGGACACCGGGCATGGTGAGTTGTACGAGTTTCTGCCCGAGGGAGTTGGACCAGCCGGCCGGGGTGATGGCGGCGGCGAGTTCGGTCAGCTCGTCGTGCAGGCTCGGGTCGTCGTACATCCGGTCGATGACCGCGTGCATGGCCTGTTCGAAGGCCGGGTCCGGGTCCGCCCAACTGGTCGAGGCCGCGGCCTCCCGGGCGGCCTTCTCGGCGTACGCGTGCAGCCGTTCCCGTTCGATCGGCCACGCGCCGACGGCGGTCTGCCACAGCAGGTGGGCGAACGCCGGGTCGGGCAGCGGCGCGTACTCCATCCAGGTCTTGACCTGCTCGGCCCAGCGGCCCGGCAGCTCGCTGAGCACGGCGAGGCGGGCGCGGACGTCCTCGCCGCGTTTGGTGTCGTGGGTGGAGACGGTGGTCATGGTGGCGGGCCAGCGAACCTGCTGGGCGGAGGCGTTGCGGTGGAACTCCGCCGGCGGCACCCCGAAGTGGGCGGGGCTGTCGCCGACCTCGTTGAGCGCCACGAACCGGGTCCACCGGTAGAACGCGGTGTCCTCCACGCCCTTGGCCATCACCGCGCCGGTGAGCTGCGGGAACCGTTTTGCCAGCTCGTCGTTGGGATCGCGCAGTCGGCGGGTGACCGCGTCCAGGGCGCCGGCCAGGTCGGGGCGACGGCGGCCGGCCTCGGAGCGGGCGGCGGCGAGGTGCCGGGCGCCGTGCGGTGGGTAGCCCCGGTAGACCTCGAACGCGGCGGCCAGCTCGGCGAGGGCCGAGCGGGCCTGCTCGGTGGGCACCTCGGGGGCGAGCGCGGCCAGTCGGGTCAGCTCGGCGGCGAGCAGCCCGGTGGCGGCGGCCAGCTTGGTGGCGTGGGTGAGGTCCTCCCAGGAGGTGCGGTGCCCGGCGAGCTGGGTGTCCAGCACCGTGAAGTCGCCCTCGGCGTCGGTGTCGACGAAGAGCCCGCCGACCGCGGCCAGCGCCTCGTAGCCGGTGGTGCCGTCCACCGGCCAGTCCGGCAGCTCCTCGCCGTACTCCAGGATCTTCTCCACCACGAGCCAGGCGTCCGGGGCGGCGGCCCGCAACCGGGTCAGGTAGCCGGCCGGGTCGCGCAGGCCGTCCGGGTGGTCGACGCGGATGCCGTCGACCTCCCCGGCGGCGGCCCAGCGCAGGATCAGCTCGTGGGTGGCGGCGAACACCGCCGGGTCCTCCACGCGCAGACCGGCCAGGCCCGCGATGGCGAAGAACCGGCGGTACGTCAGCTCGGCGTCACCGCGCCGCCAGGAGACCAGCTCGTAGCGCTGCCGGTCGTGCACGTCGGCGGCGGTGCCGTCGCCGGTGCCGTCGGCGATCGGGAAGCGGTGCTCGTGGTAGCGCAGCTCGTCGTCGACCACCTTGAGGTCGTCCAGGGCGGCCGGGTCGTCGGCGAGCACCGGCAGCAGCAGCCGGCCCCGGTCCCAGTCGATGTCGAACCAGTCGGCGTACGACGAGTCGCGCCCCCGGCGCAGCACGTCCCACCAGGCCGGGTTGGCCGAAGGTACGGCGACACCGGCGTGGTTGGGCACGATGTCGACGACCAGGCCGAGCTGGTTGGCGCGCAGCGCGCCCAGCAGTCGCTGCCGGGCGGCCTCGCCGCCCAGCTCCGGGTTGACCGCCCGGTGGTCGACCACGTCGTAGCCGTGCTGCGAACCGGGGGTGGCGGTCAGCAGCGGGGCGGTGTAGAGGTGGCTGACGCCCAGGTCGGCGAGGTAGTCGAGGATCGCGGCGGTGGCGTCCAGGTCGAAGCCGGGGCGGACCTGGATGCGGTAGGTGGCCTTCGGAGGGGTGGCCGGCATGTCAGATCGTCCTCTCCAGCACGACGAGGGACCGGTCCGGCACCCGGATGGTGCCGCCCGCGCTGATCACCGTGGCGTCGCCAGGCTCGGGTTCGGCAGTGCTGATCACCCGTTCCCACTTCTGGCCGTACTCGCTGCCGGGCATGGTGAACTCCAGCGGCGCGTCGTGGGCGTTGAAGCAGAGCAGGAACGAGGCGTCGTGGTGTTTCTGGCCGTACTGGCCGCGTTCGCGGATGCCCTCGCCGTTGACGAACAGCGCCACCGAGCGGCCGAAGTCGTTGCCCCAGTCGTCGGCGGTCATCTCCCGCCCGTCCGGGGTGTGCCAGGCCAGGTCGGGCAGCGGCTCGTCGATGCCGCGCCCGTTCACCGGCAGGCCGGTGAAGAACCGGCGACGGCGGAACACCTGGTGCCGTTTGCGGAACGCGGTCAACGTCTGGACGAACTCCAGCAGGTGCTCGTCGACGTTGTCCCAGTCGACCCAGGCCAGCTCGCTGTCCTGGCAGTAGACGTTGTTGTTGCCGTGCTGGGTGCGGCCCAACTCGTCGCCGTGGCCGATCATCGGTACGCCCTGCGACAGCATCAGGGTGGCCAGGAAGTTGCGCCGCTGCTTGGCGCGCAGGGCGAGCACCGCCTCGTCGTCGGTGTCGCCCTCGACGCCGCAGTTCCAGGAACGGTTGTGGCTCTCGCCGTCGCGGTTGTCCTCGCCGTTGGCCTCGTTGTGCTTGTCGTTGTACGACACCAGGTCGTTGAGGGTGAACCCGTCGTGCACGGTGACGAAGTTGATGCTGTGGAACGGGCGGCGGCCGTCGTCCTGGTAGAGGTCGGCGGAGCCGGAGATCCGCGACGCGAACTCGGCGAGGGTGGCCGGCTCGCCGCGCCAGAAGTCCCGCACGGTGTCACGGTATTTTCCGTTCCACTCCGTCCACAATGGCGGGAAGTTGCCCACCTGGTAGCCGCCGGGGCCGACGTCCCACGGTTCGGCGATCAGCTTCACCTGGCTGACCACCGGGTCCTGCTGCACCACCTCGAAGAACGTGGAGAGCCGGTCCACCTCGTAGAACTCGCGGGCCAGGGTGGCCGCCAGGTCGAAGCGGAAACCGTCGACGTGCATCTCGGTCACCCAGTAGCGCAGCGAATCCATGATCAGTTGCAGGGAGTGCGGGCTGCGCACGTTGAGGCTGTTGCCGGTGCCGGTGTAGTCGACGAAGTAGCGGCGATCTTCCTCGCTGAGCCGGTAGTAGCTGGGGGCGTCCACGCCCTTGAAGCTCAGCGTCGGGCCGAGGTGGTTGCCCTCGGCGGTGTGGTTGTAGACCACGTCGAGGATGACCTCGATGCCGGCCGCGTGCAGCGCCTTGACCATGCCCCGGAACTCCTGCACCTGCTGGCCGGTGCGGCCCAGCGCCGAGTAGCCGTGATGCGGGGCGAAGAACCCGATGGTGTTGTAACCCCAGTAGTTGCGCAGCCCCAGGTCGCTGAGGCGGTTGTCGTGGATGAACTGGTGCACCGGCATCAGCTCGATCGCGGTCACCCCGAGCCGGGTCAGATAGTCGATCATCGGCGGGGAGGCGATGGCCGCGTACGTGCCGCGCAGTTCCTCCGGGATGTCCGGGTGGCGCATGGTCAGCCCGCGCACGTGCGCCTCGTAGATCACCGAGTGGTGGTAAGGGGTGCGCGGCGGCTTGTCGTTGCCCCAGTCGAAGTACGGGTTGACCACCACCGACTTCGGCATGAACGGCGCCGAGTCGGTCTCCGACATCTTCTCCGGCTCCCCCATGTCGTAGTCGTAGACCGCCGGGTCCCACTGGACGTCACCGTCGATGGCCTTCGCGTACGGGTCGAGGAGCAGCTTGTGCGGGTTGCAGCGCAGCCCGTTGGCCGGGTCGTACGGGCCGTGCACCCGGTAGCCGTAGCGCTGCCCCGGCTCGATGCCCGGCAGGTACGCGTGCCACACGTAGGCGTCCACCTCACGCAGCTCGACGCGGCGCTCCGCGCCGGTGTCCCACTCGTCGAAGAGGCACAGCTCGACCCTGTCGGCCACCTCGGAGAAGATGGCGAAGTTGGTGCCCATCCCGTCGTAGGTGGCGCCCAGGGGGTACCGCTCGCCCGGCCAGACCTGCATGTTGCTCCTTAGACCATGGTTGTGCCCGCACCGGCCGACGCATGCCCGCGCGCACGCAGGTAATGCCCCCCGCCTGGGAGCGCCAATCCATCCTTTCAGGCGGTGACGGAAAACCACCCGTCTGAGGCGGGCAACACCCGCAGGTGTCCTCCGTCACGATGACCCTTTTTGAGGTGCGTTCTCGGGCGCGATGCCCTTTCCTTGATCGGGGACAAGCGTTCGCGCGTTTCCGCCGGGCCACTCGGCCACCCCTTACACCTCACTCCGCCGCCACTGACGTCGGCGTACCACCATGCATGGACGGAGATTGATGTGACAATGCGGGTCGACGAGCAGCACACAGCCAGCAAGGACCGGGCCCACCGGCCCACCCTGACCTCCCGGTCCCCGCTCCCGACCCAGCCCGGTGTGGTCGTGCCCGCTGTTGTCGCGCCGGCTGCTGGCGTGCCGGTGCACCCCGCCGCCGGGGTGCCCCCGCAGACCCGCCGCATCCTGATGCTGTCCTGGGAGTACCCGCCGGTGCTCGTCGGCGGCCTCGGCCGCCACGTGCACGCCCTCTCCGTCGCCCTCGCCGCCGCCGGCCACGAGGTCACCGTCGTCACCCGCCACACCGACGGCGCACCGATGGAGGAGTACGCCGACGGCGTCCGCGTCCTGCGCGCCCCCGAGGATCCGGTCACGTTCCCCCTCGCCACCGACTCCCTGCTGGCCTGGACCATGGCCTTCAACCACACCCTCACCCGCACCGCGCTGCGAGCCACCCAGGCCGGCAGCTACGACGTCATCCACGCCCACGACTGGCTCGTCGCCCACACGGCGATGACGTTGCGCGACCACCTGGACATCCCGCTGGTCAGCACGATCCACGCCACCGAGGCGGGACGGCACCAGGGCTGGCTGCCCGAGGAGATGAACCGCACCATCCACGGCGTCGAGCAGTGGCTCACCAGTGAGTCCGGCCGGGTGATCGTCTGCTCCGGGTACATGCGCGACGAGGTGAACGCCCTGTTCGACGTCCCGACCGCCCGGGTCGACGTGGTCGCCAACGGCGTCGAGCCGCACCGCTGGCGGGTACCGGCCCGCGCGGTGGCCGCCGCCCGCGCCCGGTTCGCCGGGGACGGCCCGCTGGTCACCTTCGCCGGCCGCCTCGTCTACGAGAAGGGCGTCCAGCACCTGATCGCCGCGCTGCCCCGGCTGCGCGAGCGGCACCCCGGGCTGCGGGCCGTGATCGCCGGCGACGGCCCCTACCGCGCCGAGTTGGAGGCCGAGGTGCACCGCCGTGGCCTCGGCGGGATGGTCACCATGCCGGGCTTCCTGGGCGGCACCGACCTGCCGGCGTTGATGGCCGCGTCCGACTGCTTCGCCGTGCCGAGCATCTACGAGCCGTTCGGCATGGTGGCCCTGGAGGGCGCGGCAGCCGGCACACCCCTGGCCGTCGCCGCCACCGGTGGCCTCGGCGAGATCGTCGAGCCGGGCGTGACCGGGATGACCTTCCGCCCGCACGACCCCGACGGACTCACCGACGCGATCGACGCGCTGCTGTCCGACCCCGACCGGGCGCGCGTCATGGCCCGCCGTGCCCGCCGGATGGTTCACGACCAGTACGGCTGGTCGGCGATCGCCCAGCGCACCGCCGCCAGCTACGCCGCCGCCATCGCCACCGACGCCGCGTTCACCGCCCAACGCGCCGAGCAGCGCATGGCCCAGGGCCGGGCGCTTCCGGCGCTACCCGAGGGCAACCTGCTCGCCGCCGCCGGCCTGCGCTGACGCCGCTCGATCGACGCCCGGCGCTTGATCGACTCGGTTTCCTTGACGTCGGGGTGTCCCAGCGTCCGCGACACCCCGACTTCCCGGAAGCCGAGTCGATCACGCCGCGCCACCCGGCACCGGCCGGCCGCGACCTCCCAGCCCGACCGGTCGCGGCCCACCAGCCCGACCGGTTCGCGCACGCCAGCCCCGACCGAGCGGCGAACGCCAGCCCCGACCCGCCGACGCACGCCAGCCCCGACCCCGTCGGTGATCGACTCGGCTTCCTGGAATCCGTCCCTTCCGTGGTCGCCACCCGCCGCCGTGGTGCGCCGTTCTGAGGCATCGGTCCGAATCGGGAATCTTGTCGATTACGGTGAACCGTATGTACAGGACCGTCACCTCACCCGACCCCACCGAGTTCGCCCAAAAGCGCGCGATCGTCACGGGAGGCAGTCGCGGGATCGGCGCGGCCATCGTCCAGCGGCTGCTCGACGGCGGCGCGACAGTCGTCACCACGGCGCGTAACGCCTCCGACGAGACACCGAAGGCAGCCACCTTCATTCAGGGCGACATCGGCACGCTCGCGGGCGTGCAGGCGTTCGCAGCGGCGGCGCTCGACGAACTCGGCGGCGTCGACATCGTGGTCAACAACGCAGCGGCGGCACGCGCTCACCTCGGGGGCATCTCATCCATCCCCGATGAGGAATGGCTCGACGCGCTCTACCTCAACTATCTGTCCGCAGTGCGGGTCAACAACGCGGTGCTGCCGGCGCTGCGCGAGGCCGGGGCGGGCGCCGCGATCGTCAACATCTCCTCCGGAGCGGCGCTCACGCCGGCGCCGCCACTGGCGCACTACGGTGCCGCCAAGGCCGCCCTCAACACCTACGGCAAAGCGCTCGCCAGCGAGCTAGCGCCCGCCGGAATCCGCGTCAACACGATCATCCCCGGCAACGTGCTCACCCCGGGCGCCGACGCGATCCGCCAGAACTTCGCCGACGCGATGAACGTCGCACTTGCCGCCACCACGGCGGGCATCCCACTGGGTCGTCCCGGAGACCCACGCGACATCGCCGAGGCTGTCGCCTACCTCGTGTCGGACCGGGCGCAGTGGGTCACCGGAATAAGCCTGACCGTCGACGGCGGCGAACTTCCCGTCATCTAGCGCCTCCCTCAGCTACTCCCCCGTAACTGCCGACGCAGGTCGCTGTGTCGGGCCGTGTCCACAACGATCAGTGCCGCGACGATCAGCACCAGCAGCGCGAGCGCGGCCAGCGGCGGCACCAGGGCCGCGAGCGCGATGCCGGCCAGCAGCACGCCCACGGCGACCAGCCGTACGACGTTGAGCGCCATGTGCATGCGCTGGACGAACAGCAACTGCCCGGCCAGGTAGGTCGCGAGGCCGCCGAACAGGGCCGAGGCGGAGAAGACACCCAGTGGGTCCCCGTCGCCGGCGTGGGCTGCCACGCCCTCGATGCCGAGAGCGGTGAGGACGACGCCGGCGACGATCGGGAAATGCGCGAAGTTGTAGGCCTCCACGGCAAGGATCGTTCTTGCCTGCCCTCGGGCTTGCTCCAGCCGGCGTGCCGCCGCCAGCGATACGAGATCGAAGTAGAGCCACCACAGACCGATGGCGAGCGCGACACCCAGCACGGCGACCACGAGCAGCGGCCAGGCGACGGGCTGGCCCTGGGCGCCGAAGCCGATCGACAGAATCGACTCGCCGATCGTCAGGATCACGAACAAGCCGTGCCGCTCGGTCCAGTGCGCGGCGCTGTGCACCCGCCAGTCACCCCGCCGTGACGTCAGGAGGTACACGACCCACTCGACCACGACGGCACCGGCGAACAGCAGGGTCTGCCACCACCCGCCGATCCCAATCCCGATCAACAGCAGGGTCACGCTGGCCGCCACCGGGATCCACGTGAGGGCGATCTGACGCCGCAGCCCCGCGTCCTTGCCGGCGGCGACCGAGTAGACCCCGAGGTGCACGAAGCGCACGACCAGGTAGGCGCAGACGAACACCAGCGGCGCGTTCAGCGCGCCCGGCGCGTCGTGCCACGCCTGCAGGACGGTCAGGTCGACGATGAAGATCGCGACCATCGCCACCGACAGCCCCGGCCGGAGCAGACCCACATCGGCCCGGGCCTGGTTGCCCAGCCACGCATAGCCGGCCCACGTCGTCCACAACAACGCGAGCAGGATCAACCCCCGCAGCACCCCGGGCGCACTGTGCGCGTCGGCCATGTAGGCGGTCACCCGCGTGATCGCGAAGACGTACACCAGGTCGAAGAGCAACTCGAACGTCGTCGCCGACTGACCCTCACCTGTCGTCTGAACGGCACGTAGGAGCCGCGACTCCCGATGAGCGGCCCGCCCATCCGACACGACAACGCCCCCTGGGCTTGTTTGCCCCGTTTTGACTGGTGCGCACATCGTATCGGGGACGTGGCGATGACTCGCCCAAGCAGGCAACAGCACCACAACTCGCCCAACACGGACAGCACCAGGGACACGGCGTCGTGCCGCACCCCGCGCTGATCAACTCGCTCTCCAGAAAACCGGGGCGTCCACCCAGATGATCAACTCGTGCTCCTGGAAGTCGGGCCATCAATCGCACCGGGACACCCCGACATCACTAAAACCGAGTCGATCAAGCACCAGCCCCGCCGATGCAAAGGAGAGCAGGCCGACCGGGCTCGATCAGCACCGGGGAAGGCGGCAGGCCGCCGACCCGGAGGGGTCGACGGCCTGCTGGTGAAGCGAGGAGCGGGTGTCAGCGCTCGGCGAAGGGGACGTAGTCCCGCTCGGGCGCGCCGACGTAGACCTGCCGCGGACGGCCGATCTTGGTCTCCGGGTCGCTGATCATCTCGCGCCACTGGGCGATCCAGCCGGGGAGCCGGCCGAGCGCGAAGAGCACCGTGAACATCTTCGTCGGAAAGCCCATGGCCTTGTAGATCAGGCCGGTGTAGAAGTCCACGTTCGGGTAGAGCCGACGGGAGACGAAGAAGTCGTCGGCGAGGGCGATCTCCTCCAACTCCATGGCGATGTCCAGCAGCGGGTCGGGCTTGGCCATCCGGCCCAGCACGTCCTGCGCGGCCTTCTTGACGATCGCCGCCCGCGGGTCGTAGTTCTTGTAGACCCGGTGGCCGAAGCCCATCAGCTTGACGCCGTCCTCCTTGTTCTTCACCTTGCGGACGAAGGAGCGGACGTCGTCGTCGCCGGCGTGGATCTTCTGGAGCATCTCCAGCACCGCCTGGTTGGCACCGCCGTGCAGCGGGCCGAACAGCGCGTTCACGCCGGCGGAGACCGAGGCGAACAGGTTGGCGTTGCTGGAGCCGACCAGGCGGACGGTCGAGGTGGAGCAGTTCTGCTCGTGGTCGGCGTGCAGGACGAACAGCATGTCCAGCACCTTCGACATCACCGGGTCGACCTCGTACGGCTCCGCCGGCACGCCGAAGGTCATCCGCAGCAGGTTGTCCACGTACCCCAGCGAGTTGTCCGGGTAGAGCAGCGGCTGCCCGATGGACTTCTTGTACGCGTACGAGGCGATGGTCGGGACCTTCGCCATCAGCCGGACCGTGGAGATCTCCACGTGCTCGGAGTCGAACGGGTCCAGGCTGTCCTGGTAGAAGGTCGACAGGGCGCTCACCGCGGACGACAGCACCGCCATCGGGTGGGCGTCCCGGGGGAAGCCCTCGAAGAAGCGGCGCATCTCCTCGTGCAGCAGCGAGTGCCGCCGGATCCACTCGGTGAACTCGGTCAACTGCTGCTCGGTCGGCAGCTCACCGTAGATGAGCAGGTACGAGACCTCCAGGAAGGAGGACTTCTCGGCCAGCTGCTCGATCGGGTATCCCCGGTAACGCAGGATCCCCGCGTCGCCGTCGATATAGGTGATCGCCGATGAGGCGGCCGCGGTGTTGACGAAACCGGGGTCGTACGTCGTCATCCCGGTTTCCTTCAGCAGCTTGCTCACCCCGATACCGGCGGGGCCGTCGACCGCTGGGTGTACCGGCATCGACAGCTGCCCGCCGGGGTGATCGAGCTTGACTTCCGTCATGTGGTTCCTCGCTTCGCCGGCAGATCTACGTTGAATTGCCTTCGCTTCTACCGTAATTGCGGCTCGGGGGACAACGCCCGCCGTGGTTCGGCGGTGAGGTATGCGTCACCCGATTCCCGACCGGGCCACCGGGAAACCCGGCTTCCCGGTGGGCGGGACGACCCGTTCAGGACAGTGCGAGGCGTCGCAGCGTACCGTCCGTCGCGATCTGGTAGACGTCGAGCTGGTTGCTACCGGCGTGGAACAGCCTGTCGTCGGTGAGCAACGCGGCGAACCGACGTCCGCCGGGGTCGGGCGGCACCACCGGGACGACGGCACCGATCCGGCCGTTGACGGCCACCGCCAGCAGCGTGCCGTCCGGGATCCGGTCCGGGACGTCGCCCCAGACGAGCGCCGGGAGGGTGCCGGTGTCCGGGTCCATGGCCGTGAACGCGGCCAGGTCGGCCACCCGAGCGTTGCCGCCGGCCGGTCCGGCGCGCACCTCGGTGCCGACCAGGGGGTGCGGTGTCGGCGGTGGCGGCGGGGCGGGCACCCCGCCGGGGAAGGTGACCGGTTCGCCTGGGCGGTCGTAGAAGTGTTTCGTGCCGTCGGTGCGGGGGGCCTGCCGGGCGGAGCGGCCGTCGACCCGCCAGGGCAGCCGGAGGTTCGCCTCGTCGGCGACGGTCGGCAGCAGGTCGACGTGTTCCCAGTTGCGGTCGTCCACCCGCCCGGTCTGCTGCCGCGGCTCCTTGACGAACGTCGGCACCCAGGCGACCTCACCGGCGGCGGCCTTGATCGCGTCCATGCCCCGGCCCTGCGCGCCGGGGCGGAAGCTGACGCCGTGGTCGGCGGTGACCACGACGAGGGCCTGGTCGTAGAGGCCGCTGGCGCGCAGCGTCCGCAGGGTCTCGCCGATCAGCCGGTCGGTGTAGCCGAGTTGGGCGAGGTGGCGTTGCCGGGCCAGGTCGATCCAGCCGGCGCCGTCGTTGGGCAGGTCCTCGGGGGCGTCGTAGCGCGCCCCCGAGGGCAGGTAGGCCCACGGTGAGTGCGGCATCAGCAGGTGCAGGAAGTGCAGGGTGGGCCGGGACGTCGGTTTCAGCCCGGCCAGGAAGGTGGTGAACCGGGCCGGTTGGTTGTCGTCCAGGCTGTCCCAGCGGAACGTCGGGTCGGCCGGTACCGGCTCGGCGGCGTCCAGGCCGGCCTCGGCCCGGGTCTGCTCCCGGTAGGAGTCCTCCGGGTCGACGGCGCTCTCCGTCGGCCCGGAGAGCTGGCCGAGCAGCCTGCCGGTCTGCCGGGCCAGCACGCCGAGCCCCTGTTCGGGGGCGACCGGTTGATCGCAGCGGCTGGGCGGGCACAGTCGGGTGATGCTCTCCTCGGCCCGGATGTCGTACAGGCCGCCGAAGGCGGTGAAGATGTTGTCCGGGTACTGCGAGTAGTGCGGTGCGACGGGCTTGGCCGGGTACCGGCCGGTGAGCATCGCGGGCAGCGCGTTGGGCGTCCAGCCGCTGACCCCGGTGGCGTTGCGGTACCAGGTCGAGCCGGCGGCCAGCTCGGCGACGTGCGGATACCGCGTGGCGTCGATCCGTCCGTCCGTCCCGAGCAGGCTGACCAGCGGCAGCTCGTCGAGGATCAGCATGACCACCGGCGGGTGTACGCCGGTGCCCTGGGCGGTGCCGGCCGTGCCGCCGTCGCCGCGCGGCAGCACCACCGCCGAGGTGGGTGAGACGAGCAGGAACAGCGCCACGAACGCCACCGGCCCGGCGGCGGCCAGTCGCAGCGCCCGGCCCGGCGCCCGCCACCGCCGGTGCGCGGCCGCACCGCCGGCACCGGCCAGCACGGCCACCAGCAGCAGGGGTACGCCCCGAAGCGGCGTCACGTGCCGGCCCACCTGCACGGCGAGGGCGGCGAGCAGCAGCCCGACCAGACCGGTGTGGGTGTGGGCGCGGGCGGTTCGGCCGGCCAGTCGACTGAGCGCGCCGAGCAGGGCCACCGCGGTCGTGGGCAGCACCGCGACCAGGGCGGTCAGCAGCAGGATCTGGGCCGGGTCGGCACGGTGGAACAGGAAGAAGTCGGGGCTGCGGCCGAGCACGTCCAGTAGGGGCTGGGTGACGACCAGCCCGACCAGCGCGGCCACCTCCAGCAGCCGGCCCAGCTCGTTCCGCCAGCCCTGGTACCAGCGGGTGGCGGCCGGTCGTGGCCGGGCGTCCGGGGCTGGTGGGTGGGCGGCCGGGTCAGCCACCCACCACCGTCCGGTAGAGCGTGCGGGTGCCCGAGGGCAGTTCCAGCCGGTCGGTGATCCGGCCCCGCGCGGCGAGCAACGCCTCGAACGTGTCGCGTCGGTAGTCCGGGAAGAGGCCGGCGGGCTTGTTGGCGAGCAGTCGGGTCGCCATCGGGTCCTCCGGGCCGACGAACTCCACCACGACCGCGCCGCCGGGCGCGGTCAGCCCGGTCAGCCAGTCGACGACCTCCGGCAGCGGCACGTTGCGCCCGATCGCCAGGTGGTGCACCACGGCCAGGGCGAGCACCACGTCGGCGGACGCCCGTTGCGCGAAGCCGGCCCGCTCGACGCCCCGCCAGCCGCCGCCGGGCGACGGGTCGGCGAGGTCCAGCACCAGCGGCAGGATGCGGCGCTGCCCCTCGGCGCGCAGGGTCCGGTACAACTGGTCGACCACCGCCGGGTCCTGCTCGACGGCGACCACGTAGTCGGCGTGCCCGGCGGCCAGTCGGGAGTACCGGCCGTCGTTGGCGCCGAGGTCGAGCACCAGGCGGGGGCGGGTGCCGGCGGCCACCGCGGCGGCGACGAACTGTTCCTTCGCCACGCGGTCGCGGGCCGAGTAACCGCAGGTCTGCTGGTAGTCCGACCAGTGGGTCTCCGCGGGGCGATGGTCCAGCTTGCGGACCAGTTTCCGCATGCCGCCTACGGTGGCCAGCAGCAACTCCCGGGAGAAGCCGGCGGCCCGGAGCTGGTCGCGGACGTCGGTGGTGCTGGCGGCGGCGTTGCGGCGCTGCATGGCGCCGTGCAGGTGCAGGTGGGTCAGCACGCCGGGGCGCAGCCGGCGGGTCCCGCCGAACAGGGGCCGGAGTTCGTCGGCCTCGATGCCGTCGACCCGGGCGCGCAGCCAGGGTTGGAAGTCGACGCCCAGGTGGGCGGTGAGCATCAGCGGATAGAGCACGGTCTGGCAGAACTGCCGGTAACCGGCCCACGGCTCGCCGTCGCGGACCGGCTCGAAGGAGCCGATGTCGATGAAGACCGGCTCGGCGCCGCGCCACTGCAGGTTGTACGCCGAGCCGTCCTTGGTGGTGAAGCCGTCGGTGAGCGCGGCGTGCAGAATCTCCAGGTGCAGCAGGGCGGCGTCGCGCAGCATGCTGAACGACCACTCGTACGGGTGGGAGACGAACGGGATGCGCTCGTGGCGCAGCACGGCGGCCCACGGCGCGCCGGTCGCGGCGGGCACCAGTGTCGACGGGGCGTCCTCGGTGGCGCAGACCTTGCGGGCGGCGACCAGGGCCGGGAAGAACGTGCTGCCGGTGAGGGCACGCCAGTGCTCGGCGGCCTGCGGGTCCAGCCCGCGCAGCACCTCGTCGCCGACGTGGAAGACGCGGTTGGCGGGGTCGCGGAAGGAGGCCGGCTCGGGTCGTACCTCGGTTGGTGAGATCGCCATCGTCGGGACCGGCCCGCTCACCGCTGGTCGGTCGGTTGCCGGCGGAACCGGTCGACGAGGCGTCGCCAGTAGAGCTTGGCGGCGACCGCGGCGCCGGCCACCCCGCCGACGACCGCCTGCACGATCAGGCTGCCGGATCCCGCGTCCAGGTAGGCCAGATGTATCACCGATCGCTCCTTGCGCTCGCCGTTTCGACACCGGCGTCCCGGCCGCAGCACCGGTGAGGCTTTTGATCCAGAAAGCCGGACTTGTCCCTCACCGTACGCCGCTCCTCATCGCCGTCGCGGGCACATCGGCGTACTCCCAGCCTCGCCACAGAATGTGGTCGAAACGCCCGACCGCGCCGGTACGCTGCGAACGTGCGCTGGATGATCGTGGACGCGCCGCTGGACTCCTCCGGCGCTGGGCGCGGCGAGGAACGGGCCCCCGCCGCGCTGCGCCGGGCCGGCCTGCGCGACGCGTTGTCCGCCGACGACGACGGCCAGATCGACGAGGCCCGGTTGCGCGACCCGGTCCGGGACCCGGCCAGCGGGGTGATCGGCGCCGCGGGCCTGGTCCGGGCCGGTGGCGCGATCGCCGCGCGGGTCGGCGCGCTCCTGGCGGACGGCCACCGACCGCTGGTGCTCGGCGGGGACTGCGCGATCCTGCCCGGCATCTGCCGTGCCCTGCCGCCGGGGACCGAGCTGTGGTTCGTCGACGCCCACCCGGACTTTCTCGACGGTGCGACCTCCCCGACCGGCGAAGCCGCCGACATGGACCTCTCGGTGGTCACCGGGCACGGCCCGGCGGCCGCCGTCGGCCCGGACGGCACGCTGATCGCGCCGAGCCGCGTCTGTCTGCTCGGGCACCGCCCGGCCACCGACGAGAGCAGCCGGGTCGAGGCGGCCCGGATCGACCCGGCGATCCGCCAGGTGAACGCCGCCGAGGTGCTGCGCCGAGGTGCCGCGAGGGTCGGGGCGGGCCTGGCCGCCGACTCCGACGGGCCGGCCTGGCTGCACCTCGACCTGGACGTGGTGGACCCGAGCGATCTGCCCGCGGTGACCTACCCCGAGCCGGACGGGTTGCGCTGGGCCGACCTGGTCGCGCTTGTCACCCCGCTGGCCCGCGCCGACCGGCTGCTCGGGATGAGCGTGACCGACCTGAACACCGACGAGGACCCCGACGGACATTCCACGCGACGCGTCGTCGAGGTCCTCGCCCAGGTGCTGCGCGGCTGACCCACGGGTGTCGCCGCGGGCCGATCAGGTGTCCGTGCTGGGGCCGGGCAACCGGACGGTGAACACGGTCCGGCCGGGGCGGCTGTCCACCGCGACCGTGCCGTGGTGGGCCTCCACCACGGCCGCCACGATCGCCAGGCCGAGGCCGGTGCTGCCGTGCTCCCGGGACCGGGAGCTGTCGCCGCGGGCAAACCGTTCGAACATCTCCGGTCGCACCTCCGCCGGCACTCCGGGTCCGTCGTCGGCGACGGTGAGCACGGCACTGTCGGCGTCGACGGCCAACGTGGTGGCGACGGTGCTGCCGGGCGGGGTGTGCACCCGGGCGTTGCCGAGCAGGTTCGCCACCACCTGGTGCAGTCGCGCGGCGTCGCCGGGCACCCGGATCGCCACCTCGGGCAGACCGAGCTGCCAGCGGTGGTCGGGGCCGGCGACGTGCGCGTCACTGACCGCGTCCACCAGCAGGGCGGTCAGGTCCACCGGGTCCACCGCGAGCGGCCGACCGGAGTCGAGGCGGGCCAGCAGCAGCAGGTCGTCGACGAGGCTGGTCATCCGGGTGCTCTCCGACTCCACCCGGCGCAGCGCGTGCGCCACGTCGGCCGGAACCTCGCCGCGGCCGCGCCGGGCCAGCTCCGCGTAGCCGCGGATCGCCGCGAGGGGCGTACGCAGCTCGTGGCTGGCGTCGGCGACGAACTGGCGTACCCGGGTCTCGCTGGCCTGCCGCGCGGACAGCGCGTCGGCGACGTGGCCCAGCATCCGGTTCAGCGCCGCGCCGACCTGGCCGACTTCGGTACGCGGATCGGTGTCCGCGGTCGGGACGCGGACGGCGAGTGCCACCTCGCCGCGGTCCAGGGGCAGTTCGGTGACCCGGGTGGCGGTGGCGGCCACCCGGTTGAGCGGGCGCAGCGTGACCCGCACGATCAGCGCCCCGGCGGCGCCCGCGACGAGCAGCCCGAGGGCGACCACCCCGGCCTGGGCGGCGAGTTGCCGCCGGATGGTCTCCTGGACGCCGGCCAGCGGGACGGCGACGACGCGTACCCGACCGTCCCAGTACTGCCGGGCCACGGCCCGGTAGTCGCCGCGGGCGCCCAGGTCGACGGTGCGTGGTGTGGCGTCGACCGGCAGGTCCGCCAGTGTGGCGACGTCGCCGACTCCGACGGTCTGCTCGTCGGGGAACGGATCGTCGCCCGACGGGCTGTCGGTCAGGGTCCGGGCGCTCGTCACCCGGCCATCGGTGATCTCGGCGACCACCGTCCCGGACGGGGACCCGGGTGGGATGGCCGGGCCGCTGCCCGGGAAGGCCGGCCGTCCGGGGCGGTCACCCCGCATCACCGTGGCGGGCGCCAACTCGGCGTCCAGCCGGTCGATCAGGACGTGCCGCAGCGCCACGGTGGTCAGGCCGGCGACGGCGACGCTGACCACCGCCAGCAGCGCGAGAAGGGCAAACACCAGTCGGGTACGCAGGGAGCGGCCGGCCAGCCACCGGCGGGCGGCGCGCAGTGGGCGGCGGCTACTCGGCGGGCTTGAGGACATAGCCGGCGCCGCGCAGCGTGTGGATCATCGGCGCGCGACCGGCGTCGATCTTCTTGCGCAGGTACGAGATGTACAGCTCCACGACGTTGGCCTGGCCGCCGAAGTCGTAGTGCCACACCCGGTCGAGGATCTGCGCCTTGCTGAGCACGCGACGCGGGTTGCGCATCAGGTACCGCAGCAGCTCGAACTCGGTTGCGGTGAGGGTGATCAGCTGGCCGTCGCGGCGGACCTCGTGGCTGTCCTCGTCCAGGCTGAGGTCACCGACGGTGAGGACCGCGTCCTCCCGGGCGGCGACGGCGAAGCCGGACCGCCGCAGCAGCGCGCGCAGCCGGGCGATCACCTCCTCCAGGCTGAACGGCTTCGTCACGTAGTCGTCGCCGCCGACGGTCAGACCGGCGATGCGTTCCTCGACGGCGTCGCGGGCGGTCAGGAAGAGCACCGGAACGGTGGGGGCGTGCTCACGCAGGCGGCGCAGCACCTGGAAGCCGTCCAGGTCGGGCAGCATCACGTCGAGGACCACCGCGTCCGGCTGGAACTGTCGGGCGGCGCTCAACGCCGCCATGCCGTTGCCGGCGCTGCGGACCTGCCAGCCCTCGTAGCGCAGCGCCATCGACAGCAGGTCGGTGAGCGTCGCCTCGTCGTCGACCACCAGCACCCGGACGGGTTCGCCGTCGGGGCGACGCAATTCGATCCGGCTCAGCGCGGCCTGCCCGTTGGTGCCCATGGGCCCCATCGTGGCCGCGACGCCTGTGCCACGCCCCTGCGGGAGCTGTGCGCCAGCTGTGCGGCCGACCCGACGGGACGCCGGCGTCACCATCGTCAGCCCCGCCTCGTGGTCACTCGGACACCCCGTACGCGTCGGTACGCACGAACCGCATGCTCCAACCGCCCGCGTCGTCGGGTCGGTCGCGTTCGTAGAGGTGGTCGGGGCCGGGCTGCACCGGCCCGGTGCCGTCCGGGTGCCGCATGATCCAGTGCTGCGGTGGGGCGCCGTCCGAGCCGGCCGGCAGCAGGCGGACCAGGCCGTCCGCGGGCCCGCCGACGAAGCGTACGGTGACCTCGCTCATCGCGGTGCCCCCTCGGGTGACCGTGCCAGCACAATCGGTGACGCCGGCTCTGGCTCGCAAGCTACCGCACCCGCCACCGTCGGCGCAGCGCCGATCGCCCCGAACACCGCTGCGGTTTGCCCAGCTTGACGCTCGGGTACCGCGATCGGAGCACCCGCCGTCGGCGGAGCGAGGGCGAGGAGTGGTCGATGCGCACACTGGACGGGCGTTATCAGCTCGAGCAGCGCATCGGGGTGGGTGGGATGTCGGAGGTGTGGCGGGCCCACGACCAGGTGCTGGACCGACTGGTCGCGGTGAAGCTCATCCTTCCCGGCCCGGACGACCAGGACGGCCGGCACAGCCAGGGCGGCCCGGTGGATCGGATCCGCACGGAGGCCCGGTCGGCCGCCCGCCTGGTGCACCCGAACGTGGCGAGCGTGCACGACTTCGGCACCGCCTCGACCTGGCCGGGCCGGGCCGTGCCCTACATCGTGATGGAGCTGGCCGAGGGTGAGACGCTCGCCGCGCACCTGCGGGCCGGGCCGCTGGACTGGCGGATCGCGGTACGGGTCTGCGCGGAGGTCGCCGCGGCGCTGGCCGCCGCGCACGCCGAGGGCATCGTGCACCGCGACGTCAAACCCGCGAACGTCATGCTCACCCCGTCGGGCGTGAAGGTGCTCGACTTCGGCATCGCCGTCCCCGCCGGCGCACCCGATCCGAACCCGACCGGGATGGTGTTGGGCACCCCGGCCTTCCTCGCGCCCGAGCAGTTGGAGCGGGCACCGGCCACCCCCGCCGCCGACATGTACGCCCTCGGCGTCCTGCTCTACTACAGCCTCACCGCCCGTCTGCCGTACCACGCGGCCACCCTCAACGAACTGCTCGGCGTGCGCCGCTGTCAGCCACCGGAGCCGCTGCCCGAGATCGACGGGCTGCCGCCGGAGGTGGCCGAGTTGTGCCGCTCCTGCCTGTCCGACGATCCCGAGCTGCGCCCGAGCAGCATGGTCGCGGCGCTGCTGCTGGCCGAGGCCGTGGACGCCCGGGTGTACGTCCCGATGACGACCCCGACGCCCCGCCGGCCGGTGCCGACGTCGGAATGGACCGAACGGGCCGCCACCGAGGCGACCGAGGCGGTGGTCCTGCTCGACGAGCCGGAGGGGGCCTCCGGGCGCTGACCGGGGGCGCACGGGCGTTTCGGCGGGCGGCGGCCGGGTAGCCGACCTGCCGAGCGACGGGAGAAACGCGATGCCGGATCAGAGTTCCTGGCTGCGTGAGGCCACCGCGACCGCCGAGGGTGGTCACGTACGCACCGACGATGGCGGGCTTTCCACCCCGCTGGCCTCGCCGCTGGCGGCGCACTGCACGGGGCTGAGACCAGAGCAGTTGCTGGCCGCCGCCTTCGCGTCCTGCCTGCATCACGCGGCGGTGGAGGCGGCCGGGGAGATCACCAATGAGGCGCACACCGTGCAGGTACGGGCGGAGGCGAAGCTGGGGCGCGACGACGACGGGCTGTACCGGGCCGACGTGCACGCCTCGATCTCGTCCGCCGGCCTGAGCCGAGATCAACTGGCCGACCTGGTGGAGTACGCGGACCGGCTCTGGCCGTTCTCCAGCGGCGACACGAGCCGGCATCGGCTGACCGTCACACCGGCGGAGAACGGTCGACACTGAGGTCTGGCCGAACGATTCAACGTCAGGCGACGGCCTGTCGGCGCCCCCTCGTACGTCCCGGCGGCCCCTCGGGGGCGCCGGGACGGGTGCTCGGGCTGCTCCGGCAGCCGTCGTGCTCGGGCTGCTCCAGCAGCCGTCGTGCTCGGGCTGCTCCGGCAGCCGTCGTGCTCGGGCTGCTCCAGCAGCCGTCGTGCTCGGGTGGCCTGGGGCCCTGGGTGGCCCCTTTGCTCTGCTTCAACCCGCGCAACACCCGGTGTCCGGATAGCGGACAGGTGGCATTGCGTCGGTTGCAGCAGAGCAAAGGACGTGGGGGGACGTCTATCCCTGTGGACTGGGCGCGCAGACCGGCCTGGCCCGTTCCGTCGAGGGGGACCTCACCCGAAGGGGTGAGGCCTCCTAGACGGCACGCCTCAACACGGCGACCCGGACGCCTGACCACCTTCGCACCGCCAATCGGAAATGCCGGTCTGGCCCGATCCGCGAGGTTGTGAGGTTTTGCGCCACCTTCGCCCCCGGCAATCCCCCGGATCGGGGCAAATTGTGGCGCAGGCCACCGCACGGGCAGGCGAATTCGAGCAATTGGGTCTTTAACCTCGTCAGGTGCATCCCGACGACCTCTCCGACCAGAAGCTGACCGACGCGCATCCGAGCACCCCATCGGGCGACGTCGCATCAACCGAACGGACGATCGGCCGGCACCGCGTCCCCGAACCGCCCCGGCGGCCCCTGCTGGGCTCGACCCCGATCCGGGTAGCCCTGGCCACCGGCGTCACCTGCTGCCTAAGCCTCGTCGCGGTCGCCACCGCCCGGGGCAACGACGACGAGCCGGCCCGCTCGGTGGAGCCCCTCGCTGAGGCGGTGGCTGACCGCGCCGCCGTCGCCGACGAGCGCGCCTCCCGGTCGCTGGACCGCGATCTCGCCCCCGCGCGGGTCCTGCCCACCCCGACGGCGACGCCGACCCCCGCGCCCACCGTCGCCCGCAAGGCGCCGAAGAAGCCGGTCAAGCCCCGCCGACCCCGACCGGTGGCCGGTCTCGACCAGGCACAGATGGACAACGCGAAGATCATCGTGGATGTCGGCCGGGACATGAAGATGCCGCGTCGCGCCCTGGTGGTGGCCCTGGCCACCGCGATGCAGGAGAGCAACCTCTACAACCTGGCCAGCGACGTCCTCCCCGAGTCGGCCGACTACCCGAACCAGGGCAGCGGCTCCGACCACGACTCGCTCGGGTTGTTCCAGCAACGACCCAGCAGCGGCTGGGGCACGGTGGCCGAGCTGATGCGCCCGTCGTACGCCGCGCGGGCCTTCTACAGCGCGCTGAACGAGGTCCCCGGCTGGCAGGACATGAGCGTCACCGCCGCCGCCCAGGCCGTGCAGATCTCCGCCTACCCCGACGCGTACGCCCAGCACGAGGACCGGGCGTCCACCGTCGCGGCGGCGCTCACCACCTGACCCGACCATCCACCTCCGCGCCGGCCGCTGTCAGCGACGGCCCGAGGGCGGCTCCGCACCCGCGTCCAGCCCGCCGACTTCCACCCGGCGCCCTGCCAGGCCGGCAGCCGCGGTCGGGGTGTCGGCGGGCACCTGATCCTCGGTCACCTGACCGAGGAGCTGGTCCACCCGTGCCTCGCGCCGCCGCCGGACGTACAGTGCCGCCTCGAAGTCGCGCCGGGCCTGCACCGCCTCCTCGTACGCCTGCTCGCGTACCTGTCGTGCCTCCGCGCGGGCCTCGTCCAGCTCGGCACGGGCCTGGGCCAGGATCTCGGCTGCCGCCCGTCGCTCGCCCGCGGAGGCGTCCCGGGTGACGGCGGTGTCGCCGAGGTCCAGTCGCTGGAGGAGCCCGCTGAGCCACGCCGCTTCCTGCCGGATCTCGTCCCACTCGCCGGAGGCGTCGGCGGCACCCTCGGCGCGCGCCGCGAGCCGGGACAGCCGGATCCCCAACTCGTCCAGGCAGGAATCCACCTGCCGCGTGTCGTAACCGGTCTCAACGATGGAGAACCTCATCCCGTCGCCCCCAGGCAGCCGCTGTTACTTCCCCTTCTGGATCCTCGGCCGCGACGGTGACGACCGAGGGGGTTCGGGAAAAATGTTCAGCATGCGCGCACGGGGGCGCGTCAGATGCGCTTGGGCAGCACGACCACCCGGCCGAAGAACTCGTCGATGCGGCGGACCACGTCGTTGAAGTCGTCCAGGTCGATCGGCTTGGTGACGTACGCGTTGGCCTGCAACGTGTAGCTGCCGACGATGTCGGTGTCGGCGTTGGACGTGGTCAGCACCACGATCGGGATGGTCCGCAGGTCCTCGTCCTGCTTGACCGCACTGAGCACCTGCCGACCGTCCATCCGGGGCATGTTCAGGTCCAGCAGGATCACGTCCGGCCGCCGGGCCTGCTCGTGCCGGCCCTCGGCGCGGAGGAACTCCATCGCCTCCTCGCCGTCGCTGACCACGTTGATGACCTTGTCGACGTCGGAGTCCGACAACGCCTCCTCGATCATCAGTACGTCACCGGGGTCGTCGTCGACCACCAGGATGCGTACCGGCTGCGGGCTGTCTGCGCCCATCACTACCTGCCTCGGGTCGGCGGGGACGGGACCTGACGGTCACCGCGCTGGCGGGGAAATCTAGCCCATCAGGAGGCGCTGTGGGACGCGGGGTCGACCGATTCCGGTTCGTAGCTCAACACGTCGGCCAGACCGGTCATCCGCAACACCCGCTCGACGCGGCCGTTGGCGCCGATGAGCCGGAGCCACCCACCGTCGGCCGCGGCCTGATTGTCCCCCCGGACGAACACCGCCATCCCGGTGGAATCGCAGAAGGTGAGGTCGGTGAGGTCGAGCAGCACCCGGGACTCGCTGCCGGCCATGAGCCGGTCGATCGCGGCGGTCAGCTCGGGGGACGTGCTCATGTCCAGCTCACCCGCCAGACGCAGGCAGGCGCCACCGCCGTCACGCTCGACGTAGCTGACGCTGAACGTCACCATTCTCCCCCTCGCTCCACCCGCAGGTGGACATTTGCAGTGCGGCAAGTATACGCAGGGTCGCCGCGTGGGCCCTAGGGCGCGGTGATCGACAGCGACGTCGGCGGGGGGACTCTCAGCGGTTCGCGTCGGGCAGCCCGACGCGACCCCGGCCGCCTCCGGGCAGCCGGGGTGGCCCCCGACCCTGGGACCTGGGGTCGGGGGCCGGAGGAATGTCGCTAGGGCGTCGTCATCGGCTGAAGTCGAGGTCCGTTCTCGCGCAGCTCGCCCGTCGGGGCCCGATCGACGTCCTCGGGCTCTCCCGAATCGGGCGTCTGGTACAGGTAGCGGACGAACTGCCCACCCGCCTCGTTGTCGTCCGCGCCGGGCCACTGGCCGATGCAGTCCATCCCGATGACCTCACGGCCGGTCCCGTCGGCCTCCTCCAGCAGCGCCCACAGGCTCACCGGGTAACACCTGGTGACCTCGGGTGTGAGCTGCCAGCGGGCGTACCAGCCGCGGCGGGCGGGGACGATCTCGACGATCTGCTTCATGACGACCAACCTTCCGCGTACCTCGGAAGAACCTCGGTCCTGACCCGACCGTGCGCGCCGAGCGGGTGAGCACCCCTCACCCCCGCCGGATGAAGCGTCGCGGACGCCGGGCCGACCCGCCCCGACGGCGCCCGTTTCGGCTCCCGGGGCGGCGGGAAGGCGGCTGACACAGCCCACGATCCCCAGCGGAAGGGGTGCCACCATGCGTAAGCAGATGGAGGGCGACAACCAGCGGCGTCGGGCGCTGGCCCGGCAGGCCCGCGAACAGGGTCGCCAGCCCAGCGAGATCGGTGCCAGCCTGAGCGCTTCCAAGCAACTCACGAGCCTGGACCAGAGCAGGCGATCCGGTCCACCGGCGGCCGGACCGCACAAGCCGGACAGTACGCGCGGCGGGCCGGCGCCGCCGCCGGTCGGCAGCGCCGACAATCCGAGGCCGCAGCCGTCCCCGCCGACCGGCGCGGCCGGAGTCAGCAGCATGGGCTACCACGACCTGGTCGACGAGGTCCGGCGTCGGGCCGGGGTCGACTTCAAGACGGCGAAGGTGGGCACCGAGGCGACCGTGCTCGTCCTCGCCTTCGCCCTGGAAGCCGCCGAGCGGCAACGCCTGCTCGCGGCGGTGCCGGCGTCGCTGCACGACGTGCTGCCCGTCGACGGCATCGAGCGACACCGTGACCTGCCCGGCTTCCTCGCCGAGGTGGGCCGGATCAGTGGCAACACCCCCGAGCAGGCCCGATACCAGGCGGAGGCGACGATCGCCGCGCTCGCCGCGCGGGATGGCGACCTCGTCGAGTCGTTGCACGTACCCGACGGGTTGCGTGACCTGCTGAACCCACCGGAAGCTGGCGGCGGCCTGGTGGGCGCCTCCACCACCACGCCCACCCTGGACCCGGACGCGGTCGACGCGGCGCTGGACGACCTGCCGTACTGGGCCGGCGACACCCAGGGTCTGCACCGGGTGGTCGCGTTGCCGCCGGACAACCTGGACCGGGTGCTCGACCGGCTCGATCGGATGCGCCGGGACAACGGGCGCGGACCGAGCATCGGACGTCCGGGAGACACCGCCGCCGTCCTGACCGTGCGCACCAGTCAGGCCAACGGGGTGACCGCGCTCGACGTGGACCTCGCCCACCGGATCGACGACGCGATCGACGAGGTGGGGGCCGGGATGGCCGGCAGCTGATCGGCTACGGCGGCACCGACGGGCCGGTGGACGCGGGACCTCCCGCTCCGCCGGCCCGTCGGCCGTGCCGGGCCGCACGCCGGCTGGATCGTCGGCCTGAGCTAGCGTGCCGGTCATGAACCGCGCCGCCGACCGGCTGGAGCTGGTCGCCGACCCGGTCCGGCGGACCGGGCGGATCCTGCTGTCCGCCGGGGTCGAGCAGTCGTACGTGGATGTCGAGGATCCCCGCCACCTGCACTTCGAGTACGTGCGACGGATCGGCGCCGCGGTCGAGCTGGCCGCCCCGACGGGCGTCCCGATGAGCGTGCTGCACCTGGGCGGCGGCGCGTTGACGTTGCCCCGCTGGCTGGCCGCCACCCGCCCGGGCTCCCCGCAACGCGTCGTCGAGCGGGACCCAGCCGTGGTCGCGCTGGTGGCCCGGGAGTTGCCGCCGCTGCCGCCGCAGGTACGGGTGGAGGTCGCCGACGCCCGGGACGCGCTCAGCGCCACCCCGGCCGGTTGCCACGACCTGGTGATCGCCGACATCTACCGGGCGGCCCGGATGCCCCCGCACGTACGCACCGTCGAGTTCGCCGCCGAGGTGGCCCGCGTCCTGCGCCCCGACGGCATGGTCCTGGTCAACGTCACGGACCTGCCGCCACTCGTCGCCACCCGGGTGCAGGTGGCCACCCTGCGGGCGGTCTTCGCCGACGTGTGCGTGCTCGGCGACCGGCGGATGCTGCGCGGTCGTCGGTACGGCAACCTGGTGTTGGCCGCGACGTCCCGACCCGCCGGGCTGCCGGTCGGCCGACTGGCGGTGGCCGCCCTGCGGGACCCGGTGCCGGGCGGGCTGCTGCACGCCGCCGCGCTCGACACGTTCGTCGCCGGCGCGCACCCCGTCACGGACGCCGACGAGCGCGGCTGAGCGGCTGGCCCGCGCGCAAGGACCAGAGCGACCTCTCCGTCCGCAATGCCGGGTTTCTGCCGGCGAGTGCGGGGAAGACGCGGCGGATGAGCACCGCCGACGACCGGGCGACCGCCCGCCGGACCCTGATCGTGATCGGTTTGCTGCTCGCGACCGCGCTCGCGTTGGTCCTCGTGTACGCGACCCGCCGGGTGCTGGTCTGGGCGGTGGTCGCCGCGTTCTTCGCCGTGGCGCTCAAACCCCTCGTCGACCGCGTGCAACGCCGCCTCGTGCGGCGGCGCTCGCTGGCCACGCTGCTGGTGTTCCTCGTCGCGTTCGTGCTGCTGGCGATCCTGGCCGCGCTGATCCTGGTGCCGTTGTCCGGGGAACTGGCCCGGTTCGCCGACCGGGCGCCCGGCCTGCTGCACGACGCCCGCGCCGGTCGGGGCCCGCTGGGGCAACTGCTGGAGCGCACCGGGGCGCGGCGTTACGTCAGCGAGCACTCCGACCAGCTCCGCGACTTCGGCAGCCGACTGCGGCAACCCGCGGTGGGCGTGCTGCGCGGCGTCGTCGAGACGGTCGCCGGGCTGGTCACCGTCATCGTGCTGGCGTACCTCATGGTCCTGGAGGCGCCGCGGATCACCCGCGGCCTGCTCGCGGCGGCCGGGGACGGTCAGGGTGAGCGGCTGCGCCGGGTGGGCCGAGAGGTGTCGCGCACCGTCACTGGCTACCTCACCGGCAACCTGCTGATCAGCGTCATCTGCGGGGTGTTGACCTACGTGGTGCTGGCCCTCACCGGCGTGCCGTTCGCGGCCGTGATCGCCCTGCTGGTGGCGGTGGCCGACCTGGTACCGCTTGTCGGTGCGACGCTCGGCGCGGTGATCGCGGCCGGGGCCGGTTTCCTGCACTCCCCCAGCGCCGGGGTGGTGGTGCTTGTCTTCTTCGTGGTCTACCAGCAGGTGGAGAACCACCTGCTCCAGCCGTTGATCCTGTCCCGGGCGGTCCGGCTCAACCCGCTGACCGTGCTGGTCAGCGTGCTGCTCGCCGCGGAGCTGGCCGGTCTGCTCGGCGCGCTGCTGGCCATCCCCGCCGCCGGGATCATCCAGGCCCTGCTGCGCGAGTACGGCCCGCGCCGGCTGCGGCCCGCCCCACCGGCCGGTCCCGGCGCGCGGCGACCGGCCGGTCCCGCCCCGCGGGGCTGACCGGCCGGAGCGCGGGCTTCCCCTCAGCGGGCTCGGGACGCGACCTCGGGTGTGGTGCTCTCCAACGGCACCGCGTTCGCCGGGACCAGGCCCAACTGGACCGCCGAGCGGGTCAGTGCGGCGTCGAGCACCCAGTCGGCGCTGACCCGCGTGCGGTTGCCCGGCATCGCCATCAGGTGGTACGCCCGGGTGACCGTCTTGGCCGGCAACCCCGCCAGGTTGACCTGCAACGGGTTCGCCGCCGCGTCCTTGCCCCCCAGGTCGACGACCCAACCCAGGTCGTGGTGCTTGTACGGCTTGCGCTTGCCGAAGCCGTACGACGCGGCGATGTTGTGCGCCGCGCGCTTGCCCTGCCGCTGCGCGTGCTGAGCCGTCATCCCGCAGATCTTCCCCGGATTCACCAGGTCGGGCACCGCGGCGGCGTCGCCGCAGGCGAACACCTCCGGGTAGCCGGGGACGTTGAGGAACTCGTCGACCACCAGCCGCCCCCGGTCGGTGCGCAGGCCCAACTCGTTGACGAACGGGTCGGGGCGCACCCCCACACACCACACCAGGGTGCAGGTCGGCACGTACTCGCCGTCGGTGAGCTTCACCCCGTCGCAGGTCGCCTCCGCCACGGAGGTGCCCAGCCGCACGTCCACACCCCGGCGGTTGAGCACCCGGTGCGAGGTGTTCGACATCCGCTCGTCCATTTCGGGCAGCACCCGCGGTGCCACGTCGAGCAGCATCCACCGCGGCCGGACCGTGAGCCGGGGCCGCTGGGCGTGCAGCGCGTCGGTGAACAGCTGCCCGTGCGCGGCGACCTCGGTGCCGGTGTAACCAGCTCCGACCACCACGAAGGTGGAACGGGCCTGCTGCTCGGCCGGGTCCTCGGCCTGCTCGGCCAGTTCGACCTGCCGGACGATGTGATCATGCAGGTAGACGGCCTCGGGCAGACCTCGGAAGCCGTGCGCGTACTCGGTCACCCCCGGGATCGGCAGCAGCTTGTTGACGCTGCCCACGGCGAGGATCAGCCGGTCGTACGCCAACCGGTTCTTCTCCCCCTCCGCCTGGGTAAAGCCGACCCACCGGTTCTGCAGGTCGACGTGGTCCGCCTCGCCGACCACCACACGTACGCCCTTGAGCGTCCCGGTCAGCGGCACCGCGATCCGTTTGGGCTCGACCACCCCGGCCGCCACCTCGGGCAGCAACGGGAGGTAGAGGAAGTAGTCGGTGGAGTTCAGTACCACGATCTCGGCCCGATCACGGGCGATTCGGCTCAACGTCTTCGCCGCGTGGTAACCGGCGAACCCGGCCCCCACGATCACCACACGAGGTTTCGTCATTGCGGGCCGTTTCCCGTCGAAGCCCAGGACAAACGTGGAACCGCCGCTCGGGTGCGAGCGGCGAAACATCCGCGAGCAGCGACATAGACAGACAGCACCGTCGATGGGCAGGATGCCGCGATGGGATCAGACGACACCGGCGCACGGCCCCTGGCCTGACTTCGGGGGGGCGAACCTCCTGATCACTGCGGCGAAACAGGTGCCTCGGGGTGCGGTGGGGTGGGGCCGTGTGGTGGCCGCTGCCAGCGCACCGTGACCGTCAACTGACCCTGGACGCCGGTGCGGGCGATCACCGCGCCGGCCTCCGCGGTCAACTGCACCCCGAAGGAGATCTCGACCTCGTCCGGACGGTGGGCCATCGACTGGAACTGTCCGAGCGCGGCGGAGGCGGCATCACGTACCTCCGAGAGCGCCCGGTCGAACGTCGCCCGTGCCTCACGGACCACCTTGCCGGCGTTGCCGGCCGGGGTCACGCCGGCCCTACCGTCGACCTCGACCACCACCGAGCCGCCACCGTCGAGATCGAATCTGCGCAGCTCCGTCATCGTTCACGTCTCCTCTTGCCCCGCCGGCACGCACCCGAGACTCATCCACTCGGACTCAGGCACCGCTTGTCGAAGTGCTTCCAGTTCATCGAGCAAAGGGGCCAGGCGCGTCTGATCTTTCAGGAACACCATGACCGCCCGCTCGAACGCCGTGGCCATCGTGGCCGGCAGCAGGTCAGACCCGTCCCAGCACAACGTGCTGGTGCTCAGTCGCTGCGCGACAGCCCTCGTGACCGGGTCCTCGTACTCCTCCGCTGGTGTCGCCCGCCGGCTGAAGGCCACCCCGTCGGCCTTCTCGCGCCGAGTCTCCTGTGCCACCTCCCCGGCGAGGTACCTCATCAGTAGCCGGGCCGGCCTGGTGTCCCGGAACATCGCCGCGACATCGTCGGAGACCTCCTGAAGCGGCGAGTTGGCCTGCGGGCCGGGCAGCGGCGGTGTCGGGAAGAAGGTGAACGGCGGCAGGCCGCCCGGCGCCTGGGCGGGCAGTTCGGCGAGGCGTTTCCGGTACTCACGGATCACGAAGGAACCCTGGTGGTCCAGGTGACACCCCTTCGCGGCGGACGACTCCGTCGGCTTCCCGTCCGCCGTCGCCCCGCCCGGAAACAGGCCCTTCGCCGCCATCTCGAAGGTGGTGAAGAGGCTGGCTCGGTCCGTCCCCGGCGACGAGTCAGCCAGCAGGTCACCCCAGGTCGTCCAGGCGCCGGTGAACTCCTCCGACGTCCAGGAGAGGTCGCCGCGCGTCCACCGCTCGTATACCCCCGCGCCGGACCGGTGCAACAGGATGTCCTCGATCCAGTCGGTGCCCGGCCAACCGGAGACCGGCGGGGAACTCATGGCGAGGCACCAACGCACCTGCTGGTCACCGATGGTGCGCCTGGTCTGGTCGACCATCTCCTGCCAGGTCTGCGGCGGCGTCGGGCCCAACTTGGCCGGGTCGTACCAGACCAGGCTCTTCAGGTGGGTGGCAATCGCGACGCCGTAGGTGGCATCGCCGCCGTACGGCTCGGTCCGCCGGGCAAGATTGATCAACTGTGGAGTCACCGCCGCGTCGGCCCCGAGCACGGCGGTCAGCGACACCAGCCGGCCGGCATTGACGTACTGTTGCAGATCGTTGACGCGGGGAAGGACCGCCACGTCGGGTGGTCGACCTCGCTCGATCCCCACCTGGAGCACCTGGCTGACATCCCGGTGCCCCTCGTAGTGGGTCTTGATACGGAGCTTCTTGATATCAGGCTCCTCTTCAAACTTCTTGAGGACCCCCTCGAACTCCGTCTTTTCGGCCCCGGTCCAGGAGCCGAAGATCGTCACCTCCGGAGCCGGCTCGGCGAAGCACCCGCTCAGCGCGACACCGGCGATCAGCACCGTGACCATCGCCAACGCCCTCCGGGCCGTCCGTCCAGACTGCCTCATGTCGATCGCTCTCCATATTCGGCCAGGCGGGGACGAAAGCCCTCCAGGACCAGCGCCGCGATGCCGAGCGCGAGCAGCGGCAGGGCGAGTTCGATCCAGCGTCTGCCGGCCGCGTCGCGGGCATCGGCCGTGATGGCCTCGTCGGCCTCGGCATCCTTCGGCGTCGAGGACGGGGATGGCGAGGGGGACGCAGACGGCAACGGGTACAAGCTGCGCAGCTCCCCGATGCTGGCCTCGCAGCCGATCTGACACTGCGCCTGCACCTCGACCGCGAGGCCGTCGGCGGCCCGGAAGCCCGCGTCCCTGATCTGCCACTGCCTGCTGTCGTGCACCACAACGACGCCCGCTCGGGTCTGGTCCAGCCGACACGCCGACCAGAGACTCAGCGCGGTGAGGGCCCCCAAACCCACCGCAGCGACAGTGGCCAGCAACAGGGGGACGTTCACCGCCCGGCGAAAGCGGCGGGTCAGATACACCTGGGTCCGCACCAACAGCACACCGAGCGCGACCAACGGCAGCAACCAGACGGCCGCGGTCAGCGTGTTCGTCCACCAGTTGTGCACCTGGTCGTCCAAAGCGAGCAGTTGCTTGCCCCGCAGGTCCATGATCCGGACCAGGATGTCGTCCAACAGGCTCGCCGCGTCCCGGAGCAGGGCCACCCCGAGCGCCCTCAACTCGGCGTCCCGCAGGCGCGCGTCGGCCTGGCCGATGAGCCCGGTGTACGTGACCAGCAGCGCCTCGATCGTCTGGATGTCCCGGGTGCCGGCGTCGCCGGCCGCGTTGTTCTCCGCCAACAGGGTGAGGAACTGGCCGGCGGCGGCGATCTGGCGCTGGAAATCCACTCCGGGGCCGCCGACGCCGAGGACGACACCACCGTCGCCGAGGTTGTCCACCGCCGCGAGGTGCGCGCTTCGCAGCGCGTCCTGTGCGTCGTAACTGGCGAGGATCGCCGGCACCGATCGTTCCGCGGCGACGTCGGCGTTGCGGGCGACACCGAGGACGACCGCCAGACTGGCCGCCAGGGTGACTGCGGTGATCCCGAGCAGCCACCCCCGCAGGCGAACAAGGGTCCGCCGGGTGGTGCTGACCCACGGCGGCGTACGCGCGTCCGCCGTCATGCCCGCACTCTCGCCAACGGATCGTCGGTGAACGGCGTGCCACAGTTCTCGCAGATTTCCGAGCCCTCCGGCGAACTCTCCAGACAGGCGCCGCAGATCTTCTCCGCGACCGCCGGCCCCCGTGGCGCCGGTGGGTGCGTCGGGTTGCGCACCGAGCCGACGATGCTGACCTTAATGTCGGTCTGGCTGAGCTCCTCCTTGAGCCGGACGACGCCGTTGGGCTCGATGTCCACCAGGTGCCGCAGTTGCTCCAGCGCGGCGTCGTCCCGGGCCGCGGACGCCAGCGCCACCGCCTGGGCCCACTGTGCGTGTGCCTCGACCCGGTCACCCCGGTCGTACGCGTCGCAGCCGGCGTTGATGGCCTGCCGGACGTCCTCCTGCCCGGTCAACTGGGAGACGCTCAGGTCGATCCGGGCCGACTTGGCCATGTCGACAGTCCAGTTCACGAGGACTGTCGCGGCGGTGGCCCGCAGGTCCCCGTCGACCACCAGGTCGACCCGGGCGGCCAACCGGTCCTGCTCCAGGATGTCGTCGGGCGCCTCGAGCCGCAGACAGAGGTGGAAATCCCGGCGCTCCGCACCCCACGAGCCAGTGGCGAACTCCCACGTCCGCTCGTCAACCCGGTCGGCGTACCCGGTGAGGTCCTGGATGGTGGGGCTGCTCTGTTTGAAGAAGACCAGCTCCGCGTACGGCATCATCCGCAGCCGGATCCGGACGTCCGGCAGCAGCTTGGTCAGCGCGGCGAGAACGGACTCCTGGAAGCTGACGGCCAGGTCGCCGGGCCGCCGTACCGCCTCGGCGGTGCCGTGCAGCGCGGCGGCGATCCGGAGCAGGTCCGCGGGGTGCCAACCCTCGCCGATGCCGCGCGGGTCGCAGACGAACCGTCCTGCGCAGCTGCGCAGGACGCGCCCCAACTCCTCCTCGGTCTCGTGCTCGTTGATGCCATCAGTGAGCAGCAGCACGTGGTTGATCGTCGGCGCGGAGGACGGGAGCAGGTCCCGGGCTGCCGCGAGCCAACTGCCCATCGCCGTCCCGCCGCTGGCGCTCAGGCGTGCGACCGCGGCGCGGGCCTCCTTCCGGGTGGCCTGCGAGGCCGTCGCGAGCGTCTGGGTCGCCGGGTAGACAACCTTCGCCTGATGGGTCCCCTGAATCACCGCGAACCGGACACCATCCGGAAGCACGGTGATGGCCGAGGCGGCGGCCTGCTGCGCGGCGGCCATCTTGGTCGGTGGGTCGGCCATCGATCCGGAGCAGTCGATCACCAGCACCTCGACCAGCCGGGACGGATCCGTCCGGGCCGGCTGATCGTCCGCTGCCGCCGCTTCCTGTCCGGCCACCGAGAGGACCGCGTGCATCTCCCGGCCGCCCACGGGAAGAAACTTGTTCTGGTTGACTTCCAGGTCGAACTGCAGTGCGGTATCCACCCATTCACGCTCCGTTCCGGGTCGGGTCACCATCGGCTGTGGGGTCGGACGGCGTTCGCCCGGTCGACGAGCACGTCATGGGCGGCGCGGCGGGCAGTGTCGCCGGTACGACCGGCCAGCCGGAAGCGGCCCGAGCGCGCCGTCATCGGTTCGGGTAGATCGGCGTGTCGGGCCTGCTGGCCCAGTGCCCGGTAGGACCTCTCCAGCAACGCGCGGATGGCGCGTTCGGTCGGCGGCTCGCCCAGCACCGGACCACCAGCCAGATCGGCGGCACCGCCGGCGCAGTTCAGGTCGAGCGCCATCTCCCGGATCGCCGTGGTCAGCCGGTCCCGCGACTCGCCGTCGATGTTCAGCCCGGCCAGCCGGTGGACGGCCTGGTTGACCTCACCGGCGGCGGGTGGGCCGCCGGGCAACCGGGACGACAGCACCCGCACCGCGGCGACCCGGGCGGCGTCGTGATGCCGGGAGAGCGCCGGCACCTCGTCGAGGACGGCGACAGCCCCGGCCCGGTCGGTCACCGCCAGGCGGAGCCGGGCCAACCCGAACGCGGCGCTGGCCTGGAAGGGGTCGCGCAGCCAGACGGCCGCGTAGTAGCGGGCCGCCCTCGCCGCGTCACCGGCTCGCTCGGCGCAGTAGCCGAGGGCGAGCTTCGGAGCGACCTCTCCAGGGATGTCGCTGTAGACCGCGTCGAACCGCTGCCCCGCCTCGTCGATGCGGTCCGCGGCGAGCGCGAGCAGCCCGCGGTGCCAGGCGATCCGCCAGTCGACGTCGGCTCGGGTGCCGGTCAACGTCTCGGCGCTCGCCAGCCTCGCGGCGGCCCCGTCGGGATCGGCCAGCGCGAGGTGTGCCCGGCACCTGCTCAACTCGATCTCCACCGACGTCTGCTCGACCATCGACAGCTCACCCAGCAGGGCCTGGGCGTCCGACGCGTCGACCGTGCGGAGCACGTTGACAGCCGGGTCGTCCGGGTCGAGTCGCGGCACTGCCAGGCCGAGGGCCACGTCGACGGAGGCGGGCAGGCCGTCGTCCAGGAGCGTGCCGTCGCCCGCGCCGATCCAGGTACGCAGTGGCAGGACCAGCCCCAGGCCCGCGTCCAGCAGCTGCGCGGAGGGTTGGAACAGGGAGATCGGCTCGGGTTGGCGCCGGTCCGGCTGGCCCGCCAGGATCTCCCGCAACACCCCGAGCAGCTGCTCGGACATCTCGGTGGCGGAGGCGAACCGCCGGTCCCAGTCCTGGCGGACCGCTCGGGCGACCAGCCGGTTGAACGACTCGATGCCGAGGGCGTCCAGAGCCGCGCCCGGATTGTCCGGGCCCGGCGTGCGGGACCGGTACAACTCCTCAAGCGTGCGACCGAGGGAGAACAGGTCGGAGCGCTCGGTCGGCCCCCGGGTCTGATACTCGGCCTTGCTGACCGAGAAGTCGACGGAGTGGACGATCCCCTCGGCCCCGCTGCCGGCCTTGCGGACCCCGCCGAGGTCGATCACCTTGATCCGGTCAGCGGTGCGCATCACGTTGTCGGGCTTCAAGTCGGTGTAGAGCAACCCGCGCCGGTGCAGGTAGTCGAGTGCGGCGAGAATCTCGTGACCGTAGGCGAGGATGTGGTCGATCGGCAGCGACACATCGAGCTGTCGTGGATCCTTCGCGGCGAGCTGCAACCGGCGCAGCGACATGCCGTCGAGGTAGTCCATCACGATGTAGCCGGTAGGGCCGGCGACCGGGTCGTCGTGGGTGGCGAAGTCGATGCTCCGGACGATGTTCGGGTGGTCCAGCGCGTTGAGGAACCGTCGTTCCTCGACCGCGGCCTTCAGGGAGGCCTCGTCGGCGGCGTGCAGCACACCCTTGAGCGCGACGTCGACGTGGTCGTTGTGGGTGTCGTGGGCAAGGTAGACCCACACCTGCCCGCCACGGGCCACACAGCGGACCACCTGGTAGCGGTCGGCGACCACGTCGTCGGCCCGGAGGCCGGGGAGGAAGGTGAACGGCGTCGGGGTCGGGCAGTAGGGGCAGAAGCCTCTGTCCCTACCCGGTCGACCGCCCCGGCTCCGACCGACCGGGTGGCCCTTGGGGCAGAAGCGGAACTCGTCGGGCACCCGCAACGGTTGGGTGCTCGTGACGTCGGGCGAGAAGGTCAGCACCGGTAGGGAGACGAGGCTGGCCACCGTCCAGACGTCCCGAGCGGTCGACCGGGACGGGGTCGCGGCCGGCTTGGCGCTGTCGGCGGCACGGGGTGCCAGGCCGCAGACGTCACAGAACCCGGTCTCGTCGACCGTACCGGCGCAGCCTGGCCAGTCGCATGGTGTGGTCACGACCCGGCCCCTCCGCGTCGGCCGTCAGTTCGGTGCGAGATCGCCTCGGTGTACTGGCGTACCGCCGCCTCGGCCGCCACCAGATCGCACGGCGCGGTCAGCAGCAGGTCGTGCGCCCGGCGGTACGACGTGCCGAGGGCCGGATCCTCGGCGAGCCGGTGCTGCACGGCCATCGCGCGATAGGCACCCAGCCGACCGTGCAGCTCGGACCAGAGATCCTCCCGGGCCACGATCTCCCGGCGGACCGACTCGGCCGCACCCAGCGCCCGGTCGGCGGCCCGCTCGGTCGAGGCGAGCAGGGCAGCCAGGGTGTCGCCGTCGACGGTGGCGGCAGCGGCCCGCAGCTTGGTCAGTTGGATCCGCAGCTCGATAGCCCTGGGCTGGAGCCGGGGCACGTCGGCGACCACGGCGGCTGCTCTGCGATATGCCCGGCGGACGGCCTTCTCGGTGGCCTGGAGGCTGGCGACGCGGCTCACCAGCAGCGTGGTGCGCAGCGGGATCGACGTGCCGCGAAAGGTCAGCAGCATCCGCAGGTCACGGGCAGGCGCCTGGTCGACGAGCGGCAGCACCACCTCGGACAGCAGCGTGTCGGGCTCGGCGGCCTCGTCGATGTTGTTGATGATGATGGAGCGCGGCGTCGTCTCGGCGGCCGGGTCGTGGCCCGGTGCCGTGCTCGCAGCGTCCGCTTCGCCGACCCAGTCGGCGATCCGCCGGGACACGTCCTTCGTGCTGCGGTCCGTCGCGTCCACCGCGAGGTCGATGCTGCCGATCGGCGGAGCGTCCGAGATCTTCTCGGGATCGATCGACGGCCGCAGCTCCCGACTGGAGAGCACGGCCGCCTGTCGCACCGCTGCGGCGACGTCGGACTCACGGTGGTCGATGACGATGACGAGCACGTTGTCGGACGAGAGGCGTCCGAAGAAGTCCGCGAGCTGACGGAGAACCCTCGGATTCGCCGGGGTGTCCTCCGTCGACCGGAAGCGTGCGTCGACGGAGGATTCGCCGGGAACCTGGGCGCGGAGCCGCGGGAGGCGACCCAGGATCGTCTCGATCGGAATCATCCACGACAGGCCGCTGCCCGGGTCGGTGCCGCCGGCCACGTCCTGGACACGGCCGCCATCGCGGTACGTGCTGACCACCATCCCGACGACGTGCCCGGTCTGCGCGTCGACCACCGCCGAACCGCTGAAGCCGGGGCTTACCTGGGGGCCGGTGGTCGCCGAAAGCATCTGGACGCGTTCCCGTCCCGCCCCGGACCGACCGGTGAGCCTGGCCTCGACGTACACGCCGTGTTCCAGAGTTTCCGGAAAGCCGTACATAATGACGCGGCGGTCCCAGGTGCCCCGCATGCGTCGCAACGGCGCGAACGGACCCTGCGGCGCGGGGTCTGCCAGCTCAAGCAGCGCGATGTCGTCCCGTCCGTCGCTTGTGGGCGGCCACCAGCAGCCGGGTACGACCCGGGCCGGGACTGTTTGGCGGTTCGGTTGGCCGACCAGGTCGACCAGGACCGTCCACGCCGGCTCGGCGTCGGGGAGGTCGGTACCGCCGGCCGCGCCGACGACGTGGGCGCAGGTCAGAACGTGACGGTCATCAAGCGCCATCCCGGCGCCCAGCACCTCACCGTGCTCGGCACGGACACGGACCGGCCAGGGCTCATTGCCGGGACTGACCATCACCTCGCCGAGGGTAATCGAGCCGGACCATATCCGTTGATGCTCGTCATTGCTTATGTAACTTTTTATACCGTTTTGTAGGGATCTATTGTCAAACATGTGACGTGGCTCAGCCGCCGTCCGGCCGCCCTCCGGACCCGCTCGGCGCGGTGATCGCCCAGCGCTCGTGGTCGCGCCAGGCGCCGTCGATGAACAGGTAGTTCGGCGAGAAGCCCTCCAACCGGAAGCCGAGCTTGCGGGCGACCCGGCGCGACGGTTCGTTGCCCGGTTGGATGTTCGCCTCCAGGCGGTGCAGTCCGACCGTGTGGAACGCGTGGTCGATCACCAGCGCCACGCCTGCCGAGGCGTGCCCGGTCCCGCTGTACGGCTGGAACGCCGCGTATCCCAGGTAACCACCGCGCAGCGCACCCAGCACGATCCCACTGATGTTCACGTAGCCGGCGATCGCACCGCTGGCCCGGTCACAGATCAGGTAGCCGGCGCTGTCGCGGCGGCGGATCCGTCTCAGGTAGTTGTCGTACTCCTGCGGGCTGGACGGCGCGACCAACCACGGGTGGTGCAGGTCCCGACTGCGCCGGGCGGCGGCGACGAACTCGTCGGAGTCGGTGGGCCGGGGCCGCCGGATCGCGGCGGGACCACCGGTACGCAGATATCTCACGGCCGACCACTCGGGCCGGGCGAGGCCGCTCGTGTCGACGCCTCCCGAGCGTCGAGCAGGGCGGGAAGGTGGTCCTTGCTCCAGGCACGCGCCGCCTCGATCAGGGTCAGCAGCGTGCGCCCCAGGTCGGTGAGTTCGTACTCGACGCGCGGCGGATTTTCCGGGTACGCGGTGCGCACCACCAGGCCGTCGCGTTCCATCGCCCGCAGGGTCTGCGTCAGCACCTTGGGTGTGACGCCACGAAGTGGCACCCGGATCTCGGTGAAGCGACGCCGACCACCCTGCAGACAGAGCACGACCATCCCGGTCCACTTGTCACCGATCTGGAAGGGCAGGGCACCGGAGGGGCACATCGGGTCGAACATCTCGGGATCCAGCTCCGTCACGGTATGCCCCCATCCATCCCCGTTTCCTTGTAGTAACCAGTATCTCGTAGATACCGTTCCCGTGGTCCGCAGCGACAGCTAGACGGGGGACGAATCCATGAGCAGCATCGCCATCTTCGGTGCCGGCGGCAGAGCGGGACGGGCCATCACCGCCGAGGCCCGCGCCCGTGGACATCGGGTCACCGCCGTGGTCCGGAATCCGGACCCGAGCAACGACATCGCCGCGGACGGCGTCTCGGTGGTCCGCGGGGACGTCACGGACCCGCGCTCGACGTCCACGATCCTCCACGGTCACGACGCCGTGGTCAGCGCGGTCAGCCCCGCGTCCGGACCCGAGGCCCTGGCCGCCCTCGGCCGACTCGACGACACGTTCTTCGTCAACGCCGTCGACGCGCTCCTGCACGGCATGACCGAGGCCGGAGTCCGTCGCCTCGTCCTCATCGGACTCTTCGCCAACCTCCACGACGGGCACGGCCGCCTGATCCTGGACGACCCCACGGCGTTCCCGAGCGGGCTCCGCCCGTTCGCCCTGTCGCACACCGCCGGACTGGACCGGCTCCGTACGGCGGACACCCCGGTCGACTGGCTGATGCTCACCCCACCGGCGATGCTGGACGTGGCGGCTCCACGACGGGGCCGCTACCGGCTCGGCGGGGATACCGTGCCCCGGTCCGGATCGACCACCCTGTCGTACGCCGACCTCGCGGTCGCGGTGCTCGACGAGATCGAATCCCCTCGGCACCACCGCACCCGCGTCTCGGTCTTCGACTGACCCGGTCCGTCGGCACCGGCCGCAGAGCCGTCGAGTGTGGCTCGGGGACCGCGCTGGCGGGCTCGGACCCGCGCTAGCGTGCCGTCCGGAGCCAGAACTCGCCGCCGTCCGGGTCGGCCATCAACACCCGCCCGCCGATATCGCCGCGGTCGGCGTCGACGACTGTCGCGCCGAGCGACAGCAGACGGTCGATCTCCGCCGGTCGGTCGGTGTCGACGCCCGCGGCGACGTCGAATCGGACCCGGTCCCGGCCCCCGTTCGACATGTACGGCGGACCGCCCCAGGAGATCTTCGTGCCTCCGTGGGGCGACTGGATCGCGGTCTCCTCGTCCTGGTCCCAGACCAGCGGCCAGCCCAGTGCGGCGCTCCAGAAGTGGCCGACCTGCGGCGAGCCGTCGCAGGCGAGGGCGCCGATCGGCCCGGTGTCGGCGAGGAATTTGTTGCCCGGCCCGATCACGTCGAACTCGTTGCCCTCGGGGTCGGCGAGCACCACGTGATCGTCGTTCGGGTCCTGGCCGATGTCGATGTGTCGTCCGCCGAGCTCCAGGGCCCTGGCCACCGACCGCCGCTGGTCCTCCAGCGAGCTGCTCGTCAGGTCGAAGTGCATCCGGTTCTGGACGACCTTGGGCTGCTGGTGCGGGGGGAAGCGGATCCGGAAGTCGGGGTCGCCGGCGGGCAGCAGCAGAACGCCGTCACGTGGATCGTCGACGAGGTCTCGGCCGAGGAGCCCGGACCAGAACTGCGCGAGTCGCAGCGGCTCGCGTGCGTCGAAGCAGATCGCGAACAGGTGTGCAGTCATCGCTTCGCCCATCCCCCCTGCGACCGGACGCCGCGCCGGCCGTCGGAGCGGAAGCCTAGGGGTGGGCCGGGTCACCCGCACTCGAGTTTCCGCGCCTCCGCCAGGGACGCCGAGCGCGGACCAGCCGAGTACTGGACGTGCTGTTCGCCGACGCCGGTGGAGGGGAGTTGGCCGCCCTGGGCACCATCACCGTGGAGTCTTACTCGGACGCGTACGACCGCACCGTGCGCCAGCGCATCACGGACGATCCGGGTGGCCGGCCGCGGCGAACCACCGGCCCAACCACGGGGTAAGCGCCACAAGGATGACGGCGAGGGCGGTGATGACCGCCTGCCCGATCCGGCCCGGGGTGATGCCGACCGCCGGGTCCAACACGTAGTTGGCGTACCAGTTGGCGGCCGCATCCGTCACCAGCACCGCGCAGCCCAGTGCGAGCCCCTCCACCCGGCGGGCCGCCAGGAGCAGCGCGGCGACGGGATCCCACAGCGTCAGGGACACGAAATAGACCGTGAGCCACCCCGGCAGGGCGAGCTGCGGCCGGAGCGTCGGTACGAGCAACTGGACGACATGCACCAGGCCGCCGTAGGCGAAGACCAGCACCGCGACCGACACGACCAGCCGGACCACGAGCGGCGCGTCGCGCCATCGGGCGGTGTTCATCGGGCCAGCGCGTCGGCGAGGCGGGCGATGCCGTACTCGTATGCCTGGTCCACATCGCCACCCAGCTTGAAGGCCCCGGCCAGTTCCATGCTGACGAATCCGTTCGCCCACGCGGTGAGCGTGCGTGCGGCGTCCAGGGCGTGGTCCTCGCCGGCGAGGTTCGCGGTCACCCGCAGCACGGGTTCGACGGCGTGGGTCAGGACGATGCTGGGGCCGGCGAGGTCGGATCGCGGTGCGAAGATCAGCTGGTAGCCCCGCGGTCGGGCGTGCGCGAACGCGCGAAAGGCTCGGGCCAGCTCGGCCAACTCGCGGCGTGGGTCGCTGCCGGCAACGATCACGGCGAGCCGTTCCCCGAGGTCGCGAATGGTGGCTTCGGTGATGAGGCGCACCAGGTCGTCGCGGTTTCGCACCCGCTTGTACAGCGACGGTGCGCGCACGCCGACCCGGTCGGCGACGGCCTGCATGGTCAGGCCGGCGATACCCGCTGATTCCAGGATGTCCTGCCCGGCGCGGACGATGGCGTCGACGGAGGTCCGATCGGGCGTCGGCATGCCGCTTCCCTCCTGACCGGGGGTCGGATTCGATGGCTATTGACCATAGCCATGATGGCTACGTACCATAGCCTCATGCAGACGATAGCAATCCCGACACGGGTGCGGCGATGAGGCTCGCCCCGCACCTGCGCCGCATCGGCAACGACATCGTGGCCGTCTACCTCGTCGATACGGACGAGGGGGTGACAGTCATCGACGCGGGCCTGGCCGGGCACTGGCGCGAGCTGCGGGCCGAACTGTCGGACCTGGGCCGCTCGGTGGACGACATCCGCGGCGTCGTCCTCACCCACGGCGACACCGACCACCTCGGGTTCGCCGAACGGCTCCGGCGCGACCACGGCGTGCCGATCTACGTGCACGAGGCGGACGCGGCCCGCGCGCGAGGCGAGGTCAAGGCCGACATGTCGTGGGGCACGATGAAGCTCGGCGCCACGGCCGGCTTCTTCTGGTACGCCATGCGCAAGGGCGGACTTCGCACCACTCACCTCACCGAGGTCGTCGCCGTGCACGACGGCCAGGTGCTGGACCTGCCCGGCGCGCCACGCGTCATCGCGGTCCCCGGGCACTCGGCGGGCAGCATCGCCATCCACGTGCCGATCGCCGACGCCGTCTTCGTCGGTGACGCCCTGACCACCCGGCACGTGCTGACCGGCCAGCGGGGTCCACAACCCGCGCCCTTCACCGACGACCCCCACCAGGCGCTGGCGTCGCTGCGCCACCTCGAGGACGTTCAGGCGACGTGGGTCCTACCGGGCCACGGCACGCCCTGGTCCGGTGGGGTCGCCGAGGCGATCCGCACGATCAGGACCGTCGCCAGCGCCTGAAACGGCCAGCCGGCGTTCACCCCGTAAGGTCACCTCGGCTTCACTGGGGTCGGGGCATCCGGGACATCCGGACACCGCGAGTTCAATGAACCCGAGTTGATCATGCCGCGCGGGAGCGCGGCGCGGGCGCGCGCGGGGGTCGTTCAGAGCGGGCCGGGAAACGTCTGTTCCATCGGCATCGGCACCTGGAGGTACGTGGTGCCGCGCAGGTCCAGCCAGGCCCGGTCCGGTCCACGGACCAGTCGCACCATCACCTCCTCGCAGGAGGGGCAGCGGGCGACCAGACCCGGGGCGTGCGAGTAGACGTGCAGGCTGGCCATCGAGCCGGTCGTCCCGCAGTTCTCGCAACGGCCCATCGCGGTGCTCAGGTCCACGGTGAACAGCTCACGCATCGGGCCGTCGAGCATGTTGCCGTCCAGGTACGACATCTCGGTCATCGGATCTCCTCGGCGTTACGGGAGCGGATGGGCGGTCAGCCGGTGGGGCCGAAGCGTTCGGTCTTGACCCGCCGCGACGGATGACCCAGCCCCACCAGCAGGTCAGCCACGGTCTCCACGAACGCGGTCGGACCGCACACGTAGGTGAGCGGTTCCAGGTCCGGCGGCCAGCCGTGCGTGTTGACGTCGGCCAACCCGACCCGGTGCGGCTCGCCGCGCCAGCCCTCGGGCGCCTCGCGGGTGTAGACGTACGCGATGTCCAGGCCGAAGTCGTCGCGGACCCGGCGGCGCAGCTCATCGGCGTAGATCACGTCGCCCGGGGTGCGCACCGAGTAGATCAGCCGGAACGGCGCCTTGCTGCCGGTCGCCCGCCGCGCCCGGATCATCGCCATCAGCGGCACGATGCCGGAACCACCGGCGACCAGCTGCACCGGCGCGGTCTCCTCGGGCCTCCAGATGAACCAGCCACCGAGCGGTCCGCGGACCTCCACCGGGTCGCCGGCGCCAAAGACATCGATGAGGTACGGGGACACCTCGCCGTCGGGCACCCGCTGGACGGTCACCTCGATGCGTGGGCCACCCGGGCCGTCCACCACGGGCCCGGCGATCGAGTACGACCGGGCCGCCTGGTAGCCGTCCGGCGCGGTGAGTCGCAGGTCGACGTGTTGCCCCGGCAGGTGCCCCGGCCAGTCCGGCACCTCCAGCACCAGGGTCTGCGCGCTCGGTGTCTCCACCCGGCGCTCCACCAGCCGGCCGACCTGCCACCGGTTGGGCGTCCGGCGCTGGGTGCTCGTCGCCACGGCGCGCTCAGTCACCCTGGTACCGCTGCTCGCGCCACGGGTCGCCGTAGTCGTGGTATCCGGCGGTCTCCCAGAACCCCGGCTCGTCCATCGTCTTGAGCCGGAGGCCGCGCACCCACTTGGCGGACTTCCAGAAGTACAGGTGCGGCACCAGCAGTCGGGCCGGCCCGCCGTGCTCGGCGGGCAGCGGCGCGCCGTCGAAGGTGTGCACCACCCAGGCCTGACCGCCGCGCAGGTCGTCCAGCGGCAGGTTCGTCGTGTACCCGCCGTAGGAGTGCGCCAGCGCGAAGTGCGCGCCGGTGTCGACGTCGGCGAGCAGCGTGTCCAGGGAGACGCCCTGCCACGTGGTGCCGAGCTTGGACCAACGGGTGACGCAGTGGATGTCCACCATCGGCGTCTCCTGCGGCAGGGCCATCAACTCCTGCCACGACCACCGGTGCTCGCTGCCGTTCTCGGCGGCGATGACGAACTCCCAGGTGTCCAGGGACACCCGGGGCGTCGGGCCGGCCGAGAGCACCGGGAAGTCCTCGGTCAGGTACTGACCGGGTGGCAGGGCCGGCTCCTGCGTTCGGGGCCGACCCTGAAAGCCCGGTGACACGATTCCCATTGCACAGTCGTACCACCCGCGCCGGCCCGGCCGGGAGCTTTCCCGCGTACCTCCTGGTCGTGCCGGCGCGGTGCGGTCAGTGCCGCTCGGTGACGACCTCGCGCTCCTCGGGCACGTCGCCGCCCCGGGTGGCGCGCAGGCTGGTCAGGGTGACCACCGCCAGCACACCGATGATCACGCCAAGCGAGATCTCGGTGGGGATCTCCCACACGCTGTCCCAGATGCCGTGCGCCCAGTGCAGACCCAGCTTGAGGCCGATGAACGCCAGGATGATGGCCAGGCCGTAGCTGAGGTGCACCAGCCGGCTCAGCGCCGCGTGCAGAACGAAGTAGAGCGCCCGCAGGCCGAGCAGGGCGAACGCGTTGGTGGCGAAGACCAGGTACGGGTCCTCGGTGATGCCGTAGACCGCCGGCACCGAGTCGACAGCGAAGACGATGTCGGTGGCCAGCACCGCCACCACCACCAGGGCGAACGGAGTGAGTGCCCGCTTCGCGCCCTGCCGGACGGTCATCTTCGTGCCGTGGTACTCGTCGACCACCGGCATGATCTTGCGCAGCAGCTTCACCGAGCGCATCTTGTTGATGTCGACTTCCTGCTGGTGCCCGGAGAGGGCGTCACGCAGCAGCTTCACCGCGGTGGCGATGAGGATGATCGCGAAGAGCAGGAAGGCGAAGTCGAGGGTCTGCAACGCCGCCGCGCCGAGGGCGATGAAGATGGCCCGCAGCACCAGCGCGCCGGCGATGCCGTAGAGCAGCACCCGCTGGGCGAGCACGGCCGGCACCGCGAACGCGGCCAGCAGCAGCATGAAGACGAAGAGGTTGTCGACCGAGAGGGACTTCTCCACCAGGTAACCGGTCAGGTACTGCACGCCCTGGTCGGAGCCGTAGCGGGACCAGATCCAGCCGCCGAAAGCGAGCGGCAGCGCGACGTAGAACGCCGACCAGCCGATGGCCTCCCGCATGGACACCTCGTGCGGGCGGCGGGTGACCAGGAAATCGAGCACCAGCAGCAGGATGACGCCGATGATGGTCACCGCCCACAGCATGGGCGTGCCCACCGACGACAGGTCGCTGGCGGCGGACAAATAAGACACTTCGATCATGGCTCTCCTCGAACACCGTCATGTTCGAGGTCTCCTTCACCCATCACCTGATGGGCAACCACCCGAGGCACGCCGGGCGCGCCGTACTGACCGGAATGGTTCGTGGGAAGTACTCCCCTCGCACGACAAGGTTAGGCCCTGCTGAATCCCCGCGCCAAGCGGGACATCAATGGTTGCCCTGGTAAACAGCTGTGCGCGCCGCGGTCAGGCGCGGCGCAGTGTCGCCCCCGGAGCCATCGCCTGCTCCACGAGACCCCGGTAGTCGCGCGGCAACTGGGTGACGACGTCATCGAACTCGCCACCGGTGATCGCCTCCCGCAGGGTGGTGAAGACCGCCCGCGCGGCGTCCCGGGCAGCCGGCTCCTGCACCCCCGCGCGCAACGCCACCCGGGCGACGAACTCGGCCGCCCCGAACCGGTCCGCCTGCTCGGTGCTCGGGCTCGGCTTGAGCACCAGTTGCAACGGCTGCGGCAACTGGGCGGCCAGGTCCAGGACCTCGCCGCCGGTCAGCCGCTCGGCGAACGTCTCCAGGACGGCACGGGTCACCTCGACCGCCCGCTGCGAGGACGTCGCGGTGCGGTGGGAAACCTGGTCGATGAAGGTGTCGTAGTTCATCGCGTACTCCCTTGGGCTCGCGTCGGCGTCGGCGGGTACCCACGGCGGCGGGGCGGAAACGGCGCCGGGATTCCTACGCCGTTCGGGCGTGACCGGCCGGCGGGTGGGTAACCGCCGCCGGTCGTGACCACATCGATGCCCCGAGGGAGCCGACGCCATGGCGAGCTACGCCGACGTCCTGCAGTACCTGTCGAGCCTGGACTACCCGGCCGAGAAGGACGACGTGGTCCGCGAGGCCGAACGGGAGGGCGCCCCGCCGGACGTACTGAAGGCGTTGCGCGCCCTGCCGCCGGTGGACTACGCCAACGGCACCGAGGTGGCCCGGTCGGCCGGCATCGAGGCCGCGCCCGAGGTGGGTCCCGCGCAGCGCGCCGAACAGGCCCGGGACAAGACGCACAACCGGGTCTCGCAGCATCTGCGCGGCATCTGACCCGGCGATGGCGGCCACGGCTCCGACACCGAGGCGTCGCCAATGACCCACACCGGCCCGGCGTCCCGACCGCCGCCCCGACCGCCGGACGCACGCTTCCCGGCCGCCGCCGTGCAACTCGTCGTGGTGGCCGTGGTCGGTGTCATCGCCGGCTGCCTCTTCGCGCTGCTGCTACCCCTACCGCTCGCCGCGCTCGCGGGCTGGGACGTGGGCGCGCTGAGCTGGCTCGCCCTGGTCTGGCACAAGCTCTGGCCGATGGACGCCGAGCGGACCGCCCGGCTGGCCGTACACGAGGACCCGAACCGGGCGATCCGCGACGCGCTGCTGCTCGTCGCCTGCCTGGCCAGCCTGCTGGCCGTGGGACTGGTGGTGGCCAGCGCCCAGAGCGCGCCACCCGGGCTCGACCGGGAGGCGCACGGCGCCCTCGGCGTACTCAGCGTGCTGCTCTCCTGGTTCGTGGTGCACACCGTGTTCGCCGCCCGGTACGCACGGATCTACTACACCGGCCCGGACGGCGGGGTGAACTTCAACCAGTCCGAGCCGCCGCGCTACTCCGACTTCGCATACGTCGCGTTCACCATCGGGACCACGTTCCAGATCTCGGACACCAACCTGACCAGCAACGAGATGCGTCGTACGGTGCTCCGGCACTCGATGGTGTCGTACCTGTTCGGTGCCTTCATCATCGCCGTGACGGTGAATCTGCTGGCCGGCCTGGCCAACTGAGCGGGTGGGTCCGATGGAGGGGGTGGCGCTGGCCCCGGGGACGGCACGGAGCGGCGCGAACGAAGTGCCGGGACAGGCGGGCGGGCGCCCCTGGTCACGAACCGCGACCCGGGGCGCCGCGCAAGCCTGCCCAGGCGGTGAACCGCGTCCGAACCGGTCGCGGCCACCAAGCGGTGGAGGCCCGCCCGAACCGAGCGGTCACCACTGCCGGGTCCAACCATACGACAGAACATCCTCCGTTTGGTCAGAATTTGGCGAAGTGTGGGCCAGGGCACGTCACCGCCGTCCTGTCACCTCCGCGTACCGGTGCTCCAGGTCGACCCGAGCCACCCGTGCGATTTTCGGTCACACCCGGACCGCGTCGGGCCGCGTCAGTTGTGCAGGCCGCCGGTGCGGTCGCGGGCCTTGAGGCGGGTGGTGGGCAGGGCGGGGGCCGGCAGCGGAGGCGCCGAATCGTCGGCGACCACGCCGAACCGTCCGTCCCCAGCCATCCAGTCCGCGCGGGCTGCCGCGATCTCCTCGTGCGAGCGGCCGACAAAGTTCCACCACATGACCAGCGGCTCCTCAAAGGGCGCACCGCCCAGCAACAGCAGGCGGGCCCCGGCCCCGCCGCGCACGGTCAGCTCGCGGCGACCGGAGCCCAGGTACAGCAACTCCCCCGGCTCGAATCCCACCTCGGCGGCCTCGGCGGCACCGGACATCGCCAGCAGGGCGTACTCGAAGTCGGGCCGCAGCGTCAACGTCGTCGGCGCCTCACCGCTCAACTCCAGCTGCACGCCGACCAGCGGGGTGTGCACCACCGCCGGTGACCGTTGCCCGGCGAACTCGCCAACCAGCAGGGTGAGATCCAGGTCGCCGTCGCGCCACCGCGGCAGGTCGGCGTGGTGCGCGAAGTCGGCCGCCCCGGCCCGCGCCGGGTCCGGCAGCGCCACCCAGAGCTGCACGCCGTGCATCACCGGCGGGTGGACGGCCGGCGACCGCTCGGAGTGGGCGATGCCGTTGCCCGAGGTCATCACATTGAGTTGACCGGGCCGGATCGGCTGGACGTTGCCGAGGCTGTCGCGGTGCAGGATCTCACCGTCGAGGAGCCACGTCACCGTCTGCAGACCGGTGTGCGGGTGCGGCGGCACCTCCATGCCGGGCCGCTGCGCCACATCGTCCGGGCCGAAATGGTCCACGAAACACCAGGCGCCGACCATCCGACGGACCCGCTGCGGCAACAACCGCCGCACCGTGGTGTACCGACCCAACGGCACGTCGTGGCCGGGCAACAGCACACTGCCGGGATCCACCTCGGCCACGCCGGGTGGCCGGGTCTGCGCCAGCATCGATTCGGTACGCTCCACCGCCCGACTGTACGCTCACGCCCTCGGGCCGTCGCGGCGCTTCCTGGTCAGGGCTCGCCGAGAGCCGGACGACAGTTCCCGCCCCGCCCCAGGTCGAGCCGGCAGGTACCGCAGCTGCCGGACGGCCGAATCACTCGGTGCCAATCAGGCACGCCCACCGCCGCCGGCGTCGCCAATTTCGCACTCCCACCGCCGCCGGGCGGAGATCTTGGACAGTCTCCGTCTCGCGACGCAAGCAGAAAGTGTCCAAGATCTGCGGGCAACCGCCGATCAGGCCGGTCGATCACCTCCCTGGCATGTCCGAGGGGTACGTGGGGCACCTGACCGCTCGGCCGCGAGCCCCGACCAGCGCGAGCCCCGACCAGCGCGAGCCCCGACCAGCGCGAGCCCCGACCAGCGCGAGCCCCGACCAGGCGGCGGATACACCGCTGGCCGGCACCCCGAGTTGCGGGGTGCCGGCCAGCGGTCGGTGTCGTGCGGGTGGTGCTGGTGCGGTGGTGCGGTGGGTCAGCTGTTCCAGTACTGGGCGACCAGGTCGGTGGCCTGCTGCTCCCACTGGGCGTAGGCGTCCGGGTAGGCCGACACCTGCACGGTCTGCGCGGCCTCGGTCAGCGGCATGTCCTGCCACCCATCAACCTGCTTGAGGCCCTTGAGGAACGCGGTCGTCGAGTAGGCGGGGTCGGTGATCTGCTCCGGCGTACCCCAACCACTGGACGGGCGCTGCTGGAACAGGCCCAACGAGTCGTGGTCGTTGGCGTCACCGAGGTGGCCCAGGTTGTCCAGCTTCGACTCCTGCAGGCTCGTCGCGATTGAGATCACCGCAGCCCGCTCGGGCAGGCCGGCCTTCTTCGTCGCGGCGATGATCGCCTTGACGTTGGCGGTCTTCTCACCGTTGAGGTCGATGTGCGACTGCTCGCCCTGCGGCTTCGGCGCGCTGGTCTGCACCGCTACCGCGACGGGCTTGCCCTCGACCGGGGTGGCGGCGTGGGCGGCGATCGGACCGGCGAACACACCACCGGCGAACGCCAGACCAGCAACGGACAGCACGCTCTTACGCATGATCGTGTTCATGGGGGTAGCTCCTTCGGGGGTAGAACACCCCACCACCAAGAGGGGACACGGCAGCAGGGTGTGAGCACCTCGTCCGGCGCTGCACAAACAAACGGGGAAAGTCTGGGGGTGACGCCCTGTCAGGCGTCGGGGTCGGCGACCTGCCGAGCGGGGGCTCGTGGCGCCGGGTCCAGGTGTAACGACCGGGGGGCCGGGATCATTCCGGGGGTGGCCCATCCATCGGCACCCACCTGAAGGCGGTGCCTGCGGTCGTCCGTGGGGACTGCAACGACCGGAGCGGGTCCCGCATTCCCACCCAGGAGGGCGGGGCGGCGGGCCGGTGGTCCTGCGATCGTCAGGGTGTGTAACGACCCCACCCCGGCCAGCATTCCGGCCCACGGAGGGATCCGGTCACAGCCCACAACCCACCCTGACCGGACAAAACACCCACACCATCTCGCGCCCACGATCTTGAGCCACCAAACGGGCAGTTCCACTCGACTTCAAGAGAGTCGGGCTATCCCGGACCCTCAGTAACCCCGATATCAAGAAAACCGAGTGAATCATGCCCGCCTGGGGCACGCGCGGACTCCGACACGCACCGCGCAGGCACGCACGGACTCCGACACGCACCGCGCGGGCATGCACGGACTCCGACACGCCCCGCGCAGGCACGCACGGACTCCGACACGCCCCGCGCAGGCACGCACGGACTCGGGCCACGCCGCGCACGGCGTACGGGGACCTCGGCCGGGGCGGGTTCACCCGGCGAGGCGGGAGCGTACCTTCGCGGCGCACGCGTCCAGGACGGTCTGCGCGTCCAACCCCAGGCTCTCGATGGCCACCAACGCCGTGAAGGCGACGTCCGCCAACTCCGCCGCGACGTCCTCGCGGGTGTGGGTGACACCTTTGCGAGGATTCTGCCCGAGCAGCCCGATCCAGGCGGCGGACGCCTCCCCCGCCTCCTCGGTCAGCTTGAGGATGCGGCAGGTCAGTTCGGTCTGCCCGGTGCCGTTCGCCGTGTCCAGCCACGTGCGCGACGCTCGGGCCGCCTCCCAGATCAACTCGTCCACGCCGACAAGTCAACCCGACCGGCCCACCCACACCGACAACCGGGTACGTCCGGCCGACCATCCACCAGCACGCGGCGCAAACCGCTTGACCAGCCGATCAGCACAGCCATTGACACATGTCGACGGCGGTCCTAGGTTCAGGACGCTACCGGCCGGTAGGCAACCGTCCCGCCTGGTCGCCCCCAGGGCGACATCCGTCCGATGGGGAGCATCGATGCTGTCCGCACCCGTTCGTACCCTCCGCCGGCTGCTCGCCGCGACCGTGACGCTGACCCTGGCGGTCGGGTTGGCCGGTGCGGCGCCGGCCAGCGCCACCGGTCGCGACCCGGGTGGCGACCAACCGCTGCCCGGCTACACCATCGAGAACCCGCCGTTGGCCCCGCTGGTCGTGGGCGGCAGGTCGACGACGGTACGCCAGGGCGTGCACCGCCACGCCGGCTACATCATCGAGGTCCCCGCCCGGTGGAACGGCAACCTGGTGTTGTGGGCGCACGGCTACCGGGGCCAGGGCACGGTGCTCTCGCCGGAGCCGCCCGCCTTCGGGTTGCGCGAGCGCCTCCTGGAACAGGGGTACGCCTGGGCGTCGTCGTCGTACGACCGCAACGGCTTCGACATCCGCTCCGGCGTGCTGGGCACCAAGGACCTCGCCGACCACTTCGGACGGACGGTTCGCCGTCCGCACCACACCTACCTGGCCGGGGTATCGATGGGCGGCTACGTCATCGGTCGCTCGCTGGAGCAGTACCCGGGCTACTACGACGGGGCGCTGCCGATGTGCGGGGTGCTCGGCGATCAGACGCTGCTCGACTTCTACCTGGACTACAACCTGGTCGCGCAGGCGCTCGCCGAGGTGCCGGCCCATCCCGCCCCGGCCGACTACCTGACCAACGCGGTGCCCCGCATCCAGGCGGCGCTCGGCCTGACGGGATTGACCCCCACCGGGCCGGACACCACCACCGAGCGGGGCAGGCAACTGCGGGCGATCACGGTGAATCGTTCGGGCGGGCCTCGTCCGGGAGCTGACGCCGCGTTCGCGGTCTGGAAGGACTTCCTCTTCTCGATCAGTGTGCCCACCAGCAGCGGCAACTCTCCCGCCCAGCGACCCGGTCAGCTGTCCACGAACCTGCTCACCCGGTACACCCCGAACAGCCCGGTGAACGTCAACGCCACCGTGCGGCGGGTCCCCCCGGAGAACGTCGTGCAGCGGCTCCTGCCGACGCTGACCGAGGTGCCGCGGATCGCCGGTCGGCCCACCGCGCCGGTGCTCAGCCTGCACGGCCTCGGTGACCTGTTCGTTCCGTTCAGCATGGAGCAGGCGTACGCCACCGACGTGGCACGCAACGGTCGCGGCGGGCTGGTGGTGCAGCGGGCGATCCGGGCCACGCAGCACTGCGAGTTCACCCCGGCCGAGGCCGGCGCCGCCTGGGACGACCTGGTGTCGTGGGTACGCACCGGCAAGCGCCCGGCCGGCGACACCGTGACGGACCCGGCCGTGGTGGCGCGGCCCGACTACGGCTGCCGGTTCAGCGACCGGGACGCGTACGCCGCCGGGGTTGGCACCCGCCGCCTCTACCCGGCCTGTTGAACAGAACCGGCCGGCTCCCATCGAAGGGAGCCGGCCGACAACTCGCCGGTGTCACCACATCTGTTGGACGATGTCCGCCGCCTGCTCCTCCCACTGCGCGTACGCGTAGGGGAAGGCGGAGACCTGGACGGTCTGCGCGGCGGCGGTCAGCGGCAGGTCCTGCCAGCCGCCGACGTTACGCAGTGCGGTGAAGAACGCCGTGGCGGCGTACTCCGGGTCGGTGATCTGCTCGGGCGTGCCCCAACCGGACGACGGGCGCTGCTGGAACAGGCCCTGCGAGTCGTGGTCGTTGTACGCGCCGAGGTGGCCGAGGTTGTAGAGCTTCGACTCCTGCAACGAGGTGGCGACGCCGATCACCGCGCCCCGGTCGCCGACGCCGGTCTTCTTGGCCGCGTCCACGATCTTGCGGGCGTTGTCGAGCTGCGCGTCGTCGAGCGGGATGCGCGACTGCGCGCCCTCGATGCCGTGCGGAATGAGCTGGTCGCGGCTGGGCTTGCCGGCCGGCGGCTTGCCGGTGGCGGAGCCGGTGGTCAGCCCGGACTCGACGGGCTGCTCCTCCTGGTGCGCGGGGGCAGCGGCCTTGGCCTTGCCGGTGGCCAGGTCGATGGCGGCCACGGCGCCCTCGTGGGGTCCGGAGGTGACCGGGGCGGCGGCCGCGGTCGGCGCGAGTGCCAGACCGCCGAGGGCAGCCACACCCGCCACGCTCAGCGCGGTCTTGCGGTACGAGTCCTTGGCGATGGCGGGGAGCCATCGAGTGAAGTCGGCCTTCACGATGGTTCCTTTCGATCGTCGGAACGCTCCGGGGTGAACGCTCCTCGGGAGATGACCGCGGAAGAGGGTTTGGTGCTCCGGCGGTACGGGGACACAACCAGGTTCACCTGTCGGGCATTCCGGAAATGCCGGGGCCGGGGTCCGGGGTAGTGCCGGTCACCTGGGGACGTGGGACGGTCGACGCGACCGAGGACATCTCGGCCCGAAACAGACGATCGACGCAGCGGGCAGATCAGGTGCCGTACGGCGTGCCGTAGCGGACCAGCAGGTGCCAGAGTTGCTTCAGATGCTGAAGGGTGTCCGCGATCGGGCCGCGGTCCGCCCACCGGTGCGGTTCGGCGACCACCGAGGCAGCCGCCCGACCGATCAGCGCCGCGTCCACCGGGGCGCCCGGTCGGGCAAACTCCCGGTGCAGGCGCGCCGCCAGCACCGGGACAGCCGGACCCCGGAACTCGGCGTCGACCCGGTCGACGTCCAGCGCGAAGCCGGGGTGCCACCGCAGCGGAAAACCGTACCGCTGGGCGATCGATTCCAGCGTCGCGCCGGTCGGAGTGCCGGCGAAGGACGGGTCCGCCACCAGTGCCCCGACGTCGTGCGCGAGGTCGAGCGGGCCGTGGATCTGGGCCTCCACGTAGTCGTCGAGCGCGCGACCGACCGTGCCCTGCGCGCTCGGCGGGTCCAGCAGCGTCCGCGCCAGGGTGGCGATGTCCGTGCCGGCCCGGCCCAGGCACTCGCCCGTGCTGGCGACGCCGGCCAGCAGCCCGGCGAGCACCGCCTCGAAGGCGTCGGCCGTGCCGACCACCGTCGGGCTGAGATGGCTGTCGCCGAGGCAGAAGGTCGCCCGGGCCAGCACCGCCGGGCGCAGCCGCAGGTGGCAGGAGCCGAAGCGTGGGCAGGCACCGTCCGCGTGGTCGAGCAGGTTCAGGCCGCCGTACGTGGGCCGCTGCGCCGGTGTCACGCCGGGTCGCTGGTACGCGCCGTCGAACATCCGGTGCTCCCAGCGGTCCCGGTCGCCACCGGGGTACGCGGTGAGCCCACCGTTGGAGATCCCGGTGACGAACTGGCTGCGGTACGCCCCGTCCTCGGCCAGGGCGTCGGCGACGGTCCGGCCGTCGGCACACAGCCGGTCGGGGTGGAAGTTGACGGTCAGCTGCCCGGACCGGATGGCCGCCTGCAGGTGCTCCGGTCGGCGGCCGACGTCCGCGGCGGCGAGGTGCCCGACGATGGTGGCCAGCGCGGCGGGGCGCTCGACCACGGCCACCGACCGAACGTACGTGACGGCAGCCGCCTGCGCGGAGGTCAGAGCAGCGGCGCGCAGGCCGTCCCGCTCAGACGTCGCCGTCACGTCCAGGGCCATCGTCGTCCGACCCGGTGCGCAGCTCCTGGAAGATGGTGATGTGCAGATCGGCCGGGGCGTCGAGGCGGGAGTTGAGCGACTGCCACGGCGTGCGGGTGGGCGGAGCGACCTCGCTCGCCCCGGCGGCGACCAACCGGGCCGTGGTCGCCTCGGCGTCGTCCACCTCGAAGGCCACCCGGAGGCGGGGCGCCACCTGTCGACCCACCTCGACCTCGTCGATCATGCGCTTCTGCGCCGGGTTGGCGATCTCCAGGGTGGCGCGGCCGGCGTCCAGGATCACCACCCGGGCGTCGTCGTCGCCGCTGAACGACGCCTCCTCCGGCAGGCCGAGCGCGTCGCGGAAGAACGCCACGGCAACGTCGTGGTCGGCGGCCTCCACCACGAGTCGCAGCTGGCGGACAACGGGGGCGGGCGGGTCGGCGGCCATGTCCGGGATCCTAGCGCCAGGCAGGGGTTAGGTTGGGAGCGTCCAGAGGGGAGCGACAGTGGTCGAGGCGGCGAGCGGTGACGCGTACCTGCTGCACCCGGTCGGGCGGGTCGCCTCGCCGCTGACCGACGCGGCGATTGCGCCACGGCAGGGCGACGAGGGTGCGCCGGCCGCCTGGCTGGTCTTCGACGCGCACGTCGCGCCGGCGCTGCGCGACCTGCGCGCCGGCGCGGACCTGGTGGTGCTGACCTGGTTGGACCGTGCCCGCCGCGACGTGCTGGCGGTGCACCCGCGGGGCGACGATGCCCGACCCGAGACCGGCGTGTTCAGCACCCGATCCCCGCACCGACCCAATCCGATCGGGCTGCACCGGGTGCGGGTCCTGACGGTGGACGGCCTGCGGGTCCAGGTGGCCGACCTGGAGGCCCTCGACGGGACCCCGGTCCTGGACGTCAAGCCGGTGCTGGGCGCGGTCGACGAGCGCTGAGCCGTCGACCGCGCCGCACACCGGGTCTCAGTGGCCCCGGGCCAGCCACTCGTCAAGGTGTGGCGCCTCCGCGCCGATCGTCGTGTCGTCACCGTGGCCGGTGTGCACGACCGTCTCCGCCGGCAGGGTGAGCAGACGGGTCCGGATCGACTCGACGATGGTGCTGAAGTCGCTGTACGAGCGACCGGTCGCGCCCGGACCGCCGGCGAAGAGCGTGTCTCCGGTGAACACCGCACCCAGCTCGGGGGCGTGGAAGCTGCACGCGCCGGGGCTGTGCCCGGGGGTGTGCAGCACCCGCAGCGTGGTGCCGGCCACCTCGATGCCCTGCCCGTCGTGCAACTCGCCGTGCGGCGGCAGGTGCGGGTGGACCATGTCCCAGAGGACCCGGTCGGCGGCGTGCAGCAGCACCGGCGCACCGGTCGCCTCGGCCAGCTCGGGCGCCACCCGTACGTGGTCGTCGTGAGCGTGGGTGGCCAGGATCGCCCGTACCCGCCGCTCACCCACCAGGGCGAGGATCGCGGCCACGTCGTGCGGCGCGTCCAGGACGACACACTCGCTGTCGTCACCGATCACCCAGACGTTGTTGTTCACGTCGAACGTCTGCCCGTCCAGGGAGAACGTGCCGGCGGTGACCGCGTGGTCGACGCGGGCGGTCATCAGAACACCACCACCGAGCGCAGCACGTCGCCCTGGTGCATCCGGGCGAAGGCGGTCTCGACCTGGTCGAGCGCGATCTCCTCGGTGACGAACGCGTCCAGGTCGAGGCGGCCCTGCAGGTACAGCTCGGTGAGCATCGGGAAGTCTCGACTGGGCAGGCAGTCGCCGTACCAGCTGGACTTCAGCGCACCGCCGCGCCCGAAGACGTCCAGCAGCGGAAGCTCGATGCGCATCTGCGGGGTCGGTACGCCGACCAGCACCACCGTGCCGGCCAGGTCCCGGGCGTAGAACGCCTGCTTCCACGTCTCCGGTCGGCCCACCGCGTCGATCACCACGTCGGCACCGAAGCCGCCGGTGGCGGCTCGGATCGCCTCGACCGGGTCGGCCTCGGAGGCGTTGACGGTGTGCGTGGCGCCGAACCTCCGGGCCCAGTCCAGTTTGCGGCTGTCGGTGTCCACCGCGACGATCGTCGTGGCGCCGGCGAGGACCGCACCGGCGACCGCCGCGTCTCCGACGCCGCCGCAGCCGATCACCGCGACCGAGTCGCCCCGGGTGACGTTGCCGGTGTTCATCGCCGCGCCCAGCCCGGCCATCACCCCGCAGCCGAGCAGGCCCACGGCGGCCGGACGGGCGGCCGGGTCGACCTTCGTGCACTGCCCGGCGTGCACCAGGGTCTTCTCGGCGAACGCGCCGATGCCCAGCGCCGGGGCCAGCTCGGTGCCGTCGGTCAGGGTCATCCGCTGCTTCGCGTTGTGGGTGTTGAAGCAGTACCAGGGGCGGCCCCGGCGGCAGGCGCGGCACACCCCGCAGACCGCACGCCAGTTGAGGACCACGAAATCACCGGGGGCCACGTCGGTGACGCCGTCGCCCACCTGCTCGACGATGCCCGCCGCCTCGTGGCCGAGCAGGAACGGGTAGTCGTCGTTGATGCCACCCTCGCGGTAGTGCAGGTCGGTGTGGCAGACGCCGCAGGACTGGATCCGGACGATCGCCTCGCCGGGGCCGGGATCGGGCACCACGATGGTGGTCACCTCGACCGGCGCGCCCTTGCTGCGGGAGATGACTCCCCGGACTTCCTGGCTCACTTCGCCTCCTGCTGGTGGTGTACGGCAGGGCCGGGCGCCGGGTGGGCGGGTGCGCCACGGGCTCGGCGGTGGGCCCCCGGCGAACCTACCGCGCCCACCACGGCCAGCCCAGCCGGCCGGACGGGTTATCGCGGGCGGTGCCGGGTACGCCTGCCGCATTCGACCACGGCCAACGGGGAGTGATCATGAAGCTCGCGCACCTGCCGCTTCGAGTCAGCATCGGCGCGTACTTTCTCAACTCGGGTCTGGGCAAGCGGAACCTGGAGGGCGCCGCCGCCGAGGGCATGCACGGGATGGCGGTCGCCGCCATGCCGCAACTCGGTCAGTTCGACCCACCGCGCTTCGCGAAGCTGCTGTCGTACTCGGAGATCGCCCTGGGGGCCGCGTTGCTCGCGCCGTTCGTCCCGACCCCCCTGGTCGGCCTCGGCCTGACCGCGTTCGGCGCGGGTCTGGTGCAGCTCTACCTGAAGACGCCGGGGATGCGCGAGCCCGGCAGCATCCGACCGACCCAGCAGGGCGCCGGGCTCGCCAAGGACGTCTGGCTCGTCGGCGCCGGGCTGACCCTGGTGTTGGAGGGGTTGACCCACGGCCGCCGACGCCGGTGAGCCCCGCCTGCGGAGCGCGGTGACGAATTCCCGTTCGGTGCGGCCGTTCTACCGGCCGATGCGGCCCCATCGTCGCAACGAGCCACACCGAGCGGCCACCCCGCTGGAACTCCTCTTCGACCTCTGTTTCGTGGTGGCCGTCGCGCAGGCGGCCAGCAGCCTGCACCACGACGTCGCCGAGGGCCACCTCGGCCACGCCGCGGCCAGCTACGCCATGGTGTTCTTCGCGATCTGGTGGTCGTGGATGAACTTCACCTGGTTCGCCTCGGCGTACGACACCGACGACGACGTCTACCGGATCACCACCCTGGTGCAGATCTCCGGAGCGCTGATCCTGGCGGCCGGCGTGCCCCGCGCGTTCGCCGACGGCGACTTCGCCGTCATCACCTACGGGTACGTGGTGATGCGACTGGCCGCCGTCGTGCACTGGACCCGAGCAGCCGCCGGAGACCCACGGCACCGCGCGGCGGCGACCCGCTACGCGATCGGCGTGACCGTGGTGCAGATCGGCTGGCTGCTGCGGCTCACGCTGCCCAGCGAGTGGGGCATCGCGACGTTCGTGCTGCTGGCACTCGCCGACCTGCTGGTGCCGGCGGTGGCCGAACGCCCCGGGATGACCCCCTGGCATCCCGGACACATCGCCGAACGGTACGGACTGTTCACCCTGATCGTGCTCGGCGAGGCCATCCTGGCCATCTCGATCGCGATCCAGACCGGGCTCGACGCGGGCGAGCACGACCTCTGGTCGCTCGCGGCGGCGGGCGCGGTCATCGTGTTCGCGCTCTGGTGGCTCTACTTCGACCGGCCCAGCGAGGCGCCCGACCGGATGCCGTACTCCCTGATCTGGGGCTACGGCCACTACCTGATCTTCGCCGCGATCGCCGCGATCGGCGCCGGCCTGGCAGTGTCGGTGGACGTCGAGCGGCACCTCGCGCACGTCTCCGGGAGCACCGCCGGGTACGCGGTGGCCATCCCGATCGCCGTCTTCCTGCTCACGGTCTGGGTGCTGCACGTACGCCGGCAGCAGCACGGCGCGGTGGTCGTCGCCTTCCCCGTCGTCGCGCTGCTGGCACTGCTCGCGCCGCTCGGCCCGGCCCCGGTGTACGTGCTCGCGGCGCTGCTCGTCGCCCTCGTGACGCTGACCGTGCTGTTGCGCGGCCGCGACGTCGGGCCGAGCGCCAGGGTCCACCCGTCCTGACTCGCCGAAGGACATCTCGGTGCCCGAATTCCGGTGCGGCACCGGGCGTGACAGCCCGAAGGTAGGCAGAATTGCGGCATGCCTCGCCGCCGATGGTTGCTGGCCGATCAGCTCGGGCCGCACTTCCTCGACGACCCTGACCAACCGGTGTTGCTGGTGGAGGCCCTGGACCTCCTCCGCCGCCGACCGCTGCACCGACAGAAGGCGCACCTGATCCTGTCCGCGCTGCGCCACCGTGCCGCCGAGCTGGGTGACCGGGCGCTGCTGCTGCGCACCGACACGTTCCGGCAGGCGCTCGGGCGGGTCGGTGAGCCACTGGAGGTGTGCCATCCGCACTCCCGGGCTGCGCTGCGCTTCGCCCGGTCGGTGCCGGGCCTGACCGTGCTGCCATCGCGCGGCTTCATCACCAGCCAGACCGACTTCGCCGGCTGGGCGGATCGCACGCGACGCGGCCCGCTGCGGATGACCGACTTCTACCGGGACGCCCGCCGCCGCCACGGCGTGCTGAGCACCGCGACCGGACCGGGACGGCGACCGCGCGCCGAGAGCCGCGCCGCGCCTGTCGCACCCCCGCCGATCGTCGAAGATGACATCGACGCGCAGGTCCGCCGCGACCTGGACCGGTGGGCCGCCGACGGGGTGCGGTTCGTCGGCCGGGACGGCCCCCGGCGGCACCCGGCCACCCACACCGAGGCGCAGGCCCGACTCACGCACTTCCTGACCCACCGGTTACCCGCGTACGGCCACTACGCCGACGTGATGAGCGGTGCGGACCCGCTGCTCGCGCACTCGACGCTCTCGTCCTCGTTCAACCTGGGGTTGCTGCACCCGGAGCCGGCGGTACGCGCCGCCGAGCGGGCGTGGCGGGACGGCACGGCCCCCCGTGCGGCGGTGGAGCCGTTCATCCGGGGGCTGCTCGGCTGGCGGGAGTTCCTCTGGCAGCTCTACTGGTACGTCGATCCGCGTCACCGGGGGGCGAACTGGTTGGCCGCGACCGAGCCGGTACCGCAGTGGTTCGCCGAGCTGGACGCCGACGCGGTGGAGGCGCGCTGCCTGGCCGACGTCCTCGCCGCCGTCCGGGATCGGGCCTGGACACACCACACGCCCCGGCTGCTGGTGCTGGCGAACTACGCGTTGCAACGCGGCTGGCGTCCCACCGAGGTGGCGGACTGGTTCCAGCGCTGCTTCGTCGACGGCACCGACTGGGTGATGAACGCGACGGTGATCGGCATGAGCCAGTATGCCGACCTGGCCCGGGTGGACACCCACCCGTACGCGGTGGACGGCACCGACATCGACGAGATCAGCGACTACTGCGCCGGCTGCCGCTACCTCCCGGAGCGGGCGCTCGGCGACCTGGCCTGCCCGTACACCGGGGGTTTCGAGAGTTTCCTGCACCGCAACCGGGTGCGGCTGGCGTTCGATGCGCGCCTCGCCGCCGAGCTGGGCCGTCGCGACGAGCCGGAGCACCGCGAGGCGGTGCTGGCCCAGGAGGAGAAGCGGGGCAGCACGCCACCGTGACCGCGCCACCGGTCAGGCCACCTCGCGGGCCGCGTCGGCGTCGCCGGGGCGTTGCCCAGGCACCCCGGGGGTGGCGGCCGGCCGGCGGACGACGCCCCGGTTCAGACCTGCGACCAGCAGCCGGTTGTACGAGCCCGGCAGGACGCGGGCCAGCAGGTCCGGCAGCTTCGCCGACCAGCCGATCAGCACCCGGCCCCGCCGCCGCTCGACGCCGCGCAGGATCACCTCGGCGGCCCGGCTCGGCGCGATGCTGAGCAGCTTCTCGAACTGCGCCCGGCCGGCCGCGTACTCCTCGGGTGAGACGCCGCTGCCGATCCGGGCGTTCGCCGTGATCCGGGTGCGGATCCCGCCGGGGTGCACCGAGGTCACCCCGATGCCGTCGTCGACCAGCTCGTGGCGCAGCGCCTCGGTGAAGCCGCGCACCGCGAACTTGCTCGCCGAATACGCGGTCTGCCCGGCCGGCGCGATCAGCCCGAACAGGCTGGAGACGTTGACCAGGTGCGCGCCCGGCTCCGCCTTCAGCGTCGGCAGCAGTGCGTGGGTCAGCTGCACCACGGCCCGGAAGTTGACGTCGATCACCCAGTTGAACTCGTCGAACGTCACCTGGTCGAACCGGCCGCCCAGGCCGACGCCGGCATTGTTCACCAGCAGCCGTACGCGCGGGTGCCGCCCGGCGATCTCGACGGCCACCCGGGCGGTGGCGCCCACGTCGGCGAGGTCCACCAGGTACGTGTGCACCTGCCGGTCCGGGTGGTCGGCGCGGATCACGGCGGCGACGGTGTCCAGCCGCTCGGCGTCGCGGTCCACCAGGACCAGGTCGGTGCCCCGCTCGGCCAGCGCGTGCGCCAACGCCGCGCCGATGCCGCTGGCCGCCCCGGTGACCACGGCTGTCGCGCCGGTGAAGTCGAATCTCCGCACGGTCGGTGCTCCTCCGCTGACGGTCACCGGCGAGCCGCCGGACGGGACGGGACGGGACGCCGGGTGGGCGCGGTGGCGCGGGAGAACCGCACCCCCTCGTCGGTGAGCCGACCGTGGCGCATCAGCAGCACGTCGCGTGCGTAGTTCTGGTGCAGCCGCCAGGGTGCGCGCACACCCTGGCGGGGCAGCGCGTCGACACCGCGCAGCACGTAGGAGGAGCGCAGGTCGATCAGCGGCACGCGCCCGTCGTCGGTGGGTGGCAGCGGCGTGACGACCTGCTGGTCGGTGCGGTCCAGGTGGCGCAGCAACCGGCAGACGTACCCGGCGACCAGGTCGGCCTTGAGCGTCCACGACGCGTTGGTGTAGCCGAGGGTCAGCGCGAAGTTCGGCACCCCGGACAGCATCATGCCCTTGTAGGCCACGGTGCTCGCAAGGTCGACCCCGGTGCCGTCCACGCGCAGGGTCAGGCCACCCAGGGCGAGCAGGTTGAGCCCGGTCGCGGTGACCACGATGTCGGCGGGCAGTTCCGCACCGGAGGTCAACCGGACACCGTGCGCGGTGAACGTGTCGATGGTGTCGGTCACCACCGACGCCCTGCCGTCACGCACGGCCGTGAACAGGTCGCCGTCGGGCGCCACGCAGAGCCGCTGGTCCCACGGGTCGTACCGGGGCGAGAAGTGCCGGTCGACGTCGTACCCCACCGGCAGCAGGCGGGTCGCGGTCCGCCGCAGCGCCCGCTTCACCAGACCGGGGGCGCGCCGGCTGAGCTGGAAGGCGGCGGTGGACAGCAGCACGTTCTTCCAGCGCACCACCGGGTACGCGACGGTCGCCGGCAGCCGCCGCCGTAACGCGTCGGCCAGCCGGTCGCGCGAGGGCCGGGCCAGGACGTACGTCGGTGAGCGCTGGAGCATGGTCACGTGGGCGGCCCGCTCCGCCAGGGCCGGCACCAGGGTGACCGCGGTGGCGCCGCTGCCGATCACCACCACCCGAGCGCCGGTGTGGTCGAGGTCGTCGGGCCAGTGCTGCGGGTGAACCAGCCGCCCGGTGTACGCGTCGACGCCGGGCAGGGCCGGGGTGTATCCCTCGTCGTAGCGGTAGTAGCCGGTGCAGGCGAACAGGAGAGAGCAGGTCAGCACGACGGTTTCGGCGGTGTCGGTGCGTTGCGCGTGCACCGTCCAGCGGGCGGCGCCGCTGTCCCAGTCGGCGCGCACCACCCGGTGTCGGAAGCGGATGTGCCGCCGCACGTCGTACTCGCGGGCGGTCTCCCGCACGTACTCTCGGATGGTGGCGCCGTCGGCGATGGCCTTCGGGGCGGTCCACGGCTTGAACGAGTAGCCGAGGGTGAACATGTCCGAGTCGGAGCGGATGCCCGGGTAGCGGAACAGGTCCCAGGTGCCGCCGACGGCGTCGCGCGCCTCCAGCACCGCGTACGTCTTGTCGGGGCAGTCCCGGCCCAGGTGGCAGGCGGCGCCGATGCCGGACAGGCCGGCGCCGATGATCAGCACGTCGACGTGGTCGGAGGCCATCGAGTTCCTCCATCCGGGGCGGTGGTCGGACACTAACACCGCGCCCGGATGGCCGGAAACCGTCGCGACAGCCCTAGTCGGACGCCTTGCTGAAGATCATGATCCAGTTGGTCTCCCAGGTCTGCTCGCCGTCGACGGAGAACGCCTGCTCCCAACGGGCCGTGGTCGCGCTGATGTCCGACCAGATGAACCGGCACCGCACCGGCCGGCCCTCGTGCTGGTCGTCGGCGTAGAAGTGCCCCACGCCGTCGACGAAGCGGCCCACCATCGGCGGCAGCCCCAGCACCCCGTCGACACTGCTCACCCAGTAGATCGACCACTCCTGCCGGGCCGGGTTGAAGACCCGGACGGTGGCGCCCGCGGAGCCCTTCGTCGGGAAGGTGATCTCGTCGAAGTGGCCGCCGCCGCCGAAGAAGCCGTGCGCGACGGACACCCCGGGAAACTCCTCCCACTCGTCGGAGCCCACCAGCCGCTTGCGCAGCCGCCGGTTCACCACGTTCCAGGTGCCCACAAAGAAGTCGAAGTCGCCCATCAGCGGCCCACCGGCCCTTCCGCTCGCGTGTCGTTGAGATATCCAGTCAGGTCGGGGGTCTCCGGCGCAAGCACGTGCCGAACCCAGGCGGCCCGCTCGTGTTCCAGCACCGCCAACTCCCACACGCACCCGACCGCGGGCTGACGGACCTGCACGAAGTGGGTCGGGTCCTCGTCCGGGCAGTCCAGCGCCGGTTGCCCGGCCGCGGCGACCCGGACCTCCACCGCGTTGTCCCACACCCAGGAGTACGCCAGCAGGTAGGCGCCGCTGTCCGCGCCCCGGTGCAGCACCACCCACCCGGCGGCCGGGGTGCCGTCGTCGACGAGGTCGACGAGCAGCAACGGCAGGTGCTCGTACGCGGCCTTCTCCACCTCCGGTTCGATCGGCTGCTCCGGCTGGTCGATGTGGTAGCGCTTGAATTGTCTGCCGCCCACGGTTATCGGTCCGGGCGTGCGAAGTTCCTTGTCGCGAAATGCCATGCCGGGACGGTATAACCGGTCCCCTGACAACTAGTGTCAGTGAAGTGCGGGCTTCTCGACTTCTCTCGTTGCTCCTGCTGCTCCAGCAGCACGGCCGATTGACCGCCGCACAGCTCGCCGAGCGGCTGACCGTCTCTCCCCGCACGATCTACCGGGACGTGGACTCGCTGCACGCCGCCGGCATCCCGCTCTATGGAGAGGCCGGGCACGCCGGCGGCTACCAGCTGGTCGACGGCTGGCGGACCCGGCTGACCGGGCTCACCGCCGGGGAGGCCGACCGGTTGTTCCTGGCCGGGTTGCCCGGTCCGGCCGACGAGCTGGGCTACGGCGACGTGGTGGACGCGCTGCGACTGAAGCTGCACGCCGCGCTTCCCGCTCCCCTGCGCGACCGGGCGACCCAGCTCCAGCAACGCTTCCACCTGGACACGCCCGGCTGGTACGCCGACGGCGACGCCTCCCCCGAGCTGACCCGCACGGCCGAGGCGGTCTGGCAGCAGCACCGCGTCGAGGTGCGCTACCGCGGGTGGAACGGCGAGGTGACCCGGGTGCTGGAGCCGTACGGCCTGGTGCTCAAGGGCGGCCGCTGGTATGTGGTGGCCGACCAGCCCGGCCGAGGCGCTCCGGCGACCTACCGGGTCAACCAGATCCTCGCGCTGACCCCGCTGCCGCAGGAATTCGTCCGACCGGCCGACTTCGACCTGCCGGCCTGGTGGCAGGCGCACGTGGTGCAGTTCCGGGCCCGCCTGCACCGCGACGAGGCCACCGTCCGGCTCTCCCCCGCCGGCCGGCAACGACTGCGCGAGATCGGCAGCGATCCGGTGGTGACCGCGATGGACGCCAGCGCCCAGCCGCCGGACGCGCGGGGTTGGCTGACCGCGGTGCTGCCGATCGAGTCGCTCACCCACGCCCACGGCGAGTTGCTCCGCCTCGGCGCCGACGTCGAGGTGCTGACCCCGGTCGCGCTGCGTGAACGCTTGGCGGCCACCGCCGCCGGGCTCGCCGCCCTCTACGAGACTCACCGACAGCACGACCCCGCCAACGGCGTGACGTAGGTCGCTCGCGTTGGTCGGTGGCACCGGTCTGGGAGACTCTGGGGTTGTGGATGCGCTCTCGGTACGGGGACTTAGCCGCAACTTCGGCGACCTGGTCGTGCTCGACGACGTGAGCTTCACGCTCCCGGCGGGCCGGATCGCGGTGGTGCTGGGCCCCAACGGCAGCGGCAAGACCACCCTGCTGCGCTGTGTGGTGGGCGCGGACCGGCCGGACGCGGGCGAGGTGCTGGTGCAGGGCCGCCGGGCCGACGAGACCGATCCGCAGGTGCGGGCGCTGGTGGCGGCCGCCCTGGACGACATCGACTTCTTCCCCGACCTGTCCGTGGTCGAGCACCTGGAGCTGGTCGCGTACGCCCACGGGAGCAACGCCGAGCCGGTCGAGGAGGTCCTGGCCGAGTTGGGTCTGGAGCCGGCCCGCGACCAGCTGCCGGTGACCCTGTCCAGCGGGCAGCGCCGCCGGTTGGCGCTGGCGTCCTGTTTCGTCCGGCCGCGTCGGGTGCTGATCCTCGACGAGCCGGAGCAGCGCCTCGACGTACGCGGGCGACAGTGGCTCGCCGAGCGCCTGCTCAGGGAACGGGCGGCCGGCACCGCCGTGCTGCTGGCCTCGCACGACCCGGAGTTGATCGACGCGGTGGTCGACGAGCGCATCGAGATCGGCCGGTGAGCGCCCCACCGGCCACCATCGCCGACACGCCGACCGGGGTGCCCACCGCCCGGCAACTGCGGACCCACCTGCGCCGGGCGCGCAGCCGACACCACGATCACTCCTTCGGCGACGTGCTGGGCGACGCGTACGTCATCGTCCTGTTCACCGGCATGTACGGCTGGTTCGCGATCAGCGCCAGCCGCGACCTGCTGGATTCCCCGACGGTGGGGCAGTCGGAGCCGGGGGTGCGCTGGTGGCTGGCGCTCGCCGCGCTGCTGGCCGGCACCGGCCTGGCCTGGCGTGGCCTGCGCGCGCTCGGCCCGCTGCTGGTCACCCCGGCCACGCAGAGCTGGGCGACGAGCGCGCCGGTCGACCGGCGGGCGTGGCTGGCGCCGCGGTTCTTCCTCCTGCTGGTCGGCGCCGCGGTGGGCACGGCGGCGCTCGGGTTGGCCGTGGCGGCGCTCGGCGGGGTCAGCGATCCGGCGGCGCTGGGCGGGGCGGCCGGGGCCGGCGCGGGCTGGGGCGCGGCGGCGCTGGCGCTCAGCGTCGTCGCCCAGAGCAGCCGGGCGGGTCGGCGGTGGCCGGCGGTGGCCGGCGCGGCGCCGATGGTGGCGGCTGCCGTCCTCACCGCCGCGGTGGTGCTCCTCGGTCACCTCGGCGACGGGCTGCCCCGGCCGGCGGCGACGCCGACCGTCGCGCTGTTCGCCCTCGCGCTGCCCCTCGCCGGGCTGGGCACGATCCGCGCGGTCCGCGCGCTGCCCCGGGTCGACCGGGCCACCCTGACCACCGGCGCGCAGTTCGCCAACGCCGCCGCAACGGCGACGATCCTTCTCGATCCGAGCCTGCTCACCGGCCTGGTGGAGAGCCGGCGGTGGCGTCGGATCGGCCGGGTCCGCAGCCGCCGGTTCCTGCCCGGCCCCGGCTGGTGGGCGTTCCTGCAGGCTGATGTGCGCCGGTTGCGCCGCCACCCGAGCGCCCTGCTGATCTGGGCGACGCTGATCGGAGTGCAGTACGCTGCCGCGCTCGCCCTGCCCGGGTTGGCCGGGGCCGCGCAGGTGGTGTTCGCCTACCTCGCCGCCAACCGGTTGACCGGTGGCCTGCGCTCGATCAGCCGGTCACCCGGACTGCGCCGGGCACTGGGCGGCAGCGACGCCCTGCTGCGTGGGGTCCACCTGGTGGTGCCGGCCGTCGGCGCGGGCCTGTGGTGGTTGCTGACCCTGCCGACAGTCGAGCCGGGGCCGTCCTGGCTGGCACCGACGCTGGCGCTGGGAGTGGTGGCCGCCGCGTTCCGGGCCGGCACCCGCCCGCCGATCAACTACGGTGGCGCGACCGTCAACACGCCGTTCGGCATGATCCCGGTCGACCTGATGCGCCAGGGCTCACGCGGGCCTGCGCTGCTCGCCGTGCTGGTGCTGGTGCAGCTCTTCCTGGGCTGACCACCTGTCGTTCGGGTCCCGGGGTCAGCCGGGTCGCCCGCGGCGGCTGAGCACGGCGGCGATCTCGGCGACGCCCTCCTCGATCTCGGTCGTCGTGCGGGCCGCGTAGCCCAGCACGAGGCCCGGCCGGTAGGGACGCTGACAGTGCCAGGACAGGGGTTGCACCTTCACTCCCCGCGCCAGCGTCGCGGCCGCCAAATCCGTGTCGACCACGTCGTCGTCGAGCGTGATCATCAGGTGCAGGCCGGCGGCCGCGCCGTGCACCGTCGCCGATGGCAACTCGCGGGCCAGCGCGGCGATCATGGCATCCCGTCGGCGGATGTGCCGGCGGCGCAGCAGCCGCAGGTGCCGCTCGAAGGCGCCAGAGGTCAGCAGCTCCGCCAACACCAGTTGCGGGAGTACGGCGTTGCCCAGGTCGGCGTTGCGTTTGGCGGTCACCACCGCCGCACGCAGTCGCGGCGGCACGAGCAGCCAACCGACCCGCAGGGCGGGGGCGAGCAGCTTGGAGACGCTGCCGGTATAGCAGACCTGCTCGGGCAGCAGGCCCCGCAGCGCCGGCACCGGTGAACGGTCGTAGCGGTGCTCGGCGTCGTAGTCGTCCTCGATGATCAGACCGCCGGCCCGCGCCCAGGCGACGAGGTGGCGGCGGCGGTCACCGTCGAGCACGACGCCGGTCGGGAACTGGTGTGCGGGGGTGAGCAGCACGGCCGGCACACCACTGGCGGCCAACTCGTCGACACACAGCCCGGCGTCGTCGACGGTGATCGGCGGAGTGCCCATCCGCCAGTTGTTCAGGTGCTGACGTACGCCGAGCGAACCCGGGTCCTCGACCGCGATCCGGTCGACGCCGGCTGCGGTGAGTGCCTGGGCGAGGAGCCCGAGCGCCTGGGAGACGCCGGCCACGATGATCACCTCGGTGGGGTCGACGCTGATGCCGCGATTGCGGGCCAACCAGGCGGCGACGGCCTGTCGCAGTGTCGGCGCGCCGCACGGGTCGCCGTAGCCGAGGTCGGACGCGGCGAGGCGGCGCAGCACGGTCCGCTCGGCGCGTAGCCAGTCGGTGCGGGGAAAGGCGGTCAGGTCGGGTACGCCGGGCGTCAGGTCGATCGTCGCGCTCGCCGCGCGTACCGCCTCGAAGATGTCGCTGCCCGGCGCCGGCGGGAACAGTGCGGGCGGGGGCGGCACGGCGGCCGGGGCGGTCACCGGCGCGGCGGGCGCGGCGACGACGACCGTGCCGGCCCGGCCCCGGCCGACCACGTGACCCTCCTCGGTCAACCGCTGGTACGCCTCGGTGACCACACCCCGGGAGACGCCGAGGTCGGCGGCGAGCACCCGGGTCGGGGGCAGCCGCGCACCGGTCGGCACCCGCCCGTCGGCGATGGCCTGACGCAACCGGTGGGTCAGCCAGTCGGCCCGCCCGCCCGGCGGCGCGTCGGCGATGGCCAGGTGCAGAAAGTCCGACCCCGCCGTTATGGACCTATCGGATGCCCTCGGTTTGGCTCTGCTCACCGGGCCATCTTGGCAGCAGAGTGGAGCAGGGACCCGCCCCACCGAACCCATCGGAGGACGATCGTGACCATCCCGTTCCTGGTCGCCACGCTGATCGTGGTGGTCACCCCCGGCACCGGGGTGTTCTTCACCCTCTCCGCCGGGCTGTCCCGGGGCGCCCGAGCCGGCGTGCTTGCCGCGTTCGCCTGCACGCTGGGCACCCTGCCGCACCTGCTCGCGGCGATGACCGGGCTGGCCGCGCTGATGCAGACCAGCGCCGTGGCGTTCGACGTCGTCCGGTACCTCGGCGTCGGGTACCTGCTCTATCTGGCCTGGTCCACCGCACGCGACCGCGACGCCTTCACGGCGACGACCGACGCCGCGCCCCGCTCGGCGACCCGCGTGATCATCTCCGGCGTGGTGGTCAACCTGCTCAACCCGAAGCCGACGTTGTTCTTCGTCGCGTTCCTGCCCCAGTTCGTCGACACCGCCACCGTCGGCTCGACCCGGGCGATGCTCGCCTGCGGCGCGGTGTTCATGCTGTTCACCTTCGTGGTGTTCAGCGGCTACGGCATCTTCGCGGCCCGGGTACGCGACCGGGTGCTCACCCGCCCCCGCGTCACCGACTGGCTGCGCCGATCCGTCGCCGGCACGTTCGTCGCGCTCGGCGTGACGCTCGCCCTCACCCGACGATAGGAGTGCCGTGCGGTTCGAGCATGCTCCGCAGCTTCGTGACACGTACCCCGACCTGGTCGCCGGCGTGGTCCACGCCACCGGCATCACCGCCACCGCCGACGTGGCGCGGCGGACGGCCGGCTACCTGGCCGTCGCCCGCAGTCGGCTGGCCGGCGGACCGGAGAGCGGGTTCCCGGAGATCCAGGCGTGGCGGCGGGCGTACGCGGCGATGGGGCTGCGACCCACCAAGTACCGGTGCGCCGCCGAGGCGCTGCTGCGTCGGCTGCGCCTGGACGGCGAGTTGCCCCGGCTCCACCCGCTTGTCGATCTCTGCAACGCCGTCTCGGCCGCGTACGCCATCCCGGTCGCGGCGCTCGACCTGGACCGGGTCGACGGTGACCTGGTGGTCCGGCCGGCACACGGCGACGAGGCGTACCTGAGTTTCGCGGGCGACACCGAGCGTCCCGAGCCGGGCGAGGTGAGCTTCGTCGACTCCGCCGGGCGGGCACACGCCCGACGGTGGACGAACCGGCAGAGCGGCTGGTCGGCAGTGCGGGCGGGCACCTCGTCGGCGCTGATCGTCGCCGAGGCGCTGCACCCGGGTGGCGGGCCGGCCGTGACCCGGCTGGTCGCCGACCTCGTGACGGACCTGACCGACGGGTGGTCCGCCCCGACGGCCAGTGCGGTGCTGACCGCCGCCGCGCCCCGCTTCACCGCCACCGCCACGCCCTCCGGTGGCGAAATCGGTCAGGCGGTGTCGCCGGGGACGAGGTGACGGTAGCCGGGGATCGTCTCGCCGAACCAGCCGGCGACGCTTGCCAGGCCGCGCTCGTTGAGCTGCGCGTCGTGGATCGGGTACGCGGCGGCGGCGCCCACCGCGCCGGCGAACCGGATCGCCTCGTCGAGGCGCAACCAGGACCCCTGGGCCGGAACGAGCAGGGTGCGCACCGGCTCGTCGGGCACGTGCAGCGCGTCGCCGGGATGGTAGAGCCCGTCGCCGATCAGGTAGCCGAGGTTGGGGCAGTCCGGTTTACCCCCGTGGATGGCGGCGTGCCGGCCACCGTGGGCGCTGACCTCGATGCCGGCCGCCGTGAAGCGTTGCCCGGCGCGGACCCGGGTCACCGGCAGCGGGACGAGGTCCGGCAGTCGGGCGCCCTGCGGGGCGTACACGGGGACGCCCAGGCCGGCCAGGCGCAGCACGTCCACGTGGTCGGTGTGTTCGTGGGTGACCAGGACGGCGTCCGCGCCGACCAGGGCACGCGGCTCGCTCCACGTCCCCGGGTCGACGACGAGCACCCCGCCGTCGTGTTCCACCCGTACGCACGAGTGGGTGAATCGCGTGATCCGCACCCGGCGACGGTACGCCACGGCACCGGCGCGTCCTGGCCGGTCGACGGGGGCATGTTGCTGATGGGCCCCAGGCGGCGGCGTTGCCGAACGACGACTGGCGGTCGGTCTGACCACCGCGGGCGTCGTCAGCGCATCGGCGCGGCCGACGCCCGGACGATGTACACGAACTGCACACCGAACGCCACCACCGCGACCAGCACCCCGACCAGGACCGTCACCTCGCCCCCGGCCCCGACGGTCGTGGCCGCCAGCGCGATGCCGAGCCCGCCCAACACGGCGTTGACCGCGCCCACGAGTGCGGCGGTGGTCAGCAGGAACTCCCACCGCCCCGGTCGCGTGCCGACCAGGTTCCAGGCTGTGCTCATGGCATCGCCGGCCACCACCGCGTCGGCGAAGAAGTCGTGCTCGCCGGCGAGCTTGTGCTGGTAGTAGGCCCGGATGCGTTGGATCCGCCGCAGGTCCAGCGAGTTCTCCACGGTGGTCTCCACCAGCCGCAGGAACGTCAGCACCCCGATGATGACCAGGGTCGGCAGCACCGCGGCCAGGTACGGCCGGACCAGCTTGTCGTTGCTGGCGACGAAGCCGAGGCCGATCAGCGCCGCCGACAGGACGGACAGGAAGATGGTGGCGCGGCCGGTGGCCTCGGCGATGGTGCCGGCGCGGGACGTCTGCAACGCGTAGTGCTCGGTGGTCAGGACGGTGAGAAGCGCCTGCTCGCGTTCGCTCTCGTCCACCCGCCACCCTCCGTGGTCGCACGACTCCGTTACCGTCACCCTATGAGCGGCGAGCCGGGTCCGAGCGGCGAACCGACCGCTCGACGAACGGGCCAGCGCCCAGCACAGCGGGCACGTATCCTCCGAATTCCGGTGATCAGCAAGCGGTAGTGGGGCCGACCGACGGCGGAAGGGGACCGGATGCCCGAGTGGGCTGGTCGGGGCGGGCGGCAACGACGCGCCTTCGTCGTCGGTGGGGCACTGCTCGGTGTCGCCGTCGTCATGCTGGTGGGCGCCTGGCGCAGCACCGGATTCCTGAGCGACCTGCTGCTCAACCTCGGTGCCAGCGTCGTGCTCGCGGCCATCTCGTACGTCATCTTCGACCCGCTGTTCGAGGAGGCCCGCAAGGCGCGGGTGCAGGAGCACCTGAGCTTCGACCAGCAGGCGTTCGTGGCCCGGCTGCACCGCTCCGGCCGCCGGGTGCGCATCCTCGACACCTGGACGATCCTGCTGGAGCAGCGGCACCGCGAGGAGACGCTGAGCGCGGTCCGGGCGGCGCTCGCCAACGGCGCCCAGGTGCAGTTGCTCCTGCTCGACCCGGACTGCACCGCCGCGCAGCAACGCTCCGAGGAGTTGGAGCGGCAGCGGGTGGACGTGCCCCGCCAGATCCGCACCAACCTGCGCCACCTGGCCGCCTTCACCGACGCCCTCGACGGCCGGCTACGGCAGCGCCTGCAGGTCCGCCTCTACGACGCGTCCCCGTCGATCCAGCTCTACCAGTGGGACGGGCGGGCGTTGATCTCGTTCTTCCCGATCGGGAAGCTGTCGTTCAACGTCCCCCAGCTCGAGGTGGACATGGACAGCCCGTGGGGCGGGTTCGTGCACGCCCGCTTCGAGGAGTTGTGGGAGCACGAACAGGCCACCCTCGACCTGGAGCGGTACTGGTCGGTCATGGTCACGCTGCGCCACGACGACTCGGACGTGGTCGAGGTGCGCGTGCCGTACGTGACGGTGGACGGGCAGCACTACGTCGACTGCCGTGGGTTCCGGGTGACCGGGCAGCTGACCGCGCGCGCCATGCTGCCGCCCCGGGCACCCGGGGCGTCCCCCGCGGTGTTCTCGCTGGCGGAGCCCGCCGACGGGGACCACACACCGGCCGACACCGTGAAACGGCACTTCGACCAGAAGTACGGGCACGACGTCGGGGATCGGGCGATCTACCGGTTGGTGCCGCCACCGGGCGCCTCCCGTCCCCCGACGCCCCGCGCGGCGGCAGCCGGCGACACGCACGGACGGTGACCCCGGCCCGACCGGTCGGCTCGGGGCGCGAGACACTTGTGGCCTCGCCCCGAACGCCCGGAGGACCCGCCACGTGTCGCCCAGCACCGCACCGCCGCCCGGGTCGGCGCAGCTTCGCGCCGACTGCGGACGCTGCTTCGGCCTGTGCTGCGTGGTGCCCGCGTTCGCCCGGTCGGCGGACTTCGCCATCGACAAACCGGCCGGGCGGGCCTGCCCCAACCTGGGTCCGGACCACCGCTGCGGCATCCACACCGAGCTGCGGCAACGCGGGTTTCCCGGCTGCACCGTGTTCGACTGCTTCGGGGCCGGGCAGCAGGTCGCCCAGATCACCTTCGGCGGGCGGGACTGGCGGGACGCGCCGGAGACGCTGCCGGCGATGGCGGAGGCGTTCGCCGTGCTGCGCCCGCTGCACGAACTGCTCTGGTACGTCACCGAGGCGCTGGCGCTGCACCCGCCGGCCGACCTGCGCGACGAGCTGACCCGCGCTCGCGCCGAGACGACAGCGCTCACCGAGGGTGACCCCACACGCCTGCGGACGGTGGACGTCGCCGCGCACCGGGACCGGGTCAACCCGCTGCTGTCCCGGGCCAGCGACGCGGTCCGCTCCCCCGGGGGCGCGGACCACCGGGGAGCGCACCTGCCCGGCGTCGACCTGCGCCGGGCCGACCTGCGCCGGGCCAACCTGCGCGGGGCGCTGCTGATCGGCGCCGACCTGCGCGGCGTCGACCTGAGCCTGGCCGACGTCACCGGCGCGGACCTGCGCGGGGCCGACCTGCGCGGCGCCGACCTGCGGAGCATCCTCTTCCTGCACCAGTCCCAGCTCGACGCCGCCCGGGGCGACGTCCGCACCCGCCTGCCAGCGGCCCGCACCCGACCGGCGCACTGGACGGCGCTGCCGCTCACCCCGGTCCGCCGGCCGTCCCCGTCCACCGCCTCCACCGGTCGCCGCCGACGGCGCTGAGCGCGAGGTTTCGGCCGGGACGACGCCGGGTAGCCAGCGCCGACGCGGACCGGCATCGACGGGGGGCACGGCGTGGGCTACCGAAAGCGCGACGGTGAGTTGCCGGGCGACCCGCAGCACAGCGAGGACGAGGCCGGCCAGGTGCCGCTGGTGCAGGTAGAGGCGGACACCGAGGTGCCCGCGCCGGCCGACACCGACGTCCGACCGGACATCGTGACCGAGCCGGACAACTCAGGTGTCGCCGGCGGCTCGTCCGGCAGCAGCGGCGGCGGGTCGAGCATGCCCGGGCACCCCGACGCGACCCGCTGACCCCGACTCAGCGACTGGTCAGCGCGGCCCGCGCCTCGGTCATGCCCTTGTTGGCCAGCCCGTCGGCCCGCTCGTTCTCCGGGTGACCGTTGTGCCCCTTGACCCACAGCCAGGTGACCTCGTGCCGTTCACAGGCCGCCTCCAGCCGCTGCCACAGGTCGGCGTTCTTCACCGGCTGCTTCGCCGCCGTCCGCCAACCGTTGCGCTTCCAGGACGCCAGCCAACTGGTGATGCCGTTGCGCACGTACGTGCTGTCGGTGTGCAGCTCGACGGTGACCGGCCGGTTCAGGCTCTCCAACGCCTGGATGGCCGCCATCAGCTCCATCCGGTTGTTGGTGGTCGGCGTGGCCTCGCCCCCGCACAGCTCCCGCTCGTGGTCGCCGTAGCGCAACAGGGCGCCCCAACCGCCCGGCCCGGGGTTGCCACTGCACGCCCCATCGGTCCAGATCTGCACGCCCCTGCCGGCCGCCGCGTCCACCATGCCCGGCAACCTACCGGCAGCGCGCGTCGTCCTCCCCGCTCGGGGGGCCGGCGCGCCGAGCCGTCGGCGCCGGAGTCACCACCGCCGGTGGGACGGCCGGGGCGGGCCGCGTGGGGCGCAGCCGGTCACGGACGCGGTGCGCCGCGTCGCCGGCGGTGGCGGCGATCATCGGCAGCAGCCGGGTCGAGTTCATGATCGCGACCTCCTCGGCCGGGGTGCTGACCCCGTCGAGGAAGCGCAACACCCGCGCAGCCGGGTTGCGGTCGAAGAGCCGGTCGAAGAAGTCCGGGCCGCCGACCCCGCCCCGGTCCAGCGCCCGCAGGGCCACCGCGTCCATCCACCGGTGCCGACGCGGGTACGCCGCCTGCGGCACCGGCGCCCGTCCCGCCGCGAGGGCGCGGGCCACCTGGTCGGCCTGGCGGTACATGGCGGAGAAGGTGAAGCCGGTGGAGGGTCTGGTCGCACCGCCGGCCGTACCGAGCCGGACCACCCGGGGTGAGGGCCGGGCCGGGAACGGCGCGTCGGTCATCGGGATCACGCCGTTCTCCACCTCGCGCACCCGCAGCCCGGCCGGATCGAGCCCGAGCAGGTCCCGGTAGCCGGCCAGCGCCGCGTCGTACCCGGCGTCGGTGAGCAGGTCGGGGGAGAACTCGGTGTACTCGACCAGGGCGTACCTGTCACTCACCGGCAGCACGTACCCGAACGAGACGCCCCGGGGCGGCTGCGGGGTGCGGAAATCCATCAGCACCGCGCGGGCCGGGTCGAAGACGGGCCGCTCGGCCTCCAACCACCAGCCACGGAAGTGCTGCAACCAGGTGGTCCGCCCCGCTCGCGCCGGCCGGCGGGGACGGGAGTCGAGCACCCAGCCGGCTCGTACGGTCTGCCCGTCACCGGTGCGCACCAGCACCCGCGTGCCGTCGTCGGTCACCGTCTCGGCGGGCGCGACGATCCGGATGGCGCCCAGCCTCCGTTCGGCCGCGGCAGCCCGGTCGTAGACCGGGCCGGAGCGGAGCATGGCGTACCGCAGCGGGGTCAGGTCCAGGACGCGGCGCCGGACCGTCGTGGCCACCTCGACCTGCTGCCAGCTCGCGCTGAGCAGCGGGTCCAGGTCGGTGCCGGGGTGGCCCCAGAACGCCCAGGTGCGGTCCTGACCGCGCCGGCGGACCGGGTCGACGACGGCGATGCGCAAGCCCCGGACGCCGTGCCGGTCCAGTGCGGCGAGCAGCAACGACGCCGCACCACCACCGCCGAGCAGCGCGAGGTCGACGTCGAGCGGCGCGGAATCGGTCACCCGCACCACGCTGCCACACCGCCGCCCGCCACCACCGGTGAGGCGGATCGGCGCGTCCGGGCCTTTGCGCAGCTCTCCCCGCCTTCGGGTGGACACGTGACGGCAACGAAGAATTCTCATTTTCACCTGATCGTGGGGCCAACCCACCTAGTGTTGGGCACACCGGTGCTAGTCGGAGTTGGCCACCCGAACGACGTCCCACGCAGTCAGCGGACGAAAAGTGAGGGAAGACGCGTATGAAGGTCTCAACAGCACTCTGCTCGGCGGCGCTCGGCGTGGGCCTCGGCACGCTCCTGCTGCCAGGCGCCGCACTGGCCGACACCACGGTGTCACCGGCCACCACCCCGGTCGGTGGGACCGTCGTGCTCACCGCGACGACCTGCAACCCGAAGTCGGGTGACGCCCTCTTCCGGGTCACCGGCCCCAACCGCGACCAGAACGTCCGATCCACCACGGCCGCCGCCGGCGGCGGACTGAGCGCCGAACTCTTCACCGCCGGATTCACCCTGGGCACCTACACGGTGGCGGCGACCTGCGGCGACGGCAGCTCGGCCGGCACCACGACGTTCACCGTCACCCCGATCGGCGGCGCACCGGCCGGTTCCGGTGGTGACAACCGCGACACCGGCGCTCTGGCCGCTGGTGGCACCCTGCTCGGCACCGCCCTCGCCGGCGCGGTGGTCCTGATCCGCCGGCGACGTCCGGTGTCCACTGTCGCCTGATCGGCGACTGCTCCATCCCTGAGGACGGGTGCCCGCACCGGTGACACCGGCGCGGGCACCCCGACGATGCCCTACGGAGGTGTGCCCACGTGTGCTGGCGGCGGACCCTACCGGCCGTGGTGGCCCTGCTCGGCGTGGCCGGGCTCGGGCTGATCACCGTCGGCCTCACCGCCGACCCGACGCGGCCACCACGACCGCCGGCCGACGCGCCGAGGCGCACCCATCCCGCACCGGACCTGGCGCCGCTGCCCCGCGCCGCGCCGGTCCGGGTGCGGATCCCCACCATCGACGTACGCGCCGAGGTCGTCCCGGTCGGCGCGGACGCCGCCGGGGTGCTGGAGGTGCCACCACTGGACAGGCCCACCCTCGCCGGCTGGTACCGGCACGGGGTCAGCCCCGGCGAGACCGGCAACGCCGTCCTGGTGGGACACGTCGACTCCCCCGCCGGACCGGCGGTCTTCTTCGACCTCGGTCGGCTGCGCGGCGGCGCCCAGATCGAGATCACCCGCGCCGACGCGCGGGTCGCCACGTTCACCGTGGACGACGTCCGCGCGTACCCGAAGGAGCACTTTCCCACCACGCTCGTCTACGGCCCGGCGGACGCCGCCGGACTCCGCCTGATCACCTGCGGCGGCCGGTTCGACGCCACGACCGGCAACTACGTCGACAACGTCGTCGTCTTCGCCACCCGCACCGCCTGAGCACGGCCGCCCGCCTGTCGGACGCCGGACCCCGCTCGGCAGAATGCGGTGGCACCATCCCCAGCGGGCACCGTGACCGGGGTGGTGCGCGGGCGACGGGGGGCACGCGGTGGATCAGCGACCGGTACGGGACCGGGCCGGTCGAGGCGTACGCGCCCTGGCCCGTCGACTGCTCGGCCGGGTCGAGGACGACTCCCCCACCCCGCGCCGGTCCAACCCGGACGCGGTCGTCGACTGCGCCGTCTACGTCGACGGCCGGCGCGAGCCGGGACAGCAGCACTACGCCGACGCCTACTCCCGGGCACGGCACGGCCGCGACGCCTTCGTGTGGCTGGGCCTGCACGACCCGGGGCCGGCCGTGCTCGCCGCGGTGGGCCGGACCTTCGGCCTCGACGAGCTGACCGTCGAGCAGGCCCTCGCTGACGGGCACCGGCCCACCGTGCAGCGGCACGGGCCGGTCACCCTGCTGGTGCTGCGCACCGCCGGGTACGTGGAACACGACGAGCTGACCGACACCTCCGAGGTGATCGACACCGGGGACGTGATGGTGCTGCTCGGAGACCGGTTCGCCATCACCGTGCGGCACGGCGCCGCCGGGGCGCTGCGCAGCGTCCGCGCCGACATCGAGCGCCGTCCCGCACTGCTGGCCGCCGGCCCATGGGCGGTGGCGTACGCGGTCTGCGCCCGGATGGTCGACTCCTACCTGGAGGTGGCCGGGCACGTGGAGCGGGACCTGGAGCGGGTCGAGGAGGAGGTGTTCGCCCGCGATCGCAGCGCCGACATCCAGCACATCTACCAGCTCAAACGGGAGGTGGTGGAGTTCAAACGGGCGGTGCTGCCGTTGCAGGCGCCGATGCGGACGCTGCTCGACCCCGACGGGCCGCCCCGCGCCCTGCACCGCTGGTTCGTCGACGTGGACGGCCGGTTGAGCCGGGCCGTCGACCGGGTCGCCGCGTACGACGATCTGCTCACCTCGATCGTGCAGTCCCGGCTGGCGCAGCTCGCCGTCGAACAGAACAACGACATGCGCAAGATCGCGGCGTGGGCGGCCATCGCGGCCACCCAGACCGGCATCGCCGGCATCTACGGCATGAACTTCGACCACATGCCCGAGCTGGCCTGGCGGTACGGCTACGCCGCAGCCCTGGCCCTGATGGCGGCAGCGGCCCTGTTCCTGTACCGCCTGTTCCGCCGCTCCGGCTGGCTCTGAACACCCCGGGCGGCTTGCTCGACTCGGGTTCCTTGAAGTCGGGGTGTCTGACCCTCTCGGATACCGCGACTTTTAGGAAGTCGAGTGGATCAGGCAAGGGCCGCGCGCCCCAGCGACCGGCGGGAGCCGTTGCCCGGTGATGGGGCAGGATGACGATGTGGGTAAGGGTGCGGGACGCCGACGGGCGCACACGACGACGGGACGGGCCTGCCCGTGCGGCTCCGGCCGGGCGTACGCGGACTGCTGCGCCCCGGCGCACGGCGGCGACAGCCCGGCGGCAACGGCCGACGCGCTGATGCGTTCCCGGTTCAGTGCCTTCGCTCTCGGCGACACCGGCTACCTGCTGCGCAGCTGGCACTCCTCGACCCGGCCCGCCTCGCTGGAGCTCGACCCGGGGCAACGGTGGACCCGACTGGAGATCGTCGAGACCGAGCGGGGCGGCCTGCTCGACGCGGCCGGCACCGTGACGTTCCACGCCCACTACCGGGCTGCGGGCCGGCCGGGCACGGTGACCGAACACAGCCGGTTCGTCCGCGAGGACGGCCGATGGGTCTACCTCGACGGTGACCAGCCCTGAGGGCTGTGGTGCCGTAGGATGACGGTGGCGTCGTCCTACGCCGCACCTCCCTCCCGGCGCTCACGCCGCCGGCCACGCGGAGGCAAAGGGGGCCTGGAGCCCTCGGGACGTGGTGCCACATGCCCCACTCCGGCGGGGTCGGCGGGAGCGTGAGTCCCGGTGACCGTGCCGTTGACCGGGAGCATGTGATGACCAGACAGAAATCGTTCAAGACCCGGGTCCGCACCGCCACCGCGCCGCACAGTTTCCGGGCCGACTGGGCCGGTGGTCCCACCCGGATCGTGGTCGGCGTCGACGCGGTCGGCGAGTCGAAGGCCCGGGTCGCCGTCCTGCACGAGAAGCTGACCGCAGCCGAGCAGGCCGCCGAGCTGACGGCGTACTGGCGGGAGCGGCTCACCGCGTTGAAGGCACTGCTCGAGTCGAACGGAGACCACCGATGACCATGACGTTCATCAACCTGCCGGTGCGCGACCTGACCACCGCCGCCGAGTTCTACCAGGCACTCGGCTTCACCAGCGACCAGGCCGAGCCGGACGGCGACAGCATGGCGCTCACCATCTCCGACAGCACCCGGCTGATGCTGCACCTCCGCTCGACCTTCGAGGCGTACACCGGGGTCCCCACCACGGACACGGCAACCAGCCGGGAGGTCATCATCGGCCTGTCGGCGCAGAGCAGGGAGCAGGTCGACGAGCTGGTCGACCGGGCCGCGGTCGCCGGTGGGGAGTCGCTCGGGCCGGGGACGGCCAACGGGCCGATGTACATGCGCGGCTTCCGGGACCTCGACGGCCACCAGTGGTCGTTCCTGCACCTGGCCGGCTGAGACCGGGGCCGGCCCGGTCAGTCGGGGCCGCGCACCACGCTCGCGGTGCCGCCGGTGGGCACGCCCGTGCCGCGCCGGCGGCGCGTCAGCAGCACCAACCCCAGGACGAGGTACGGCCCGGCCGTCACCGCGAACGCCACCGCGTTGCCGGCCGCCGTCGCGATGAGCCCATAGCCGGCGTACGTTCCGATGATCAGCAGGTCGGTGGCCATCCCGGCCATCGACGTGACGGTGGCTCGGCTGTTGCCGACGATGCGCGCCTGGAGTCGCGCGTCGGCCAGCACGGTGGCCAGTTGCGCGGCGCCGAACGCCACCGCGAGCAGCCCGAAACCGCCCGGGTGCCGGAGCAGGGCGCCCCCGCCCAGCGCGACGCCGACCACGCCCAGCAGCGCGGCGTAGCCCCGGCGGCCCAGCCGTTCCCCCACCGGGGCGAGCAGCCCGCCGATGGTCACCCCCGCCCAGAGCAGCAGGAGCAGCAGCGGCACCACCTTCGCTCCGACGCCGGTGTCCAGGGCCAGCAGCGGGGTGTACTCGTCCAGGGCACCCCAGTCGGCGGCGACCACGGCGACCAGCAGCACCGCCGCCCGTACCGGCGGTCGTGTGCGGACCTGCGTCAGCCCGGCCCGCAGCGTCTCCCACCAACCCAGGTCACCGTCGTCGTCCAGCTCGGACGGTGACCGGGGTGACCCGGCGGCCGGTAGGCGATGCTCCGGCAGCCGGGCGGCGACCACCGCGGCGAGCAGGCAGGCGAGCACGCTGGCCGCACCGATGGCCGGATACCCGCCGGCGGCGAGCACCGGGCCGGCGAGCACTCCGGAGAGCACCACGCCCAGCACGCCGGCCGTTCGCGCGCGACCGAGCACCCGGGCGTACCGGTCGACCGCGCCGAGCCGGTCCAACTCGGTCCAGACCAACGCTTCCAGCGCACCGGAGACCAACGCCCCGCCGGCGCCCCAGAGCAGGAACCCGACCGCGAACGCCGGGTACGACGGCAGCGACACCCAGAGCGCGAAACCGGCGGCGGCCACCAGCGGCGCGAGGCACAGCAGCAGCCGTCGGGACACCACGTCAGCCCACGCGCCGGAGGGCACCTCGAACAGGATGCCCGCCGCCGACCAGACGACGAAGAGCGACGAGATCTGCCCCACCGACAGCCCGGTGTCGGCGAAGAACACCACGTACAGCGGATAGAGCAGCACGAGGTCACTGAGGAACGCGTACCCGTAGAGGGTGGTCGTCAGCCGACGGACCGCCGGGTCGGACACGCGCGAAGCGATGTGGATCATGAGGCCTTCCCGTGGGAGTGGAGACGGACACCGGACGTGCGGTGCCCGTGGCGGCCCACGGTTTCGGCCTAGGGTGCGGGATCAATGTCGCCAGGTCATGCCGGCGATGCTAGCCGCGTCCCGCCGCGTCGGCGAGCGCTTTCGGCGTGCCGGGCGAGACGCCGCGGGGTGGGGTCGCCTCCGGACCCCACCCCGCTGGCGTCGCGGCGAATCAGCGGCGGTTCGGGTCGACCGGCGGGATGACCGTGGTGGTCTCGCTGTCGTCGCCGGCCCGCTGTGCGGGCACCGGTCCGGCGGCGCCGGGGCCGACCACCTGGGTCGTGTCGGCGTCGCCACCACCGCGGCCGACCACCTGGGTGGTGTCGGCGTCGCCACCACCGCGGCCGACCACCTGGGTGGTGTCGGCGTCACGGCTGACCACCTGGGTGGTGTCGGCGTCGGCCCGCACGGCCGGCAGCCGCTCGGTGTCCAGGTCGGCCGGACGGGTCACCACCTGCGTGGCCTCCGGGTCGGCCGGACGGGTCACGATCTGCGTCGCCTCCGGGTCGGCCGGACGGGTCACGATCTGCGTCGCCTCCGGGTCGGCCGGACGGGTCACCACCTGCGGATCGGCCGGCACGGTCACCACCTGGGTGGCCTCCGGATCGCTGACCGCCTTCGACGGGCGGACCGGGTCGGCGGTGGAGGTCGACCGCCGGGCCAGCTCGGCCTCGGCGTCGCGGCGACCAGCCCGGTAGGCCCGGGTGTGCGAGGCGATCACCTGCGACTCCTGCTCCGCACGGCTCAGCCACCCCTCCCAGCGGCTCTGCATCGGACGGATCAGGCCACCACCGACACCCACGACGAGGATCCCGCCGACGGTGGCCAGCACGGCGATCAGCACGGGCGTGGTGACCGCGGTGGCCACCCCGATCTGGTTCAGCGCGGCGATGACGCCGAGACCGAGAATGAACACCGAGGCGATGTTGGCCAGCACCCGGCCGTACGACAGCCCGCCGAGCGCGCCGCTGATGATGTCCTTGACCGCGTTGGCGATGGCGGCGGCGACCACGACGATGACGATCGCGACGAAGGCCCGGGGCAACCACGAGATCACCGCGGCGAGCAGGTCGGAGATCGGGTTCGGCCCCCAGATGCCGAAGGCGAGCTGGAGGGTGAACAGCAGCACCGCGTAGTAGACGAGCTTCGCGACGATGTCGCTGGCGTCGTACCGGGAGCGACTCAGCGCCCGACGGATGCCGCCGCGTTCGACGGCGCGGTCGAAGCCGACCCGCTCCAGGACCTTCTCCACGATCTTCAACACGGCCTTGGCGATCAGCCAACCGGCCACCAGGATCGCCAGGAAGGCGACGGCCTTGGGCAGGAAGAGCATCACCGAGCGGAGGGCGTCGCCCACCGCGTCGCTGACGTTGTCACTCATCTGGTCATTCCTCTACGGGCAGCCGGGGATGGTCGGTCACCGACCTACCCTCGACCCGACGTGGGGAAACGCCGGCCACCGACGGCCCGACCGGCTGGATCATGGGCCCGGCCCCCTAGCGCGCGGGCAAGTCCTGGCAATATTCTCCGGAGTGCGTGCGGCCATTGGAGCTACTTTTCATCCCCCGCCGTCGGCCGCAGGAGGAGATGTCATGCACGTCGACCATTCCGAAGTGGACCGCCGGACACTGCTGCGGGCCGGTCTCGGCGCCGCCACGGTCGCCGTCGTCGGGAGCGAACTCGCCTTCCCCGCCACGGCACAGGCCACGCCCGGCACCGACCTGGACTGGATCATCAGCTGTGACGAGTGGGCCGCCCGCCCGCCGAAGGACCCGCTGTCGGTGAGCGCCATCGCCACCAACAAGATCATCGTGCATCACATGGCGTTCCCGAACGTCACGGACTACTCCCGCGAGCAGGCGGTCAAGCTGGCCCACGACTGCCAGGACCTGCACATGGACGGCAACGGCTGGTCGGACACCGGCCAGCACTTCACGGTGAGCCGCGGTGGCTACGTGCTGGAGGGCCGCCGGGGCAGCCTGGAGCGCCTCGAAGCCGGCGACCGGCAGATGGTCTCCGCCCACTGCCCGGGCGAGAACGGCCGGGCCATCGGCATCGAGAACGAGGGCACGTACGTCACCGAGACGCCGCCGAAGGCGCTGACCGACTCGCTGGTCAAACTCTGCGTCGCCATCTGCCGGCAGTACGGGCTGCACGCGTACGACATCTTCGGCCACTGGGACTTCCGCACCACCGAGTGCCCGGGGGCGGCGTTCTACCGGCAGTTCCCCGAGCTGCGGCGACGCGTCCACGCCGCCCTGGGCACCAAGCTCGGTGACGTGCCGGCGCGCCGCTGGCCGGACCTGTGGCGCTTCGTCAACTCCCCCTCGGTCCGGGTGGTGCAGCACCTGCTCGCCCATCGGGGCTACGCGGTGACGGTCAGCGGCACGTTCGACGCCGCGACCGTGGCGGCCGTGCAGGACTGGCAGGCCCGAAACGGCATTGCGGTGGACGTGGACGCCACCCTCACCACGCCGACCTGGGAGACCCTCGCTCCGGAGCTCAACCAGCACGCCACCGGCGCGCCGGTCACTGCGGTGCAGGAAATCCTCGCCACCAAGGGGTACGCGGTCACCGCGACCGGGGCGTACGACCACGCCACCCGGGCAGCCGTGCAGGACCTACAGGCGCTGCACGGGCTGCCCCGCAACGGCAAGCTCAGCACGAGCACGTGGTGCGCGGTCGTCGGCGGGTCGGTCCGCCAGTCGTTCCAGCACCGCTGAGCGGTGGTGGCGGTGCGGGTCCTCCCGCACCGCCACCCGGGCTGCCACCAGCGCGTTGGTGCGGCCGGGACGGTTTGGCGCACGGCGTGGCCGGAAAGACTGCCGGTATGAGATGGGCCCGTCGAGCCGTACCCGCCGTCGCCACCGCCGTCGCGGCGCTCGCCGCGCGGGATCTGATCCAGCGCGACCACGCGCTGCTGCGCAACTTTCCGGTGCTCGGCCGCGCCCGTTACCTGTTGGAGGCGATCGGGCCGGAGCTTCGGCAGTACATCGTGGCCGGCAACGACGAGGAGCGGCCGTTCACCCGTGACCAGCGCCGCTGGGTGTACGCGTCGGCGAAGCAGGAGAACAACTACTTCGGCTTCGGCACGGACAACGACATCGAACACACCCGCGGATACCCGATCATCAAGCACCGCACGTTCGGCCGGGCGGTGCCGCCGTCCACCCCGACCGCCGGGCACGACGTGCGGTTGCCCTGCGCGAAGGTGCTCGGCGCGGCCCGGGGGCGAGCCCGCGCCTTCCGCCCGGAGTCGGTGGTCAACATCTCCGGGATGAGCTTCGGATCGCTCTCCGGCAACGCCATCACCGCGCTGAACAAGGGGGCCGCGCTCGCCGGTTGCCTACAGAACACCGGCGAGGGCGGCCTGTCGCCGTACCACCGCAACGGTGGGGAGTTGGTCTTCCAACTCGGCACGGCGTACTTCGGCTGCCGCGACGAGCACGGCCGGTTCAGCCTGAACCGACTGAAGGACCTGGCCGCCGGCGCGCCCGTGCGGGCCTTGGAGATCAAGCTGAGCCAGGGCGCCAAGCCGAGCCTCGGTGGGCTGCTGCCCGGGGCGAAGGTGTCCGCCGAGATCGCCGCCACCCGGGGCATCCCGGCTGGTGAGGACTGCGTCAGCCCATCCCGGCACGCCGAGTTCTCCGACTGTGACAGCCTGCTCGACTGGGTGGAGCTGTTGGCCACCGAGACGGGCCTCCCGGTCGGCATCAAGTCGGCGGTCGGCGACCTCGGCTTCTGGCAGGAGCTGGCCACCCTGATGCGCGATACCGGCCGGGGCGTCGATTTCGTGACGATCGACGGCGGCGAGGGCGGCACCGGTGCCGCGCCGCTGATCTTCAGCGACTCCGTGTCGCTCCCGTTCCAGCAGGGCTTCTCCCGGGTCTACAAGGTCTTCGCCGAACACGATCTGCACGAGCGGGTGGTCTTCGTCGGCGCCGGCAAACTCGGCCTGCCGGACAACGCCGTCGTGGCGTTCGCGCTCGGCTGCGACATGGTCAACGTGGGTCGGGAGGCAATGCTGTCGATCGGCTGCATCCAGGCCCAGAAGTGCCACACCGACACCTGCCCCACCGGCGTGGCGACGCAGAACGCCTGGCTGACCCGAGGCCTGGACCCGACGTTGAAGTCGGTCCGGGCGGCAAACTACCTGCGGACGTTGCGCCGCGACCTCACCAAGGTCGCCGAGGCCTGCGGCGTGGAACACCCCGGCCTGATCGGCACGGACGCCGTGGAGATCCTGGACGGCCGCACCGGCTCCACCCCACTGCACGAGGTGTACGGCTACCAGCCGGACTGGGGAATGCCCTCGCCGACCGACCAGGCGGAGATCATTCGGCTGATGACCCCGGAGGTGCCCCGGGGCGGCAGCGCCCCGCCCTCGGCCACCGCCGTCGGCTGAGCCGAGCCCACCCCCGGGCTTCGCGATCTTGCACTTGCCGTCGCGACAAACAGCAGCACTTTGGGCATATCGGCGACCGAAACTGCAAGATCGGCGCGGGCGGGGCGGGGTGGGGTGGGGGGGTGGGGTGGGGTGGGGTGGGGTGGGGTGGGGTGGGGTGGGGTGGGGTGGGGTGGGGGTGGGGGTGGGGGTGGGGGTAAAGGCGTGGAGTCATCGTCTGGTGTGCCCGTATTGTGGCGCGGTGCTGATCAGACGCGAAACGTCCGCCGACATCGATGCCATCCGGGCGGTACATGCCGCCGCCTTTGCCAGGGCCACGGGCGACGGCGCGGCGGTCGAGGCAACGCCCGACCAGGCCACGCCCGTCGAGGCGACGCTTGTCGAGGCCACGCCCGTCGAGGCGACGCCCGTCGAGGCCACGCCCGTCGAGGCGACGCTTGTCGACGCGCTGCGCGCCGACGAGGGCTGGTTGCCCGCGTACTCCCTGGTGGCGACCGATTCGGACGGCCGGGTGGTGGGGCACGTGGTGGCCACCCGCGGCCGGGTGGCCGCTGAGCCGGTCGCGTTGGGCCTGGGGCCGCTCGGGGTGCTGCCGGAATGGCAGCGGCGCGGCGTCGGCAGCGCGTTGATGCACGCGGTGCTCGGCGCGGCCGACGCCCGTGACGAGCCGCTCGTCGTGCTGCTCGGGCACCCCGACTACTACCCACGCTTCGGGTTCCGGCCGGCCGTCGAGGTGGGCGTCATCCCGCCGCAACCATGGGGGCCGCGGTACTTCATGGCCCGACCGATGAACGCCTGGCGCGAGTCGATCCGGGGCGAGTTCCGCTACGCGTCCCCGTTCGACGACCTGTGATCCCACCGCGTATCCGCCGGCGGCGCGCCACCGACCTCGACGGATGTGTCGCTGCGCTCACCGAGGTCCACCGGGTCGACAGGTATCCGCTGAACTGGCCCACCGACCCGTACCGCTGGCTGCGCGAACCACACCCGGCGCGCGCCTGGGTCGCCATCGCGGCTGACGCCGACGCCGAAGACGCCGACGCCGAAGACGCCGACGCCGAAGACGCCGACGCCGACGCCGACGCCGCAATTGTCGGGCACGTCTCGGTACGCCGGCTGCCCGGCCCGGCGACCGGGCCGCCAGCCCGACCGACGGCCGAGGTCGCGCGGCTCTTCGTGGTGCCGGCCGCCCGAGGGCTGGCGCTGGGCAGCGCACTACTGGCGCGGGCACGCCAGTGGGCGAGCGCCCGCGGCATCGATCTGGTGCTCGACGTGACCTGCGGCGACGACGCGGCCACCGCCCTCTACGAGCGCACCGGATGGCGGTGCACCGGCGTCAGCGTCGCATCGTGGACCGCCCCGGACGGCAGCCCGGTGTCGCTGCGCCACTACGCGCTGCGCTCCGATACCGTCCCGGCGATCGCCGCGAGGCGGCGGGCGAGCAGGCCGGCGGCCTCGCGCAGCTCCGGCGGCTCCAACACCTCCACCTCGTAGTCCAGGCGTGCCAGGTGCGCGGCCAGCCAGTCCAGGCTCTCGCCGCCCACGACCAGCACACACCACCCGTCGCGGTCGTCCTCGACACGCCCCACCTGGGGCGGCACCAACGCCCGCACCCGGTCGGGCGGGGCGTGCACCCGTGCCCGGGCCACGTACCGGTACGGCGCCCCGGTCACCGACCGTTGCACGAAGGCGACCGGATCCGGGTGTTCGCGCGCCCGGGACCGCCAGGTTGTCGCCACCGCGGCGCCCATCCGGTCCAGGCGGAACGTACGCCAGTCGTCGCGCTCGACGTCCCAGGCCATCAGATACCAGCGGCGACCCGTCGTGACCATCCGGACCGGCTCGACCGTCCGCTCCTCCTGCCCGCCGTCACGGGCGGTGTAGCTGAACCGGACCCGCACGGCGTCACGACAGGCCCGTGCGAGAGTCACCAGTAACTCCGCGTCGATCGCGGCCACCGGACCGATAAGTGTCGCCGTGGCACCGTGCACGGCGCGTACCTCGGCGCGCAGCCGCGACGGCATCACCTGGTCGAGCTTCGCGAGCGCCCGCAACGCCGCCTCGCCCGCCCCGGCGACCGTGCCGCCCGAGGCCAGCCGCAGGGAGACCGCAGTCGCGATCGCCTCCTCGTCGTCGAGGAGCAGCGGCGGCAGCCGGGTGCCCGCGCCGAGTTGGTAGCCGCCGCCGACGCCCGCCGTCGCGTACACGGGGTAGCCCAGCACCCGCAGACGCTGCACGTCACGGCGCACACAACGGCTGGTGACCCCCAGCTCGGCGGCGAGTTCGGCGGCCGTCCAGGATGGCCGCCGTGGCAGCAGCGCCAACAGCCGAAGGACCCGCTCGGTGGTCGCCTCGACACGCATGCGCCGATCGTTGCACGGATAGCGGAACGATCCTGTCCGCTATCCGCGAGAGGCTGCAGATCATGACCGAGCAGACCAGGACTCAAGGAGCTGACATGGCCCGCGACATACAGATCACCTTTGACTGTGCCGATCCGGCGACGCTGGCGACGTTCTGGGCCGAGGCGCTCCGCTACCAGGTGCAGGCGCCACCCGGAGACTTCGAGACGTGGGACCAGGCGCTGGACGCGATGGGAGTGCCGCCGGAGCACCGCAACGACGCGTCCGCGGTGGTCGACCCCGGCGGCTCGGGGCCTCGGCTGTTCTTCCAGAAGGTGCCGGAGCCCAAGCAGGTCAAGAACCGCGTACACATCGATGTGCGGGCCGCGCCCGGCCTGGCGGGCGACGAGCGGATGGCGGCCCTGGAGGCGGAGGCGGATCGGCTCGTCGGGCACGGCGCCACCCGGCTCGATCGGCACGAGCCCGCTCCCCCGCTGGGCGCCGGTCACCTCATCATGGCCGACCCCGAGGGCAACGAGTTCTGCCTGGACTGACCCGGGCGTTCACCCAGCTCACCGCCGTCGCCGCCGGACACCGTGCGAACATGTGTACGTGTCGTCCGGCGCCCACATCCTGCATGCCGACCTGGACGCGTTCTACGCGTCGGTCGAGCAGCGTGACGACCCGCGCCTGCGCGGGCGGCCGGTCATCGTCGGCGCAGGCGTGGTCCTCGCGGCCAGCTACGAGGCGAAGGCGCGGGGCGTACGCAGCGCGATGGGCGGCCAGCAGGCGCGCCGGCTGTGTCCCGACGCGATCGTGGTGCCGCCCCGGATGTCGGCCTACACGGAGGCAAGCCGCACGGTCTTCGAGATCTTCCGACAGACCACCCCACTGGTCGAGGGGCTCTCCATCGACGAGGCGTTCCTGGACGTGGGTGGCCTGTGGCGGCTGGTCGGGCCACCGGCCGAGATCGCCGAGCGGCTGCGCCAGGAGGTCCGGGCACGAGTCCGCCTGCCGATCAGCGTGGGGGTGGCCCGCACGAAGTTCCTGGCGAAGGTGGCCAGCGGGGTGGCGAAACCGGACGGGCTGCTGGTGGTCGCACCGGACGCCGAGTTGGCGTTTCTGCACCCGCTGCCGGTCGAGCGACTGTGGGGCGTCGGCCCGGTCACCTCGGCGAAGTTGCGGGAGCACCGGATCCGTACCGTCGGCGAGGTGGCCCGGCTGGGCGAGGCCGCGTTGGTGTCCCTGCTCGGGTCGGGCGCGGGGCGGCACCTGCACGCGTTGGCGCACAACCGCGACCCCCGCTCGGTGCAGGTCGGGCGCCGACGCGGTTCGATGGGCGCGCAGCACGCGCTGAGCCGTACCCCGCACGCCCCGGCGGAGTTGGATGCCATCCTCGCCGGCCTGGTCGATCGGGTCTCCCAGCGGATGCGGGCGGCGGGGCGGGCCGGACGCACGGTGATGCTGCGGCTACGTTTCGGCGACTACACCCGGGCGACCCGCTCGCACACCGTGCGTAAGGCGACCGCCGACACGACGCCGCTGCTCGCGGCCGCGCGGGCACTGCTACGGGCCGCACTGACCGAGATCGATCGCCGCGGTGTGACATTGATCGGTGTCTCGGTGGGCAATCTGGACGACAGTCCGGTGCAGCCGGAGCTGCCGTTCCACCGCGACCCGGGCGCCGAGCTGGATGCCGCGGTGGACGCGGTCCGCGACCGGTTCGGATCGGCGGCGCTCACCCGCGCGGTGCTGCTCGGCCGGGACCCGGGAGTGGAGATGCCACTGCTGCCGGATTGACCGATCTGCGTGCCGCGTCCCGGCGGCCGCTGCGACCGGAGACACATCACAGCAGGTCGGCGGTTTAACCCACGGCTGACGGGTGACCCTTGTGGGGTACAGCCTGACAAGGGGGGACCCACAATGTCCGACAACGACACCAGCAACCGACCGAGTCGCCGCGCCGAGCGCCCGCACGACGTGACCGATCCTCTGCTGTGGCAGCTGGCGATCGACGTGCTGAGCGCCCACGAGCCGGACGACGAGGGTCACTGCCGCAACCTCCAGTGCGCCGGGCAGTCCTGGCCGTGCGCGGCCCGCAACGGCGCCGAGCAGTCGCTGCGACTGGCCCGCAGCACCCCGAACGCGGTCGAGATGACCATCGACGGCGACGAGGGCGGCACGGGCTGGTCCGGGGAGAGCGCCGCACCGGCCCTCCGATGGGGTTGGAGTGCCGGCCTGGCCGCGTCGCACCGCGGGCCGAAGGCGTCCGCCTCCGCTGCGTGACCGCAGCACCCAAGGGGTACGACGCTCGGGCTGGGCACACCATACGCACGAACGCTCGGCCGGTGACCCGGCCGAGCGTTCGGCAGTGACAGCGCAGCCACGGCGTTCAACTCTCGTGGCGCAGCCACGCCGTGATGCGGCGCAGCAGCTCCACGTGCCCGGGCGACTCGTACGACCGGGCGTCGTGACCGAGGGCGTCGTAGACGATCCGGCTGCGCCCGACCGTGCGCGCCCAGACCAGTGGGTGGGTGGCGCCCTGGTCCGCGGGCCGACGCGGACGGGTTCGCCCACTGGAACCGCTGGTAGCGGAACGCCGCCGGACGCCACCGACAGCGACGACCAACAGGGCCACGGACAGCAACGGGAACCAGTCTCCGGTACGCGAATAGACCGTGCCCAATCCCCTGGTCGGAGCGCTGGCGACCAGCAACTCCGCGTCACCGGCCCGGTCCTCGCCCCACAGCCTGCCACCGGCGTCGGAGACCGTCAGCCGGCCGGACACGGCGGCGCGGACCACGGTGAGCCCGTTCTCCACACCCCGGACCAGGGCGATGCGGCTGTGCAGCCAGCCGTCGGAGGTGAAGTCCAGGGCGGGAACGAGCAGCACCGACGCGCCGGCCGCCCGATACCGCCGGACCAGGTCGGGGTAGTCGAGGTCCTTGCAGATCGCGACGCCGAACCGGCCCTGCACGATCACCTCGTCGTCACCAGGCGTCAGCCACTCCTCCAGGCCGGGGATCAGGTGCTGTTTGTCGTACGTGGTGATCGCTCCGGACGGGTCCAGCACCAGCGCGACGTTGCTCGCCGTGCCGGCCCGCCGCAGCACCGCGCCGACGACGACCTGAGCCCCGCTCTGCCGCAGCGCGTCCACGAGCAGGGGCAACGTCGTGTCCGTCACGGCGAACACCTTCTCCGGCAGCACGACGACGCGTGCCCCCCGATCGACTAGACCCGCGACCCGCGCACCGTAGCGGGCGAGCAGGTCCCGGCCGACCGGCTCGTCGATCGGGAGCCCGTCCTCGGGCTGCCGCAGGGCGACCAGGCCGACGGTCAGCGGCGCGGCCAGCTCCGGTGACCGGTTCAGCGACCAGGCCGACCATGTGCCGACGCCGACCAGAAGGGCGAGCAGGCAGGCGAGGGCGGGGCGTGGACTGTCGAGCCGGCAGGCGGGGGCGGGGCGTGGACTGTCGAGCCGGCAGGCGAGGGCGGGGCCTGGACTGTCGAGCCGGCCGCCGCGGGTCGGTCGTGCGCCGCCGAGCAGTGCGGCGAGGGCGATCGGGACGGCGAGCAGCAGGTAGGTGACGCCCCAGACGCCGGTGAGGGCGGTCACCTGGATGACCGGACGGACGTCGGCCTGGGTGTAGGCGAGGCTCCACCACGCGCCGTGCGGGAACAGGTGGGACGCGGCGTACTCGCCCAGCACCCAGAGGGACGGCACGGAGAGGACGGCGGTCACGGTCCGCCCGCGCAGCAGCACCTCCCGGGCGAGCAGGACCGTGCCGCCCGCCAGGCCGAGACCGAGGCCGAGCACACCGGCCACCCCGGCAACCGGTAGGCGCAGGGTGTCGAGGTAGTACCCCACCATGGCGAGCTGGCCGATCGACCAGGCGAGGATCGTCGCGCCGAGCGCGGTCCTCGGGCCCACCCGCAGCGAGGCGAGGAGCAGCGGAATCGGGGCGAGCCAGGTCAGCGCGGCGACGGGGTGCAGCCCGGTACCACCGAGCCAGAGCAGGCCGCTGAGCAGCGCGGCGACGATCGTCATCATGCGTCGATCGTGCGGCCGGAGCGGCGGGGGCGGATCGCCGTACGGACCGGGTGCGATCTGGTCCCGTGGAGGGAGGCGCGGGAGCGCCGGGCCGGACGATACTGCCGACGTGAAGCGGTACGTCAATCTCACCGTCACCGTGGCCGCCGTCGCCGCGACCGTGCTGCCCGCGCTGGCCGGCGGACCACGCGCCTGGTGGGTGCTGCCGCTCGCGGTCCTGTCGTCCGTCCCGGTGCTGTGGCGCGACCGCGCGCTGGTTGCTGTCGCCGTCGTCGTGGGCGTCGCCACGACCGTCTCGGCCGCGCTCGGCGCACCCCCGCTGCTGCCGGTCGGCCCGCTCGTCTGCCTCTACACGTTCGCGGCGCGGTCCTCGCTGCCGATCCGCCTGCTCGGCCTCGTGCTCACCGCGGCCGGGCTGGTGGTGTCGCTGCTCCATCCACACCCGGACGTGGAGGTGCTGCGGTACCTGTCGGTCGCCTACGTCTTCTCGTACGCCCTGGGCACCAGCACCCGCGCCCGCCGGACCCAGGCCACCGCCCTCGCCGAACGCGACCGTCGTGTCGCTGGTGAGCGGACGGCTGCCGTGCTGCGCGAACGCGCCCGTATCGCCCACGACCTGCACGACATTCTCACCCACGCGGTCGGTGTCATGATCGTCCAGGCGGAGGCGGGGCCGCTGCTGGTCCGCCCGCACCCGGACCGCGCCGACGCCACGTTCGCCACGATCGCCGCCACCGGCCGGGACGCGGTCGTCCAACTCCGCCGTGCGGTCGGCGGCCTGCGCGAACCCGCCGACCACCCACTCGACCAGCCGGGCCTGGCGCACCTCACCGCCCTCGTCGCACGCGTGCGCGCCACCGGGCTGGACGCCGTCCTCACCGTCGCGACCGGACCGGCGGCGTCCGTCGCTGGAGCGCGGCCCGCGCCGCCGGCCGGGCAGGCCGATGAGGTGCTCGTCGAACCGCCCGCGGACGTCGGGGTCGCCGCCTACCGGATCGTGCAGGAGTCCCTGACCAATGTGGTGCGCCATGCCGGCGCAGCATCGGTCCGCGTCGTGCTGGCCTGGACCGCGCAGGAGTTGACCGTGTCGATCATCGATGACGGCCACGGCGACCGGGCCTCCGGCGCGGACCGGCCGGGCTACGGGATCCTCGGCATGCGCGAGCGCGCCCAGGCCTGCGGCGGAACCCTGCGTGCCGGTCCCGCCGCGGACGGCCACGGCTTCACCGTCACCGCCACCCTGCCCCTGCCCGCACCGGCGGTGGCCTGATGGGGACAGCCGTCGCCGCCCGACACCCGACGCCGGGGTGGTGCTGATGCTGCGTGTCGTGCTCGCCGACGACCAGGACCTGTTCCGCGGCGGGTTCGCGACGATCCTCGGGGCCGAGCCGGACATCGAGGTGGTCGCCGAGGCCGCCGACGGTGCGGGCGCCGTGCGTGCCGCCCTCGACCACCGACCCGACGTCGTCCTGATGGACATGCGGATGCCCGTTCTCGACGGCGTCGCCGCGACCCGCCAGGTCTGCGCCCGTACGCCGAGCCGGGTCCTCGCCCTGACCATGTTCGACACCGACGACTACCTGTACGCGGCGCTGCGGGCCGGCGCCAGCGGCTTCCTGCTGAAGGACGCTCCCCGAGCCGAGCTGGTGAACGCGGTCCGCGTGGTCGCCGCCGGCGAGGCGTTGCTCGCCCCCGGCGTCACCGCTCGGGTGATCGGCGAACTGCACCGGCGCGGTCACCCGGATCCGGCTCGGGCGGCGGCGGTGACCGCCCTGACAGCACGCGAGACGGACGTCCTGCGCCTGATCGCGGCCGGCCTGTCCAACGCCGAGATCGCCGCTCACCACCACCTGAGCGAGCACACGGTGAAGACGCACGTCGGCAACCTGTTCGCCAAACTGAACCTGCGTGACCGCGCCCAGGCGGTGATGGTCGCCTACGAGTCCGGCCTGGTCATTCCCGGCCACTGACGTGACCGGCCGGCGGGTCCGCTGTGCGGGAGGCCCGCCGGCCGGAGGGGTGGAAGGCTTACAGGGTGCGCGCCAGCCGGTCGGCGAGCGTCCGGGTGAAGCGGGCCGGGTCGGTCAGCTCGCCGCCCTCGGCGAGCACCGCCAGGCCGTAGAGCAGCTCGGCGGTCTCGGTCAGGGCGGCGGAATCGGTGCCCTGCTCGTGTGCCTTGCGCAGCCCGGAGACGAGCGGATGGCCAGGGTTGATCTCCAGGATCCGCTTGGTCGCCGGGATCTCGTGCCCCATCGCCCGGTACATCTTCTCCAGGGTCGGGGTGAGGTCGTGGGCGTCGCCGACGACGCAGGCCGGTGAGGTAGTCAGCCGGGACGACAGGCGGACCTCCCGGACACTGTCGGTCAGGGTGGTGCCCAGCCAGTCGAGCAGTGCGGCGAACTCCTGTCGCTGCTGCTCGCGCTCGGCCTCGGCCTGCTGCTTCTCCTCGTCGGTGTCCAGGTCGATCTCGCCCTTGGCGATCGAGCGCAGCGTCCGGCCGTCGTACGTGCCGACCCGCTCGACCCACACCTCGTCGACCTGGTCGGTGAGCAGCAGCACCTCGTGGCCCTTGGCCCGGAACGCCTCCAGGTGCGGGGAGTTCTCGATGGCGGCCCGCGACTCGCCGGTGGCGTACCAGATGTCGCTCTGGCCGTCTCTCATCCGCGACACGTAGCCGGCCAGGTCGGTGGGCTCGGCCGGGTCGTGGGTGGAGGCCACCGACAGGATGTCCAGCAGCGTGTCCCGGTTGTCGGTGTCGTCGATCAGCCCTTCCTTGACCACCGCGCCGAACTCGGTCCAGAAGGTGCGGTAGCGCTCGGCGTGGTTGGCCTTCAGGTCCTTGACCGTGGAGAGGATCTTCTTGACCAGGCGGCGACGGACGATCTGGATCTGCCGGTCCTGCTGCAGGATCTCCCGGGAGATGTTCAGCGACAGGTCGTGCGCGTCGACCACACCCTTGACGAAGCGCAGGTAGGTGGGGATCAACGCCTCGCAGTCGTCCATGATGAACACGCGCTTGACGTAGAGCTGGACGCCCCGGCGGCCCTGCGGGGAGAACAGGTCGAGCGGTGCGTGGCTGGGCAGGAACAGCAGCGCCTCGTACTCGAAGGTGCCCTCGCCCTTCATGTGCACGACCTCGAGCGGGTCGGCCCAGTCGTGGCTGACGTGCTTGTAGAACTCGTTGTACTCGGCGGCGTCGACCTCGTCGCGGGGCCGCGCCCAGAGCGCCTTCATCGAGTTGAGCGTCTGCTCCTCGCTGGTGGCGGCCTCACCGTCGCCGCCGGGGCGCTCGACGCGCATCCGGATCGGCCAGGCGATGAAGTCGGAGTAGCGCTTGACGATCTCCCGGATCGTCCACTCGGCGGTGTAGTCGTGCAGGTTGTCCTCGGTGTCGACCGGCTTGAGGTGCAGGGTCACCGTGGTGCCCTGCGGCGCCTCGTCGACTCCCTCGATCGAGTAGGTGCCCTCGCCGGTGGACTCCCAGCGGGTGCCGCCGGTCTCGCCGGCCTTGCGGGTCAGCAGGGTGACCCGGTCGGCGACCATGAACGCGGCATAGAAGCCGACGCCGAACTGGCCGATGAGGTCCTGCTTGGCGTGGGCGTCGGCGGACTCGCGCAGCTGGCGCAGCAGCTCGGCGGTGCCGGACTTGGCGATGGTGCCGATCAGCGCGACCACCTCGTCGCGGGTCATCCCGATGCCGTTGTCCCGCACGGTGAGGGTACGGGCGTCCCGGTCGATCTCCAGGGCGACGTGCAGGTCGTCGGTGTCGGCGACGAGGTCCTTGTCGACGAGCGTGGCCAGCCTCAGCTTGTCCAGCGCGTCGGACGCGTTCGAGATGAGTTCCCGCAGGAAGACGTCCTTGTTCGAGTAGATCGAGTGGACCACCAACTGAAGCAGCTGACGCGCCTCGGCTTGGAACTCCAACGTCTCGGCCTGATTGCTCACACCGTCTCCCTTCTCGGCTCGTGCGCAGGTTCGCGGAAAGGATACGAGCCATCACCGGGCGCGTGCTGACCGCATCCCGGTCGTATTCCCGATCGGGACGAACCATCGTCGTGACATCGCTGACTTTGGCACACAGAAGTCAGGTGGGATAGCGTCACCACCATGAAGATCGCAGGAAGCACCGCCCTCGTCACCGGCGCCAACCGTGGCCTCGGCCGACACCTGGCCGCCGAACTCCTCGCCCGGGGCGCCACCGTCTACGCCGGCGCCCGCAACCCCGACAGCGTCGACCTGCCCGGCGTGACGCCGGTGCGCCTCGACATCACCGATCCCGCCTCGGTGGCCGCCGCCGCCGAGCTGGCCGGCGGCGTGAACCTGCTGATCAACAACGCCGGCATCGACACCCGGACCGACCTCCTCGACGGCGACCTGAACCTCGTCCGGCTGGAGTTGGAGACCCACTACCTCGGCACCCTGTCGACGATCCGGGCGTTCGCGCCGGTCATCGCCGGCAACGGCGGCGGAACGGTCCTGAACGTGCTCTCCGTGCTGTCCTGGTTCGGCTCCCCGACCCACGCGGCCTACAGCGCCGCAAAGTCCGCCGAGTGGGCGATGACAAACGTGCTGCGCGTCCAACTGGCCGAGCGGGGCGTCCGGGTCGCCGGCCTGCACGTCGGCTACCTGGACACCGACATGGCCGCGGACATCACCGGCCCGAAGTCCGATCCGGCGGCAGTCGCCCGGATCGGCGTGGACGGCATCGAGGCCGACTCGTACGAGATCCTCGCCGACGACCTCAGCCGCCAGGTGCAGGCCGGGCTGGCCGGCGGCGTCGCCGCGCTCTACCCGCAGCTCCCCTGACCCACGACGCGACGGGCCGCCACCGGAAACGACCGGTGGCGGCCTTCTCTCGGGTACGCGGTCAGCCCGCCTGCAACGTCACGTCGTCGATCACGAACGTGGTCTGCAACGACGAGTCCTCGGTGCCGGTGAACCGCAGCGTCACCGTCTGCCCGGCGAACCCGGCCACGTTGAGGCTTCGCTGCACGTAACCGGTCGCGGCGTTGAGATTCGAGTACGTCGCCAGCGTTGTCGAACCCACCTGCACGGCGAGCCGGTCGTACGCCGTGGAGCCGGTGGTCTCGGCGGTGTCGATGTGCAGCCAGAACGACAGCGTGTACGTGGCGCAGCCGGCCGGCAGGGTCACCGACTGGTACAGGCTCTCCGTGCGGGTGCTGCCGTACCCGTTGAGCCACGCCTTGTACGACCCGGTCCGGGCCGGCTGGCCGCTGGCGTTGGTGATCACGCCGGACGACGCGGTCCACGGCGAGCTGCCGTTCTCGAAGCCACCATTGCCGACCACCTGACCGCCGGTGCAGGTCGGGGTGCCGCCGCTCACGGCGAGCTGCCACAGCGCGTACGCGACACCGTCGGCCGCCCGGTTCAGCACGGTGGCGCTGACGTTCGCGGTGGTGTCGCAGGACCGGTGGTAGCAGGGGTCGTACGCGGAGTTGGCGGTGCCGCCCCACTTGGCCGCCTGGGCGCTGGTCTTGCGGGCGCTGGCGCCGGCGGCGTAACCCGAGGTGGGGATGCCGGCCTGCTGGAAGTAGTAGTCGTCGGAGCGGCCCTGACCCTCGACGTTCTCCTCCGGCTGAAGGCCCAACGAGTCCCAGTACGCCTTCAGCGGCGCCGCTGTGGTCGAGCTGACCCGGTTGATGAAGTAGCCGCCGTTGACCGAGCCGACCATGTCGAAGTTGTAGTAGCCCTTGAGGTAGCCGCGCTGGGTGGCGCTGAGCGAGTTGACGTAGAACCGGGAGCCGTTGAGTCCCTGCTCCTCGTCGGTCCACCAGGCGAACCGGACCCGCTTGGTCATGGTCGGGTTCTGCGCGGCCAGAACCAGCGCGTTCTCCAGCAGGGTCGCCGAGCCGGTGGCGTTGTCGTTGATGCCCGGGCCGGCCGAGACGCCGTCCAGGTGCGCGCCGAACATGACCACCTGGTCGGCCGGGCCGCCGGGCCACTCCGCGATCAGGTTGTTCGAGGGGTACCGGCAGCTGGAGCAGTACTGCTCGCTGACGGTGTAGCCGGCCGACTGGAGCCTGGTCTTGACGTAGCTGAGCGAGGCGGTGTAACCGGCCGAGCCGGCCCGTCGGTTGCCGCCGTTGCTGGTGGCGATGGCGTTGAACTGGGTCAGGTGCGCCTGGACGTTGCTGACGGAGATGTCCGGTGCGGCCAACGCGGCGGCGGCCGCGGCGATCGGCCGGGTCACTGTCGCGGTCGAAGGTGACGCGGTCGCCGGCTGGGTGGCCAGCGTCACCGTCATCCCGGCGAACACGGCGAGCGCGACACCCGCGCTCAGCGTTCTGCCTCTCATGGGGGCTCCTCGGGGTTGGAGAGATACCCAAGACACTTACAGATGTCGATGTCGCAAGCATCGGTCGTTCGTGTCGAACCGCCACCGCTTCGACGGTAGGTACCGGCGTCGGCACAGGTGAGTAGAGGTGCCAGGATGGGTAGGTAACGCCAGCAGGGGTCGTCGGGCCCGGAACGGGGGCTTGCGATGGGGCCGGATCAAGCGTGACAGGACCCGACACCGACCTGTTCAGCGGCGGTGGTGACACCGGCCGGTTGATGGCGGAGCTGAACTGGACCCGCACCCCACTCGGCCCGGTGACCGGATGGCCGCAGAGCCTGCGCGCCGCGGTCCGGACGGTGCTCTCGTCCCGGTACCCCATGCTGCTGCTCTGGGGAGAGGACTTCTCCCAGCTCTACAACGACGCGTACTCCAGGCTGATCGGCGACAAACACCCGGCCGCGCTCGGCGACGACGTCCGGGTGACCCTCGCCGAGGGCTGGGACGTCCTCGCCCCGCTCATCGACCGGGCCACGGCCACCGGAGTCGCCAGTTGGGTCCCCGCCCTGCGGCTGCTGCTGGAGCGGGCCGGCTACCGCGAGGAGGCGTACTTCAGCGTCTCGCACGCCCCGGTCCGCGACGACGACGGCCGCACCGTCGGCGTCCTCACCGTGTGCAGCGAGGTCACCGAGCAGGTGGTCGGCGAACGCCGGCTGCGGCTGCTGCGCGACCTGTCCGTTCTCGGCGACGGACGCACCGTCGACGCGCACGCCACCAGCGCCCGGCTGACCGACGCGATCCAGGGCCACCCGCTGGACGTGCCGTTCACCGCCATCTACCTGCGCGACGGCACGATCCTGCGGCGCGTCGCCTGCACCGGCGGCGACCAGGGGTACGCGCGAGCACTACCGGACACCGTCGAGCTGGCCGAACCCGACCCGGCCGCGAACGCCTGGGGGCTGGCGGACGCCGCGCAGGGCCGACCGACCGTGGTGCCCGACGTCGCCGACCGGCTGCCCCTGCCCGGCGGCCCGTGGGGCGACCCGGTCCGGACCGCGCTGGCACTGCCGCTGCCCTCGGGCGGCGAGGATCAGCCGCTCGGCGTCCTGCTGGCCGGGGTCAGCCCCAGCCGAGGGCTGGACGAGGCGTACCGGTCCTTCTACCAACTCCTGGCCCAGCAGATCGCCGTGGCGCTGCGCAACGCCCAGGAGTACGAGCAGGAGCGACGCCGGGTCGAGGCGCTCGCCGAACTGGACCGGGTGAAGACCGACTTCTTCGCCAACGTCAGCCACGAGTTCCGCACTCCCCTGACCCTGATCCTCGGCCCGCTCGCCGACGCCCTCACCGACGCCGCCGCGCCGTTGCCCGTGGTGCAACGGGAGCGGGTGGAAACCTCCTGGCGTAACGCCACCCGACTGTTGACGCTCGTCAACAGTCTGCTCACCTTCTCCAGCCTGGAGGCCGGGCGGGCCCGCAGCGACGCCCGCGTGGTCGACCTGTCGGCGCTGACCGCCGAGCTGGCCGGCGTGTTCCGGGCCGCCGTCGAGCGGGCCGGGCTCACGCTCGAGGTGGTCTGCCCGCCGCTGCCCCGGCCGGTCACCGTCGACCCGGTCAACTGGGAACGCATCGTCACGAACCTGCTGTCCAACGCCTTGAAGTACACGTTCATCGGCCGGATCCGGGTAACCCTGGAAGCCGACGACGAGGAGGTCCGCCTCACCGTCGCGGACACCGGCATCGGGATCGCCGAAGCGGACCTGCCGAAACTCTTCGAACGCTTCCACCGGGTCCGGGGCGCCCGCGCCCGCAGCCACGAGGGCACGGGCATCGGCCTGGCCCTGGCGTACGAGCTGGCCCGGCTGGAAGGCGGCGCGATCCGGGTGACGAGCAGCGTCGGTGTCGGCAGCACGTTCACCGTGGCGCTGCCCTGGTCGACGGCGGGTCGCACGCCGGGGACGGGGCCGTCGCCTCCTCGACGGGGCGACGCGGCCCGGGCCACCGTCGAGGAGGCGATGGGTTGGCTCACCGAGTCGGGCGGCGATCCGACGGAGCCCGGCAACGTGTCCGGTCCGGCCGTGGACGAGCTGGCCGGCGCACGGATCCTCATCGCCGACGACAACGCCGACATGCGGGCGTACCTCAGCCGGCTGCTCACCGGGCAGGGCTGGCGGGTGCGGGCCGTCACCGACGGCCGGCAGGCCCTCGACGAGGTCCACCGCGAACCGCCCGACCTGGTCCTCACCGACGTGATGATGCCGGTGCTCGACGGCTTCGACCTGGTCCGGCGGCTCCGCGCGGACCCGGCGACCCGGTCCCTGCCGGTGCTGGTGCTCTCCGCCCGGGCCGGCGGGCGGGCCAGCGTGGAGGGCCTCAACCTGGGCGCCGACGACTACCTGGTGAAGCCGTTCGCCGCGGCTGAGCTGATCGCCCGGGTCCGGGCCGGGATCCGGCGGGCCCGCAGCCACCCGACCGGCGACGCCACCGCACCGACTGTCGAGGCGGCGCCGACGCGGCCCGACCTGGTCACCGTCGTCGCGCCACCCCGGACTGTCGCAGCCGGGCTCGACGCGCCAGGGCTGGCGCAGGGCCCGACCGACCCGAGCGGGCTGGGCGACACCCTGGATGCCGGCTGGACCTACCCGTCCGCGCCCACCTCGGCCGCGGCCATGCGTCGCGACGTCCGGCTGACGCTCGACGACCTCGACGTCGACCCGGACGTGTTGGAGGATCTCCTGCTCGCCGCGTCCGAGGCGATGAACAACGCGGTCGAGCACGCGCAGCGGCCCAGCCGTCCGGAGGTGCGGGTCCGGCTCCAGGTCGGCGGCGGGCTGATCCGGATCTCGGTGCGGGACTTCGGCACCTGGCGGGACCGTCGGCCGGCGATGGACCGGGGACGCGGCGCGTTGCTGATGAACGCCTACGGCGACGTGCGGCTGGTCTCCACCGCCGAGGGGACGACGGTGACGATCGAGCGCCGACTGGCCGACCCGGCCTGAGCAGTCTCGTTGACCCGGCCGACCGGCCGGCGCGTCAGAGTCGGCGGCCGGTGGCGTCGCGGGCGATGATGCCGTCGAGCCGTTCCCCCGGCGTCAACCGGTCCGGCTCGAACCAGAAGATCATCACCTGTTTGTCGAGACTCCAGCGGGCCAGTCGGGCGTCGACCTGCCGGCCGTCCACCGTGCCGATGATCCGTTGGGCGGGGCCGACGAAGTAACCGAAGGTCGGCGCCGGCGCGGTCGACGAGCTCTCGTCATATCCGATCTGGTGGAACCCGGGCCTGCGATCGGACCCCTCGACGTCGTTGACCAGGATGTCCGTGGTCAGTGCGCCGTCCGGAGACTGGCGACCGGCGGCCAGCCCGATGGTCACCTTGGGCGCACCGGGCAGGGTCACCGGGACGAAGTAGTAGATCCGCCGGTCGGCGCCGTGCCGTACCCCGCTGTCCACGAACTGGCCGAGGGGCTTCGGTGGCGGCTCGTCGCGGCCCGACGTCGGCGGTGGCGTGGAGTCCGGCGACTTCCGCGCCAACGGCGAGGCACCGACCGACGGTGGAGCGACGGCGACCGGCGGCGGGTGTTCGGTCGGCGCCGGATCGCCCGGCCCGGACGCGCCGACCGCCACCACGACCACGGCGGCCAGGCCGGTCGCGAGCGTCGCCGCCCCGGCTCCCGCGACGCGCCGACGGGTACGCAACCGACGTCCCTGGCGCAGCACGCTGTCCAGATCGAGCACGGCGTCGGGACGCTCGGTCGCCCGCATGGCCTGGCGGAGCCGTTCCAGCTCGCTCATCGGCGCGCCCTCTCGTCGGCTGTGTGGGGCGCGGCGGTACGCAGCTTCTCCAGGGCTCGCGAGCTGGTGCTCTTGACCGTGCCCACGGATACGGCGAGTTCCCGAGCGACCTGCGCCTCTGGAAGGTCGAAGTAGTAGCGCAGCACGACGATGGCCCGCTCACGAGGACTGAGCGCGCCGAGGATGGTGATCAACCAGCGTCGGGTGGCCACGTCGTCGGCCACGTCGTCACGCCGCTGCTCCGGCACCTCGTCGGTCGGATACTCCCGCATCGGTCGTCGCCACCCGTCGACCAGGTGGTTGACCAGGGTGCGGCGGGCGTAGCCGTAGGCGTCGTCGTCGTGGACCCGGGACCAGGACGCATAGGTGCGGACCAGGGCGGTCTGCGCGGCGTCCTCGGCCTGGTGGTGGTCGCCGGTCATGAGGAACGCCGCATGCACCAGTCGCGCGGACGCCGCCTTCGCGAACTCGACGAACTCCGCGTCACCCCGCGCCACCCCGAAACCTCCCCCGTGCGACACCGCTAGGGACGGGCGAGGCCGGGAAAAGGTTGAGTCCACGTCACAGCAACTTTTCCCAGTGGTCGCCCGTCTTCTCCTCCGCGCCGCCGATCGGCGCGCGAGGGAGAGACATGTCGACGAAGGTTACCCGCCGGTGGCGTACCGCCTCAGCGGCGTTACTGCTGGTGGTGGCGCTGCTCACCGGGTGCGGGCTGCCGGCCGGAGGGCAACCGGGCACCGGTCCCGTCACCGCTGAGCCTCCCGTCGCCGCTGAGCCGCAGCCCAGCGGGCCGGCCACGGTCACCGCCGCCGGTCGGCCGACCGGAGTCGCCGGTGTCCCAACCGGTTCCACGCCGGCCGCCGACATCACCTACCCCGCCACCGGCGGCAACCGCTGGACGACGGCACCAGCCGAGGCGACGCTAACGGGAGCGACCGACGGTCGGTTGCTGCGCTACCGGATCGCCGTGGAACGCGATATCCGGGGCCTGCCGGTGGGCGACGTCGCGACGGCCATCTCCGCGACGCTGAACGACCCCCGCGGGTGGACGGCCGGCGGGACGTGGCGGCTGCGCCGGGTGGGTGCCGGCGAACCGGCCGACCTCACCATCTACCTGGCGACCCCCGGCACCCGCGACACGCTCTGCCAGGACGTGCCCGACGCCTACACCTCCTGCCGCAACGGCGCCCGGGTGGTGCTCAACGTGGCGCGCTGGGTCAAGGGGGTGCCCGGCTACGGTGCGAGTCTGACCACCTACCGCGAGTACATGGTCAATCACGAGGTGGGGCACAAACTCGGGTTCGGTCACGAGCGGTGCCCCCGGCGGGGCCGGGCGGCGCCGGTGATGCAGCAGCAGACGTTGGGCCTGCACGGCTGCACCGCGAACGCCTGGCCGTACCCGACCGGCACGGACCGCTACCGCGGGCCGGTCGGGGCGTACGACGACGACATCCCGAGGCGCGAGGGCGCGTACCCGGCGCCGTGAGGCCGCGGCCAGGCCTCACGCCACCAGGCGAGAAGCGGGGACGCGTCCCGCGCGCGCCCCCGCTTCGGTGCCCTCGCTGGTCAGACGGGTCGGCTGCCGACCACTGTCGGCCCCGGGTCCGAGACGCCGTTCCAGGTGTACGTCGTGCTGGCCGGTGCGACCAGGCTGCCGGCGAAGAGCGAGTTCACCCGGCTCACCTCGGCCGAGCTGGGGTTCGCGTTGCGGCAGGAGACCGGGGCGCTGCTGCCGGACATCAGATCGGAGCAGAGCCCGGTACGCCGGTCCGGCAGGCCCAGGATGTGGCCGAGCTCGTGGGTGGCGATCCGGTTGCGGTCGTAGCCCTGGTTGACGGCTGTGCGGCCCATCCAGACCCGTCCCGAGCCGAGCCCGGTCGGCTGCGCCCGCGGCCAGCCGTCGTCGACGTAGATGGTGATGCTGGCCGGGGTCCCGGCCAGGAGCCGGACATTGCTGACCCGGCTGTTCCACATCTGTGCCGCCTGGTCGAAGTTCGTCCGGAACTCGCCGGTCCGGCTCGCGTCGTAGTAGACGGTCCGCACGGCGGCGGCCGGAGCGCCGGTGGCGAGCTGCACCCCGGTTGCCGCCAGTACGGCCACCAGCATGGCCATCGCCGTATGTCGCACTTGTCGTCGGAACATCACGCACTCCCCTGCGGTCGTCCGGCGACCATCGGCCACCGGTCATCGATATTCGTGAATGCTAGAACGGCGAAGGTCGATGTCCGACATAGCGGAAGCGTCATACCGCCGAGTCGCGCCAGCGCCCTGGCGGGCCTCGGCGACCGGTCTCAGGTGACAGTCGTACCGTTGGCGGCGATCAGCGCCTCGGCAGCGGTGGTGCGGGCATAGAGGACGAAACGCCCGACCCGGTGGGTGCCGACCAGGCCGGCGTCGCGCAGCGCGCCCAGGTGCTGGGACACGGTGCCCGAGGTGAGCCGGCACCGCTCGGCGAGTTCCAGCGTCGAGGTCGGCACGGCCAGCTCGTACAGCAGCGCCGCCCGGGTCCGACCCAGCACCCCGGCGAGCGCGCGCCCGTGCGGTGTCCGCTCCCGTTCCCAGAGTGTGGCCACCGCCCGCGCCGGGAAGCGCAGCACCGGTTGGCCCGGAGAGCCAAAATTCGACCACACCCGGCGGCCGATGAACACCGACGGTACGAGCAGCAGACCCCGCCCGTCGAGTCGCACCGCGCCATGGGAGGTGAGGTGCTGCACCGACAGCGTGTCGTCCTTCAGCCGGACGGAGGGATCGAGGTGATTGAGCAGGCCGTGAATGCCGTCGGTGGCCGTGCGCCTCGCGCCGAGCAGCACTTCCCGTTCCAGCAGGGTGCGCATCCGGGGCCAGTAGGGTGCGATGACCGCGTCGGTGTACGCCCGGATGGCTTCGGCCAGGCGGGTCAGGTGCGGCGGCGGGTCGGCGTAGAGCGCCTCGAGGAGCGACGACCGCGGCCCCGGCAACGCATCGAGGCTGGCCCGAACCGTTTCGGCTGGGGTGGCGACGAGGGACGCCAACTCGAGGTCGATTGTGGGCTGCGAGGTGGTCGGCGGCGGGCAGACGAAGGTCGGGATGAGTGGCGTCGGCATCCGCACCAGGTCGGCAAGGAGCTGCCATCGCACGCCGGCCAGGCGGGGGTGGATCCGCTCGTACCAGGCCAGGTGCTCCGGAAACTGGCGCGGCCGCTTGATGATCCGCACGCTCGCCACAGCTTCCCAGAGCGGTGAGATCGCGAATCGGGTCGTCGCCAGGTCGTGCGCGTTCAGACCGACAAGCATCATGGACTGCCCCCGGCGGATTCGGCGAGAGTCAAATCTATCGGTTCGCCACGCTGCCGCCGACACGGTGGGCGGCATGACCACCGCCTCCACGACGACCGGATCGAAGGGCCAGGCCAGCCCTTGGCCGCGCTCCTTCCGGCTGCTCTACGCCGCCGCCCTCATCGATGGCATCGGCTTTTACGTCGGCCAGTTGGCCGTGCCGGTCCTGGCGGTGTCCCTGCTGTCGGCAAGCCCGGTCCAGGTGGGGCTGCTCGGTGCGTCGAGCACCGCCGCGTTCCTGCTGATCGGTCTGCCGGCCGGAGTCTGGGTCGACCGGCTGCCACACCGCGCGGTCCTGGTCACCGCCGACCTCGCCCGGGCGGCGCTTGTGGCATCCGTGCCGTTGGCATGGTGGGCCGGGTGGCTGACCGTGCCGCAGCTGTACCTGGTGGTACTGCTGACCGGAGTCGGCACCGTCTTCGCCGACGTCGCCGCGCAGAGCTATCTGCCGGAACTGGTCGGCCGGAGCCGGTTGGTGGCGGCGAACGCACTGATGATGAGCACCAGTGCGACCATGCAGATCGCCGGTCGAGGGCTGGGTGGGCTGCTCGTACAGGCGCTCACGGCACCTGTCGCGATCGTGTTGGACGCGGTGACCTTCGTGGTGTCCGGGATGATCCTGGCCGCCACGCGTGCCGAAGCACCACGCCGACGTGCACCGCGGATGCCGGGCGGCTTCGCCCAGCAGCTCGGCGCGGGCGTCCGGCACGTGACAGGCAACTCCCTGCTCCGCCCACTCGCCCTCTCGACCGCGAGCATCAACCTGACCATGCAACTGTCCACCACCCTGCTGCCGGTGGTGTTCCTGCGCGAGCTGGGACTGGGTGCCGCCACCCTCGGCCTGTTCCTCGGCGTGGGCGGGATCGGTGCCCTGCTCGGCGCGGTGACGGCCCGCCCGCTCGCCGAGCGGATCGGTCACGGTCGCGCGCTGTGGCTGCCCGGCCTGCTCGCCGCGCCGTTCGGCGGCCTGGTCACGCTTGTCGACTGCGGGCCGATGCTCTGGGTGGCGGCAGTCGGTTGGCTGGCGCTGGCCTGGCGGACGGGAGTGGGCAACGTGATCGGGGTCAGCCTGCGCCAGGCCGCCACCCCGGACGCGTTGCTCGGACGGATGAACGCCACCTTCCGGTTTCTGCTCACCGGGGCGCTCACCATCGGCGCGCTACTCGCCGGCGTGCTCGGACAGCTCGTCAGCGTCCACACCGCGCTGGTGGTCGGCGCGGTCGCGAACGCCGTGACCTGGCTTCCGGTCTTCTGCTCCCCGCTGCGCACGCTCGACCGGCCGGCCACGATCGACTGACTCCCCGCCACCGTCACCCGGCGACCGGGAGGATGCCCGGACGACTCAGACGTGCAAGGTGGGGCGGTAGACGAGTTCCTGGGAGCGACCGTCGAGTGTCCGGCTCTCCACCAGCTCCAGGTCGAAGTCGGCGGCTCCCGCGAAGAGCGGATCCCTTCCGGTCTGACCGGTGATGACCGGGAAGACCGTCACCTGGACGAAATCGACCAGACCAGCGGCCATCAGCGCCCGGTTCATCGACAGACACCCGTGCGATCGCAGGGGCACGTCGGACTCCTCCCTGAGTCGGGCGACGACGTCCACGGCATCACCGGGTACGACTGTGGCGTCCGGCCAGTCGAGTGGGCCTTCCAGCGTGTTCGACACCACGGTCGCGGGAAGGCTTCTCATCCGGGTGACCCAGGCGTCGCGTACCTCGGATTTCTCGGTGCTCGCGGCCAGCATCTGCGCGAACATCTGGTACGTGTGGGCCCCGAAGACCATCCGCTGCTCCTCGTCGTAGACGGCCAGGCGGTGCGCGAGCAGCTCGGGGCCCTGTTTGCCCCAGTAGCCGCCCCAGTTGCCGCTGGTGCTGCCGAAGCCGTCCAGGCTGGAGAAGACGTCGACGGTGTAGGTGGTGGTCATGAGGTGCTCCGTTCACGGGTGAGTGCGGTACGACGGGCCCGCAGGTGGGCCCGCTCGGTCTCGTTGATGGCCAGTGCCATGGCCTGGTCGTAGGCGGCTCGGGCCTCCCCGTCGCGGCCGAGCCGGACCAGCAGCTCGGCGCGGGTGGCCGGCAGCCGGTGGTAGCCCGGGAGGTCGAGCTCTGCCAACCCGGCGAGGGCCTGCGCCGGTCCGTGCACCTCGGCGACGGCGACCGCGCGGTTGAGCGCGACGATCGGGCTCGCCCTGAGCGCGAGGAGCTGGTCGTACAGTGCCAGGACCTGCGGCCAGTCGGTGGCCGCGCCGTCGGTGTGGACCGCGCCGATCGCGGCCTGGATCTGGTACGGGCCGGGCTGGTTGCGCCGCAGGCAGCGCCGGACCAGGTCGTGCCCCTCGGTGATGAGCGCCCGGTTCCACAGTGACCGGTCCTGGTCGGCCAGCAGCACCAGCTCGCCGGACGGGTCGAGCCGGGCCGGGCGGCGCGCCTCGGTCAGCAGCAGCAGGGCGAGCAGGCCAAGCGCCTCGGGCTCGTCGGGCATCAGGGCGGCAAGCTCGCGAGTGAGCCGGATCGCCTCGGCGCACAGGTCCGTTCTGATCAACGGTCCGGCGGTGGACGCGTAGCCCTCGTTGAACATCAGGTAGAGCACGGTGAGCACGTACGGCAGTCGGTCCGGCAGCTCGTGTTCGGCGGGCACTCGGTAGGGGATGCCGGCGTCCCGGATCTTCTTCTTCGCGCGGACGATGCGCTGCGCGACTGTCGACTCCTGGATCAGGTAGGCCCGGGCGATCTCGGGTACGTCGAGACCGCCGAGCAGGCGGAGCGTGAGGGCGGTCCGCGCGTCCGGAGCGAGCGCCGGGTGGCAGCAGGTGAAGATGAGGCGCAGCTGGTCGTCTTTCACCGGTCCCACCTCTCGGGGCTCGTCCTGGTGGTGCAGCAGCAGGGCCTGGGCGTGCCGCGCCTCGCGGGTCGACTCCCGGCGGAGCCGGTCCACGGCCCGGTTGCGGGCGGTGGTCACGATCCAGGCGCCCGGGTTGGGCGGCGGGGTCTGCCACTTCCGCAGCGCCGTGGTGAAGGCGTCCTGAACCGCATCCTCGGCGAGGTTGATGTCGCCGAGGATGCGGGCCAGGGTGGCGACGCAGCGGCCGTACTCCGCGCGGTAGATGCTGCCGAGGTCCATGTCAGCCGGCCGGCTCCCGGTCAGGCCTGGGACAGGTCGTCGAAGGGGCGCACCTCGACCGGGCCGCAGGCCGCCGCGCACTTCTCGGCCCAGGCCAGCGCCTGGTCCAGGTCCGCGCACTTGATGACCCAGAAGCCGGCGATGTGCTCCTTCGTCTCGGCGAACGGCCCGTCGCTCATGGTGGTGGCGCCGTTCTCGATCCGCACGACGGTGGCGCTGTCCGGCGACCGGAGCCCTCCGGCGAAGACCCAGGCGCCCGCGGCCTGCATCTCGTCGTTGATCCGATCGGTCTCCCGGAACATGGTCTGCATCTCCTCGTCGGACGGGTCCGGCTCCCCCTCGACGAAATGCACGGACAGCAGGTAGTGCTTCATGACGATCCTCCAACCGTTCGATGGTGAGCTGGACAGGTCAGGCGGCCAGGCGGCGTGCGACAGCAGGGACGACGATCGCGGCGGCGACCAGGTGAGTGAGCATCAGCAGCGCCTTGGTGGCCGCCCCCGCGTCGACGATCACACCCGGCACCAGCGACAGGACCGTCAACACCACCGTGGTACGGATGAACGCGCGCCGGGGGCGCCTGGCGAAACGGGACAGCACCGCGGCGAGGACCACCCCGATCAGCGAGAATACGGCGGTCAGCACACCGAAGCCGGTCACCGGAATCGGCGCGTCGGCCACGTCGAGGCTGATCCCCGCCGCGCGGCCGGCGGCGGCGAGGGCCATGGTGGCGGCGCTCGCGGCGAGCGTGACGGCGAGACCGGTCCGGATCACCGCACCGACGGTCGAGGTGGTGGCGTGGGTCATGTTCGCAGTGGCGGTCATCGCGCCCTCCAGCTGGTGTGCGGCCCGCCGCGGTGGCGGGCTCTCAGCAGGGCTACGAATTGAACCGGTCCCGATCGACAAGCACGTCGACAGTTTGTCGAAGATTTTTGCCTCGGTGGTAAGAACACTCGGGGGGGGGGGGGGGGGGCCGCCCCCGGCGGGGGGGGGGGGGGGGGGGGGGGGGGGGGGGGGGGGGGGGGGGGGGGGGGGGCGGGGTAC
>NZ_JBIAKV010000008.1:22239-30235 GCF_042872705.1 Micromonospora sp. NPDC005203 | reverse complement strand
ACACCACTTTGGTTTTTATTTGTCTTCCTATCTCCGACCCCCCCCCCCCCCCCCCCCCCCCCCCCCCCCCCGCCCCCCCCCCCCCCCCCCCCCCCCCCCCCCCCCCCGGGTCGTCAGTAGTTCACGTACGCGGTCACAGCGCGGTGCTCGGAGTACTCACCACCGGTCACCGACGGCGTGACGGTCGCCGCGTTGCTGAAGCCGTTGCCACTCTTGACCAGCAGGAAGTCGATCCGCCGACTGCCGTTGGTGTCGTACGCGGAGGAGCAGTCGCGGCTGCCGCACTTCTCGGCGATTGGGTCGCGGTAGCCGTCGGCCCTGCCGTCGTTCCACCAGCCCGCGTCCTCGGGCTCGGCGTTGGCATCACCCGCGACGATCTTCAGGGTGCCGCCAAGGCGGTCCATCGCCTCGTCGGCCTCCTTGATGTTCTCGTCGGCGCACAGCGGGCCGTGCCAGGTGTTGGTCGGCCAGTGGATCGAGGCAACCGACACGTCCTCGTTGCGGACGTTGTCGTGCAACCGGACGGCGATGTTGTGGACCCGGTCCTGGCTGCTGCGCGTGGGTTCGAGGTTCTGGCACCCGCCGGTGCCGGCGTCGTAGTCCTCGGGGGCGTCGGATCGCCAACGGGTGGCGTCCTCGAACGTGAACCGGTCGGAGCGGTAGACGACCGCGTTGGTCTGCTGGTTCTTCAGCTTGCCGCAGGTGCTGGTGTAGCCCATCGAACCCGGGCTCGCGATCGCGATCTGCCCGGCGTAGGTGCCGGGCAGCTCGTCGGACAGTCGCTGCGTCAGGGTGTTGAGCTGAGTCTGGTTGGACACCTGCTGCACGGTGAAGATGTCCGGGCTCAACGGCCGGCCCTTGAGGTAGGTGATCAGCCGGTCCCAGCTGTACCCGTCCGCACAGGAGCTGGGCAGCCAGTTCTCGATGTTGTTGTTGTAGACCACCAGATAACTCGTCGAGGTGTTCACGGCCGCCTGGGCCCCGGTCGAACCGGCGACGCTGACCGCCGCGGTGGTCAGGACCGTGGTGAGCACGGCGACGGTGCCGCGCAGGAAACGGCTACTACGAATGGACAACTTCGCTCCTCTGTACGACGAACAGCCGGCATCAGCATGGGTGAACCGGTAGGCCTCAGAGCGTGCGCTGGTATTCCTCCCACGTCCGCTTCGGGTTGACCGCTGGGCCATCATCGACGCCCCGGTTGGCCAGGCCGTTACGACCGAGGTAATAGTCGCCGGCCTGGTTCTGCGCACCTGTCGACTGATCGGTGTCGGAGAGCGCGACGGCGTGGATGTGGTAGCCCCAGTCCCCCTGGGCCGGGGTCCGCAGCCACGCGGCGAAGCCCACCGTGCGCAGCCGCCGCAGCACGTCCGTCCGGACCGCCGAGGAGAGACCGCTGACCGAGAGGTCGAGCGCGCCGCCGCCGTCGTGCGTGCCGGCGGAGGCGCCCACACCGCTGCTGTACGAGCCCTGCGTAATGCCGAGCTGACGACCCAGCAGGCGTTCGGCCTCGATCAGCATCGACCTGGTGCGTGTGTTGACCTGCACATCGCGCAGGGTCACCACGCTGCCGGGTGAGATCTCTCTGACCACGGTGTACCGTCCCTCGCCGAGCGACCGCAGCGACGACGGGCCGGGTAGACCTGTCGCGTCGAGACCGCCGTAGCCGAGGGACCGCTGGTACGCGGCGTACGCGGCGATCGTGCTGGTGCCGAAGTGACCGTCGACGTAGGCCGAGGAGAGCAGCCCTCTCGCCTGGAGTGCGCGCTCCACCAGCAGGACGCTGTCCTTGGCCCCCTCGGTCAGCGCGGTGTCCGGCCGACGCGGGTCGATCTGGGCCGCCTTGATCAGCGCCTCCATGTCGAGCTGCGGCAACGCGGCCGCGGCCGGGCCAGCCAGCGGTACGGCGCCGACCACAGCCGCGCCGGCGGCGACGAGCAGGTTCCTTCTCGTGAGCACGCTTCCTCCGTAGGATATTGACCAATCCCCATGACCGGATGAAGCTAGTCTTCAATGCGGAAGGTGAGTTGTCACCCCGTTGGGGCCGACGAACCTCCACGAGATTGCCGGTCGGTGGGGCGGTGGGCGCCGCGGGCGGTGACCACCGGTCACCTCCCGGGGAGCGGATACGACAGTGAGCGGTAGCCTCAGAGTCATATTCATGACTGTGAGGCATACCGCTCACCAGCACATCGACCAGGCGGGCAACCACTGCGGAGGGCCAGCGCCCCTCGCCGCGACCCCGGCCTGAGTGAGGAATTGCCCGCCTAGTTGCCAGAGCCCTGCTGGGTCGGGTCGGGCGCCTGCGCGACCGCCTCGTCGGCCAGGTGCCAGATCTCGCGCATCGGGGCCCACCAGTCCCCCGAGCCAGGCTCGGCGATCGACTCCTGACACGGGTCGGTCAGCTTCCACCACTCCTGCGTCTGCGGGTCCGCGGCGATCAGCCGCGAGTCGGCCTCGTAGTCCTCGCCGACGTACTCGTAGTAGCCGAAGAGCAGGTCATCGTGCAGGAAGATGGTGTAGTTGCGGAAGTTCGCCTCGCGCAGCGTCTTCTCGACGCTCGGCCAGACGGCGGCGTGCAACCGGAGGTAGGTTTCCCGCTGCTCGGGACGGAGTCGGATCACGCAGCCATGACGTTTCACGTCGGGCCCCTTCGTGTGAGGTGGTTGGATCGAGCTGGCCCGCGAGCCAAGCGACCGATGATCTCAGTAGCCCACGTCGAGATCAACGCTCAGTCGGTGCCAGGTCAGCCTGCCGCGACCCGCGATAACCACCTGCTACCGGTTCCGCACCGCAGGAATGGGAACGGTGTCGTCAGCCCCAACAGCCGGAGGTGACTCCGCTCCGAAGCGCGCTCAGCTCAGGACCCCAGCACGAACGTCAGCAATGAACGTTCGCCAGGTTTCCGCAGTGAACGCCAGGGCCGGTCCCCGAACATCCTTGCTGTCCCGCACACCGACGACGTCAGGGAGGTTGTCGGTGACCTCAACGCAGTTACCCGAATCGCTGCTCCTGGTGCTCTTGCGCCAGCTAGCGCCGGTCAGATCATCCATAGTGCCTCTCCTTGATTTCTTGCATCAGCTCGCACGAATCCTCCACGTCCAGAGCTTGCTCCCTGAGCGTGTTCCACACCTCGGCGTACGCCTTGACCTCCTCAAGACGGTCAAGATACAACGCCCCTGACAGACCCTCGTTGAAGACGGTCGTTGGCTCCGCCGACCTGGCACCCTTGGTCGGGAAGTCGAGCACCACGAAGCTTCCCGCTATAGCTGCCCTGCTCAGCTTCTCGGCTATCGGTAGGAGCCTGACGGACACATTGGGTGCCTCACTCGACGCCAACAGATGGTCTATCTGCCGCCCCATGCCGGGGACGAGCTTGTGTAGTACCGCCTCCTCGATGATCACCTCTAAGCGAGGTGCCGCAGGATGCCGCCTGGTGAGAAGCCGCTGACGTTCGGTCCTGAGCCCAACCACCTTGGCTACCTCCTCGTCGGAGACACCCCGCCTCGTGCGGACAATCGCAGCGGTGTACTCAGGCGTCTGCAACAGGCCTGGAACTAGCGCGTGCTCGTATGTCCGGATGCTGCTGGCTGCTGACTCAAGCCCTACGTACAACTCAAACCATCTCGGGATGACCTCGCCGTAGGCGTGGTACCAACCCTTGCTCTTGGACTCCTTGGCAAGACTCACCAGGACTTCAGTCATCTCTGGCGAGGCTCCATACAGCCGGCACATCTGGTCTACGTCCAGGGCACGCATGGGCGTCTGGCCGGACTCGATGCGATACATCTTGGCTCGAGACCACTCCAGGTTAGAGGCTGCGACCTCCAACCCGATGCCGGCCTGCTCCCTGGTCTGTCGCAAGAGCCGGCCCAGCTCCCTCCTCGGCACTGTCGAGCCAATGTCAGTCATTCACCACCATCTCTCTCGTCTCATCCTGACGCGCCATCCGGCTCCCGGTGAGATCGCTCATGCATCAGCACCCACAAAGCGCATCTCTTCATGACAGTCTCATGGATAGCCTTGCATATGACTTCGACGCTGCTGAATTGTGCCTGGGAGTAGCCAGTAATCCCCGGAGGCAGACGTGCGTCGATGGAAGTGGTTCCAACGTCCAGAAGAGCCGGTCGACGTGGTTGAGCGCTCCGCTTACCAGCCCGTAGCGTGCGACCCTCCGCCGTCGCCACCGAAGCCGGACGAGGCCACCACCAGGCGCCACGCGCTCAAGCGACGCAACCAGCGAGACGACCGTCATGGTGCGTGAGGAGATCAGGCCTGAGCCACCGTTCTTGGTGATCATGGCCGGCTACGTGATCGACTTCCATCATCGCGACGTCTGCTCCAAATGCCGTTCCGATGGCTCGTGCCCTCGCCTGCGGCAGGCCGCCCTACGCCTCAACGCCTGGCGCGACCGGCGGAACCAGAACCAGCAGCCGTGAGGGCAGGCGACCTACTGCGGCTGGATCACGCCGCCAGCGTTCAGTTCATGAAGCCGATCACGGTACGGGTGATCAGGAAGCTCGACTGGCCCACCTACCACGGCTGGTGCTGGATCGACTGCTACCAGCTCGACAGCAGGGGTGAAGCCATCGCGCGGCGCTCCCTGTTCATTCGGCCCGAGCACGTCCAGTACGTGCCACCTCCACCACCGAGGCCGCCCGCCACCAAGCGGAAGCCACCGCGGCTGTACTGATCCTGACCACCGGGTTTCATCTGCCAGACTCCCAGCGGAAACGCAATCGTTTCGTCGAATCAGTGCGACACAACTCACGAAGTCCTGCACGATCAGCCATCCGCGAACTAGTGTCAGTACGACATCGTTTCGCGGGGGGTTGGGATGCTGGGTGGTCAGCAGGTGGGCGCGGGTGCCGGGGTGCCGGCCGCCCGGGTCCCCCGGTGCACCGACAGCGACCTGTTCGGTGTGGTCATCGACCTGCTGCGCGAGGTCGGCTTCGACCGGATGACCATCGACGCCGTCGCCGCCCGCGCCCACGTCAGCAAGGCCACCATCTACCGACGCTGGGACGGCAAGGCCGAGTTGGTCGTCGCCGCCCTACGCGACCGGCACGTCGGCGTGCACAACCCGCCCGACACCGGCAGCCTGCGCGGTGACCTGATCGAGCTGCTGCGCGCCACGGCAGCGATCTGCGTGGCCGACTGCGACCTGATGCAGGCGCTGACCTTCGCCATGCGGACCAACCCCGAGCTGGAACGCCTGGTACGCCACCAGGTGCTACCGGCCGGGCGGGTGGCCAGCACGGCCATCCTGGTCCGGGCCGCCGCCCGGGGGGAGATCCCGCCCGAGGCCGGCGAACGGGAGCTGTTCCACGATCTCGCGCCCGCGCTCACCCTGTCCCGCATCGTCGCGCACGGCCTGCCCGCCGACGACGCGTTTCTCATCCAGGTCGTCGACCAGGTGCTGATCCCGGTCCTCCGCTACCAGCCCGACCGCCCGTCACCGGCCTGACCCACCGACATCCGCAACACGGAAGGCTTCACCATGCCCGGAACCACCTCGACCGCACCTGGCGCACCCGGCGCCGGGGCGTCGACAAGCGCGCCGCACCCGCGGCGCTGGATCGCGCTGGCGGTCATCGCGGTCTCGCAGTTGATGGTCGTCCTGGACGCCACCATCGTGAACATCGCGCTGCCGAAGGCCCAGGCCGACCTGGGGATCACCGACGCGAACCGGCAGTGGGTGATCACCGCGTACACGCTGGCCTTCGGTGGACTGCTGCTGCTCGGCGGTCGCATCGCCGACTACTGGGGGCGCAAGCGCACCTTCCTGGTCGGCATGACCGGTTTCGCGCTCGCCTCCGCCCTGGGCGGTCTGGCCACCACCGGCGGGATGCTCTTCGCCGCCCGCGCGTTGCAGGGCGCCTTCGGTGCGCTGCTCGCCCCGGCCGCGCTGGCGCTGCTCACCGTGCTGTTCACCGAGGCCAGCGAGCGGGCCAAGGCCTTCGCCGTGTACGGCGCGATCGCCGGCGGTGGATCGGCCGTCGGTCTGCTGCTCGGCGGGGTGCTCACCGAGTACGCCAACTGGCGCTGGTGCCTGCTGGTCAACATCCCGGTCGCCGCGATCGCCATCGCCTTCGCGCTCCCGCTGGTGCCGGAGAGCCGGGCCAAGGGCAACACCCGCTACGACGTACCGGGCGCGGTCGTGGTGACCGCCGGCCTGGTCTCCCTGGTGTACGGCTTCACCAAGGCCGCCGAGGACGGCTGGGACGCCACCGCGACGCTCGGCTTCATCGCCGCGGGCGTGGTGCTGCTCGCCGCCTTCGTGGTGATCGAGCTGCGCTCCAGCCACCCGCTGCTGCCGCTGCGGATCGTGCTGGACCGCAACCGGGGCGGGGCGTTCCTCACCTCGACGCTGATCGGCGCCGGCCTGTTCGGGGCGTTCCTCTTCCTGACCTTCTACTTCCAGGTGGTGCTCCAGTACAAGCCCCTGGAGGCGGGTCTCGCGTCGCTGCCGGTCACCGCCGGTGTGCTGATCGCCGCGGGTGGCGCCAGCCAGCTGATGCCGCGACTGGGCGCCAAGCCGCTGATGGTCGCCGGTGCCGTGCTCGCGGCCCTGGGCATGCTGGTGCTGACCCAGATCGACGCGGACACCTCGTTCCTCACCCACCTGCTGCCCGCGCAGGTCATCCTGGGCCTGGGGCTGGGCTTCACCTTCGTCCCGCTGTCCAGCCTCGCCCTGGTCGGGGTGCCGGAGCACGACGCCGGCGCGGCCAGCGCGACGCTCAACGCCACCCAGCAGATCGGTGGCTCGCTCGGCACCGCCCTGCTGAACACCTTCTACACCAGCGCGGTCGCCGCCTACCTGGTGGGCCGGGCACCGAACCCGGTCAACCAGGTCGAGGCGCTGGTGCACGGTTACCGGGTGGCCTTCGCCTGGGGCGCGGCGCTGATCGTGCTCGCCGGCCTGGCCACCCTGGTCCTGGTGAAGGTCCGCAAGGAGGACGTCCCGACCGTCACCACCGCCCACCTGGGCTGAGCCGACCCGATGTGGCCGCCGGCCGGAGCGCCCCGAGCGTGGGGTGGACCGGCCGGCGGCCACATCCGGTAACGTCCCGACCATCGTCGAAAATCCGTTTGAGGAGATCCATGTCGACCCCTGCTGACCAGATCATCACAGCTCTGCGCGCGGGCCACGAGGAGCTCGCCACGCTCGTGCGGGACCTCAAGGAGGACGACCTGCTCCGGCCGTCGGGGGCCAGCGAGTGGCAGGTCTCCCAGGTGCTGAGCCACCTGGGCAGCGGCGCCGAGATCAACCTGGCGACGCTGGAGGCCGCCCGCACCGGCGCACCCGGCCCGGACGGGGACTTCAACCGTGGCGTCTGGGCACGTTGGGACGCGATGGCCCCGGCCGAGCACGCCGCCGGGTTCCTCGCCACCAACGAGCGGCTGGTCGAGGCGTACGAGGCACTGGACGCCGATACCCGCTCCTCGATGCGGATCGACCTCGGCTTCCTGCCGGAGCCGGTCGACGTGGCCACCGCGGCCCGGTTCCGGCTCAGCGAGTTCGCCCTGCACCAGTGGGACACGGAGGTGGCGTTCAACCCGTTCGCGGCGGTGACGCCGGGCGCGGTGGCGCTGCTGCTCGACCAGATCGGCGGCATGCTGGCCTGGACCAGCCGACCGCAGGAGCTGGCCGGGCGGGAGGCCACGCTGCTGGTCCGGCTGCACGCGCCCGAGCGGACGTTCGGGCTGCGGCTGGGCGAGAAGGTCGAGGTCGTCGACGCGCCGGAGCGTCCCGACGGCGAGCTGGACGCCCCGGCCGAGGCGTGGCTGCGGCTGGCCACCGGGCGGCTGGGCACCCAGCACACCCCCGACGGGGTGCGGGCGACCGGCGCGGTGCCCCTCGACGACCTGCGCCGAGTCTTCGTCGGCTTCTGACCAGCGGCCGTGGGGGGGGGGGGGGCCCCGCCCCCCCCCCCCCCCCCCCCCCACCCACCCCCCCCCCCCCCGCGGCGGGGGCCCCACCACCCACCAACCC
>NZ_JBIAKV010000008.1:0-22229 GCF_042872705.1 Micromonospora sp. NPDC005203 | reverse complement strand
GGGGGGGGGCGGGGGCGCCGCGGGGGCCGGCCCCCCCCCCCGGCGGGTTTTTGGGGCGGGGCCCCCCGGGGGCGGGGGGGGGCCCCCCCCCCCCCCCCCCCCACGGCACGTCAGCCCTTCACGCAGACCACCTGCTTGAGGTGCGCGACCACCTCGACCAGGTCCTCCTGCTGGGCCATCACCTCGGTGATGTCCTTGTACGCGCCGGGGATCTCGTCGACCACCCCGGCGTCCTTGCGGCACTCCACCCCGGCGGTCTGCGCGGCCAGGTCCTCGGTGCTGAACGTCCGCTTGGCCTGCGCCCGCGACATCCGACGCCCGGCCCCGTGCGACGCCGAGCAGTACGCGTCCGGGTTACCCCGGCCCCGCACGATGTACGACCCGGTGCCCATCGACCCGGGGATGATGCCCAGGTCGCCCCGGCCGGCCCGGATGGCGCCCTTGCGGGTCACCAGCACGTCCACCCCGTCGTAGCTCTCCTCGGACACGTAGTTGTGGTGGCAGCTGATCGACTCGTCGTAGGTGACCTGCGGGAACTGCTCCCGTACCACCCCGCAGAGCAGGGCCAGCATGACCGCCCGGTTGCGCCGCGCATACTCCTGCGCCCACCACAGATCCCGCCGGTACGCGTCCATCTGCGGCGTTCCGGTGAGGAACACGGCCAGGTCCCGGTCCGGCAGGTCGGCGTTGTGCGGCAGCCCCCGGGCCACCCCGATGTGCCGCTCGGCCAACTCCTTGCCGATGTTGCGGGACCCGGAGTGCAGCATCAGCCAGACCCGCCCCTCGTCGGCGCCGCCCTGCTCCAGGCAGACCTCGATGAAGTGGTTACCCCCGCCGAGGGTGCCGAGCTGCCGCCGCGCCCGCGTCTCCAACTGCGCCACCCGCCGGTCCAGGCCGGCGAACCGGCCCCAGAAGTCGTCCCAGCCGGCCTGCTCCAGACCCCGGATCCGACGCGTGTCGACCGAGTCGTCGCGCTGGGTGAAGCCGACCGGGATGGTGGCCTCGATCGCGGAGCGCAGCCCGGCCAGGTCGTCCGGCAGGTCGGCGGCGGTCAGCGACGTGCGCACCGCCGACATCCCGCAGCCGATGTCGACGCCGACCGCGGCCGGCGAGACGGCCTGCCGCATCGCGATCACCGAGCCGACCGTGGCGCCCTTGCCGAAGTGCACGTCGGGCATGACGGCGACACCCTGCACCCAGGGCAGCGCGCCGATGTTGCGCAGCTGCTTGGCGGCCTGCGGCTCGATCGCGTAGGGGTCGGCCCAGACCCGGACCGGTGCCCGGGTACCGGCGAGAGGGGTGAATCCCATCGTGGTCTCCTCCTGTCGTGCGTTGACCGTTAATGATCAGGTGTGGGCGCTGCGGCGGTGCGCGGGTACGAAACGGCCGCCCGATCCCGGTGGGATGGGCGGCCGGCGGACGCGTCAGCGTCGGGTCAGTCGCGCCACCCCGGCTCGTTGCGCCGCAGCGCCGGGTACGCACAGGTTCTGGTGGTGCCGAGCAGAGACCCGCCGGCAGGGAGCAACTGCCGGACGGCAACGGTGCGGATGCGTCGTGGCACGGCGTACTCCCTTCGGGGTGTGCTCGGTCGACCTTGCACCGACGAGACTAGGAGGGCTGCGGGGCGTCCGCAATGGATATCGCCGTTACCGGCCGCCGACCCGGCGGGCGACCGCCAGCAGATACCCCTTGCGGTCGAGCGGATCGTTGTCCCAGCGGGGCCGGGTGGGGGTGGGACCGGGCACCACGCGGTAGGTGTCGAACTCGGTCTCCAACACGCCCTCACCCCGGGTCAGCGCGGGCAGACGACGCTCCAGCGCGTGCACCCGGCCCGCCGGGATCTCGCCCCGCACCAGGTACGACGTGCCCCGCCCGATGGTGTCGCTCGGCACCGCGTCCAGTCGCGTGAGCGCGGGCAACAGCGTGCCGAGGACGTCACCGGGCACCTCCAACCGGAACCGGTGCACCGGTTCGTGGACTCGCGTACGGGCACGGCTGAGCGCGGCCATCAGCACCAACGGGGTGAGATTGCGGAAATCCCCGGCGGTGCTGGACATGCTCTTGTCGAAGCTGCCGTGCGAGTGGCTCTGCCGCGCCCAGTAGCCGGCGTGGGTCATCGTCACCTCGCAGTCGGGGACCTCCCACCCGTGCAGACCCTGGCGCAGGGTCCGGCGCACGGACTCCTCCACGGCGGCGAAGAAGGCGGGTGGCATCGAACCCAGCTCGACGCCGAGGTGGAACCTCACACCGGCCCCGGTCGGCGCCGGGCCGATCCGCAGCCCGACGGTGGCCAGGAAGGGGTTGGGCGCCACCGCGATCACCTCGACCGCCTCGCCGACGCCGCACACCCGCTCCACGTGCACCACGCTGGTCTCCCGGAACGTCACCCGCACGCCGAAGTCGTCGGCCAGGGTGGCCTGGATGACCTCCTTCTGCACCTCGCCGTAGAGCGACACGCTGATCTCGTGCCGCCGGTCGTCCTGCCGCAGGTTGATCAGCGGGTCCTGTTCGGCAAGTTGGCTCAGCGCCGCGTGCAGCGCGACCCGGTCGACGGGGCGCTCCGGCACCACCACCGTCTCCAGCGTGGGTGGCGCGAAGTGGCGGTCCGCGCCGGCACGGTGCGGGGGTACGCCGACCGGGTCGCCGATCCGCGCGTCCGGCACACCCCAGAGCCGGGCGATGTGGCCGGCACCGACCGACGACGCCACCACGTCGGCCCCCTGGCTGGCGACACGTATCGCCGTGACCAGCGCGGCGTCGGCGGTACCGACGCGAACCCGGTCGCGGACCCGGATCGTGCCGGCGAAGAGGCGGACCAGGGCGATCCTCTCCCCCGCCGGTCCCCGCTCGATGGCGAACACGGTGCCGGAGACCGGGGCGTCCAGGTCGCCCTGACCGGTCGGCAGCAGTTCGGTGATGCCGGCGATCAGCGCGTCCACGCCGGCGCCGGTGATCGCCGAGCCGGCGTACACGGGCTGCACCAGCGCCCGGCGGGTCCGCGTCGCCAGCACCCGGCGCAGTCGTGGGTACGGCACCGCCGAGGGGTCCGCCACCCAGTCGGCGAGCAACCCGTCGTCCTGCCCCGCGAGCACGTCGAGCAGCCGGTCGGTGAACCCCACGTCGGCGGGGCCGTACGGCGAGCAGTGCGCGCCGCGAGTCCCCGGCGCTGCCACCGAGCCCATTGCCACCACGCTCGGAGTGAGCTGCTCCGCGACGGCCCGCACGACCCGCTCGGGGTCCGCCCCGGCCCGGTCGACCTTGTTGACGAAGATCAGTGTCGGGATGCGCAGCCGGCGCAGGGTCCGCATCAGCACCCGGGTCTGCGGTTGTATCCCCTCCACCGCGGAGATCACCAGCACCGCGCCGTCGAGCACGCCGAGCACCCGCTCGACCTCGGCGATGAAGTCCGGATGACCGGGCGTGTCGATCAGGTTGACGGTCACGTCGTCCAGCACGAAGGAGACGACGGCCGAGCGGATGGTGATCCCGCGTTGCCGTTCCAGGGCCAGGGAGTCCGTCCGGGTGCTGCCCGCGTCAACACTACCGAGCTGGTCGGTCACGCCGACGTCGTGCAACAGCCGCTCGGTCAGGCTGGTCTTACCGGCATCGACGTGAGCCAGGATGCCGAGGTTCAGAGTCTTCACGCGGCGTCAGGTCCCTCAGGTAGGCGACAGATACCTTCTGGTCGGACATCGACGCAGCGCGCATTGGTGCTCCCTGACTGTTGGTGTCGGTTTCGGGTAGTTCAGCAGACCGTCGCGGGCCGGGCAATCGATTTAACCGGGCTCCCGTTCACGTACTGTCCGGCTCCGCGATGCCGCGTGCTCACCTGACGCGGCTAGGTTCGCGCGGGCACCGTCCGCCCCTGTTCCGGGAGAACCACCATCACCGCCACCTGGCCGTCGCCCCGCGCCGGCACCCTCGCCGCCCCACCGGACCTGCCTTTCGCGGACGCGGATCAGGTACCGAGCAACACCCGGTCCGGTGCGACGGTGGCGAGTTGGGTGCTCCCCGCGCTCGTCGCGCTGGTGCTGGGCCGGTGGCGGCTGACCGGCCCAGCCCTCTGGGCCGACGAGTTGGCCACCTGGGGCGCGGTCCGGTTGAGCTGGTCGCAGCTGTGGCAGCTCGCGGGTTCGGTGGACGCGGTCCTGACCCCCTACTACGCCCTGATGAAGGTGTACGTCGCCGTGGCCGGCACGTCCACGGCCGCGTTGCGGCTGCCCTCGGTCGCCGCCATCACCGTCGCCACGGTGGTGGTGACCGCGCTCGGGCGTCGACTCGGCGGCACCGGGACGGGCCTGTTGGCCGGGCTGCTCTTCGCGATCCTGCCGGTGACCTCCCGCTACGCGCAGGAGGCCCGGTCCTACGCCCTGGTGATCCTCGGTGCCGCAATCGCCGTGTGGTGCCTGATCGGGCTGTTGGAGGAGCCGGCGCGCCGCCGCCTCGCCGGGTACGCCGCCGCCGTCGGCGTCGTCGGGCTGCTGCATCCGCTCAACGGCCTGCTGATGCTCGCGGGTCACGCCGTCGCGGTCGGCTGGTGGCACCTGCCCCGCCGCGCCGCGGGCTGGCAGCCCGTACGCGGGTGGCTGGCGGCGGCCGCTGTGGGTGTACTGCCGGCGCTCGCGCTGTCGGTCTGGGGTTGGGGGCAGAGCGCCCAGGTGTCCTGGATCGCGCTTGTCGACCTGGGTGCCCTCCAGGCGTTCCCGGATCGGCTCTTCCACTCGGCGGCCGTCGGCGGGCTCGTCCTCGTCCTCGCGGTTCTCGGCGTACGCCGCGCCCCGGCGTACGTCTGCCTGGGCGGCGCGGCGTTCGTCCCGATGGCGCTGCTGTTGCTCGCCGGCACCCAGCTACACGTCTGGGTGGCCCGCTACGTGCTTGTCGTGCTGCCGGCGCTGGCCGTCCTCGCGGCGTGCGCCCTGGCCCGGGTCGGGCGGTCGCCGGCCGTCGTCGCGGTAGCCCTGGCGGCCGTCCTGGCCCTCCCCGCACACGTCACCATTCGCGCCCACGCCGGTCACAGCCAGGACTCGTACCGCATCGCGGCGGTCATCGGTCCCCACTACCGGCCCGGCGATGTCGCGGTGTTTCCGGACAGCCACCCGAGCATCCCGTGGTCACCGCGCGACATCTACGAGCGCTACCTGCCGGCCCCACGCCCCCCGGACGTGCTGCGCGTCGCCCCACAGCGCAGCGACGGCAGGTATCTGGCAACAGAATGCCTGGACGCCACCTGCCTCGGCACACCACCGCGCATCTGGGTCGTCGGGGCCGATCCCTCGGCCGACCCGTTGCGCGACATGGCACCCGGCAAGCGGGAACGGATCAGCGCCGGCTACCGGGAGGCGCAACGGTGGCGGTACCCGCTGCTGAGCATCAGCCTCCTGGTGCGCACGGTCTGACGGAGCCGGCAGCGGTAGGCAGCCGGGGCTGTCGCGGAAGGAGAGCTTCCGCGATGCCTGGCAGACTCGCGGGCATGGTGGAGACCTCGGTGCGGCTGCTGCGGCTGCTGACCCTCCTGCAGGTTCGCCGGGAGTGGTCCGGCGCGGAGCTGGCAGATCGGCTGGCCGTCACCACCCGCACCGTCCGCACCGACGTGGAGCGCCTGCGGGTGCTGGGCTACCAGATCGAGTCCCACCCCGGGGTCGCCGGAGGCTACCGGCTCGGCGCCGGGTCGGCCCTGCCGCCGCTGCTGCTCGACGACGACGAGGCCGTGGCGGTCGCCGTCGGGCTGCGGGCGGCCGCGGGCGGTTCGGTGACCGGGATCGAGGAGACGTCGCTGCGGGCGTTGGCGAAGCTGGAACAGTCGCTGCCGTCGCGGTTGCGGCACCGCGTGGACGCCCTGCGGGCCGCGACGGTCTCCGCCGCGGGCGGCGGCCCGACCGTGGACGCCGGCACGCTCACCGCCGTCTCGACGGCAGTGCACCGGGCCGAGCGCCTGCGGTTCGACTACGCCGGGCACGACGGTACGGCCACCGTGCGCGACGTCGAGCCGTACCGACTGGTCTACACCGGTCGACGCTGGTACCTGCTGGGCTGGGACACCGACCGGGCCGACTGGCGGACCTTCCGCGCCGACCGGATCCGGCCCCGGGTGCCGACCGGCCCGCGCTTCACGCCTCGGGAGCCGCCAGGCGGTGACGCGGTCGCGCACGTGCTGCGCGGCGTCGGCTCCACCGCCTGGCCACACCCGGCCCGGGTACGCCTGCACGCGTCGGCCGACCAGGTCGCCCAGCGGATCCCCAGCACGGCGGGACTGCTGGAGGCGATCGACGAGCGGACCTGCCTGCTGCACACCGGTGGGGAGTCGCTGCGCAACCTGGCCGCCTTCCTCAGCACCATCGAGGTCGACTTCGACGTGCTCGACCCGCCGGAGCTGCGCGCCGTCGTACGTGCCGTCGCCGCCCGGTTCGGTCGGGCCGCTCAGATGTCGTAGCGGCCCCGGCGCCACCGGTAGTAGGCGTAGCTGACCGCGGCGAGCAGTGGTCCCCACAACAGCAGCGGGAGGTAGCAGGCGTAGAAGATCGCCGCCTCCCAGGCGCCGCCCTGGGTGGGAAAGTCCGGCGGGAGCGGCGTGCCTCGCATGGTGACCCCGGCGAAGATCCGGATGAAGGCGCTGGTCCACAGGACGGTCAGGACCGTCGCGCCGAGCGTCGCGGGTATGAGGGCGGCCGGGGTCGGCACCCGGCGGCCACCCAGCCAGGGAATCCAGCGCGGAAACTGCTCTCCCCAGGCGGCGACGAGCCCGACGGCGGTGAACGCGATCAGCTCCGCCACGATCGAGAGGCAGATGAGGTACGCCCACCCGTCGAGACCGGTGCCGTCGCCTAACCCGGCCGGCAGCCGCCAGAGGCCGGACGGCAGCACGGTGAACGGGATGACGTAGGCGGTCACTCGCGCCCAGCGGGGCACTCCCGCCACCGGGGCGTGGGCAGAGTGCCACGCCGCGCCTAGCCGCGATCCTCCTGTCTCGGCGGCCACCGGTGACGGCGGCCGAGGGCTGGGGGCACTGAGGCGATCGGGTGTTCTCATGCCGCTCACGCTAGGAACCAAGCAGGCCGGGCCACCTCCCTCCGCCGAGGGAGTGCATCGCGCGGGCTCTCGACTACCGTCGGTCGTCGTGCAGCGTCACATCGATCGAGCCGTCCGCGCCGGACTTCACCAACTACTGGGCGCCGCGCTGCTGACGCCGGCCGCCGTGGCGCTCGGCCTGCTGATCCTGACCGAGGTGACACCGGAGCGTGTGCTGCTGCTGTGGGTGGCGTGCCTGCCGGCCTCGGTGCTGCTCGCCATGACGCCGCTGATCCAGCGTCTGGAGGTGGCAGCCCTGTCGGAACTGCTGGACATCGACGTGCCACAGCGGGCCGACCGCGTCTATCTGGTGGCACTCACCAGCGTGAACCTCTTCGGCGGCGCCACCCTCAGCGCGGGTGTGCTGGCGATGACTCCCGCATTCGTCCGGCTCGACGAGCTGTGGCGCGAGGCGCCGGAGGAACTGGCCGAGGCGCTTGTGTTCACGGCCACGCTGCTGGTTGCCTCCGTCGCCGTGGGCTCCCGGTCACCCTCGAGGTGGCCGTGGGTGCCGACCTGGTCCTGACCGTGTGCAACGCGACGGGGGGCGTCGCCGCCCCGGAGAGTCGAGGTCTGAGCGGCATGCGCCTGCGGGCACGCCTGGCCGGTGGCACCTGCGGGTGGGAGGAGACGGGCGGAACGTGGCGCGTCGAGGCGAGGCTGCCGCTGTGATCCGGGTGGCGCTGGCCGACGACGACGAGCTGATCCGTTCGGGATGGGCCATCATGCTGTCCGTGCGCGCCGACGCACCCAGGCGGCGGTCCTCGCCTACGAGTTCGGCCTCGTCTTCGCCGGCACCCACCGGCACGTCCCAGGAAGGTGACCTCTGGCTGCTGACGACACCTGTCGACTTCGGCTCCGCCACCACCGTCGGGAGTGGTGGTGACGGAGCCGAAATGCCGACCCCTGGTCGTGCCGGCCGATGAGGCGGGGCGGCAGACGGGGCTGGTCGGGCCGGGGAGGTTACCGGGTCAGACCTAGGACTGCGGCACCAGCCGGAAGGACTGCGCGGCGGTGCCGTTGCAGGTGTACTGGATGAGTTGGACGCTGTCCGCCGCGGACGCTCCGGGCACGTCGAGGCACTTGCCGCTCTGCCGGTTGACCAGGCGGTAGTAGCCGCCGCCCTCCGACTCGGCACGCCACTGCTGGTTGTTGCCACCGCTGTAGGACCAGAGCTGGATCCGCGCCGAGTCGGCTGTCGACCGGTCGGTCACGTCGAGCACCTGGGCGGCGTTGGTGCGGTTGTTGACCCGCAGGTAGCCGCCGCTGGTCGGCGCGAACTGGTACTGCTGTGCCGCGCTGGCGTTGCAGGCGTACTGCTGGACTGCGGTGCCGTTCGCGCTGGCGGCGGCCCGCGCGTCCACGCACTTGCCGTTGCCCCGGTTGACCACCGTGTGCCACGCGGTCGGTGAGATGCCGTCGGTCGGCGGAGGCGTGGTCGGGGGGACGGTGCCGGCGCCGGCGAGCCAGTGCAGCCCGTCGATGAGCAGTTGGTTCTGCTGCGCGCTGTCGAACGTCGACGACAGCCCGGTGTTGGTGCTGTAGTTCATGGCGTTGTGGCCGAAGTTGGCGTAGAGCATCTTGTACTGCCGGTTGCTCCACACCAGCGGGTAGTACCCGCCGTACCAGGACTGGTTGGGGTCGGTGCCGACCGGGAAGCTGGACGGGTCGACCGAGGCGAGGATGTCGATGTTCGGGTTCTGCCGCAGGTCGTTGCTCCAGGAGTACCACTCGCTGATCGACGACGGGAAGGTCGCCGGGACGTTCCGGGTGGCCGGGTGGGTGCGGTTGTCGGCGCGCATGGTGACCCGGGTGGGTCCCCAGGTGTTGGTCTGGAACGAGCCGGTGCCGAGGAAGGTGTTGTAGTACCAGCTCCAGCTCGACGGGTTGTCGGTCCACGCGCTGACGTGGAAGCCGAACCACGCCCCGCCGTTCTGCATGTACTGCTGGAACGCGGCCCGCTGCGCGGTGGGCGGCGCGTCGTCCAGGAACATGACGACCTTGTACTGGGCCAGGTTCGCGGTGTTCAGCAGGCCCCAGTTGTTGGTGGCCTCCCAGGAGAAGCCGTGCTGCGCGGCGGCCTGCGGGAACCAGGCCCGGGCGTCCCGGACGAAGTCGATGTGCGCGGCGTCCCAGGTGCCGTTGTAGAAGGCCAGGACCTTGAACGTCGGCGCGGCCTGCGCGGACCGCGAGGCGTTGACCGCGAGGCCGGCACTCAGCGCGACCAGCAGAGCGACGAACAACGACAAGATTCGTCTGGTACGGGAGGAGAGTTCTGCGATCACCTGATCGTCCCTTCGAGTGGGAACGCGCGCCGCCGCGTCGACCTGCATTTGTTCACAAGGTTTACAGATAGACGAAAGGTTATGCGGTGGCACCGATGGCGTCAATCATGGGTCGGCCGATCGGGTGGGATTCCGGTGCCAGCGGGTACTCCGGCCCGATGACCAGCCCGGACGCCGTCGACGTCGACTCGCCCCTCGCCGTCGACCTGCCCGCCGCGCCGCACGACGCCAGCGGCGAGTGGGTGCCGACCCGTGACCTCGCGGGGCTCGCACCCGCGGCCCGGCCGGCCCGCCGCTGGACCCCGCGCCGAGTGGTGGCCACCCCGGCCGCGCTGGAGCACCCGCACGGCCAGCGGATCGTCGAGCTGGTGCAGGCACAGGGCATCGAGGTGGAACACCTGCGAGCCAACCGGCTCACCGGGGTACGCGGACAAACCGACCGGGAGACGTACGCGCGGGCGAAGGCCACCATGGCGATCGTGGTCAGCCCACCCTCGCGGCGTACCCTGCAACCCATCGCGCCCAGCGCCGACTGGCGGGTCGACCTGGCCGAGGGGTGCCCGGCGCACTGCCAGTACTGCTACCTCGCCGGTTCGCTGTCCGGCCCGCCGGTGACCAGGGTGTACGCGGATCTCGACGACATCCTGGCCGGGCTGGCCGCATACGCCGGGCGTGGGACCGTGACCAGCCGCAACGTGCGACGCGCCGACGAGGGCACCACCTTCGAGGCGTCCTGCTACACCGATCCGCTCGCGCTGGAGCACCTGACCGGCAGTTGGCGGCGGGCGGTGCAGCACTTCGCCGCCTGGGACGCACCCGTGCAACTGCGCTGGACCACCAAGTACGCCGACGTGGACACCTTCGTCGGGCTGCCGCACGCCGGCCGTACCCGGGTCCGGTTCAGCGTCAACTGCGCACCGGTGAGTGAGCGGTTCGAAGGCGGCACCGCCCGGGTGCCGGAGCGGCTGGCCGCGCTGCGCCGGCTCGCGCTCGACGGCTACCCGGTCGGGCTGACCATCGCCCCGATCATCGCGCTGCCCGACTGGCGGGAAAGCTACGGCGAGTTGCTCGACCAGGTCCGCGCGGCGGTCGACGGGGTGCCGAGGCTGGACCTGACCGCCGAGCTGATCACCCACCGGTTCACGCCGGGCAGCAAGGAGGTGCTGCTGGGCTGGTACCCGCGCACCCGGCTGGAGATGGACGAGGAGTCGCGCAGCCGTAAACACGGCAAGTTCGGCGCGGTGAAGTACGTCTACCCGCGCGACACCATGGCTGAGCTGCGGGGCTGGTTCACCGCCGAGTTCGCCTCGCGGGTGCCGGCCGGCCGGATCCTCTACTGGACCTGAGCCGGTCCCGGCTTGTTTCGGAAAACTTTCGCGAACCTCGCCGGCGTCGCTTGACGGCGACCCCCTCATCCACCAAAGTCGATGCGGGTGTATGTGGCGTGCCGTCGGGAGCTCGGCCGCCAGCGGGGCATTGAGCGATTTGGTGTCGGGTGCGATGGGCAGCACCTGTTAGCGCTCACACTGTGCCGCACCGCTGTCCTGGCCACGGTGGCGGCGTGGCCCGACAGCGATCTGTCATGGCAACGCGGCACTTCGCGCGTTCACGCCCCCGATCATCAGGAGAATGGTCTATGAGAAGACCCAGAGTTATCCGGGCCGCCGCGGTGTCCGCCGGCGCGGCGCTTGTGGCATCGACGGCGATCGCCGTGGCGATGCCGGCCGGGGCAGCGGCCGCTGGCTGTTCGGTGGATTACAGCGTGTCGTCGCAGTGGCAGGGCGGGTTCGGCGCCAACGTCGCCATCACCAATCTCGGTGATCCGGTCAGCAACTGGACGTTGGCCTGGTCCTACAGCGCCGGTCAGACCGTCACGCAGGCGTGGAACACGACACTGACCCAGAGCGGCGCGGCGGTCACCGCCAGGAACGTCAGTTACAACGGGGCGATCGCCACCAACGGCACCGTCTCGTTCGGCTTCAACGGCTCGTGGACCGGCAGCAACCCCGCGCCGGCCAGCTTCACGCTCAACGGGGTGGCCTGCACCGGCGAACCGGCACCGACCACGCCACCGCCGACCAGCGCACCGCCGACGACCCCGCCACCAACCACCCCACCGCCGACGACCCCGCCCCCGACCACCCCACCGCCGAACGGGCCGGCGGACATCACGGTGAACAGCGCGACCAGATACCAGACAGTCGACGGGTTCGGGGCCGCGCAGTCGATCTGGGGTAGCGCCTGGTCGACGACGGACACCCAGACGCTCGTCGGGCTGGGTGCCAACCAGTTGGGGCTGTCCATCGTGCGGACCGGCCTGTCGCCGGTGTCCAGCGAGTGGGCGACGCACGTGGACTCGCTGAAGACGGCGGAGTCGTACGGGTCGAACGTGAAGATCCTCGCCTCGCCGTGGACCGCGCCGGCGGCGTGGAAGACGAACAACAGCCGGGTCAACGGCGGCAAGCTGAAGACCGACTACTACGACGACTACGCGAACCATCTGAACAGCTACGTGCAGTACATGCGTGGCCAGGGCGTGAACATCGACGTCACCTCGGTGCAGAACGAGCCGGACTGGCACCCGGATTACGACTCGATGGACTGGAGCGGCACCGAGCTGCGCAATTTCGTCCGGGACCAGGGCACGAAGGTGCAGAACACCAGGCTGATGGTCGCCGAGGCGGTCAACCTCAACTACAACTTCACCGATCCGACCCTGAACGACACCACCGCCCGCAACAACACCGGCTACATCGGCGGGCACCTGTACGGCACCGAGGAGTCCGGTCGGCTCAAGCCGTATCCCCTGGCGGCGCAGTACAACAAGCCGGTGTGGATGACCGAGTGGAACCTGCACGCCGCCGACGGTGGCGGCTCCAACATCTGGGGCAACCCCGCCAACGTCACCGTCTGGAACGAGACGCTCGACGACATCATGCGCACCGTGCACCGGTCGATGGAGGCCAACTGGAGCGCCTACATCTGGTGGTACGGCAAGCGCTACTACTCCTTCATCGGTGACGGCGAGTCGGCGTTCGGCACCGTCGCGGGCGCTCCGCTCAAGCGCGGGTACGCCTTCTCGCAGTACGCCAAGTACGTCCGCCCCGGCTACCAGCGCGTCGCACTGACGAAGGGCTCCAAGGCCTCCCCGCTGGAGGTGACCGCCTACCAGGGCGACGGCAAGGTGACCCTGGTGATCCTCAACCGCTCGAACAGCGCGGTCACCAACGCCGTGGTCCAGGCGCCGCAGAACGTCACCCGGGCCGAGCACTACCTCACCTCGCAGAACGCCAACGCGGCCAGCCAGCCGACAAGCGTCAACGGCGGTCAGGCCACCATCAACGTGGCCGCCCGCAGCATCTCCACGCTGGTGTTCACCCTCTGAGGGCCGCACCTTCCCAGGTGGGCGTGTGGGTGTTGGATCGCGGATCCGCACCCACACGCCCCACCGGCCGCCTGCGCCGGGCGGACGCGGTATCGACCGGCCGGGTCAGCGCCATCGCGCATGCCGGAGGGCGGCGCGTCAGCCGACCGACGAGCGGGCGACCGGCGCGGCGAAGAACGTGTCCGGGAACGGCTCGTCGCGCAGGCTGTAGTGCCACCACTCGCGGTCGTAGTTGACGAAGCCGGCGTCGGTCATCAGCCGCTGCAACAACCGCCGGTTGACTCGCGCCGTACCGGTGATGCGGGGGTCGGCGGTGTGCGCCCGGGAGTCGAAACAGTCGAAGCCCGTACCCATGTCGATGCTGTTGTCGGCGAAGCGCCGCCCCGGGGGCGCGGTGCAGGCGACGAGCGGCTGCCCACGCCGGTACACGGGCTGGTCGGCGGCGGGATCGTCCACAAGCGTCAGGTCCATGGTGCTGCCCCGGCTGTGCGCGGTGGGCGCACCGATGTAGCCCTCGGCGAAGAGCCGATCCTTGGCCAGGTCGGGGTAGAACTCGGCTTTGGTCTGCTGCTCGCCGGGGCGCTTCGACCAGGCGACGAAGTCGTCCACCGCCGGCTGCGGGCGGTAGCAGTCGTACACCTTGAGGCTGCGCCCGCCGGAGAGGGCGGCGTCCTGCACCCGGCGCAGCGCCTCGGCGGCCTGCCGGGTGAGCAGGCACAGCGGCTCCGGGTAGCCGGCGATCGGGCGGCCCACGAAGTTGTGCGCCGTGGCGTAGCGGATGTCGGCGTGGATGCGCGGGTCGACGTCGCTCAGGTCCACGAATCCGGGCAGCCGGGCGGCGGCGGAGCTGGACGTCGCGGGGGTGGGCGGCGCGGGGGTGGGCCGGGGGGTGGGACTCACCGGCGTCGACGGGGGCGCGGCCGGCGTGGGGCGGGGCTCCGGCCGCGAGCAACCGCCGAGCAGCGCGGCGACCACGAGCGCGACGGCGATCCGGTGACCCACCTCTCCTGTCTATCAGCCGGGCCGGCGGCGCGGGCCGGATGCACCCGTTCCGGGTCGGCCCCGCTCGGCACGTGCCCCGGTCAGCTCTCGGTCAGGTGTGCGCGCAGGAAGACCAGCGCCGACTCGTCGTCGTCGATTCCGCCGGCCTCGTGGCCGTTGTAGCGCCACACCGCCAACTCGCTCGGCCCGGCGTGGGCGTTGGCCGCCGCGTAGACCGTCGACGGCGGGACGATCTCGTCCATCAACGCCACCGAGTACCGCGCCGGGCGAGGGCAGCGGCGGGCGAAGTTGACCCCGTCGACGTACGCGAGGGTGGTCAGCACCCGCTCCTCGGCGTCCCGGTGGATCGCCAGGTAGTCGCGGATCTCCCGGTAGGGGCGGGCGGCGGTGGTCACCACCGCGCGCGGGATGTCACAGAGGAACGGCACGAACGCGACCACCGCCCGTACCCCGGGTGCCAACGCGCCGGCCGCCAGCGCCAGCCCTCCACCCTGGCTGTGCCCGAGCACCGCCACCCGGGTCGGATCGACGAGCGGCAGGGTCCGGACGGCGTCCACCGCCCGGACGGCGTCGGTGATCAGCCGCCGGTAGTAGTAGGTCTTCGGGTCGGCGATGCCCCGGGTGGTGACGCCGGGCGCCTCCGGCCCGGCCGCGCCGAGGTCCGGGGTGTCGCCCCGGCTCCAACCCGAACCCTGCCCCCGGGTGTCCATCTGCAGGTGCGCGAACCCGGCGGCGGCCCAGAGCAGGTTCTCCAGCGGGTGCCCGCGCCCGCCGCCGTAGCCGGCGAACTGGACCACCGTCGGCAACGCCGTGTCGGCGCCGCGGGGCACCCGCAGCCAGGCCCGCACGGACTGGCCGGCGAAACCCGCGAAGGTCACGTCGAACACGTCGATGCTGTCCAACTCGGTCGCGACCGGCTCGGCCCGCACCGGCCAGCCGGCACGCCGGGCCTCGGTCAGGGTGTCGGCCCAGAAGTCGTCGAAGTCCGCCGGCTCCGTGACGACGCCGCGGTAGTCACGCAGCTGTTCCTCAGGTAGATCGGTGTACATGCCGTCCCCGGTCGACGAAGTTCCGGAAACATTCCGCAACTTCGCCGAACGCTAGAACCGACCTGGCATGTCGTCAACCCCCGTCGGTGAGGCAAGATGACGCGTGGAACGGGCACACCGTTCCGGGATCCTCGGTTGACGACGTCTCGTGGTCGTTCTTCCGGCTCGGTGAAGGAGACGCGGGTGGGCGCGGACGACGGACGCAGGGTGACCATCACCGCGATCGCACGGGAAGCCGGGGTGTCGGTGCCGACCGTGTCACGGGTCCTCAACGGTCGCTCCGATGTCGCACCGGACACCCGGGAGCGAGTCGAGGAGTTGCTGCGCCACCATGGCTACCGGCGACGCACCAGCCGCAGCGTTCGCCGCGCCGGCCTCGTCGACCTGGTCTTCAACGACCTGGACAGCCCCTGGGCCGTGGAAATCATCCGGGGCGTGGAGGATGTCGGGCACGGCGCGGGAGTCGGCACGGTGGTCTCCGCGATCCACCGGCAGCCCACCGCCGCCCGGCAGTGGCTGCAAAACCTGCGCACCCGCGCCACCGACGGGGTCATTTTCGTGACCTCGCACCTCAGCCCGCCGCTGCACGCGCAACTGCGCCGCCTCAACGTGCCGGTGGTGGTCGTCGACCCGGCCGGTGTTCCGGCCATGGACGTGCCGACGATCGGTGCCACCAACTGGGCCGGCGGAATGGCCGCGACCGAGCACCTGCTGGCGATCGGGCACCGGCGCATCGGCCTGGTGGCGGGGCCGACGCACCTGCTGTGCAGCCGGGCGCGGCTCGACGGTTACCGGGCCGGGTTGGAGAGCGCCGGAGTGCCGGTGGACGACGCGCTGATCTACCCGGGCGACTTCTACCACGCCTCCGGGTTCTCCGGTGCGACCGCGCTGCTCGACCTCGCCGACCCGCCGACCGGCATCTTCGCCGCGAGTGACCAGATGGCCTTCGGCGTCTACGAGGCCATCCGGCGGCGCGGGCTGCGGGTGCCGGACGACGTGAGCGTCGTCGGCTTCGACGACCTGCCGGAGGCCCGCTGGGCATCGCCACCGCTGACCACGGTGCGGCAGCCGTTGGTCGAGATGGGACGGTTGGCGGCCCGGACCGTACTGCGCCTGGCCCAGGGTGAGGGCATCGACTCGCCCCGTGTGGAACTCGCCACGGAACTGGTCGTCCGCGACAGCACCGCCCCGCCGTCCGGGTCGCCCAGCCCGTCGTGAGGTCGGAACTGGGTCGGTAACCGGTCGAACCAGTTCCGATCTGCTTTCGAGAATTTCGGTCGCCGGGCTGACCCGGCTGGCGCGGTGAGCGGCCGAGGGGCCGCCCACCGCGCCGCGTGCTCAATGGTGGTGGTGCGCGCGGACGGCCTTGCGAATGGTCACCGGCAGCGCGGGCGCGCCGTCGACCGGTGCCGGGTCCTCGGCGGTCGGCGCCACTCCCCCGGCCGCGATCCGGTCCAGGGTGGCCACACCGGCCGCGTCGACCTCGCCGAAGATCGTGTAGTTGGGACGCAGCGCCGAGTTGGCGTAGACCAGGAAGAACTGGCTGCCGTTGGTGTCCGGCCCCGCGTTGGCCATCGCCAGCACGCCCCGGGCGTACACCCGGCGTTCCCCGGTCGGGTCGGTGGGCGCCGGCGGCAGGTCGGTCGGCAGTTCGTCGCGGTACCGGTAGCCCGGGCCGCCCTCGCCGGTGCCCGACGGGTCACCGCACTGCAGCACGCTCAGCGTCGGGTACGCGGTCAGCCGGTGGCACGGGGTGCGGTCGTAGAAACGCTTGCCGACCAGGTGCAGGAAGCTCTGTACGGTGCATGGTGCGGCGGCCCGGTCCAGTGTCAACCCGATCGGTCCGTGGTTGGTCGACAGGGTCACCCGGACGCTGCCCCGGGCCGGGGTGCGCCGTGGGTCGGGCGGCAGCGGCACCGGCCGGGCCGCGGGCTCGTCGGGTGTCTCGGTGTACGCGCACGGGCCGTGGGTGGTGCGCGGCGGTCGGGTGGTGGCGTCCGCGGCGGTGGAAGCGCCCTCGGGGGCGGCGGGCGCGGCGACCGCGCTCGGGGACGCCCCGACGACGAGCGCCCCGGCGAGCGCGGTCACCCCCGCGAGGCGGGACAGGACGTGCACCGGCCGGCGGGGTGCCGCCACGCCGCGGTGCGGTTCGAGTTCACTCGACACGGTGATCCTCCTGGACTTGTGGTGCCAGAAAGACCGGAGTCTATGGAGGCCAGCGCCCGATGTCGATCCGTCCGGCCAGTCAGCGGCTCAGGGCAGCCGACGGCGACGCCGCCACAGCAGCCCACCCAACAGCGCCAGCACGCCCGCGCCACTCACCGCGGTCACCGACCACAACCACCCCGAGCCGGTACGCGCGGGTCCGCTGGCCGCCGCCGGCCGGGGCGCACCGGGCGCGGCCAGCGTGGACGGCGTCGCCGACGCGGTGGCGGTCAACTCCCCCGCTTCGACCAGCCGGCCCACGGAGGCGTCCCGGGGCAGCGTGAAGCCCCAGTCCAGCAGTGTCGCGCCCTGCTCCCAGCCGCGCAGCGGCGCCGGTTCGGCACCCAACAGGGTCACCACCAGCCGCCGCCCGCCGCGTTCCGCCGCGCCCACGTAGGTGTGCCGGGCCAGATCGGTGAAGCCGGTCTTGCCGCCGAGCGCGCCCGGGTACCGGTAGATGAGTTGGTTCTCGTTCTGGATCTGGAAACCCTTGGTGCGCTGCGCCGGCTGGGTGGGAATCTGCGTCTGCTCGGTCAGCGCGTACCGGCGGAAGGTCGGGTCGGCGAAGCAGGCCCGGGCGATCAGCGCCAGGTCGTACGCGCTGGTGAACTGCCCCTTGCCGTCCAGCCCCGACGGGGTGACCGCGTGTGTCTGCAGCGCGCCCAGGTGATGGGCCTGCTCGTTCATCGCGCGTACGCCGGCGGCGCTGTCCGTCCCGCTGCCGAGCCGGGCCAGCGCGTTGGCAGCCTCGTTGCCGGAGTTGAGCAGCAGCCCGAGCCAGATGGTCTCGATGGTGTACCGACCGCCCGCGACGAGTCCCACGGCGGAGGAGCCGGGCTCGATGTGCATGTCGTCCTCGGTGACGGTCACCGTCTGCTTCGGGTCCAACCGAGGCAGCATCGTGGCCGCCAACAGGAGCTTCTGCACGCTGGCCGGGGTGCCGTACTCGTGTGGGCCGCAGCCGCCGAGCACCTGGCCGCTGTCCAGGTCGGCGACCAGCCACGACGTGGCGGTGATCGCCGGTGGCGCGGGGGCGTCGGCCGGCACGACCAGGCCGGTCGTGTCCAGGGCCGCGCCGCCGACCACCCGCTGCGCGGGAACGGCGGGCGGGGGTGCGGGTCGGGGCGGGCGGGACACCGCCGGGGCCGGCACCCGCGGGCAGCGCACGGTTGCCCCGGCGGACGCTCCCGCGGCGGCGACCGGCGCGGGAGCGAGCAGGACGGCGGACGCCGTGGCCGCCAGCAGTGCAGCTCTCATGTGCCCGACCCTAGCCAACAAGATCGCTCGGTGGGACGGGTCGGTCAACCCGCCTCGCCGCCACCGCGCAGGTAGTCGTGCAGGGCGGCAGTGCCCCGCAGCCGGCGCAGGCTGCGGATGTGCAGGTCCTGCTCGCGGCGGGCCAGTTCGGCGCGGACGCGCTGGGGGCTGCCGGTGGTCCGTAGTTCCTCCAGCACCGCCTCGATGATCTCGAACGGGTACGCGCCCCGGCGCAGCAACGCGATGACCTGCGCGGCGCGTAGTTCCACCTCGTCGTACACCCGGTAGTTGGTGCCCGGAGCGCGGCCCGGCCGCAGCAGTTCACGCTGCTCCCAGAGCCGAAGCTGGGAGGTTCGGACCCCGACCAGGGCGGCGACCTCGCCGATGCGGGCGGCGCGGCGTGGTGCGGGTCGGGCCAACGATGGGCTGGCCAGCACGGTCTCGAAGGCGCCGAGCACCCGGCGGATCTCGGCGCGTTCCCGGTCCAGCTCGGCGTGACCGCCGTCGAGCGCGGCCAGGGCCGCCGGGAGGTCACCCCGATGCACCGCCGCCATGATCTCCCGGGCGCGGCTCCAGCCGTGCCCCTCGGCCAGCCGTCGCGCGACGCTCAGCGCCCGGGCGTGCGCGGTCGTGAAGATCCGGTAGCCGCTCTCGGTCCGCCGCGCCGGGGGCAGCACACCCTGCTCGACGTAGTTGCGCACCTGCTGCACCGAGATCCCGACGGTGGCCGCCAGGTCCACGGCCCGGAGTCGATCCTTCGGGGAGATGTCCACGCGAGCCACCGTACCGCTTACGACGTGATTTGAGACTTTCCCGGACGTACTGCCACGTCGTGCGCTTGGTTCTCGACGAAAGTCTCTACATGTGCATGAATGAGACAATAGAACCCGCCAGCATCGGCGGGGCAGAGTCCCGCCACGACTCCGTGAAGGGTTCGCATGTCGCAGCCAGCATGGTCCGCCGCCGACAGCCACGACATGATCGAGGTACGCGGGGCGCGGGAGAACAATCTCGCCGACGTCTCGGTCGACATCCCCAAACGCCGGTTGACCGTCTTCACCGGCGTCTCGGGTTCGGGCAAGTCGTCGCTGGTCTTCGGCACCATCGCCGCCGAGTCCCAGCGCATGATCAATGAGACCTACAGCGCGTTCCTCCAGTCGTTCATGCCGAACCTCAACCGGCCGGACGTCGACTCGCTGCGCAACCTCAGCGCGGCCATCGTCGTCGACCAGGAGCGGATGGGGGTCAACTCCCGCTCCACCGTCGGCACCGCCACCGACGCGTACGCCATGCTGCGGATCCTCTTCAGCAGGCTCGGCCAGCCGTCCATCGGCGGTGCCGGGGCGTTCAGCTTCAACCTGCCCGAGGGCATGTGCCCCACCTGCGAGGGGCTGGGCCGCGTCTCCGACCTCGACATCAACGAGCTGGTGGACGTCGAGCGCTCCCTCAACGACGGCGCCATCACCGTGCCGAACTTCGCCGTCGACTCCTGGTACTGGCAGACGATGGCCGGCTCCGGCCTGTTCGACCCGGACGTCAAACTCCAGGACTTCACCCCGCAACAGTGGGAGGACTTCCTCCACAAGCCGTCCACGAAGATCAAGGTAGGCAGCAACAACTGGACGTACGAAGGCCTGGTGGTCAAGGTCAAGCGGCTCTACCTGGCCAAGGACCGCGAGTCGATGCAACCGCACATCCGCGCCTTCGTCGACCGGGCGGTCACCTTCACCACCTGCGGCGACTGCGGCGGCACCCGACTCAACGCGGCGGCCCTGTCGTCGCGGATCGCCGGACGCACCATCGCCGACTGCTCGGCGATGCAGATCAGCGACCTGGCGACTGTCGTGCGCGGCATCGACGACCCGGGGGTCGCACCACTGATCGCCAACCTGCGCGACCTGCTGGAGTCCCTGGTCGAGATCGGTCTGGGCTACCTCAGCCTGGACCGGGAGTCGGCCACCCTCTCCGGCGGTGAGGCGCAACGGGTCAAGATGGTCCGGCACCTCGGCTCCAGCCTCTCCGACGTCACGTACGTCTTCGACGAACCCACCGTCGGCCTGCACCCGCACGACATCGCCCGGATGAACGACCTGCTGCTGCGACTGCGCGACAAGGGCAACACGGTGCTGGTGGTCGAGCACAAGCCGGAGACCATCGCCATCGCCGACCACGTCGTCGACCTCGGGCCCGGGGCCGGCACCGACGGCGGCCGGATCTGCTTCACCGGCGACGTGCCCACGCTGCGCCGCTCCGACACCCTCACCGGCCGGCACCTGGACCACCGGGTGACCCTGCGCGAGCAGGTACGCCCACCGACCGGGCAGCTCGCCATCCGCCAGGCCGACCTGCACAACCTGCGTGACGTGGACGTGGACATCCCGCTCGGCGTGCTCACCGTGGTCACCGGCGTGGCCGGCTCCGGCAAGAGTTCACTGATCCACGGGTCGCTGCGCGGCCGGTCCGGGGTGGTCATCGTGGACCAGTCCCCCATCCGCGGGTCCCGGCGCAGCAACCCGGCCACCTACAGCGGGCTGCTCGACCCGATCCGTACCGCCTTCGCGAAGGCCAACGGCGTCAAGGCGGCCCTGTTCAGCGCCAACTCCGAGGGCGCCTGCCCGGCCTGCAAGGGAATTGGGCTGATCTACACGGACCTGGCGATGATGGCCGGCGTCGCCAGCGTCTGCGAACGCTGCGAGGGTCGACGCTTCACCGACGAGGTGCTCACGTACACGCTGCGCGGCAAGAACATCAGCGAGGTGCTGGCCATGTCGGTCACCGAGGCGTACGCGTTCTTCCCGGGTGGTCCGGCGCACCTCATCCTCGGCCGGCTGGTCGACGTCGGGCTGGGCTACCTCAGCCTCGGCCAACCGTTGACCACCCTGTCCGGCGGGGAACGGCAACGACTCAAGCTCGCCATCCACCTGGCGGAGAAGACCACCACCTACGTGCTGGACGAACCCACCACCGGCCTGCACCTGGCCGACGTGGACCAACTGCTGGCCCTGCTCGACCGGATGGTCGACGCCGGCAACACGGTGATCGTCATCGAGCACCACCAGGCCGTCATGGCCCACGCGGACTGGCTCATCGACCTGGGGCCGGGCGCCGGCCACGACGGCGGCCAAATCGTCTTCACCGGCACGCCCGCCGACCTGGTCGCCCGTGGTGACACACTGACCGCCACCCACCTGCGCGAGTACGTCGACGAACCGGCGGTGACCCGACAGGGGTAGGCCCGACAGGGGTAGGCCCGACAGGGTAGGCCCGACAGGGTAGGCCCGACAGGGTAGGCCCGACGGAGGCAGGCCCGACATAGGTAGGCCCGACGGAGGCAGGCCCGACATAGGCAGGCCCGACGGAGGCAGGCCCGACGGAGGCAGGCCCGCGCGGCGGGCGTCGGAGGCGGTCAGGCGACGCGGCGCAGCCAGCGCCGCTGCCAGGGCGTCTCCACCGCCTTGGGGTGGTAACCCTCCCGGACCCAGGGCACCGCCCGCTCGGCCGGCAGGCCGTCGAGGATCGCCAACGCGGCCAGCGCGGTCCCGGTACGCCCCACCCCACCCCGACAGGCCACCTCGACGCGGGCGCCGTCGTGGGCGCGCCGCAACGCCGCCCGCAGAGCATCGAGGGCGTCCGCCCCATCGGTCGGCACCCAGAAATCGGGCCACCGGATCCGCGGGTGCGGCCACGCCGGAACCGGGCCGGGAGCCAACAGCAGGGCGAAGTCGGCGGGCGACGTCACCGCGGCGACGCGACGCCCGCGTACCGTCACCCCGCTGGGGAGTACGAGCAAACCAGACTGCTCGGGCCAGGGCTGAGAACCGGTCACCCGAGCGATTATGCCGCTCCCGGACCGACAGGTGGGCACAGACAGCGCCGCCCCCGGCCGTGTGGGCCGGGGGCGGCGCTGGTGTCGGTGTGCAGGTCGCCTCTCGGCGAGTGGCGCGACGCGGCTCCAGCCGAACGGTATTCCGCGAAGGCGAT